>CAZWGS010000005.1:0-109654 GCA_964633315.1 uncultured bacterium | reverse complement strand
TCAAGTGCATCAGCGATTTGTTCTACAATATCTTCAACTTCCTCTAGTTGATCAACAATCGCCTCATCTTCCACTTCACTATCTTCGAGATCGTCAAGAGTATCTTCTATCTCTTCAATGATGTCTTCAACTGCTTCAATCTCACCATCGCTACCAGGTATTTCCTCAAGATTGTCAGCGATTTCTTCTAATTCCTCTTCAATCTCATCGATGAGATCTTCAATAACTTCCTCTTCCTCGTCATCATCTTCAAACGCTTCAGCAATATCTTCTATTATTTCTTCGAGCTTACCGAATCTACCCCCTAGTATGCCATCTTCGAGTGCGTCAGCGATGCTTTCTAAAATAGCTTCAAATTTCTCTAGTTCATCTACTATGTCATCTATACCACTTTCTCCGTAGGACAAAATTGTTTCTGCTACCAGGGGAAAATATCGGTTATTAAGAGGAATATTTGCTTCAAAAGTAGCTGCATCAAAATTTGGAAGTAAAGGTGTCATTTATTCTATCTCCATTCACTGAAATCGTTATAACTAGCGAAGGACAAGAAAATGACAAGAAAAAGTCAAGAACTGGGAAAGATGCTCTTTTTATTGCTTAAAATTATTCAGATTTAAGGGAACTGAGACGATAACCAATTCCATAAACTGCTTGCAAAATATCCTCTTCCATACCAACTGCTTTCAGCTTGCGTCGTAAATTGGTGATGTGAGTTTTAACAGTGCGATCTCCCGCCTTAACAACCTTATCCAACTCCCATATTTTTTCTAAAATCGCACTACGAGTAAACACCTGATGAGGATGGCGTAGAAATAATTCTAAAATCATGTATTCTTTGGGAGTTAAAGACAAAAAAATACCATCATAAGTCACTTCATAAGTACTCGGATCTAGTTGCAATTTACCGTGTGTAAGAACCAGAGGAATCGCTTCTCGACTGCGACGAGATAAGGCACGAATACGTGCTGCTAATTCCTCGAGTTTAAATGGTTTAACTAAGTAGTCATCTGCCCCAGCATCAAGTCCAATAATTTTATCATTAGTAGTATCCTTGGCTGTTAGCATCAAAATTAAAGCATTATTTTTGCTATCGCGTAAACGTTGGCAAAGACTAATACCATCTAACTTTGGTAACATTAAATCCAGTAAAATTATGTCGTATTCCACCGCTTGGGAATATTGCCAACCTTCAATCCCATCCTCAGCTATATCTACATTATGGTACTGATGTCGTAGGTCTTCTGCTAGAGGTTTGGCAATGCGATCATCATCTTCAACTATTAATATCCTCATCTCCTGAGCCACTTACAATTTTTAGATTAAAAAATAAAAAAAGTCTTAATTTTTATTTGATTCGCTACTTGTGTAGCTACATTTAACTACTCTGTTATTCTCAAAATAAGCCGAAAAAAATAATTTTATATAGTCTTTCCTAGGCTAGTAAGATACACCTAAATATTGCTAAAATTTGTTTATAAAAGATTTTGTTTGATTGTCTGTAACTCATCATATTTGGAAACGTTATATTTACCAACATTGCTGTTGATTATACCTTGATATGATTATGGTAAAAGCAATGGACTTAAGAGACAGCATAGAAATAGAAAGAAAAGCATTGGGCATTTCCCTAGACTGTTTTTCTGAAGTTCAATATTATGCTGAGAAACATATTCTGCAGCAAATATGGAATCGATTTACTAAACTCGGACATCAAGCAGAAAAATATTTTTGGATTAACCATCACTTAATTGGTGATGTTATCCGCTATCAACCAAAAAAAGAAAATGATATCACTAAGATTCTTGTAGGAATACTTCCACCGCAGGAAATAGTATGGTTTATTGGTCAGGAAACAAAAAATGAACAGCCCAAGTATTGGCTGTATGAGGCGAAAGTCAACTCGGTAATTGATATTTTAGATAATATGTATGTGTTTGATTTTTACATCGTGAATAAAAAATATCATTGGTTGGTTACTCAAGAGCATCATGGTATTTTACTAGCTGTTGGCGATCCAATTGCAGAGAGATTAAACGAATATAAACTTAACAATCTCTAATGCATCAACTGATAACTTACTAAACCCACACTATAACCAGCCCAAGATAATAATGTAAGCAGCAAAAAAGATCGCCACTTTTTGTAACCTACTTCCTGGAGACTCAAGCTAGCTAAAATTCCAGCACAAATCATCAACAAGACTTTCACAAACAAAAAAATCCACGTCAGCAGCAAAACTCCAATCACAACCAGGATCAAGAAGCTAAAGGAAACAAGAGTTTGAGCATCTGATTGAAGCCAACGGCTAAAGAAATTGTTAAAAAAATTAAATGGAGTGGTTAAGCCCCAAGTAACTAGTAAAATTAAGATAGCAACCATAAGCCAAGCAGACCAGGAACTATCCCAGGAAGCTACCTGCCACCCTGCAACCGCGTGGGTAAGGAACGTTAGTCCTAGAGACATTAGAGTGGAGTTTTTGACCAATGACATACTTGGTTAATTATCCTTGGTTGCTCACAAATGACAGATATTAAATTAACCCCAACTCCATACTAAATCACGCTTGTGGGCGAGTGAAGTGCTTTCATAGCCTCTGAAGCATTTACTGATACCCATGCTCCTATTGTGATGCACTTCACACTTGCACAGTGATAATCTTCACTTAAATTTATGATATCAATCGCTATGTTGTCCCAGCAAACTCGAGATAATAACTCCTGTCAAGCTCAAGCCGAGTCATCAGTTTATTCAGGTAATATCCGAGCCGACTAATTTCCGTAAAGAAATATGTCGGTTTTTTATTGAGCCAGACTAGATTAACGCAGAATCACCTTACTGCTAAACTCCTAATTTAGCTCGAAGCTACCACAGCAAGGTGAACCTGCGCTATTTTACCTTGCAAAGAAATCAATTAAATTAAGACATTGCCTGGATGATGTAATCAAAGTAGGGAGCAGCTTCTGCAGCATCCTCAGCACTGAGTAATCCTAAAGAAGCCTCTTTGAGACAACTAATTGCTTCTGCCATTCCCTGTACAGGAACACCCAGAGAATTATACATTTCCCTAGCACCAATGATGCCAAGTTTTTCAATTGGTTCCTTGTCACCAGAGACAATACCATAGGTAACCAAGCGCAAATACCAGCTATAATCCCTTAGGCACTGTCTGTATTGACGTTGCCCTGAAGCATTACCACCTGGGGCTCGGAAATCGGGGCGTTTGCGGAAAAGTTGTTTACCAGCTTCATCAACAATCTTTTTGTCTGATTCAGCTAGAGTTTCGGCGATGCGCACCCTTTGTTCACCGGTTTTAAAAAACTCTTGCATTCCTGTGAGCTCACCACTACTAGGGTAGCGGAGTTCATCATCTGCTTTGAGAATAACTTGGCTAACTACGCTCATAATATTGCGATAACTTTTAACACTTGTAGTTTAGCTATTGTGTGGGTCACAAAGGAAGAGATCAATACTTATATCACTAAAATTGAAGGATTACCAGTTGCAATAGTCTAATTTGAATTTCTTGCTAGGTCAACATTCCCTTGTGTGTTCAACTGACATTAGTTTATTCGTCAGTATTAAAGTTGAGGTTACTGGGCTTTTATACAGGTTGAATACTATTTCCTGTTACGGTCACTGTAGCACTAAAATGTATGCCATGACTCGAAATAAAATTTTAAGAGTGAGATTGTAACAAAAAGAGTGGAAAAGCTTGGAATCCTACGCCAACTCAAAATAATATACCTTAAGTGAAGTTATCCACGATTAAATTAAGCAACTGCCCTACAATTCACCCAGTTAGCAAAAATTAAGGCATTATTGTGGCCTTGAGATAAAATCATGTCTAACCCTAAACTAAATTCGCAGCCATGGCAACAGGGAGAGTTAATCACCATTACCATTGAGGATCTTAATCATAATGGTGAGGGTGTAGGGCGCTGTGGAGGGAAAGTTGTTTTTGTCCCCGATACAGCAATTGGAGATCGCATTGTGGCACGCTTGGTGCGCATCAAAACCAAGTATGCTCAAGGAAAACTCCAGGAAATTATTGTTCCTTCTCCTCAACGCCGCACTCCCCGTTGTTTTGTGGCAGATAAATGTGGCGGCTGTCAATGGCAGCATCTCGACTATGAAGAGCAACTGCAAATTAAGCGCAACTTAGTCATTCAAACTCTACAGCGTCTAGCGGGGATCGCACAACCACCCGTAGCCCCTGTATTGAGATCGCCTCATGATTTGGGTTATCGCAACAAGGTAACCTATCCCCTAGCTCGCTCCACCACAGGAAGTGTACAAGCAGGGTATTATCGTCGTGGTACTCACCAGCTGATTAATCTGAATCAATGTCCAGTGCAAGATCCTAGGCTAAATCCCTTCTTGGCACAGATTAAGCAGGATCTAGAAAAACGCGGTTGGTCAATTTATAATGAGCAGCGACATCAAGGAAAGTTGCGTCATCTCGCCCTACGCATTGGTAGACATACAGGGGAAATTTTACTAACTCTAGTGAGTTGCGATGGGCATTTACCGGGGATCGAAGAGCAAGCAGAAATTTGGCTCCAGCGCTATCCTCAACTAGTGGGTGTGTGTCTTAACCATAACCCCCAGCGTAGCAATGCTATTTGGGGAGCAAAAACTCGCTGTATTGCAGGAAAAAATTACCTAGAGGAGCATTTTGCGGGTCTAAAATTCGAGTTACGCCCAGAAACCTTCTTCCAAGTCAACACAGAAGCAGCAGAAGCTCTTTTAGAAGCAATTATTCCCCAACTAAATTTGCAAGGTGGGGAAATATTGCTAGATGCCTATTGCGGGATCGGTACTTTCACCTTGCCATTAGCAACTAAAGTAAGGCAGGGGATCGCGATTGAAGTGCAAAGTGCAGCAGTTGAGCAGGCTCGTATTAATGCACAATTAAATGGAATCAGCAATGTAACTTTCCAGACAGGTGCAGTGGAAGAGTTGATGCCTCAATTACAGGTAATTCCAGACTTAGTTGTGCTAGATCCTCCCCGTAAAGGATGCCCTCACCAGGTTATAAGCACCATCAAAGCGATGCGCCCTTCCCAACTGCTTTATATCAGTTGTAAGCCTGCAACCTTAGCTAGGGATATCAAAATTTTGTGTCAAGATAATTGCTACCAGTTAATTAGTGTGCAGCCTGCTGACTTTTTCCCTCAAACTTCACACGTTGAATGTGCTGCCCTGCTTCAATTGCAGCCCCATTGACTAGCCCAAAATTAGTTTGACTCAACCTTGAGTTAATTTTTTATTAATCATTTCTTATCCATAAAAGCAATTTATCATCACGAGTCTTTATACAAATTTCGTTATATTATTATTAGGTGAGGTTTCCCGAACATAATAGAAAGCTACTCAATAATTGGAAAACTACTGGCACTAACATCATCTATGAAATCATCAGGGAAGCTTAAAAGCGATGAGCAAAAGTTGCTTATAAACAAATTAGACTAAGCCAATGATGAGTTTTTCCCACATCGCCAATAATGTTAAGATTCCCCTATCAAATTCTTCTTAAAAGCGGTGGTATATAGCTTTAAGGAATCGTTTACTCTCGTGAACTAAACTTCCAAAACAGACTCCTAGCTCTGTTCCCAAGAAATAAGACAAGACTCTATAGCCTTTAGGCATAGACTCATTTCAAGCCCATTGTAATCAGAGTGAGAGGTAAAGAGCGTGATCGCGATTTCACTGCGTACAGCTGTATGTGACTGGAGTACCATGAGCTTCAATTCTACCCTCTACCTTGCTCCAGTTCTTGACTTACTATTAGCCAAGATACCACCAGAGTGGCATCCAGAACTACGTCTAGGACTACAGGAAGCCTTGGTTAATGCAGCTAAACATGGCAATAAACTTGATCCTAGTAAAACGGTGATGGTTCAGTTTTCCATGCTAGAGGATCAATACTCTTGGGTAATTTCAGATCAAGGTGATGGTTTCCAACCCAAGAATGATTGCCATGATACACCCGAGGGATTGTTACCCGCTGAAGAGATGGAAAATGGCAGAGGTATGTGCATCCTGCATCAAATTTTTGACAAGGTACATTGGAATAAAAAAGGTAACCAACTTCTACTGTGTAAGCAGGTGCATGCAAGCAAACAAAGGCAACCCCATTAGCATCAGGTTGCCTGTTTTTTTGGGTATATAGGGAAAAAAGTAGGCTGTTATCTCTCTTAAAAACCCATTTTTTAGTGCATTACCAAACTACCAACAACCGATAAGTATTTACTGTTAACCACCTACTTTTGAGCAGTAACCGGAGTAGGTTAGTAGTATAAGCTAATGCTTACCATGGCTGGGACAGGGTGGAGCGCTAATTGAGCGATCTAGCCAACCAGTTGCTTGTTGGAGTCGGACTAAGGCTTCTTCTGGCTGCTTGCTGAGCAAAAATACTAAAGCTGCAGCAGCCTGTTGACTTGCTTGTGCTTGACGATTTGCTTTGAGACGATGCCAATCTTGAGGAGTGATGCAACAGCGCTCTGCTAGGGCTTGTGCTAGCTCTAAGGTGGTTGCTGTTTCGAGACTTTTAACTTTGGCTGTTGATGTGGTCTCACTCATGGTAATACTAGATGTATATTTCTTGTTTCTAGTTTAATATCCAGTTCGCTTTTCACAAGATAGTTATAATAATCTCTCCCTGCTCCCTGCTCCCAACTTGTTTCGGGTGTACTCTAGTTAAACCAGATTTACTATAAGATGCCTCGTCGTCAAGAATCCCCTGCAGATGATACACAATTGGAGGAAGCTCTCAAACAAGCAGAGCAAAATCTTCTGGAGCTCAAGAAACGCTACACACAGATTAAGCGAGATAGAGGGCGTAAACAGGAGCTGGAGCAGCGAAAGAAGCAGCTTAAAAGCGATTCTAATCAGTTAGAACTTAAAGCTCAGCTAAAACAGATTGAGAAGGAAATAGAAACCATTGAACTCAATCTTGAAAGCACTCTTTTGAGTTGGAGTAGTTTCAAGGAACCTTTTTGGTTAGCACTGCGATTTGGGGGATTGGGAGTTGTGATTGGTTGGTTACTCAAATCCTTTGCTGGCTCCTAAATTTTAGAGCTCGAGGGTTGTTACTTTTTTTTATTTTGGAAATAAGCTTGTATGACTTGACGCACTAAAGGAGCAGCAATTTTACCGCCACCACCTTTGGTGTGTTCCACAAAAGCAACCACAACCACTTCCGGTTTATCATAGGGAGCATAAGCACCAAACCAGGCGTGAGGGTCTCCCGGAGGTGCTTCTGCGGTACCGCTTTTCCCCGCAACCGCAGGATAACCAGGCATATTAAGGATTTGTCCAGTACCACCGCTGACAACCCGTCGCAGCCCTTGACGTAGAGTTTTGAGGGTACTTTCTTTCAAATTCAAAGACTCGCGCCACTGTTGTGGTGCATCATTATTTGCTAGCACATGAGGTTTAACTTTATAGCCTCCATTAGCGGGTACTGCAAACATAACTGCTACTTGCAAAGGGGTAGCTTGGGTAAAACCTTGACCAATTGACATATTAATTGTGTCACCCACAGTCCAACCCCAGTCAAAATTGCGCTGTTTCCATTCATTATCGGCAATCAAACCAGCGGATTCGGAACCTAGTTCAATACCTGTAGCTTCACCAAAACCATAGCGTCTTGACCAATCAATTAGGGTTTTTCCGCCTACACCTCGACCAATTTTGCCGTGGAAAGTGTTGCTACTCCAAGCCATGGCTCTGATATAACCCATAGGACCAAAACCAGCTCGGTTCCATTCGTGGAAGCGGACACTACCCACACTAATATAGGCGGAGGTACCCAGAACAGTGCCAGGAGGATATTTACCTGATTCCATACCCGCCGTTGCTGTCACAATTTTAAAAGTGGAGGCGGGGGGAAATCCCCGTAAGGCGCGATTGACAAAAGGTTTTTTGCGTTGCAAAGCTGCCCAATCTTCTGGTGTAATGCGCGAAGAGAAAATATTGGGGTCAAAGGTGGGACGACTCACCATGGCTAAAACCGCACCGTTGTTGGGATCAATGGCGACAATGGCTCCCTTACGGTAAGCGAGAGCCTTTTCTGCAGCTTTTTGGAGTTCTAAATCCAGGGTTAAATGGACATTTTGACCGGCTCTAGCTTCTTTTTCGCCCAAAATACGGACAATTTTGCCTGCACCATCCACTTCTATCTGTTGACCACCCCATTCCCCCCGTAGTTTATCTTCAAAGGAGGCTTCTACTCCCATTTGACCCACAATTTCTCCGAGACGGTAGCCTTCGGCTTTTTTTCGCTTGTAAGCTGCGGCGCTCAATTCTCCGGTGTAACCTAAAACATGGGCTCCTAAGTCACCATGTAGGTAATTTCTTACCTGTTCAATGTCTACTTCTACGTCTTCGAGTTCGCTACTATATTCTTGGAGAGCGGTGATTTCTGCTGGGCTTAAGCCCCTGGCGATACGTAGTAGAGTTGAGGAGTTATTTTCTGCTTGGGCAAGACGCTCATTAATTTCGTCTTCTGACATCTTGAGAATTTGGGCTAGTCTCGCTTTCGTCTGCAGCCAGTTTTCTTTCTGAATCGCTAAGGGCCAAACAAAGACAGAATGGGAAAGACGACTACTAGCGAGAATTTTGCCTTTGCGGTCAAAAATTGCCCCTCTAACTGGTTGTTTGGGAATGAGACGAATCCGATTGTCTTCTGCCAATTCGCGGCTTGCTTCGCCCTTAACGAGCTGGAGATGGGCAAGACGTGCACCAATACCACCTAGCATCAAGAGACTGATTAGGGACAGGATAACCACAGACTGGTAGCGTTGTCCTACTACCAGTTGAGTAGTGCGGCGAACAGCTTTGGAAGTAGGGTTGAGACTAGGGTTAATTGTCATGGGTAAGTGTAGGGAAAATGCTGGAGATTGCTGGGTGGTTTGGAATCTAATCTTAAGGTTAATAGTTATATTTGGCAGTGATAATTGGTTGAGTTAAATAAGGCGGATAAAATTAAATCAAGTATAGGCAATTCCTACCGATGATTACTAATTAGCCATGGCTCAAACTTTGACCCCACAATCAACCTCTACCACAACCCCACCCCATCAACTAGACGTGGAACTCCGTAAGGTGTTCAAGGTTTTTGCGGGTGAAACTGCTGTCCGTGGTGTTGATCTTGCCATTCGTCAGGGAGAATTTTTTAGTATTCTTGGTCCTTCTGGCTGTGGTAAAACGACAACTCTACGTCTGATTGCTGGTTTTGAAACTCCTTCAGCGGGAGAGGTGCTGATTCAAAAAAAATTGATGAATCAAGTACCTCCCTATCGTCGTCCAGCGAATACGGTTTTCCAAAGTTATGCTCTATTTAATCATTTGAATGTGATTGATAATATTGCTTTTGGACTGCGGATTAAAAAGTTATCGCGCAAGGAAGTGGAGGAGAGGGTACAACAGGCGTTGGTGAGTGTGAAAATGGAAACCTACGCTAAGCGATTTCCCCACCAGCTTTCGGGAGGACAACAGCAGCGAGTTGCTTTGGCTAGGGCTTTGGTGAATCGCCCTGCGGTATTGTTGCTGGATGAGCCTTTGGGTGCTTTGGATTTGAAACTGCGTAAGGAGATGCAGGTGGAACTGTCGCGATTGCACCAGGAGTTGGGTTTAACTTTTATTATGGTAACCCATGACCAAGAGGAGGCTTTGTCTTTGTCTGATCGCATTGCGGTGATGCAGGGAGGCAAAATTGAGCAGGTAGGTAGTCCTAGTAGTATTTATGAGCGTCCCCAAACAGCTTTTGTTGCAGATTTTATTGGCGATACTAATTTGTTTGAGGGAATGGTGGAAAATGGCGATCGCGATGGCGCTATCATTACTACTTCTGGGGGTATCAAGATGAGGGTTAAATTTTCCCCTGGCGAAGGTAGTAGTGGAGTTAATTTTCCTTTGGCTGTGAAGCAAAATGTTTTTGTGAGTGTGCGACCAGAAAAAGTTAAACTCAGCTTGGAATCTTCTACGACAGCAGATAATTGTTTTGTGGGTAAGCTTAAGCACGTTATGTATCTGGGAACTCACATTCAATACTTAATTGAGTTGGGTAATAATGGTGCTTTAGTTAGGGTGACACAACCAAATCATGAGGTACATTTTTCTGTTGGAAACACTCCTATTTATGTTTCTTGGTCGGCTGCTGATAGTCTGGTTTTGATAAGTTAGTTATTTGTTGTTGGTTGTTTGTTGTTTGTTATTTGTTGTCCTACTTATTACTTCAAGAGGTAGCTTACTACGTTCCCAAATTCTAAAGTGTATTGATGAGACGACCAACTCGACGACAATTTTTACGAGGGTGTACAGCTACAGCTAGTGGTTTAGCTTTATCTAGCTGTGGTTGGACTTTAGGCAATGTGCGATCTACTCCTGTAGCTCAAGGTAATAGGAATGAGTTATATATTTATACTTGGTCTGGTTATACCGATGATGATTTATTAGATAGCTTTTATCAAGAAACAGGGATTCGTGTTATCGCTGATGTTTTTGATTCTAATGAAGCTATGTTGGCTCGAATTCAAGCTAGCGGTGGCGGTGGTTATAGCATCATTTATCCTTCTGATTATATGGTGCAAAATATGGTGGAACTGAACTTATTGACGGAGTTAGATAAGTCTCGTATCGTCGGTTTAGAGAAGCTGTTTCCCCGTTTTTTTAACCCTAGTTACGATCCTAATAATCGCTACAGTACTCCTATGAGTTGGGGTACAACTGGTTTAATCTATAACCAAGCTAAGCTTTCACAAGTACCACTTGATTGGCAATTTCTCTGGAAGCATCAGCAGGAATTGAAAAGGCGCATGACATTGTTGAATGATGTGCGCGAGGTTATGGGTGCAACTTTGCGTTCTTTGGGATATTCTTACAATGCAACTAATCCAAAACAAATTGAGGAAGCTTATGAAAAGTTGCGAGTTTTAAAACCTACAATAGCTTCTTTTGATTCTGATGCTTGGCGCACACAGATTTTGTCTGGAGATTTACTAGTGGCAATGTGTTATTCTTCTGATGCCAATGAAGTGACTCCAGAAAATGAGGATTTAACTTATATAGTTCCTAGTAGTGGTTCTTCTTTGTGGATGGATACCCTGGTTATTCCACGCACTGCTCCTAATCTTGAAGGAGCCTATGCTTGGATTAATTTTATGCTACGACCAGATATTTCTGCTCAAATTTGCGAGCGTTTAAGTTTTGCGACGCCAAATCAAGAGGCTTTTAATTTACTACCAACCGAAGTCCAAAATAATCCCACTCTCTTTCCTTCAACAGCTACTTTAGCTAAGTGCGAAGGCTTAATTCCTCTGGGTGATGAGGTAAGTGAAATTTATGACCTATATTGGACAAAATTAACTAGTGCCTAGATATTTCAAGGGTATTTACAATGGCAACCAAGGGTGAGAAAAAATATCAGACAAAGTCTCAGAATTTTGTCAATAAAATAGCTTATTTAAGTTGGAGTCAGCAGAGTTCGCTTTTTCTTTTTTCTGCGATTACTTTTGCTTTTTTTCTACCATTTATTAGTCTGACATTCGTCAACCAAGATAGTTTACAGCTCAGCGGATTGCAGCTAACTACAGGCTTATCTTTGGCAAAAATTGGTGAACTTTCCAGTGTAGTTAGCTTTGATGCTCAGCAAAACAATTTTTTTCGAGAACCTCTCGCTACTCTGGCTTTGGTTTATGCTCTAATTGGCTTAGTTATTAGCACAATTAAGGCTAAGCGGATTACTGTAATATCAGCTATCGCCAGTAGCACTGGTGCACTATTTTTACTCGTTATTAAATATCGCTTTGACCAGTATGTTTTGCGTCAAGGAATAGATTTAGTTCAAGTAGATTATGGAATTGGTTTCTGGTTAGCTTTCAGCCTATTTATAGCAGCATCTCTACTCAATTGGCTGATATTTTTGAGAGAGAGCAAATCGGGTAAGTTTCTGGAAGGATTTGCTTTGTTAGCCCCTGCTGGGCTCTGGTTATTGCTACTTTTGGTATTACCAACTCTGGTGATTTTTGAATTGAGTTTAGTTCCAGGCATTAGACCAGGAGAAGTGGTTAATCCCAGTGGAATTGATAATTACCTGCGCGTTTTTGAGCCGTTAAACTTAATTGTAGTAGGGCGTTCCCTATTTTTCGCCACTGGAACCACTATAGTCTGTTTAATTCTTGGCTTTCCTGTTGCCTATTGGATCGCACAAATGGCTCCCCAAAGATGGCGTAATTTGTTAATTTTAGGTTTTATTTTGCCTCTGTGGACTTCATCTTTGCTGCGTACCTATGCCTGGATTACTATTCTACGACCCACGGGAATATTGAATAGTATTTTGCAAAGTTTAAGTTTACCGACTCTGGAAATACTGAATACTTCTAGTGCTGTTTTAGTTGGTATGGCCTATAGTTATTTGCCCTATATGGTCTTAATTTTGTATGCTTCTCTTGAGAAGTTAGATAGGCAACTTTTAGAGGCTGCTGCTGATTTAGGAGCCAATTCTTGGGTTACTTTTTGGAAGGTAACAGTTCCCCAAACGATACCAGGAATTACAGCTGGTTCTCTACTAGTTTTTATTACTGGTTTGGGAGATTTTGTCGACCCAGAATTACTCGGTGGTGCTTCTAGTATGACAATTTCCCGTCTCATTTATAATCAGTTTCTCGGTGCTGCGCGCAACTGGGGTTTTGGTTCTGCTTTGAGTATGGTGTTAATTTTAGGAGTTAGTTTTGCCATCGCACTTTTTATTAAGTATGCGGATAACTCTACGATTCGTAGTTGATAATATATAGGCAGTTTTCTCTGGCGTGTTTATTTAACGTGATCACCTTAGAAAAATAGTTTGTGATTGGCTCTATTTACGTAGAATAAGCCAATGTATTTAAGATGTAGTGAGGTTAACTAAATTATAGAACTCTAGAGCTATCAAAAAATACCAAGGTGAAAAATATAGCGCTACGGGACAACATGAGGAAATTTATATGTTTCCTTTTTCCTTGTTATTGTTCACTTTTAAACGATTTATCTTGTCCTAATACCAAATCTGCTTGATAGAGTGCCCTTTTCACCGAAAGGGCCCTGAAGCCCATTTTTTCAAAGAAACCAACGGATGTTTATACGTAGGAGGGATAGCCGCCCACCGCTTTGTTATTTGTTATTTAACTTTCAACCAACAACTAACAACAAACAACACGAAATCCCTCGTGCTTTAGCCGAGGGATGAGTTAAAGATACACAAATTTGACGAAATAGACATATAGAGGTGGCTTAAGCATTTGGAGGATCAAGTATTCACAAGAGGCGGATTTGGTATAACTTATATGCGTAGCGCTATAACCCTCTTTGATCAAACTCCGAAAAATAGGGGTCAAACCCTGATTCTGTTGTTAGGAGTCGTTGGCTGTAATGACATAATTTCGTCATAATTCGGGAAAGTGACAGAAGAGGGATAAAAGTAGATATGGTGATTTCAGAAATCTTTTTGGGAATGCTTATTTGAAGGCACATCTTTTAAATCATTCTCATATGAAAGCTAATAAAGTGATTTTTAACCGTGATGGTAGTCGTCAAATATTACATCAAGCATTAGAGGAAGCAGAAGAGCGTTTGATTATCATCAGTCCTTGGTTAACAACTACTGGAACTAATGATAAAGTTATAAGCTTATTTGAAAAACTTTTGCTTCGTGACGTATTTATTGATATAGGGTGGGGAATTTTAGGAGATTTGGGTGAGATAGATATTAATGCTTTAACTCAAGGAGAAATAGTTAAAAAAATGAAGAATATCAAAGAAAAATGGAAGTACGAAGCTTTAGATGAATTAGAAAAATTGCAAAACAAATTTCCGTATAATTTCAGACTAAAATTGTTGAATACACATGAAAAATATCTAGTGTGTGACAGCAAGTTTGCGATGGTAGGGAGTCATAATTTGTTGACTTCTGACGCAAGAAACAATATCAGAGAAACTGGAATATACATCACAGATAACAACATTATCGAAGACTTGATATCAAGTTTTGATAATGCACATGACTTTAGTTATTTAAATGATGTTGGTTTAAATGATATTGGCTTTGAAGATGTTGAATTAGAAGCGATAGGATACTATAGCTTTGATAGTAGAATGAGTTATGAAGAATACTTAGATGCTTTTGGTTATTCAGAATAGAATAATGAGCGTGAATCAGAATTAATCATCAACAAAGTTAGTATTTTACGAAAAAAATTGAATAGCAAACATATCCGGAAGCCAGAGATACTAGATTATGATTGAGCCATATTTCAGGAAAGATGTTATCTTTGTAAACACTTATCCTCGTAGTCCTATCTGTGTTGCAAAGACTTTATTCTCCAGTACACTCAGCTTCGCCGATATCATATTATTAAACGCGCCGACAAATCCACGATTCTTGGGTAATTAATTATCAGTTATTAGATATTGATAATACTATTTGTTGTTTTTTAGGTCTTGTTAATAACTGATTACTTATGTACAGACGTAATATATTACGTCCTTATCTCACCAACCTAACCAAAGCATCATTAAAACTAGGAGGAAGTCGCTTCATAATTTTACCTTCCTTGCGATCTACAGCCACCAAAGTTACTTGAGCGCTCATGTATAATTGATGTCCTGTTAGAGATTGAATCTGCTGATCCCAATTAATGCGCACCCCCTTCCTCTCATGCATTCGGGTTTTGAGAATAGCCTCAGTACCCAAAGTCATAGCTTGATGGTAGCGAATCGCCAATTCTACAACAGGTAACTCGCAACCCAAAGCCACCAACTCAGCAATATCAATACCAATGGAACGCAGACATTCTACCCTGGCTTCTTCCATCCAAGCAATATAAGAGCCATGCCAAACCACGCCAGCATAGTCGGTGTGGTGGGGATATACTCGAATGGGATACTCAAACCAATTTTCGGTTTTTGCCCTTAGAGAATCATCAGCTTCAATAGCTGTAGTTGGTGGTAATTTAGGTTGTTCTGACACTGCAATAGGAAGTTAGCTAATTTAATTATCTACACTATCACCTAGACAAATACCTAAACCTCTAGCGGTTTTAACTAGGGTATCGTGGGGATCTACTGCTCTGTAGTCCTTAATCGCCTCAGCAATTGGTACACTAACAACTTGGCGGTCTTGCCAGGTTACCATATGATCGTACTTGCCTTGGGCAATTAGATCCACTGCCGCTACACCAAAAGCAGAGGCGAGGACGCGATCTAAAGGAGAAGGAGTTCCGCCGCGCTGAATGTGACCTAAAACTGTTACTCTAGTTTCTGCACCGCTACCTTTGGCAATTTCGTCAGCTATGTATTGACCAACACCACCAAGGCGACATTCTCCAAATTGTTCCGTTTTCGTGATTAATTCTCCATTTTCGGTGCAAACTGCTTCGGAAACAATCACAATCGAGAAATTTTGCCCTCGGCTTTTGCGTTCCTTAATTTTGCGGCAAACATTCTCTATTTTGTAAGGGATTTCGGGAACTAGAATAACGTGTGCACCTCCAGCAATTCCCGCATTGAGAGCAATATGTCCCGCATCTCGCCCCATTACTTCTAGAATCATGACACGGCTATGGCTGGCTGCCGTAAAATGGAGTCTGTCTAGGGCTTCGGTGGCGATATTTACCGCCGTATCAAAGCCGATGGAGCGTTCTGTACTACCTACATCATTATCGATGGTTTTGGGGATTCCAACCATATTAATCCCACCTTGGTGAGCAAGTTTGCTGAGAATCGCCAAGCTACCATCACCACCAATACCAATTAGGGCTTCCAATCCTAGACTATGATACGAATCAATGATTTCGGTGGAGCGATCGCGCAAACTACCGTCACTCATGGGGAAAGCAAAGGGATTACCCTTATTTGTTGTTCCCAAAACCGTTCCCCCCATAATTAACAAGGGATCGACTTCATTGATACTGAGGGTTTTCACTTGGGGAGGATGCTTCATCAATCCCTGAGTTGCGTTACAAATACCCAATACTTCCCAATCATAGGTTCCCAAAGCACGCCTTACCACGGCTCGAATAACCGGGTTTAAACCTGCACAATCACCACCACTAGTAAGAATCCCAATTCGTTTTTGCTCTCCCATGAGTTCTTTTGTAACCTTCGACTATTCATGAATGGTCAGGGAAATAGATTAGCGGTTCATTTAGGATTTATCTGATTTTGTTCGCTTTTCTTAAAAATTTTGAGATAACAGCTCAAGCTGCTGCCAAGGGCATTGTAGATTAATTTTAGCTAGAGTGCAGCTAATATTCATATTTTTAGGCTAATTTAGAGGCGCTGGTAGTGAAATATGATTAAAATTAGACTGCATATGGTCAGAGGGTAACTGAATTAGAAGCTAAATTTTAAGAACTGCAAGAATTAATTAAAAACTAAATTTTTTGGAGGTGTAAATGAGTGAAATTCCTCTGTGTAGCATCATCGTTTCATCACAGCTACCACCAGATGCAATAGAGTTTTTAGAAACATCGCTATCTATTAGTTCAATTAAAGTGCAGAAGTCACCAAGTCGGATATTAGGTGCAGATGACATAATTTTGGTTGCTGCAGTACTAGGAGGAATGGCTGCAACAGCTGATTTAATAGACTACGGGATTAAAGTTGCTAAGGCGATTAATCATTGGCGAGGAAAACTTCGAGAAAAAGGAATAGAACCAGAAGCTAGGTTAGAACATCCAAAACGTCCTCCTTTGGATTTAAGCAGTGCTACTGATGAAGAAGTAGAAGAATGGTTGTCTCAAAAGTAGCTGCAAAAGTACCTCTTAATCCAGGGATAGAAGGAGAAATAGAACAAGATAATTTCTTCAGTAATCAAATTGTGATTTTGTTTTCAGCTCCTCTACTCGATGAAAACTTTTCACCAGTAGAACATTTATCAATTCAAAAAGAAATTGATGCCATTACTTCAGTGTTGGAGGATATATCTCATCCGATAGCAGTAGAAATAGTGGTTAAAGTCGCCACCTCACAAACTCTGCAAGATGTTTTTTCTAGTCGCATCAAACCACTGATAATTCATTTTATTGGTCATGGAATGAGAGAAGGAGATAGCACAGCTTTGGTGTTGGAAGATGAGGTAGGAATTACTCGCGCTTTTAGTGAACAAGAACTGGAAATTGCCCTCTCAAATCATCAGCAAGCACCCTGTCAATTAGCATTGTTGAATGCTTGTCATTCAGAAAAGTTAGCTCAAGCATTTGTGAAAGCAGGAGTTCATCATGTAATCGCAGTCAATGCAGAAGATAAAATCCTAGATTTAGCAGCCAGATGTTTTTCTCGACGACTTTACCAAGCATTATTTAATCAAGATTCAGTGATTAATAGTTTTTTATTGAGTCGTAATGCAGTTAAACTCGATGATAAATTAAAAAAGCTGTTTAACTCTCAAACTTTCGAGAAGGGAGTTAACTTCGATGAAGCTTTCAAATTTCGATTACTACCCCAAGATCGCCATAATCAATCGCTGATTATAGAACCAGCTAAATCTCATCAAGTTATTTATCCTCAATGGTTAAATACCAACATTCCCCGTGAAGATCCAGATTTTGTTGGACGTAGACAAGAAATCCATCAGGTACTTCAAGTATTGCTAGATTCAGATAAACGTTGTAAACGTTGTCTGGCTCTACATGGAATGGGAGGAATAGGAAAAACAGCCTTAGCTTATGCGATTGGTAGATGGTTACACGAGAGAGAGCGCTACAAAGATGGAGTTTGGTTTATTAGTTTACGCGATACAAATTCTGTTGGCACGCTAAT
The DNA here is from genome assembly GCA_964633315.1 of uncultured bacterium. Lineage (GTDB taxonomy): Bacteria > Cyanobacteriota > Cyanobacteriia > Cyanobacteriales > CAWCAG01 > CAZWGS01. The sequence goes on along the minus strand of CAZWGS010000005.1, from coordinate 91,855 downwards.
TACTAAAATCAAACAAGAGCTGGAATTAAAAAGTTTTAATTTAGTCAGAGAACTAAGGAAGAGTCGAGTTTTTCTGATACTCGATGATTTAGACAAAATAATTGAGCAAGAATCAGAGGAACTAATTGAAATTTTGAACTCGCTGTTAGAACAATGTCCTAAATTAAGATTGTTACTAACCTCCCGCGATTCTCTAGTCAGAGACATTCTTTATTGCCATCAAGAAGAAGTGTGCAGCATGGGAGAATCAGCAACGAGAGCAATATTTAAAAAGTATGCACCATCCCAGGCACAATGGGGAGATAGTGATGATTTAATCTCCGATTTTCATCTTTTGGTCAAATTTCTTGATGGTTATCCCTTAGCTATTAAACTAGCAGCATCTTATATGGCAGAAACTCAATCTACTCTGAGTATGCTGTGTGAAGACTTGGAAATTGAACCACTGGAAATATTAGATTCTTATTCACCTCAAGAAAGAAAAGAAAAAAGTCTGCGGATAACTTTAGAACGATCCTTTGAGATGTTATCAGTGGAAGCTAAAGATTTATTTCCTTTGTTAGCTTTCTTTCCCAGTGGATTAAATCGGGACTTAGCCAGGAAAATTGGAGGTAGAAGTGGGAATAGGGCTTTATTGGAATTGTTGAAGTTTTCGATGGCAGAAAAGTCTACTAAAGCATCGGATTGGCGAGTAACTTTACCCGAACCTGCTCGTAGTTACGCGAAAAGTAAATTGCAGCCAAAAAGAGGAATTGACTATCTTGCTCCTCAAGTTTTAGATTATTATCATAGTAAGTTCTGCGAAAAAGTACTCCGGCTTTTTGACAATGTTGATGAGAGTAAGGGACGTGATTTACTGTTGCAAGAAAACTCAAATTTAATTGTGTTTCTTGAATGGGGTTATGAGCAGGAAAAGAGTTTAGATAAAATCTGTCGTAGCACCAGAATAACAGCTTCATTAAGTCCTTATTGGCGTTGGCTTGAACCTAATCAAGACCCTTTACAAAGATTGGAGTTAGCTTTAGCAGCAGCCCAAAGGAATCAAGACAAAGAAGGTGAGAATTTAGTTGAAAATGCGATTTCAACTCTTGCTTCTAGAGGAAAATTTAAAGATGTTCAATCCTTAGGAAAAGTAAGTGAGGATGAGCTAAAGTATTTTGAATTTTCAACTGTCACTGTTAATCGCCAGGGTAAAGAAATTAAACGAGAACCAAAACAAGCTCAATACTTAACTGAAATCCTCCCCAATAATGTCTCCCTCGATATGATTGCGATTCCTCGGGGAACCTTTATGATGGGTTCTCTAGAAGGAGAAGGCTACACAACGGAAAAACCGCAACATAAAGTAACTGTTCCAAGCTTTTTCATGGGTAAATATCCGGTTACTCAGGAGCAATGGCGAGCAATAGCATCCCACACCGATTTGAAAGTCGAACGCGATCTAAACGCCAATCCTGCCTATTTTAAAGACCATGAAGATAGCGATTTCCTTCCCGTAGAGCGAGTTTCTTGGTATGATGCAGTAGAATTTTGCCAAAGATTATCGCAATATACAGAAAGAGAATATAGGTTACCTAGCGAAGCCCAATGGGAATACGCTTGTCGCGCTTGTAAGGACGTAAAATTTTACATCCCTACACCATTTCACTTTGGCGAAACTATTACTGGAAAGCTCGCAAATTATCGTGCGACTCGAACCTATGCAGAGGAACCAAAGGAGGAATATATAAGGCGAACTACCCCAGTAGATAGTTTTCTTCCTAATGCTTTTGGTCTATGCGATATGCATGGGAATGTGTGGGAATGGTGTGAAGACACTTGGCATAATAACTATGAAGGAGCACCTACAGATGGCAGTGCGTGGATAAACAAGAATGATAATCGCTATCGACTGATGCGCGGTGGTTCGTGGATCCTCTATCCTCTTCTCTGCCGTTCGGCTTTCCGCAGCGATTTCAATCCCGTCTACCGCGACTACTATGTCGGTTTTCGTGTCGTGTGCGTTGCTGCCATAATTTAATTTCCCAAAGCTCATAAATTCACTTTAGGGAATAGAAAATAAATCAATATATACGACTTATTAGAAAGGTTAATTAGAGCTATGGCGCTACGGGGTTAATTTAAGACATGTACTTGTTCCTCATTTACTGTTTTTTATTCACTTTTAACCGATAAATGGTGTCCTAACGTATATCCGTAGCCCTATAAATATGCTCAGAAAAGCTAGTAAAAATAGAGAGTATGAATATGTATTTAAATATCTTTCATTATCACACTATATTTCTCTTAAACTTCCAATTAATTAAGGTAAGATGATGTGACTGTAGAAGGTAATTTAAGTAATAAGTAAAAAGTAATAAGTAATAAGTTTTAACCTTTGCTTTAAGCCTTAAACTCAGCAACTCATTCATTACTCAATCGCTCAATCACTTGCTGAACATCTAACGCGAGAAAGCGATCAATAGGTAAATACATCAAGTGAGCATCAAGATTAGCATCTTCAAAGATAGTTTGGAAACCTACAGCCTCTGCCAAAGCTTTAAAGCTAGGATGAATAATTAAGTTGTAGACATCGCTTAATTGGGGAAAATCTTCTCGCATCCGCACCAAAGTTCGCTTTCCATCCTCGAACAACTGACACATTTGTGGCTTTTGCATATAGGGTTGGTCAATAATCCAACTGCGGACAAATATAGCAGTGCAATCTGACTTACTTCCAGGTACAGCCATTTGAATTAGATCTTCAGTAACTGTACTCAGATGTAAGCTTTCTGCAGGTGTTTGGAAAAAAATTGATTCCGATTCCCGCGCTATGGGGTAAAAAAAAGAAAAACCTACAGGATTAGAATTATCATGGCGACGCAATACCCGCATTCCTGTAGGATATTGTTGCCCCCAATGACGCAAAAAGCGTAAGATACGATGGGTCATAGCTGCATTAACACCATTAATCCAAGGATAGTTGCGTACCAACAAACTCGCCACAGGAATCGCATCGGTAATAGGATTAAAATTATCCATCTCAAACTCAATTGTCTCTTCTGCTAGCGATAGTTGCATCAGATTGAGAAACTGATTTACCTGAAGACAGATTGTGTTGCCATCAAAATGCTTTTCAATTAAACCTAGATCTACTAGTCTATCAAGCATCATCCCCGCAGAACGCTCTCCTCCCCTTTCTCTGCTAGCATAGAATACCTCTGCCGCTTCTCGATGGGTACAGGGAATAAAGCCTTTGGGTAAACTCAACTTCTTAATCGGTGGTTTAATCTTTTTCCCTAGAGCCAATTGTTGTTTAATTAGCAAATATGCCCATAATCGCACAAAATATTCTGCTCGGCGACGTGTCAAACCAACTCGTCTACCCATTTGCGCAATTAACATGGATACATAGCTGTGCTGTTGCTCAAAGGGAAACCATTGATCAAGATACTCTGGACTAACCATTGATTGAATAAAGAGCATTGTTTAGAGTTTGGCAGCTAAAAACAGCTACAATCGTGCCATCTACTCCTTAAATGTATATTTTTTTGCAGAGCCTTACCTTGAATATTCACACAACAAAACGTGGTTTTTACTCATTGACAAAAAACTCGTTGTATGCACCTTTCAAAAACTAAAAATCCCCAACCTTTTTTGGCTGGGGAGAAAAATTAAATCAGTAAACTACCTTTCTTTCTAGAAAGTGAAAGTAGTTCTGAGAGTACCGATGAAATTATCATCGTTGTCATCACTTTGGTTAGGATTAATTTGCCAAATGAAACCAGGAGTGAAGGAAATATTATCACTTACCTGATACTTGTAGAAAGCCTCAACGTGCCAAGGATTATCGGGTTCTCCTGTATCAACACCACCCGCATCAAGTGCTAGATAGGGCTGTACACCACCAAATAAACCTAAAACACTACCTTCTCTGAGGAAATCGGGGAACGCTAAACCAGCACCCCAAGTCCAAATTTCACCATCTCCCTCATTGATAGCAATTACATCAGTGTAGGTGAAGAAACCGCTGAAGTTAATCGCATCGCCAATTCTCCAGGTAAGTTCACCACCGTAGGAGTTGGTTACTTTACCATCTTCAAAAGCATCACCGACACCGGGGCTACCATTGACTAGGTTAGCAAAAGAAGTACCAGCTAAACCACTACTACCACCAGCACCGAAAATAGCCGTGTCAGCACCTTGGTAGGCGTGGACATAGGTAGCACCAACAGCAATCGCATCACTTAAGTTAAAGTTAATTTGAGCGAGGGCTGCATAGTCTCCATTAAACAAGCCATTACCATCAGTAGGATCATTGGCATCAGTACCGCCGAAATAACCAGCTGTAATGGTGCTAGGTCCAAGAACACCTTCCAGCAAGCCAAATTGGAAGCTACCACCAATACCTGCACCACCACCGATACGATAGATGGGGTTTTCTGTTGCAAAGGTAGAAATGGCTCCATTACCACCATCGAAGTCTTCAAAGAAAGGATTGAGGGTAGGAACGAAATCGTACCACAAACCTCCAGTAGCCGCCACATAACCTTGAACTCTACCCACTAGAGGTAAATCTATCTGGTTGTAGTAAGCTAGCCAGTCTACGTCAATATTATTGCCATTCGCACCAAGGTTAAAGGTTTGGGTGTCTTCAAAAGAACCATTAGCACCAAAAGCATCCAAGTTACCTGCATTGAGTCGAGTAACCAAGCTATCGGTTCCAGTGAAGCTGGTGTCAAATACTAAGCGAATGCGATTACCAAAGGCAATTTGGTCACTATCCACATCATCGCCGAAATTACCAGTACCAGCAAAAATTACTTCCCCAACTAACTTAGTTGTGGTTGAAAACTGATGATCTTCAAGAAAGGCAACTCTACCTTCGAGATTATCAACTCTGGTACCTAGGGTCGCTAATTCTGCCTCAAACTCCCCCAATAATCTTTGCAATATTACCAAGTCATCCCTGGTAACAAAATCTGCTGTGGAAGCAGCAATCAAGCGCTCAATTTGCTGCAAACAAGCGTTTAAACCAGCCGCAAACTCATAGCGAGTCATGGCGCGATTACCTCGGTAGGTGCCGTCGGGATAACCAGCAATACAACCGTAGGTTTCCACCAAGTTACGCAATGCTTCATAGGCCCAATCTCCGGGAGAAACATCTCGCAGTTGGTTAACATTGGTTACTTGGTTAAAGGAGTTCCCATTACCTTCACTACCGTAGCGATTGATTTGCTCTAGAAGCTGACTTTCACCTGAATTGTTAACATTAGCTGGAGGTACCTGAGCCAATGGAGTTGCAGGAGCAAATTCAACTACATCTAGTGTTGATTCTGTAGCTGAAAAAACCGGTTCACTCTCAATTCTTTCTGGTGCATTGGGAGTAGCTACAATCTCCAAAGCTTGCACTTGAAAATTAGCATCAGTTGAAATTTCCAGTTCTGCAACTTCTGGGGGTGCTATTTCCAGTGAACTTTGGCTTTCTAGGGCAATTGAAGCATCAGCAGCGACTAGAGTAGCTCCTAGAACAGCTGGAGTAACACATAGGGATTTCCAGATTAGTTTATGCATCGTTCTCACACCTTGTTAAAAGTAAAGAGAATTATCTCTTTAGTTATCCCATTATGATATATCCGGCCTCTAGATGGGAAACATCATTGCTCTTTATTATTAATTTCTTTGAGAGTTTAACTCATCCCCCGGCTTAAAGCACGAGGGATTTTGTGTTGTTTATTGTTAGTTGTTGGTTGAAAGTCAAACAAAAAATAACAAATAACAAAGGTTTAGGCGGCTATCGGTCCCATTTTTTCAAAGATGGGATTCGGGGCCCTTTCGGTGAAAAGTTATCGATACTATGCTAATTGAGAAATTGCCTTCGCCATCTCAAAGTCTTGTCCTGTCAAACCACCAGCATCATGGCTAGTCATGCTGACACTTACTTTGTTGTAGGAGATTTCTATATCTGGGTGATGTCCTGCCGCTTCTGCAGGTGCCACTAACCGATTAACAAAATCAATCGCACTGACAAAATCCTTGAATTCGAAGGTGCGCTTAATTTTTTTGCCTTCTAATTGCCACTCAGCTAATTGCTGGAGTTGTGTTTCTATCTCTGCTGCATTCAGTAATTCTGCCATAGTTGGTTTCCTTAAAAAACTATCCGCTCTCATCGAAAGTGCTTCTAATATAAGATTACACTTGATATGAGAGCGGTGTAGCGGGTCTTTTGATTGGAACCTGACTGCCGGGAGGAACCCCATTCAGTCGCTATAGCAGCTAAGCTGCTGGTAATCTCCATAGAGATTATAACTAACTGTTAGAGCACAGCCCCGGCACACAGCCGGCTAACTCCGATCAATTGACCCATCAATTTACTACTATCACTCATGGGCATCACCTCCTTACTAACTGAACAACTGATATTTCCAGTGTAATGGCGTTGTAGCACAGGGCTAACAATCACCTTCACATAAGATAGCACAAAGCTCTTGATTTCGGGCAATTACAGAGTCAAAATTAATGTAGTTTATCTTCACTGATTAGTGACTGGTAGCTGCTGTTGTGTTGTTTGCAACTGCTCACCATCTACGATTAGGGGTGGACGTAAACACAGATAAATCAAACCACCCAAAAGAGGTACAAGGCTCACAGCCCTATATAACAAGGGGTTTTCAACTCCTCTTCTGGCTAAATCATCTCCTATTAAGGTAGGGAATAGCAGGGAGAGGAGACAAAAATCTAAACTCATAACATGGATAAAGCGGCTAGTTTGCCACTGCTGGGCAAAATCTGCCCAATCACCCTTGAGTAAGCCATAGAAAATTAAACCAATTGCGGCCAAAGTCAGTAACCAACTGAGCCATTTGGAGTCTTGCAGTTGGAGAAACCAGTTTTTTTTGCCCTCAAAATTGGGATTATTTTGCCGCAATGCCAAGTAGGGAACAAGGGAGAATGCACCCAAGAAAAAAGAACCAGTCACAAAAGGCCAAGCAGGAATTTTTTGCCCTCTACCATCAAGAAAAAGCATACAGCCATACATCATCGGCCAGATGCCCATGAGGTAAAACACGGCAATAATCAGCGGATTAATACCTGCAAACTCTCCAGTAGACATATTTTTGATTAACTCAAATGTGTCTGGCTGATTAGGAGGGGCGAAGATGAAGGCGTAGGTAATAAAACTAATCCAGATTAGCCCAAAAGCAACTTTGCGTAACATCGAGATTGCCAATTTATTTACTAATAGCTAAATGCTTACCACATTGCTTGGGGACCACTCCAAATGGGGTTCATATACTGACCATAAATTTGGGGTAAATCGTTGCCAGCAAGGGCAGTATCACCATCCAAATTAACTGCCCACATAGGCCATTCTTCATCCCCCAAAATACCTGCACGGAATAATATGTGTTCTGGGGAATTACCACTCCAACCGAGTAAAACAGCGTTGGTGTGGTCAACTTGAGGGGTAATGGTACTAGTTTGATTGTTGTTGCGATCCCAGACTACAGCATAATCAGAAGCTTCTGAGGTGCTAAAGATGCCTTCAAATTGCCGCGAGAGAATGCGTTCACCATCTTCTGACCAGGAAACGGGAATTAAGATGGCAATGGCACCAGGAAGAATGTTTTCCTGCTCGTTATACCAGGTATTATTGGCGAGGGGAGAAGAGGGGTTAATTGTCATTAAATCACCAGTTTGCAGGTTTTCCATAAACATGACACTGGTGACATTGCTGCGAAATAGTTCTGGTTCTGCCTGCATTTTAATGCGACTGTAAGCCGCATACTGACCATCGGGGGAAATTAGGGAGGGACTGCGATAATAGGATAAACCAGATTTACCGTTAGCAGTTAATTGGGCATGGGAGTCTAGAACCCAATTCCAAGGTACTGGGTAGGGGCTATCAAGGGGATCAGTATTAGCAGTTGCTTGATTCATATCTACAGCAGTGTCAGTAATTTTGGTTGCATACTCAAAATTTGTTAAAGGCACTTGCTCTGTTCCTACTTGGGCGAAGGTTATGGCACTAGTAAGCAGGGCGCTAACCATGGAAATAAAGGTGAACTGATAGCGGTATTTTCTTAGTAGGGTTAGGCTTTGGAACATTGCTTAGTTGGTGAATTTGATGGTTAATCGTGGGTTTTTGCGAAGAGCAAGACCAAAAAAAAATGTGTTACCTTCCTCAAAATCACCTTGATTTGAGAAGTTTAGTAGATGGTTTTAATAAATTATCTTGCGGGCAAATCAGCAAGGTAAACACCATTGACTAAATCATTGATTTTGACGCAGTGATCGCTCTCTCGTCCTTGACAGAAGTCGCCCCATTAGACATCTGATCTGACAAGCAAATACCACTTTTAGTGACTAGTCATTTAATGAAGAACCAGATGGGTTAGGACTAGCTACAAGTAATTGCTTCCCAATTAAGTGCACCCTAATTGATCAAGAATATCAGTCAAGGTTGCTTAGTAGTCACCACTAACTAAATCAACTCAGGTCAAACCTACTCTTATAGAAGTTCTAGTAATAGGATTAGCAGCTTAGTTTTTTCTCAACAAATACAATTTAATGTAATGCTTGAGGAACAACGATCTAGTGTTGTTTTCCTGTCATATAAATGACTGTGCTGATTTAGTTTGCCTACTTAATTTAAACCTTGATTGTTAACAATTGAGCTTGGCAGTGCAGAAATAGTTGAAATTCTGCTACCAATCTCCATAGGATGAAAAATAACATATTTTTCCCCTGTATGGGATACTTTAGAGTAATTCTTACTTAATTATTAATTTTTATTGCGCTTTAGGCAAGCATACAGCCATGACGGGGTGACAAAGTTAGAGAGATGCCACTACCATTAAAGATCAGGTCTATTTTAGACTCACCATATAAAACCTTATTAGGTGGTTTTTGTCCTTGGGGTAAAGTAAAATTCACTGTTACTTTTTGTGTTCCAGCATTAAGGAAAATAATGAGGTGAGAAGAACCGAGGCTGCGCACAAAACCATAAACTAATCCTTCACTGAAAATTACTTGATAGCTACCGATGCGTAGTTCAGGATATTGGTAACGTAGGGAGATTAATTGCTTATGGTAGTCTAGGATTTGATGTTGCCAATCTTCTGTTGCAGGAAAAGCACGACGGCAATCGGGATCCACACCACCGGGTAAACCAACCTCGTCTCCATAGTAAATGCTGGGTGCACCAGGAAAGGTAAGTAGTAGCAGAGTTGCTAATTCCATTGTTGCCCTATCACCTCCTGCAATGGTGACTAGTCTGGCGGTATCATGGCTAGCAAGGAGATTGAGTTGGGTAAGCTGAATTTCCCAGGGATAAAGTTCGAGTAATTTTTCAATTCTGCTGGCGTAACCAGCGGCATCTAGGGCAGGATAGGCATCATAGGATTGCTCTTTTACGTATTCAACAATTACGCGATCTCCTCCACAAAAAGCAATGGTAGCGCCAGTAAACAGATAATTCATGACACCATCAAACTGGTTACCATCGAGCCATTGACGCGAATCTCCCCACACTTCCCCCACAATATAGGCTTCTGGGTTAATTGCTTTGACACGCTGGCGAAATTCTTGCCAAAATCCTGGTGTTTTGATTTCGAAGGGTACATCTAAACGCCAACCATCAATACCTTGTTTGAGCCAATATTCCGCGATTTGCATGATGTATTCGCGTGCTGGAGGATGATCGTGGTTAAATTCTGGTAGGGCGCGATTGTCAAACCAACCTACGTAGTTAGCTGGTTTACTACCATCGTAGGCGGATACAGGCCACCCTTCTACCTTAAACCAGTCTAGCCAAGGGGAATGGGGACCATTTTCGAGAATATCGTTGAAGAAGAAAAAACCGCGACTACAGTGGTTAAATACGCCGTCGAGAACCACTTTTATCTCGCGTTGGTGGCAAGCTTCAAGTAAATTGAAAAAAGCCTCATTACCGCCCAAAATAGGGTCAACCTGATAGTAATCGTGGGTATGATAGCGGTGGTTGCTGGCGGATTGGAAGATGGGGGTAAAATAAATTGCATTGATACCCAAATCTTTTAGGTAATCTAGCTTTTCTATTACTCCCCACAGATTTCCTCCCTTATAACCTTGAAGGGTAGGAGGATTCTCCCAGGGTTCAAAATCTACGCCTCTACAGACATCAGGTTGAGGTGATTTACCTTTGGCGAATCTATCGGGGAAAATTTGATAGAAAACTGCGTGTTTTACCCAGTCAGGGGTTTGTATCTCCATTTTTTACTCCAGTCACTGGAGTTTAGACTATCAGATAGAGAAAGGACGGGGTAATAAAGCAAGCTATAGTAGCTTTTCCCCTCGTAGGGAGTTGGGGAAATGGGGAGTTGGGGGGAGGGTTTGAAGTTTTGCGTTAATGGTTACTCTGTGAACAGGATTTAGTATGAGATTGATGTATCTCATATACCTCTATTACCATCAACAGTACTTTTGAAAAATCGGTTTTATTTTGGCAAATAAAGGTTAAGTTCATTGGCGCAAACAAAGCCTAAAAACAAAGACAATGACGCTTAAGCGTGAGTGTCTAATAGAGTGCAAGTTAGCCTATGCTAACCAACTCAAACAGCTAACACTTCTTAAGCGTCATAAAAGATTATATTAAAGAGACAAAAAGCATTTAGCTAGCAATTTTATCCTAGCTGTTTCTTCCATTCTTCGGCTACTGCTCCCAAATCTAACTCATCTCCAAATTTACTAACTAACTCTTGCACTAGTTTCCGCATATCATCGTTAAAGCTACCTTCTCCCGAGATTCTGGCACTTTCGAGATCTGACACAGCATCATTATCTGCTCGTTGTTTAACTATCTTGCAGAAATCTCCTTCTGGAGGCATTGCACACAAGATATACATTAAGTAAAATGCAAAGTCTCGACTATCTATGTTGTTCATTTTTTATTCCATGATGTAATAATGTACAAATCTAATTAAACACCATGACGTAACTGTCTATTTTCCCAGTGGGAAAATGTAGCAAAGATCTATCCTAAGTATGAATTTCAGTGCCCATCGTAGGAAACCAGCTAACAGTTAAGCAGACAAAAAGTGTGCCAACAAAAAATCAGAGCTGCACTTTCAGTGGCAATCGCGCTAGTGTGGACTTAGGGTGAGGCTTTCTCTTCAGCTACCCTCAACACTGATTTGTTCTCTACAAGGTTATTTGGCTTATGTCTATGTCCTATTTTGATGTTGCAGAAAATGGTCGCAAATCCTTTGAGTTACCAGGCGCTAAGCCGAACTATAATCCTGATCGCCCTGGGCAAGTTAATCATATTTTCCTTGATTTAGTCCTTGATATTCCTCAGCAAAGCTTTCAGGGAACTTGCACTATTACTTTAACTCCAGTTCATGCGGGAATTAGCAAGTTAACTTTGGATGCGGTGGATTTAAATATTGATTCTGTGTTGATTGATAGCATCGCGCAACCTTTTGATTATGATGGCGAAAGGCTAGAAATTAATTTAATTGAGCCTACGGGTACAGAAGCGATTAATTTGGTTATTGCCTACGATGTTGTGCAACCTCAACGTGGACTTTATTTTATCGCTCCTGATACCCATTATCCAGATAAACCGACCCAGGTATGGACACAAGGAGAAGATGAGGATTCTCGTTTCTGGTTTCCTTGCTTCGATTATCCTGGACAGCTTGCTACTTCGGAAATTCGAGTCCGTGTTCCCCAGCAATTTTTGGCTATTTCCAACGGTGAATTAGTTAATACTGAACAAGTAGGAACAGACAAAATTTATCATTGGTCACAAAAACAAGTCCATCCTACCTATTTGATGACTCTGGCGGTGGGTGATTTTGCCGAAATTACCGATGAGTGGTCAGGAATTACCATAACTTACTACGTTGAAAAGGCGAGAGAAGCAGATGCGCAGCGTAGCATGGGTAAAACACCGCAAATGATGGAGTTTTTGAGCCAAAAATACGGTTATAAGTACGCTTTTCCCAAATACGCTCAAGTTTGTGTAGATGATTTTATTTTTGGTGGGATGGAAAATACTTCCACCACCCTACTGACGGATCGCTGCTTGCTAGATGAACGGGCAACCCTGGATAATATGCGTACCGAAAGTCTAGTGGTGCATGAGTTAGCCCATCAATGGTTTGGCGATTTAGTCGTGATTAAGCATTGGTCTCATGCTTGGATAAAAGAGGGTGCAGCTTCCTATTCTGAGGTATTGTGGTCAGAGCAAGCCTACGGTAAAGAGGATGCTGCTTACTATATGCTCAACGAAGCCCGTAGCTATCTCCAGGAAGATGCTTCTCGTTACCGTCGTCCCATGGTTACCAATATCTATCGCGAAGCCATAGAATTGTATGACCGCCACCTCTATGAAAAAGGTGCTTGTGTTTACCACATGATGCGAGCAATTTTGGGTGAGGAGTTGTTTGATAAGGCGATTCATACCTTTATCCAGGATAATGCTCACAAAACGGTGGAAACTGTTGATTTACTGCGCGCTATCGAGAAAGCAACGGGACGAAACCTGGCTTTTCTCTTTGATCAGTATGTATTCCGTGGTGGACATCCAGATTTTAAGGTGTCTTATTCCTGGGATGGAGACAGCAATCTGGCGAAGCTAACGGTGAAGCAAACCCAAGCAAAAGATGATGAGAAGGGAAGCAAGAGTGAATTATTTGACCTCAAAATTCCCCTTGGTTTTGGCTATATAAATAAGGAAACGGGAAATGTTCAACCACAACAAATTGTGACTTTGCACTTGCATGAAAAAGAACAAAGTTTCTATTTCCCTCTCCCAGAAAAACCCCAATTTATTAGTTTTGATGCAGGTAATTATTTCCTCAAAACAGTTAGCTTAGAGTATCCAGTTGCCGAGCTTAAAGCACAATTAAAGCATGATCCCGACCCTGTTTCCCGAATTTATGCAGCTATTGCTTTAGGGAAAAAAGGAGGTTTGGAAGTAGTTAAAGCCTTAGGCGCATCTTTAGCTGAAGATTCTTTTTGGGGAGTACGTCTTGAGGTTGCTAAACAGTTAGGTAACATTAAACTCAACCAAGCGATCTCTACTTTAGCCTCTGGTTTAAAGGATAGCGATGCACGGGTACGTCGCGCTGTTGTTAACGGATTAAGTCAGTTCAAAAATCCCGAAAGCTATGCAATTCTCAAGGAATTAGCCAGCAAAGGTGATGCCGCTTATACTGTAGAAGCAGCTACCTATCGCGCTTTGGGTGGTTTGGTTAACGGAAACTTGAAGGATAAAACCTCAGAAGTACAGACTATACTCAAACAAGCTTTAGAAGAAAAAGCTGGTTGGAATGAGGTAGTGCGATCTGGTGCGATTGGTGGTTTAAGTACAATGACAACTGATCCCGTAGCAGTAGATCTGATCGCCCAATATACTCAACCAGGAGTACCTCAAGCACTACGTCTAGCTGCGATTCGCGCCCTAGGAGGGATTTCCACAGGTCAAACCCCCGACAAGGTAGAATTTATCCTGGAACAGCTAGAGGCAATTGCAGGAGAAACATTTTTCCTGACTCAAGTTGCTGTTTCTTGGGCTTTAGGACAAATGCAAACAGCTAAAGCCATTAATATTCTCCAGGCTTTAGCTAACCAGACTCCCGATGGTAGAGTGCGTCGTTTAGCGGAAGAATCGGTGAAAAAAGTACAAAAGAATTTGGGTTCTGATCGCACACTGAAAAAATTGCGCGAAGATTTAGAGCAAATTAAACAGGAAAATCAAGAACTCAAAAGCCGTCTTGCGAAGTTAGAAGCGAAGGAAAATTAAGCTTTTCCTTTGATAGCAATACGCATCTAGGTTAGGACATTGATAATGTCTAAAAACCTTTTCTAGTAAAACTTTTGCCTGTTGCCTATTGCCTATTGCTACGCGTAGCGCTACATCATCAAGGACGGATTGTTTGTGATCCGTCCTTAAAAATTTTCTAACCTCCCATCTGCTGTCTGGGGGGTAAAATCCAGCACAGCACAGGAATAAAAACTACCGTTGCTAGGGAAACAATAGCAATTACCCATAGACCATCTACTATCTCTGAATTCATAATCAATACCTTTTAACTTATCCCAGTTATAAGTCAAATTTATACTTGGTATCTTTGACTACAGAAAATATTTGACTTTTACGGGAGATACTACAATTTGGGTATAGCACTAGGGAGCTTTGAATTTTCTGTCAGCACCTCGCTCTAAAGAGACGAGGCTTCGAGCCTCAGACCGATAGATAGCTGACCAGTCTAAGATCTCCCTTGATCTACGTTATTTAAGTCACGACACCTTAAGGTGCTTGCCAGCCTTCCGCTCTGTCGCTAACTACTAAACATCTGTACAAGAGGTAAGGAAGTGTAGTTAACAAAACACAAGCTTAAATAACATTGACGAGGCAAACATTACACGTTAGTAGAAGAGACACAACCATGTCTAACCAAGTATTCGTACTAGATACCAACAAGCAACCACTAGAACCTTGTACTCCAGGGATGGCTAGAAGCTTGCTAGAAGCAGGTAAAGCTGCGGTATTCAAACAATACCCCTTTACAATCATCCTGAAGAAAGCAGTAGACCCAAAGGAGGTTAAATCATGTCAACTTAAGTTAGACCCAGGTTCTAAAACCACAGGGATTGCACTGCTCAAAGGAAATAAACTTATTTGGGCAGCACAGTTAACTCATCGCGGTCAACAAATAAAAGATAGTTTAGAATCTCGCCGCTCTCTGAGAAGAGGTCGTAGAGGTAGAAAAACCAGATACAGACAGCCTAGATTCTTAAATAGAACCAAAGTTAAAGGGTGGTTAGCGCCAAGTCTTGAACATCGTGTTCTAACTACGATGACATGGGTAAACAAGCTAATTAAGCTTTGTCCTATTGACTCTATTGCTATGGAGCTAGTTAGATTCGATACGCAAAAGATTCAGAACCCAGAAATATCTAGTACTGAGTATCAGCAAGGTACTTTATGTCAATACGAGGTACGGGAATATCTATTAGAGAAATTCAACCGAACCTGTGCTTATTGTGGGGCTAAAGATACCCCTCTAGAGATTGAGCATATTAAGCCCAGATCCACAGGGGGTTCTAACCGAGTATCCAACCTAACTATTGCTTGCGTACCTTGCAATCAAGCTAAATCTAATCTTGATATTCAAGAGTTTTTATCTGGCAAACCATCGATACTCAAACGAGTATTAGCTCAGGCAAAAGCACCACTTAAGGATGCTGCTGCTGTTAACTCTACTCGTTGGAAATTGTTTAACTCACTTAAAGAGACTGGTTTACCTGTAACTACTAGTACAGGTGGTCAAACTAAATTCAATCGAACTCAGCAAGGCTTGTCTAAGTTTCACTGGCTAGATGCTGCTTGTGTTGGCAATACTCCAAAACTAGAGATCTTAACTAATCAACCATTACTAATTAACTGTAGTGGTCACGGCAGGAGACAGGCTATCCATGTTGATAAGTTTGGCTTTCCTAGAAGGAATAAAGCTAATCAGTTAGTTAGGAAATCAGCTCTGGTTAAGACAGTTAAGGGTTTTCAGACTGGTGATATTGTTCGAGCAATAGTTACTAAAGGAAAGAAAATAGGCTCTTATCTTGGCAAGGTTGCTGTTCGCTCTAGTGGCTCATTCAATATCAAAACTGTTGCTGAAACCGTGCAAGGTATTAACCATAAATACTGTAAACAAGTTCATTGCAGCGATGGCTATGTTTATGGGTTCTAATCTTCACGGCAACTTTAGTTGCTCGTGTCGTAGTTCCTCTGCCACTTAAAAGATGACAGTTTCCCTACTCCCGTACTTTTACCATGAGCTTACCTCCCAAGATTATGGTGGCTAGCTACAATCTTGCTCACCTGTCCTTACTTCCTTGGCTCACTCTTGGATTACTAGTAACAACTCCTGCCATCGCTCAAACAATTATCTCTGATGACAGCACACAGACAATTGTCACGCCCAATGGCGATCGCATCGACATCAGTGGTGGTACTCTATCGGGAGATGGTATAAATCTATTCCACAGTTTCCAGGAATTTGGACTCACAGAGGAACAAATTGCTAACTTTCTTGCTAACCCTGATTTAAAAAATATTTTAGGGCGAGTCACAGGAGGTAATGCTTCTATTATTGATGGTTTGATTCAGGTTAGCGGAGGTAATCCCAACCTATTTCTGATCAATCCAGCAGGTATAATTTTTGGTGCCAATGCACAATTGAATGTTCCTGCTAACTTTACCGCCACCACCGCCACCGGAATTGCTTTTGGCGGGGAATGGTTTAATGCTTTTGGCAGCAATAACTATGCTCAACTAACAGGTAATCCCACAGCGTTTCAATTTGATGTGTTGCAGCCAGGAGCCATTATTAATCGAGGTAAGCTAGCAGTATCCCCAAGACAAAACTTGAGTTTGATTGCAGGTACAGTACTCAGTAGTGGCACTTTGGAAGCACCAGAAGGTGACATTCAAGTAACTACTGTACCCGGAAGCAGTTTGATACGTATTAGCCAAGAAGGGCAAATTCTGGCTCTGGAAATAGTAGCACCCACCAATAGACAAGGAAATACTGTCCCCATTACACCTTTAATGTTACCGGAATTGCTCACAGGTAGCCCTGAACCAGGAGAAATTGCTGTTTCTGAGGTGCACGGGGCAACTGCGACTCTTTCCGCTAGCGGTAATTTAAACTTAATCGAGAGTCAATTGGTTACTTCTGGAGACTTAAACCTGCTGGCGCAGGGAGAGGTAATCGCCAGGGATAGTCAGACACAGCCTTTTCTAGCTGTTGCTGCGGGTAATCTTTACATCCAAGGTAATCAGGGAATTGATATTCTGGCTCTAAATCACCTTGAGCAAACGCCTTTTATCAGTGGTGGCGATTTGACTTTGGTGAGTGATGGTGCAATCTCCATCGATGCTCATTTTTTCAGTGGTGGTAACTTCTCCATTATCCAGCGCTCAGGAGCCGCCGCCGATTTCCGCAGTCTTTTTGATCCAATTATTAGCTCTACAGAAGATGTTATCTTTGGCAGCTACACTGGACCTTCTTTGAAAGTAGAAAGTTTGGGTAGCATCACAGCAACGGGAGACATTACAATCACCGAAGCAGACTTGATTCTCGCAGAAATTTGCTTGGAAACTACTTGTTCCGCCGATGCTCAACTTTTAGCTGATGAACCTGCTTTAATTTTGCGATCTGGAGTAGATAGTTTGCAAGAAATTGCCCTTCCCGACACTTTAAACCTACCTCCTGGAGTCAATATTGATGGCACTGATTTTAATCCTGAGGGTAGCGCTTCCTCGCCAGCAGAGGTAACGGTAATAGGGGAAATTAACGTTGGTTTGAATTTAGATGAGGAGGAATTTGAAATTCGCACAGGTGGCACAGCAATTATTACGGCAACAGGGGATATTCAAACTGGCGATATTAATACCTTTGCTGACGAAATTAGTTCTGATTTAGGTGTCATTGGTGGCGATGTGTTTCTGGAAACACCCGGAAATATTACCACTGGCAATATTAACAGCGCAGCTAGTTCTGATTTTTTCGAGCAGTCAAACGCAGGTAATATTACTATTAATGCCGCTGGCACAATAACCACCGGGAATCTGGATGCTTTTGCTGAAGCTACTGATTTGGAAGGCACTGCCACAGGCGGCACAATTAGCTTGAATGCTGGCGAACTTATTACCACGGGTGAGATTAATACCTCTGCCATTGCCGATGCCAGTATGGGTGGTGCAGTGAGTTTAGTTGCAGGTACAGATCCCGGTAGCAATATTAGTTTTAGCACCATTGACACCAGTGCCGCTGCGAGTAATCTCGCCACGGATGAAGTTACGGCGATGGGTGGTGCTGTGGAGGTGACGGCGACGGGAGTAGTGCAGGGTACAGGAGTAGTTGAGGGTGGTGCAACCATTTTCACCGGAGGCGCAACAGCAAGCGGTATAGTGGCGATTCAGCACGATGGGGGAGCAGATAACGTTCCTTTTGTTATCGGTGAGGCTTCAGAAAATGGTACAGCAGGTGTAATTAATACTGGTGAGAGTACACTTGATTCCGGCTCCTTTCCTGTGCTTCCCAATGGTGGCGATGCAGCAACAACTCCCGACGGAATTTCGATTACTTCTGTAAATACGCCACCGGGGTTTAGTGCTTTAAGTAGCTTAGGTGAAGTGGAAGTTGGGGAAACAGTTACTTTTACTTTGTTAGATTTGGCTCCAGAAGTAGTAACTGATCCTAACGCCGATAATACTGAAATTGTGATTGCATCCATCGACGGTGGTACGTTAAACCGCCAAGCAGACGGTACACCAGTTGAGCTAGGTGAGACGGTATCGGTAGAGGAAACTTTAGTTTTCACAACCACTGAAGACACTACAGGAGAGATTCCCGCCTTTACCCTAGTCGCTAGCGATGGCGTTTCTTTTTCTACACCCCAGGAAGTAAGTATCAATGTGGTTGAAACAATAGAATTGACAGCAACGATACCACCAGAGGAAGTAATAGAAGGCGAAATTTTCCCTCAGGAAGATGAGTTAACTGCTCCTGAAATCGATCCCCAACTTGTAAATAATAATCAACCTCTAGAGATTGATACAGCTTTTGCTCAAGCAGAAGAAATATTGACCAACGATTTCATTCAATATTTAGGAATTAACCTCAAGCGAACCAAAAGTTTAGAAGAAGGACGTAGGATCCTGCAAGAGATTGAGAAGGACACAGGAATCAAGCCAGGACTACTCTATATTACTTTTACTCCTAGTATTTTCGAAGCAACAAAAGACAACAGCGATAAACAACCTGATGCCAAAGCAATTACACCCAAACCTAGCGACGAACTAGAATTGGTGCTAGTGACAAAAGAAGGCAAACCTGTAAGACGACGCACAGGAGTAACGCGATCGCAAGTGGAACAAGTTCTTCTAAGATTTCGCAGCACCATCACCAATGCTCGTAGGACTAGTTATCTTGTCTATGCACAACAACTTTATCAGTGGTTAATTGCTCCTCTAGAAATAGAATTAGAAGCGAGGGAAATTAACAATATTGTTTTCCTTCCCGATCGCGGTTTTCGCTCCCTTCCCTTTGCAGCACTCCATGACACTCAAGGCTTTCTCATCGAAAAGTATAGCGTGGGACTGATGCCCAGTCTTTCCCTTACCGATACTCGCTATGTAGACATTCGCAACAGCGAAATCCTTGCCATGGGAGCCGCACAGTTTCAATCACAAACTCCCTTACCTGCCGTACCTGTAGAATTATCGACGATTGTGGGCTCTTTGTGGCGAGGTAAATTTTTCCTCAATGAATCCTTCACCCTCAACAATCTCAAAAATATTCGTGCCAATACACCCTATGGCATAGTTCATTTAGCTACCCATGCAGAATTTAAACCAGGTAAACCTAGTAATTCCTACATTCAATTTTGGGAAAACCAATTGCAACTCGATCAAATCCGCCAGTTAGGTTTAGACGATGAACGCACCCAGCTGCTCGTTTTGAGCGCTTGTCGCACTGCGGTTGGTGATGCGGAGGCGGAATTGGGTTTTGCTGGATTAGCAGTGCAAGCTGGGGTAAAATCGGCGATGGGTAGTCTGTGGTACGTCAGCGATGAAGGTACTTTGGGTTTAATGACTAGCTTTTATGAACGCCTACAAATAGAACCTATCAAAGCAGAGGCACTGCGACAAGCACAATTAGATATGCTACAAGGAAAAACGCACATCGAATCAGGTCAACTGGTTACTCCTACAAGCACAATAGATTTACCAGAACAACTCTCAAATTTGAGAGCTCGAGATCTCAGCCACCCCTACTTCTGGTCTGCTTTTACTGTTATTGGCAATCCTTGGTAATAGTGTAAGCTTCATGGGGAGGCAAGGGAAATGGGGGAATGGGGAGATCTTACAAGGGTATGAATTTTAGATTCAAGGGTTCAGATGTGCAGGGGAAGCAGGGGAAGCGGGGAAAGCAGGGGAAGAAAAACTTGTTTTTACGTTCTCATACCAAATCCTGTTTATATAGGCTAGTTATAAAAAATACTGAAACAAACTCTAGAACTAGCTTGTAGGGTTTAGTAAAACTAGTGCTGCTAAAGCGGATTTGGTATCACTAAATTGAGAAATCATGAATTACTCAATTGGGAAAGTGTGCCTCTAAAGAAGCGCAGAGGAACAATAGTTTAACGGCTTGAGCCGTAATTGAAAGTTTTCTCCAAAATTAGCTTTTTTGAAAGTGTATACTAACCATAGACGCGATGACCTAAAAATAAAGGGTGAAACTCCCAGCGTCGGGACGCTGAGGTTAAATGGAGGTACTCCGAAATGGATACCCAGTCAAAGACTCCTTTTCCAGCCCTTCGCAAGCAGAGTATTTTTAGAGAGCGAATCACATTTACTTTTTTTAAAGTAGCCTCAATGACATTGATGTCGGAGAGAGTAGGGGCAATTGGCACCGCCGTGTGGACTGCCGACTTTTTGGTACTACGGTACGGGAAGTTGATGTGGTTGTTACGAGCAATGCTCAATTTCAATTTGAGTACCTCCTCTAAAGAATCTCCGTCACTTCTAGTGCGGAGAGTGTCAACACTTCGTTAAAAACATACCCTTGAGAGAATGGGAAGATAGGGCTAGAAGTCCAGAATTCTGGCTCTGCTTAATTTTGGATTGTTTTGCTCCATGTTAGTTTTCCCCACCTTCCCCATCTCCAGCGCTTCCCCAATCTGGGAAAATTTTTGTGAGCATGAAACAGCCCTGCTGCGCATCCCCAAACCCTGGGCGTAGTGCTATACCTCCAATCTCGCCACACCATCTTGGTGTGCTGCTTTCTCCACCGCACTAGCAACAGTGTCAGCAACTCTGGGATCAAACACAGAAGGGATAATATTCTCCTTCCCCAATTCCGCTTCTGGAATCAAAGCCGCAATCGCCTTAGCAGCTTCGAGATACATATTTGTCGTAATTTCTGCTGCGCGACAGTTTAAA
This sequence comes from uncultured bacterium, assembly GCA_964633315.1. Classification (GTDB taxonomy): domain Bacteria; phylum Cyanobacteriota; class Cyanobacteriia; order Cyanobacteriales; family CAWCAG01; genus CAZWGS01. The sequence continues at coordinate 70,875 of CAZWGS010000005.1, read as the reverse complement.
GCACCGCGAAAGACACCAGGAAATGCCAACACATTGTTAATCTGATTAGGGTAATCACTACGCCCCGTCGCCATTACAGCCACCTTATCTGCTACTAATTCTGGCTGAATTTCGGGAATCGGATTCGCCATCGCCAGCACAATGGGATTTTGTGCCATTGAAGCAACCATTTCCGGCGATACCACTCCTGGTACACTGACACCAAGAAACACATCAGCACCTTGCATCGCCTCAGCTAAAGAGCCACTAGCTTCCACCGCAAATTCCTGCTTTTGTGGGGTTAAATTTTCACGCTGAGTACTAATAATCCCCTGGGAATCGCACATCCAAATGCTAGTCGCCCCTGCTTTGCGCAATAAACGGGCTACAGCAACTCCCGCAGCCCCAGCACCATTAATCACAATTCGTACCGCTTCTAGAGGCTTTTTGACCAGTCTCAGGGCATTATACAAAGCTGCTAGAGAAACAATTGCTGTACCGTGCTGATCATCGTGGAAGACGGGAATATCTACTTCTTCGCGCAGTCGGCGTTCAATTTCAAAACAACGCGGCGCGCTAATATCCTCCAAATTAACCCCACCAAATACAGGAGCCAAATTTTTCACTGTCTCAACAATAGTGTCAGTGTCTTGGCTAACCAGACAGATGGGGAAAGCATCAATACCAGCAAACTCCTTAAACAGCATGGCTTTACCTTCCATAACTGGCAAAGAAGCTTGCGCACCCAAATTTCCCAAACCCAAAACAGCACTACCATCAGTGACAATAGCAACAGTATTAGCCTTAATTGTGTAGCGATAAACCTCCTCTGGAGAAGCCGCAATCGCCTTACAAACACGACCAACACCAGGAGTATACGCCATTGCCAAATCCGATTGGGCAGTTAGAGGGCGCTTACTCACCATGCGAATTTTCCCGCCCTCATGAAGCTTAAACGTGCGATCATAAAACTCCAAGATTTCCACCTCAGCTAAGGCTTTAATCCCAGAGATAATTTGCTCGCCATGTTCGGTTCCAGAAGCATCTACATCTAACTCACGCACTGAAATCTGGCGCGTTTGTTCCAGCAATCTGATTTCACCAATACTACCACCAGTCTCTGCAATTGATTGAATAATTAACGCTAGCATTCCTTGGCGATTAGGGATACGCACGCGAATCATTAAACTAAAACTTGGATTTGGAGTTAGACTAACCATCTTTTGTTGTTTATTGTTTGTTGTTTGGTCATAGGAATAGCTAATGGTATGCCTGTGCAACTCCACTAATTCCCTACTCTTGCTTTGCAGTTGGCAATAGTACCTTAAAACTGGAACCTTTGTTCACTTGAGAAGCTACAGATATGGAACCACCATAGCGTTGCAGTAATTGCTGAACAATAGTCAAGCCCAAACCTGCACCTGTAATATCTTCACTGAGGTTAACTCGTCCTCGATAAAAACTATCAAAAATGCGACGTAAATCGATTGGGGAAATACCAACTCCTGTATCACTCACAGCTAGCTGTACATAATCCCCCGCTAGAGATATCTGTACCGCAACCTTGCCCTTGGGTGCAGTAAACTTGAGACTATTATTGAGTAAATTAATAAGAATCTGCCTCAATTCATTACTAGGAAAACTGACCTCAGGGAGATTAGGGGGAATTGTATAACCCAGCTGAATTCCCTTTTCCATCGCTAGAGGCTGATAAGTGCTAACAATACCAGGAATAAATTCTGCTAAAGCCAGGGGAGTAATAGAACCTTCAGGGGAGACACATTCTAACTCCATCAAATCCAGCAAACCTGAAACCAGGGAATTCTGGTGTTCCCATTGTCGGCGCAGCATCTCCAAGTAGCGTTGGCGCTGAGCTAGTTTTAGTTTACTCGACTCTAGTATGCTTAAGGCAGTTTTCATGTGGGTTAAAGGAGTTCGCAACTCCTGAGCCACTTGACGGATAAAACTTTGAACCTTCGCCGATTCTTCCTCTTGTGCTTTTTGCTCTACCAGAAGTGATGGGGAGGTTTCTGAACGCTGTAATTGCTTGAGCAGGAGGTTAGCTACTAGCTTAGTATCGGTGGCTGATGTTTTGGTATCTGTGTCAGCTTCAACCTCATCCTTAATTCCCAAATCTTGCTGAATTGCTTCCAGTGCAGTTGCAACAGCTATCGACTCCAAACTACAGCCAACTCGCCAAATTGATTGATTACGACCACTTAATTGTTCTGCCACAATTAAAGCGCTAAACTTCTTGGAGAAAACAACAAAAAAAGCTGTGTTAGCTAACAAACTTTGCTTTGGTAGCGACAAAATAACTGAGTTAGGATACTCCAGTTGCTTTCCTCTGATTCCCTTTTCCTGAGCAGCACACAGGTAAATCTTCTCCGTAAATCCTTGCTGCTGGTAGCGCTCAATTTCTGGTAACCAATCCTCACTACCAGGCTTCACCCAAACAGTAGCAGGTAGTTGCTGTTCCATCAGTAAATCTATGTAAGCTGCTACCAAGTTACGCAATGCTACTGTAGCTACCTCAATGATAGGAATTTCCACAGCAGCATCCTGTAACCACTGCAACAGATTAGAAGCTGGACGATTAGGCAAATTCATAGGTAAAAATATTATTTCTGCTTAACCCACACGGTCAAGGATTTGCCATTGACTATGGTCTAAGAATGCTGCTTTAACTAGATCAAAAATTTGGTGACAGTGATTGTTAATCTGAAGTGGCAATTCCTCGTTCTTGAGAACCAAATTCATGCGCACTTCATTGTTTCCAATAATGTCTTTGTCAATGAGAATTTCAGCAGTGACTAGTTTGGAGAAAGAAATTTGACCTGGTATTTCCCTTGCCATTAAATAGTCAGGGGTGTGGTAGATAATGTCAAAATTGCACGAATTGAGTACATCAATCAAGGAATGATGTAGATCCTCAGGGGGATTGGCAACGCTGAAACTACAAACGTATCGTGCCATAGCAAACTAACCGTAATGATTGTTGATCTAGTTCTTCCTATCATATCTAAAGCTTACCCGGAGTTTTTGCTGTGGGCGCAACACAAGGTAGTTTCTAAAGTTGCAAAAAGCCTATCGTGACCCTGGTCGATACCATGAGTCTAAAATCAAGACAATTGCTGAGTCAATACTAAATCCGCTTGGTAGAAGCTGTCTATCAATGGCTGTCTTTTGTTGCTCAAACTAATCTTGCTCAGCATTACCTTGTGCCTTGTGCCTAGTATCTCAAGAGGTGGTACTATGCAAACCGGATTTCGTATTAGAGAGAACTATTTTGATTAATAACAAAAGATGATGGGCAAGTTAATCGTCTTTGAAGGTGTGGAAGGAGCAGGTAAAACAACGCAAATCGAAAGAACCTTTGATTGGCTACAAACCTGTGTACCCAACCACATTTCCCTGTACAAAACCCGGGAACCAGGAGGAACAGAAATCGGCATGGATTTACGCCATCTGTTACTGTTAGGGGAAAATGGAGCACTGCACCAACGAACAGAACTACTTCTCTATGCAGCAGATCGTGCTCAGCACGTGGAACAATTCCTCAAACCTAAGTTAGAGCAAGGAGCAATTATTTTGTGTGACCGCTACACAGATTCTACTATTGCTTATCAAGGCTATGGTCGTGGTATTGACCTAGAATTAATCCACCAACTGAACCAAATTGCCACTCTAGGCTTAACTAGTGACTTGACCCTTTGGTTTGATATCGACGTGGAACAGGGGCTTGCTAGAGCCAAAAAACGCGGCTCTGTTGATCGCATGGAACAGGCTGATCTCGCTTTTCACCAAAGAGTTAGACAGGGCTTTCGTGATTTAGCTGCAGCTGATCCCCAACGCATGGTACGTATTGAGGCAAACTTGCCCGAAACTGAGGTACAGCAGCAAGTTTGCCAGGTACTACAGGCTAAATTCCACTGGGGAGAAGACGACCATAGCTCAATCAGCTAATTCTAGCTGATCCAATCGTAACCAAATGTTAGGTGTTGGTACAAAAAACTTAACCAATGCATATTCACCTGCCAATTCCACTACTTCTCCCTTACTCTCAAAAAGATAATTGGGAAAGCGCGTATCACTAGCATAGGCTTCTACGCTGTTGACTAGCTGTTCTTTTACCGCTCGCACTAAAGTTCCTTTCTTAATTTTGCCTGCCATAGTTCTTGAAGTATTATCTAACTCAACTAATTATTGCTTGCTCCTAGTTAGGTATGCTACACCTAGCTTTCACCCCTTGAACAACCAATTAAATTCAACTGTGCAGACCGAACCAAAAGTAGTAATTTCCGCATTTTAACCTTTTTGGGGTTGCGTAATGGTACTTGGTTGCGTTAAAAATATGTAGTGTGAATTCCCATTGGTATCTTACTCCCTGCACCTTGGAAAGAAACTGGCGGTTAGGAAGCACGCTCAACAAAGGATTTACGAAAACTATTTTTCAAAGATTTAGAGTATGACTAATCAAGTTGCTCACCCTATGGTGAAGTTACAAAACCAAGTACGTTCATTGGTTGAATCCAAAGTTCTCAAACCAGAAGACAGCCTCTGGAAAATCGCCCTACTCTACGGTGATAAGTGGTCTTACTGGAAAAAAGAACTACTTGAATTTGGCTTTACCACTCAGGATCCTGTGAGCGATCTTTTACTTGTAGAAGCTTGGGATGAAGATTAATTAAAGTTCACCAATGATGTCTTGACCATTCCAATAGTTCTAATTTGGATAGTCTATAACCGCAGTTTCCAGGGTGACAAAGTTAATTAATCATCAAGCCATCAAAGTTATCCCGAACTAAGAGTAGCAGTTGCTAACAGCCAGTGCTGGTATTAAAAGCAAGCTGCTAGAGCCTGAGCTAATTCTTGGGCATCTTGGTAGCGCAAGCTAACCTTGGAGGCACAAGCTTTATTAATAATCTGGCGCAATCTTGGCACTATCTGAGAAACTCGCTCTAGATTAAATCGAGAACGACCAACTTTGCGGCTACAAAATGAAATTGGTTCTTGACCTGTAAGCAGGAAAATTAATGTCGAACCAATTGCATAGATGTCTGACTGGGGACAGGGTTTACCATCATCCTGTTCTGGGGCACTATAACCAGCAGCACCGATGCGAGTAGCAAAAGGTGTACCAATTTCTTTGACAGCTCCAAAATCGAGGAGCATAATTCTGCTGTCTCGGTGACGCAGCATCAAATTAGCTGGCTTGATATCTCGATGAACCAAGGGTGGGTTAAGGGAATGAAGATAGGTGAGAATCTCACACAACTGCAGCATCCACGCCACAGCTTGTGTGAAACTTACCACTCCTTGTCCATAAATTCGTTGTTCTAGATTCTGACCATGAATTAATTCCATCGCCAGATAGTTTTTATCACCCTCAGAAAAGAAGTCATAATACTTTGGTATGCCCGGATGATCAAGATTTTTGAGAATACGAGCCTCCCGAGCAAATAATTCTTGTGCTTTGCGATTATTTGCCATCTCCGCATTCATTTCTTTGAGGACTAATAATTGAGGTGAAATGGTTACTGTACTTTTCTTATCCCAAGCCACATAAGTTGTCCCCATTCCTCCCTGTCCTAATTGGCGCAAAATTTGGTATTGACCAATAAATTTTTCTTGCTCCACTAGAGGTTGACCACAGCGCATACAGAAGAGGCTATTGGCAGGGTTACCTGCGTGGTTACAGATTTTGGGTTTAGGAGGCACTACCCCATTGTTGGCTTGAGCAAGTTCCCCTACTGCTTGAGTATTAAATCGCAATAGAGGACCTCCACGACAAAGTCGAATTAAGTCTTCATTCTTGATTAAACTTTGAGTTATTAATGTGCCATTGAGGAAAGTACCATTGGTACCTTTACTAGTAAGTTGCCAAACAGAAACATTAACTTGGCGCAATTCCAAGTGATGGCGAGATACTTTGGGGAATTTATCGAGAACAATATCGTTTCCTAGGGAACGACCAATGTGAATTACACTTTGATCGCGAAAGTGCCACTGTTGGACTATTGTATGCTCCCTTGGGTGGAGGAGGGTCAAGCTGACCATAGCATGAGCAGAAGTGATGAGCAAAAAAGGAACAATCGCTCAGAGACATAAGTCCTGAGACAATAACTAGTAGCGAGATTGATTCAAATTGGTAGTGTGATGCACTCAGGAAATTCCCGCCAAAATTAGCCGAGTGGTAGAAATATTAGTTACTGATAGTCAGCATCCTTAGTTAGTAAAGATGCTGTTGCTCCAAATTGGGACGCACCTTGATACGAGCCATCACCGCAGTGATGTTGTCATGACCATTATACTGATTAGCAAATTCAATTAAATTAAGCATTCCTTCTTCTAGGTTAGCCTTAGAACGAATTAGAGGAGCAAGATGGGTTTTCCAGTTCTCTTCGATGAGATTATTGTCAGATAGACCATCGGAGCATAACAGCAGCAAAGTATCTTCATTTATTTCCTGGTAATATATATCCGGATCTAGGAAATCACTACTACGTGGTCCTAATGCCTGAGTCAGTTGATAGGCATCAGGACGAGCATAGGCAACTGCTGGTGCAACTCCTAATTTAATTTCTCTTTGACCAACTTCATGGTCAACTGTAAGCTGTTCCAAACCTTGCTTGCGCGTATAGCTATAAATCCGACTATCCCCCACATGGGCAATGACAAGGTTAGTATCATGAACTAGAGCCATAACCAATGTGGTACCCATGCGCTGGTTACCGGAACTGGCTCTTTCTTGATTGAGATCGTAAATATCCTGATTTGCCTTCAATACACCTTTGCGGACGGTTTCTAAATCGGGTAGTTGATCGTGCCAATGCTGTTGGAAATATTCCTGGAGACTGTTGACTGCTAAAGCACTGGCAATTTCTCCTCCTTCGTGTCCTCCCATACCATCACAGACGATGAATAGTCCCTTAGCTTGTACTCGCTTACCAAAATTATTTTCCTGTCTACTAATGTAAGTTTCAATGCCATAGTAATCCTCGTTGTAGTGGCGCTGACAGCCAATATCGGTAGCGGAGGCATTTTCGAGCTTAGACAGTTGCATTGGCAGTACAACTGTCTGCATTTCCGAAACGTCGTTATCACCTCCCTTGGCAAAATTGTCTGATACTGGAGTCAGGGTTGGACTATCGTCGTTTTCAATCTCAGGAACTATTGCTCCTTGCTGCTTTTTGAGAGTATCTTGATCTGGATTAATCTCACTGAGTTCAAGATCTTGGAGTTGCAATTGCAACTCTTCAACTGTGGAGATCTTTTCCTGTAACATCTGGTCAATTAAGAGGTTAAGAGGATGTTGTTGACTCCAATCTGTGCGATCTGACCAACCTTGCCACAGTTGTGCTAAATCTTGGAGACTAGGTTGTTGCTCAGCATAATCGCTATAGAGCTCTCGTAGACATAAAATTTGGTTTTCGTCTACACAAAGATTAGTTTCTATTAGTAGGCTCTGACAGCAGCCCACAGGAGCAAGTTGCGCCCACAAAATCACCATTTCTTCGAGCCAATACTTAATCTGGTATGGATCCCTTTGTTCTTGAAACCATAACTCAGTTAAAGGTTGCCAGTCTTGGCGCACTTCAAGCAAAATTGTCGCTTTTCCTTGCCATTGCCAAGCATCATGAATTATTGGTACTGCGGGAGTACAAGATTCCTGTAGTTGTAAGTAAGAGTAAGCCAGATCGGGAATCGCCATCAAATCTTGCCAGTCATGGGATTTACTTGTAGGTAAATCGGCAGGTTTGCCAGACTCACTCTCAACTAACTTCTTCTGTTGCCAATCTAAATATCGATCTAGTAACGGTTTTTGCAAAGGATCTGTATCGATCACCTTAACCTGTTGCACCTGATTGAAATATTTTGGCACCATTTCTAGATCGAGGGTTTGTTCTAGATAATAGCGCTGCTCCGGATCGATATAGACTTGCAAACCACTCTTGTGAGGTTTAGATTGGTTGGCAAAATCTGTCGCTTTAGGTTCTTCTTTGATAGATTTTGCTTTGGTTGCTGTGGGTTGAGCAAATTTTTCTAGCTGCCAAATAGTTGCCCACCAAACACTAGCCACATTAGCACCACAATTAAAGCACTCTTGTGCTTCCCAGGAAATACTGGCACCGCACTCATAACAAGTTTTGTGCGTCAAAGAAGTTCCACATCTTTGACAAAACTTGTTATCGTCGGGGTTTTCAAACTCGCATTGGGGACAAATTAGCATAGTGGAATTTCCTCAATTCCGATTTTGTTTCTGGGCAAAGTTCCGCCACCTATCTCTACAGCAAGTAGAGTAGTTGTCAATTTATTCAGCCAACTTAACATTTTTAGCGATAATTGGGCATTAGTCAGTAACCTATCACCCCTGATAAGCTAAATCTCGTCTTACCCTTTTGCCCTAAAATTAAAGCCATGAATAATTGCCACAGGATCCAGATTCATTATCGCCAAACAGGACAAAGACACACTGTTGTTGTGCCTGAAGATAGGTATATTCTACAAAGCGTAGAGGAGCAAGGCATTAATTTACCCTTTGCCTGTCGCAATGGAGCTTGTACCACCTGTGCTGTACGTATACTTCAAGGAGAAGTGTACCAGCCAGAAGCGATGGGACTCTCACCGGAATTGCGTGATCGAGGATATGCTCTACTATGTGTTAGCTATGCTAAATCTAACCTTGAGGTGGAAACTCAAGATGAAGATGAAGTTTATGAGCTTCAGTTTGGACGCTATTTTGCTAGGGGTAAAGTGAGGTTTGGACTGCCTTTGGATGAAGACTAAATTGAGGGCATTCAGTGCAATTTGTGGTTGCTGTTTCTGCCTAATTTTTCTTTCTAGTTGTCGTCAGCCAAATTCTTTCTTACAGGGTACTCATGCTCAAGTGCAGCGTGTGATTAGTGGACAAACCATAGAGGTAATTATCAATCAAAGCCAACCTGCAATTATGGAACGGGTACGACTGATGGGCATTGCAGCGCCGGATTTGCGTCAACAGCCCTGGGGTTTAGCTGCTAAAGCACAACTGGAAAACTTGTTGAGTGGGCAACAGAGCCAACCATCAGTCATTTTGGAGGAAGAATATTCACGCCAAGATAGTTATGGTCGTCGTTGGGCATATCTGTGGCATAATGACCGATTGGTGAATGAGCAGTTGGTTTTAGCTGGTTATGCTCTTGTCAAGAGTGATGCTACCCAGGATAAATATACTCAACGTCTCCTCCATGCCCAAGAATATGCCCGTCTGATGGGTTTGGGAGTTTGGAATCCTCAGGAACCCATGTCTTTGACTCCTCAAGAATTTCGCAAGCAAAACTAACTAGGAAAAACAAGAGAAGATGGTGCCTAACGACGCTCAAAAGTTATCGATATTTCTTGATATTGCCACCGAAGCTGCCCTCAGCGCTGGAGTAATTTTGCAAGATAACTGGGGTAAAATTACCACTGTGGAAGAAAAGGGTCGTGCTGGAGACTTAGTCACTGTTGCTGATAAGGAATCAGAAGCGGTTATTTTAGAAGTCTTGCGTACTCATTTTCCTGAGCATGCTATTTTGGCTGAAGAATCGGGAAAGTTGGGTAATCAGCAAAGTCCATATCTTTGGGCAATTGACCCTCTTGATGGTACAACTAACTATGCCCACGGTTATCCTGTGGCTTCAGTTTCTATTGGCTTATTAATTGATGGTATTCCCCAAGTTGGTGTGGTTTATGATCCCTTTCGCCAAGAATTATTTCGTGGGGCTAGTGGCTTAGGAGCAACCCTTAACCGTCGTCCTATCAGTGTTTCCCAGGTGAGTGAACTTAGTAAAAGTTTACTGGTAACAGGCTTTGCTTATGATCGCAGGGAAACTAAAGACAACAACTACGCTGAATTTTGCTATCTCACCCATCTTACTCAAGGAGTTCGACGTGGAGGCTCTGCAGCACTGGATTTGGCACAGGTGGCTTGTGGTAGGCTAGATGGCTATTGGGAAAGGGGAATTCGTCCCTGGGATATTGCCGCAGGGATTGTACTCCTGCAAGAAGCAGGTGGTAAGCTTAGTGCCTATGATGGTAGTCCTTTGGATCTTGATTCCGGTCGGATTTTAGCTACTAACGGTAAGTTACACAGCACTCTGAGCGAAGCATTGCAAAAGACACCGCCTCTAGCAGCGTGGTAGTATATTACATTAAGGGTGTTTTGCCAAGTACAATTGAGTTGAGAATTTGTTCTATTTCTGGTTCATCACTGACTTTATTTATTTTAGCCAGAGGTTATTATCGACGCTAAAGGGATTTTACCTGTTTTGTTGCTGCTATCTAAATTTTTCCTTCGATGAGAGCATAAACAGTTGCCAAAAAAACTTGCCCTTAAAACCAGAGTAGGACTTGCTTTGGAGGCAAACAGCCACTGGCGACTGTGATGGAGCATAAACCATACTAGTAAGAAAATTCTTTTTGCAAGGAGATGCAAATCACCCCCTATGTCATTCCAGATCGAACGTGGACTATTTAAGTTTAGCGACTGTGGCGATCATCACGCGGTTTTAGGTGTGCCGATTAATGCAGATGCCAATCAGGTGCGGAAAAGATATCTCAAAATTACCCGTAGCCTGCACCCCGACAGTCGGAAAATCAAAGATGAAGCAAGTAAAAAGTTGGCGAGTGAAATTTTATCTAAACTCGTTAACCCTGCCTATGAACAGTTGTACAAAGACAAATCCCGTCGTCAAGAGTATCAGATGGTGCTGACGCAGATGGGTAAGCGTTTGGCAACGGAGGGTAGTGGTGCTAGCATTGCCAGTGAAGTTGCTCAGGATTTATCCAGGGCTGGTGCTAATATTGAAAGCTCCTATAGAAATGCTCTGCAAAGTTTGGCAGTAGAGCAATATAGTTCTCTGGACCAAGTTTTAGAGAGAATTGCCCAAATCAGTGAGCTGAACCTGGTATATTTGATGCGTACCCAGGGCAAAGGGATGAAAGCCCCGCAAAAAGCACCTGCATCTAAGAGTGCAGCACCTAAGAGTGCAACCAAGGAAGCAAGTAGCCAACAGCAAACCTCAGCCCCAGAAAAGCAAACAATATCACCCGTTGACAACTATATTCGTCGTGCCAAGGGATATATCGACAAAAATAGCTTCTCCAAAGCAGTTTTAGAGCTGCGTGATGCCATTAAGCTAGAACCAACCAATGGTGTCTGCCATGCTTTAATTGGCTGGGCTTATCTCAAGCAAAATCAACAGGGTATGGCAAGAGTACATATTAAAAAGGCTTGGCAAGTAAATGAGCAAGACCCCACCATAATCAAGGTCAAAAATGCTTATGAGAAAATAACTAAAGAAAAAATTATTCCAGAAACTAAAAAGCCTGAAGCTACTCAAACTAGTGGTAGTGGTATTTTGGGCGGGCTATTTGGTGGCAGGCGAAAGTAGGTAAAAATTGAATCAATGTCTCAAGAGTACTGCCTAGGTTTTAAAATCTTTGAAGTATGTAATTCACTAAATAATCAAAGATGATTCACCAACCGCCAGCAGGTGCTAGGGATTTGCTTCCCTTGGAAGTTGCCCAAAAAACCTGGATTTCTGAGCGCTTGCGACAAGTATTCCAGCGCTGGGGCTATCAGCGCATTATTACCTCAACTCTAGAATCGCTGGATACTTTAATGGCGGGTGGTGCTATTGAGCGCTCCACTGTAATGCAACTGCGAGATAATGCTGAAGGGACTTTAGGTTTACGCCCTGAATTAACGGCTTCAATCTCGCGGGCATCAGCAAACCAGATGGCAGGTAGTACCTATCCCCAAAGACTTTACTACACTGCGAATGTTTTTCGTCGCGACTCAGGGCAACACCACGGTCGTCAGGTAGAATTTTATCAGGCGGGTGTGGAGCTTTTGGGTGCAGGTGGTCATCTGGCGGATGGAGAGGTACTCCTATTGCTGCATGATTGCTTGCGCAGTCTGGATTTAGGGGATTGGTATTTAGTTCTAGGCAATGCGGGATTAACAAATTATCTGTTATCTCCTTTTCCTGAAGCGATTAGGCAAAAAGTGCGTCACTGTATATCCCACCTCGATTATGTGGCTTTGTCGCAATTGCCTTTAACGGAAGAATTACAGCACAGGGCAATGTTGCTTTTTGATTTGCGTGGTCAACCAGCAGATGTATTGCAAAAAGTGGCAGCTTTAGATTTAGATTCTGAAGGGATGGGAATGGTTAATAATCTTAAATCCCTGGTTTCCCTAATAGAGGAGAGTTGTGGGGGAGCTTTGCCCTTAATCTTGGATCTAAGTTTACTGCAAACCATCGACTACTACACCGGAATTGTTTTTGAGGTGGTGAGTGTCCAGGACAATACTACGCGCATTCTCGGTCAGGGAGGACGCTACGATAAGTTATTGGAGTTATACCATCCCCAACAAAAAGGTGCGCCAGGAATTGGTTTTGCCCTCAGTTTAGATGATTTACACTCCTGTTTATTGAATACATCAAAGTTACCCCAGGAAACTTTGGCTAGCGATTGGTTGGTGATTCCCCAAACTCCTCTAGCAGAGGTTGCTGCTTTTACCTACGCCCAAAAGTTGAGAGATTCGGAGCCTTTGGTACGGGTAGAATTAGAGTTAACTGGTAATTCGCCAGAACAAATTCGGGAGTATGCCCGCAATCGTCGACTGAAGCGTTTAGCCTGGGTACAAGAAGATGGGGTGCCAGTAGTTGAGGAACTTTGACTTATCCTCCAGGGCTATTTCCTGGATTCAAGATCCAAGAAATAGGAATATTAGGCAGGGAAAGCTATTTTACTTAAGCAACAAATAGTACAATTGCCCGTAACTGCGGGTAACTCCAGCTCGCTTCCCAGCCGCCTCTCCTGAGCCAAGAAAGTAATCTACCCTTCCTGGACCCTTAATCGCACCTCCTGCGTCTTGATCGAGCACATAGTGACTGATGGGGCGCATTTCTATTTCCCCTGTAGCCTCAATTTCTGGAATTTCTGTGTGTATTAGTGCCAAAGCACCAGGAGGCATGAGAGACTTATCAGTGGCGATGGAGCGCTCTGGAGTGAGAGATTTTTGAATACTACCCTTGGCAGGTTTGCCCTTTGTTTCTTGGAAAAAGACAAAGCTGCGATCTCGGTTAAGATAGGGGTGAAATTCCTCTGGATACTGTTTAAAATAGTCTTCAATTAGAGGCATAGTTAATGTATCTAAAGGTAACTTGCCATCTTGCACCAACTCCCAACCAATGCTAACGTAGTCACGGCGAGTACTTGCGGCATAGTTGACACTGGTTTCGCTACCGTCAGTGAGACGCAATTTGGCAGAACCCTGGAGATGAATTTGATAGCTTTGCCAGCGATCTTTGAGCCAAAATAATTCTAATCCTTTAATTTTGGAGTTACTTTTTAAGCCGTCTTCCCCTTCTAGTTCTGCTCTGGTAGGATGGGGCAGTGACCATTGGTCTAAATTGGTAGGCTTGCGATAAATAGGATAGCGATATTCTGGCGTAGCAACACGGGATGCTTCATAAATTGGCTCGTAGTAGGCGCTGAATAATACCTTACCCCAACCGTCTTCACCGATGGCTTGGTAAAAGGTAAATTCTTGTTGTACCCATGCTTGCAACTGTACAGGAGATGCTGCTGCTACTAGCAATTGGCGGAAGCGTTGTAGGCTATTTAGCACCCGCTCTCTGGTAATCTCTGGGAAAGGATAATTTCTGTAAGCTCTCGCTGCAGATGAAGAAGCCAGATAGCTTAAACTGTAGTCAATGGCTTGGAGCAATTCCTGTTTATCGCTACGCCAGATTTGCTCATCCCAGCCTAAGGAAGTTTCCTTACAGCAAGTGAGAGGTTGAGCATCATTAAGAGCTTGTAAAGGGAAAGGAGGAGGGGGACCAAGGGGCGTTAGAATTGGTTCTGGTTCTGCCTGAAGAGGAGGAATTACCGCTACAGGAGAATCTGCTTGCAAAAACTGCTGACAACCAGAACAAAAAAGGAAAGAAAAAACAGAAGTTGTCAGTAAGGCAAAGGATTTGCTCATAAATCCGACTGCGGTGCTTGCTCAAAATATATTTGCTTTAATTTAACAAGTACTATCTAAGTTGACACTCGCTTGAATGGTGAGATGGGATCTTCTACGATTCACGACTTCTGGCACTTTGCAATCATCATCGGGCTACACTCTCACCATGATGTATTTCTAGCTCAAAGCAAAAACCACAGCTATACTGGCAAAGTCTGAATATTTTTTTTGATTATGAATTCCGATCTAAAACTAAAAATTGTTAAACCATCTGGTATTTTGGACAGCACTAAAGCGGCTAAATTTCGCCAGACAGTAAGTCAAATTGTCGAGGAGGGTAGCAAAGCTATCTTAATTGACTTTCAAGATGTTACTTTTATGGATAGTTCTGGTTTAGGTGCTCTAGTTCTGTGCCTGAAAACAACTCGCTCTTTCAATGTCCAATTGTATCTTTGTTCCATTAATGACCAAATTAGGATGTTGTTTGAGTTAACTAGTATGGACAAAGTATTCGAAATTTTTCCTGACCAACAGGCTTTTAAGGATGCTATCTTGGAAGGGCAGAAATCAAATAGTAATTAACAATTAATTCAAATTACTGGGTCTCTCTAACAATCAGGGATAAGCTTCAAAACCCAGTAGTTTGACCTAATCAAAATCTACCTGCATCAAAGACCAGTCATCCTCAAAGTTATCACCATTATTCACTATTTTCGTCTGCGCCACTAAATGATCCAGATGGCGATGGGGCATTAACTGATAGTGTTTCAACTCTTCTATAAATTCTTCCAGACTCCAGAGTTTACCATCTACTTGATTTAGTTCATATACACCGTCGCTAAATAGGTAGAGACTAGTTGCTTTAGCCACCCCACAATAACCATCCACATATTCTGTTTCAGGAAACATTCCCACTGGAAAGCCGTGGGTTTTCAAGTAATCTACTTGTATCTCTCGATTAGAGGCAGTGATTAAGATAGCAGGTGGATGTCCAGCGCTAGAATAGACTAAACGTCTCTGACTACATTGGTAAACCCCATACCAAATAGTAAAATACTTATCGTTACGGTCACTCATCTGAAACAGTTCATTGAGTCCTCTTAAAACGTCACTAGGTCGGTAATAATTAACCTGGGGTAGTCCTCGCGATCGCAACAGATTAATCACTGACAGAGAGGGTAGTGCTGCACGTAAACCATGACCAGAAACATCTAGAAGATAAATCGCAAGATGATCGCTGTCAAGCCAATAATAGTCAAAACTATCACCACCTAACTGACGGGAAGGGATAAAGCGTACGTCAATTGCTACCGAGGATTTATGCATTGGTTCTGGTAGAATTGAGCAGACGTACTCTGCCGCTTCTGATAACTCTGTCTCTAAAAGTTGCTTTTGTTTTTTCAAGTCTTGGCTGAGTTGGTGTAGGCGCAAACCTGCTCTGACACGGGCTTTGAGCTCGTACATTTCAATTGGCTTACACAAAAAATCATCGGCACCAGCATCTAAACCCTTGACTTTGTCGGCAATACCACCAAGAGATGTGAGTAGGACGAAAAAAGTGGTCGCAAGTTCTGGTATTGCTTTAATTTGACGGCATACTGCCAAACCATCCATGCGTGGCATAACCCAGTCGCAGACAATCATAGCTGGTTTTATTTCTTTGGCAATGGCTAAACCGGCTGCGCCATCACTAGCGACACTTACCTCATAGCCTTGGCTAATTAAGGTGCGTTTGAGTAAAATTTGAATTGCTGGGTCATCATCAATGACTAAAATTTGAACCATGATGAGGCTGATAGTTTAATTGCTGCTTAACTTTCAAAGTAATAAATCCAAACTGTGGATAGCTGTACCTAAATTCTGGTTAATAAAAGCCATCTTCTCAAATAAGCATGGGAGCAGGTTAATATCTCCTATGCTCACTTCTCATCAATGATAGCGTCAAGCTTAAAGTCAAATAGTTTTACCCTAAAGTTCCTAACTTCGTAAATGTGAACTTTGTGAAGCTTGAAAACTGATATCTTAGCTGAAATTTTGAGGTTTAAATGCTAAGACAAGCAAGTTTTCCCCCGTTGTATAATCATTGTCAATAGTCAGCAGAGTTTAGAGCATGAATGTTTATCAGCTAGTTCAGATTATCTGGGGAATTTCCGCACTCTTATTAGTAATTCTAGTGTTGTTACACAGTCCCAAAGGTGATGGTATTGGAGGTATTGGCGGACAAGCCCAATTATTCACTAGCGCCAAGAGTGCAGAAAACACTCTCAACCGCGTTACTTGGGCGCTGAGTGTGGTATTTATCGGTTTAACGATTGTCTTGAGTGCTGGCTGGCTTGGTAATGCTTAAAGGCTTATTTTGATACTCTCAAGATGAGTAGCAAGATCTTGAATCAATTGAGGTGTCTTTTTAACCGAGGACATCTTAATTTTTGGCAAGTTTTACTTTTTGCTTGTCTTAGCTTAATCTCGATAGCAACAATCGCAGTTGCCTCTTCTCCTTCTCTACCACCCCTACAGACCTATCCTCTACCCCCTTCTCTGGCACAATGGAAAGCTAGTGAGGATACTGGTGATTATTTTAGTGAGGTGCAAACTACTCCTGTAGGCTATTTAATTTGGAGGGAGTTTCCGGTTAAGGTTTATCTAGATCGACCAGAAGTTTCAGCAGTGGCAAGTGCAAGTAAACTAAGGTTTGAGCAATGGTCAGAAGCTGTTGCTAGTGCACTGGGAGAGTGGAATCCGTATTTGCCTTTAATAGAGGTGGAAAAGCCAGAGATGGCTGATATTATAATTAAGAGAGAACAACCGCCTCTGCAAGTGTCTAGAGACCCACAGACAGGTCAATTGCGCTTACCACGCGCTCGTGCAGCTACTGCCCAATATGAGTTTTATCTGCACCGCACAACTCAACAAGCATCACGCTTAGCCCACCGTTTCCAGATTTATATTAGTCCTAGCCAAACTCCAGAATACACCCAAGCCACTGCTCGCCACGAACTAGGTCATGCTTTGGGTATTTGGGGACATAGTACTGTGGAAACGGATACTTTGTATTTTTCCCAAGTGCGTCAACCATCGCCAGTTTCCCCTAGAGACATTAATACATTGCGTAAAATCTATCAACAGCCTACTCGCTTGGGGGGTAGATTAGACTTCTTGCAGAAGTCAAGTAATAAGTAATAAGTAATAAGTAATAAGTAGGGGAAGACTTAATGAGATGGGGAAGTAGCAGCAGTGGAAGTTATTGATAATGCATTACCCATCTGTTGTCATTACTATTTCTAATTACGCTGTAGCACCGTTGATCATCCGTTTCCCCAATTAACCATTCACAATCGACAATCAAGTATCCATAATTAACAATTAACCACAGACTTAAGAGCGCAATTGCTTTACTAAATGTATTAATTCCGGCAAAATCAGCTTAGTCATTGCTAAATTTACCGCATTGGAGGAACCAGGAACAGAAAAGACTAATTTTCCTTGATAGACACCAGCAATGGCGCGGGAGGCAATGGCGCGGGAGGCAATTTCTTGGTAACTCAAATAGCGAAATAGTTCACCGAATCCTGGTAATATTTCTGTTAATAAAGTTTCTAGAGCGTCGTAGGTTGTATCTCTAGGGGCAATACCTGTGCCACCATTAAATATAATCGCATCTATTTCTTGACGAAGGCACGATTGCGTCAGCTGCTCTCGAATTTGGCTAGGTTCATCTTTGACAATGGCATACGCCCCCACATGATGTCCAGCTTCCAAGAGTAACTGTTGCCCTAGCTTACCACTGCGGTCTGTTGCCACAGAACGGGTATCGCTAACTGTGACGATAGCAAAAGTAACGCTAATAGCTGGTGGATCAGGGTGAGGCGTTGCTGAGATAAACCACTAGACTTAGGATTTACGGAATTCTAGACCATTGTCTTTAGCATAGCGCTCCATAAAGCGCATAAAGCGATCCCATTCTCCAGATGATGTCATTATATATACAACTTCAATAGCTTTGGCAAGACCATTAACAAATTTCCCTTTCACATCACGTGTGACAAGTTCCCCCTCACTGTCAATCATATACATACCAGTAATTTCTTCTTTGTTATCCTTACTAAAGGCATTGGGACTGTCAAAACGAAAAGTTGCAGTGCCGCTACTACCATCAGGAGCTCGAGTTAATTTTATCTCAGGCACAACATCTTCCTTAATACCTTTTGCAAACTCAATGTGAGCCATATTTTCTACCTTTACTTTTTGTAATCCAGCTTACCTATCTTCTCACCATTCGTGACAAGTCAGGTAAGCTCGAACTATATTAATTGGGTATGTACTTCAAAGTTACAAGAAGCTGGAACTCAAAGTAGACAAGCAACAGAGCCATTGAAACATTGTGTAACAAATAGAGGTTTAAGCACCACCCCAACGAGCACGGTAGGGACGAATATCAAGATGTAATAAATTGGGATAGTGGCGATAGATGCCCATACCACCAGACCAATTCCTGAGTATGCTTGCCATTTGTCTGCCTGTCATACCCACAACCAACATATCCACTGCTTCACCACCTTTATGGCGTGAGAAGGGTGCACCACCAGCACGGGTATTCCAAGGCTCTGGGCGATACCAACTAGTAATGGTAATTTGTCTACCACCTAATTTTTCCCGCACTTCTTCCAAGCGTCTGGCGAGGGCGACAATGTTATCCACATGAGCCCTTGATTTGGGTATGCGTTGTCCACCATGTAAGGCTTCGCGCCAATAGAAATGTCCATCGGGCACAATGGGATCATTGAGGTAAAAAGTGCTGGCAAATCCTGGTAATTTGAAAGCATCGGTGCGATTTGCCGTTTTGGGCATTTCTTCTTCAGGCTCCTGTTGCAGGGGCGCACCATCTTTCCAAATTTCTATGTGATCGCTGAAAGCATACCAGGTGTTAAAGTCGTTGAAGGTTTCGTCTGCTAAAACCACTTTGACATGGTTGCCTTCTTCTGTCCAACTTTCCAGGGTCAATTGTACTCCCTCTTTGACAGCATATTTGTGTAGGGGATCGCTAATTTCGCTGCTATCGATGGGTTGTTGCTTGAGGATAGTATCTCGCAATATTTTGATCGCAAGGGGAATTTTCTTTTCTCCAATTAACTTATCCCAAGTTATTGGTCCCACAATCCCATCTGCTTCTAAACCTTGGGCTGCTTGGTAAGCACGAGTAGCATCTACGGTTTCCGCGTCATAGACACCGTCAATTTCTGCCCCTACTCGATATTCTATATATCTAACGGCAAAGCCTTCAGCATGGTTTGGTCTCAGGGTTGGTTTGGCGGTAATATCACCAATGGCATTCCAGGTTATGGCTGTCGCCCTACCAGTGTCACCAATTCCCATGATTTCGTTGAATTTTTTAGTTGCTGACTCTGTAGCAGGTCCTACTGCACCATCTTCTAATAATTCTCTACCATTGCTATCTGGAATACGGAGTGTATTCAGAATTTGTTGTAATTTGAGAATGTCTTCTTCTGTTTCTGGACTGACTTGGATCGTTGTATCTATTTCTTCTGCAGGATCTTTGCCAGTTAAACCTTTAACAATGGCATTGGCAACTTTTTCGCTGTCATAAATGCCCATATCCTTGGCAGAATCGATGAAGCAGCATTCAATCAGGATGCCGGGCATATAGGTATTTTTTAGCACATAGAGGTGGGAACCATTTTTTACTCCCCTATCTACAAATCCTAGGGCAACTAGATTATCTTTTACTGGTTTAGCTAGTTTTCTCCCTGCATCGCTAACAGCAAAAACTTCTGTGCCGTTGGCTTGACCATTGAAAGCATTAAAATGAATAGAAACGTAAGCTTGTACACCTTGATTATTAGCTATTTGCACACGTTTTCGCACTGAATCTATGACGCTGCTAGCTTGAGTGGGAGTACAATTAATAGCTTCATAATCAAGAGATTTGAGCTTGTCAATAACTTTGAGACCAACTTCTTTAGTTAAATTGTCTTCCTGTTTAATTCCTGATGCACCCACATCTGGTGGGGCATTATGTCCCATATCTATGCCAAATTTCATGGCAATTCCCCTACAAATAAATCTACGTGTTGAAAACTTAAATTTTAAGCATTTTTTCGATTATATCCTTTAACTGGAGGCTAAAAGTTGGACTAAGGTCTACAGAGTTAATTAACTGGCAAATTTCTCCATTCAAGGACAATTTAAGCTGTTTAAGATGGTCCAGCTGCAAAATTACTCCCTCTCAGCAACTAGATAAATCTTGGCAAGTTCACTAATGATGCAAAAGCTGTAGTTCTTTGCTCTCAAGCCTTCAGAAAGTAGGTTAAAAATGCTATAAATAATTCTAGGAATGAGATCTAACTACACTGTAGCAATATAGGTTGTTTTTTGTATTCAAAATTACTAAAATTGCTCCATTCTCAGGTAGGATACACTTAGCTAGTAAATACAAGGTTAAAAGTCAAGAGATCGGGGGTGGCGCATAGTTTGACCAACAATCACACTCGGTTTTAACTCTGACAGCTTGAGGAATAGTTGCCCAGCACAATCGAAGCTAGCCTGATTAGGGACATTAAAAATTTAAGAACTTTAAACAGCGATTGCTGGTAGCTTATTCCTTTAAAAATTATACAAACTAACTAGTTGCAAAACTAAGCGGAAGAGAAGTAAAAATTATGAGTAAAGTCCCCCCCTACTCAGATAATAACTACAAAGACCTCAAACGTCATCTCAAGCGCAATCAAGGTTTTGAATTTTTATTTGTGCGTTGTGCAACGATACAGTTGCCGAGGTTGAGTCAGCGTATTCAGCAAGATGTTTCCCCGAAAAGAATTGAATCTTTTACTCTAGATAAATCCACTACGGATCTGGCTGGTTTGCTGGAGAAATTAAAGCATCCTAAAAATCAGAAAATTGAGATTTTGTTGATTACAGGTATTGAAACAGCCCTATTTGAATACATTAATTCAGGGGTAAAATCCGAGGGGATCAATTTTAATCCCAATTCTGTCTTACCTATTTTAGATGGCTTAAACCAGGAAGCTAGTGTGAATAAAGCGGGACTAAATGTCTGCTTAGCTTTCGTCGTTCCTCGTTTTTGTCTCCAGTATTTTACACGCCGTGCTCCAGAAACTTTTAATTGGGGTTCTGGGGTGTTCCAGATACCCACAGATAGTGATTTAGTCAAGCAAGAATCAGAGCGAATTATTACTCAAGGTGAGTACCAAAAGTACGTTCATTTCACTCCTCAAGAGCGTTGGCTCAAAATTTTAACGATTCAAGATTTAATTGAGGAGGAGAATCAAAACCCCAAGCGCAAACCAGATTTGTACTTGGAACAGGGTAATATTTATGTAGCTGCTGCTGCCTATGAACAGGCTATTGCTTCCTATGACCAAGCACTGCATTTCCAACCAGATAAGGATCAGGCTTGGTATAATCGCGGTATTTCTTTGTATGAACTGAGGCGCTACGAGGAAGCAGTTACCTCCTACGATCATGCCTTGCACTTTAAGCCCGATAAGGAGCAAGCTTGGTATAATCGCGGCATTGCTTTGTACGATTTGGGGCGCTACGAGGAAGCGATTGATTCCTATAATCAAGCCCTACGCTTTAAATCTAACCTTGACCAAGCGTGGAATAATAAGGGTTATACTCTTTATGAATTGGGACGCTACGAGGAGGCGATTGAATCCTACGACCAAGCAGTTAAAATCAAACCAGATTTAGACCAAGCATGGAATAATCGGGGTAACGCTTTGTTTAATTTGGGGCGTTATGGAGATGCTATAGCTTCCTATGATCAAGCATTGCATTTCCAACCAGAAAAGGACGAAGCGTGGAATAATCGTGGTGTTTCTTTGGGTCATTTAGGACGTTATGAAGAGGCGATAGCTTCCTATGATCAAGCCCTCAAATATAAGTCAGAGAAGGATGAAGCTTGGTACAATCGTGGTATCGCCCTCGATGAATTGGGACGCTATGAAGAGGCTGTTACTTCCTATGAGCAGGCAGTGAAGTATCGTCCTGATAATGATGAAGCTTGGTATAATCAGGGAATTGCTCTTGATGAATTGGGGCGTTATGAAGAGGCGATTACAGCCTACGACCAAGCTCTCCATTTCAAACCTTATAATCATCAAGCCTGGTACAATCGGGGTAATGCATTGGGGAATTTAGGGCGTTATGAGGAGGCTCTAACTTCTTATGATCCTGCTTTACACTTCAAGCCAGACAATGATGAAGCTTGGTACAACAAAGCCTGCTGCTACGCTAAGCAAGGTAGGCTAGATGAAGCAATCCAGCATTTGAGTGAAGCCATAAATCTCAATCCTGAAGAAAATCGGGAGATGGCGAGAACAGATCCTGATTTAGAGACTCTGATACACGATCACAGATTTAAGTCGCTAGTTCATAGCGATGCTCCTCCCCAGATTAACTCAGATATTGATTTTGGTAATCTGGAATTGGATGAGATTGAAGCACTGCATTAGTTAGTAGCTTAGGGTTTATCTTCTAGTTGTGCTACCTTAGCTTCTAGCAACTGTACCCTCTCTTTTAATTCAATTACTAGGGTGGCTAAGCGATCAAACATAGGATCGCTAGCGCCCACTGGTGGGTTAAACCTCTCTCTTGTGGTCGGCACCGAAACTCCGTTAATATCGGTAGGGCGATTGGTACGAGAAGGCTGATTGAGGCGTTGTACATCCCTGCGTAGCTGATTAATATCAATTCTATTATTAATTCTCTCTGCCTCAGTAGTATTAGGATGTTGCGCTGCTACTGGTTGTGGTAGGTGAATTTGAATCATTAAACCAAAAAGTAATCCGAGTAGCAAGGCGAGGCAAAGTTTTAAGCTAGGGTAGTGTCTTTGGTAATTAAAGTTCACGGTCTCATTTTATCTCTGTATTTTTTCAACAGGTATGGCGCTACGGGACAAAATTAGGATATTTACTATGTTACCTATTTCCTTGCTATTGTTCACTTTTAAGCGATCTATCCTGTCCTAACTTATATGCGTGGCGCTAGACAACAAAAGTTTCCTAGTTAGAGTAAGCTTCTATATCTTTTTGGTGTAAAAAACTTTTAAATTAAGATTTTTTTGATATTTATTATTTTTGGCAAATACTATTTACAAGCTTTTTAAAGCTGCCATCAAGTTATTATCTCAGGCTTTTAAAGATTCAATTAATTTACTCCAAAACCTTTAAAATTATTTTCATATTTATTATCTTTGTAGAAGAGAAATTACTTGGTAAAATAAGTAACAATTTAAGAATACCGCTTTATTTACTAGTATTTTTTTTATTCATTGAGGAATAAAAATGTTTAAATCAAGTATGTTTGCACTTGCGGGTGCTGTAGCTGTTGGGGTTAGTTTTGTTGGATCTGCTGAAGCATTTACCATATTCTCAGACCGCTCAACATTTGAGAGCGAGCTCGATAGCTTCATTGTGGATGACTACTCGGATCCTGGTTACTTGGCTGGCGATGACTTAAATTTAGCTACCTTCGATATACACACAGATGCCAATATAAGCAGTATTATTGGGGAAACTCAGTATACCTCAACAGGATCTACTGACCTCAATTTTATTCCTGGTCAGCCCTCAGATCCTTATTACTGTACAGGCTGTAATGGCTCCTTCTTGCTTGATTTTACCTCAACCTCGGTCGGCACAAGCTCTGGAGTCTTTGGGGTTGGTTTTGATATTGAAGGTACAGCAGAAGGGGTATTTGGAACATTCGCTTTCGTTACTTTTGGGGATGGGAGTACAGAAAATTTCTTGCTACCAGAATTCCAAGACGTGTTTTGGGGGATTAATTCTGACTTGCTCATCAGCTCTATTCATTTTGGCTTAGAAGACGGTTTACCTAATACAAATAATGATGTGCAGCGCATGGCATTAGATAACTTGACGATTGGTTCTGGTGGAACTACTACAGCAGTCCCAGAACCTGTTTCCACACTTGCTCTCCTCGCTTTTGGTGCTACTGCAATCGGTGGATTTCTCAAGAAGAAAAAAGCAGCTTAGATTGGGAATTTCTCTACTTCTAATAATCTATTGAGCTGGACTTTTGGTTATTTTCCTCAAGTCCAGTTATTTATTAACTTGCCAACTTCCTGTCGCTAACAAGGTTGTACCGTAAGCAGCTGGAGTCTGCTTAGATGAGGTAACATATACGCCTAAATAAAGTTCTCTAATCGCACTCTAAGTGTAGTTTTTGGCACTACCAGCATTATAAACTTGGTTTAATCTAGTTGCATCCAGTGATGGTAATAATTCATAAACTCTAGCTTCAATGCTTGTTAATTAATGATAATCATCAGGTAGATAATCAAGATTTTAAAACATTATGTTGACCTTATTTGAAGTTAAATCAATTCTACATATTAACGAAAAAGGAGGAAAGTTTGGAGGAACAGAGGAATATATTGCTAGTCTTGCAAAGCTGCTTTCTTTGAGAGGAATCAGTTCTCATTTTATTTACGAACATCTGTACGGAAACTTGCCATCAGATATCGCATCTCATCGTAAAATTGACGGGCTAGGAAACAGAAATGGCGATCCAAGGTTAGGCGAGAAAGTTCTGAATGCGGTTTTAGAAATTAATCCTGATATTGTATATATTCATAATATTTTCGATAGTTGTGTGGTTGAAAAGTTAAACCAAGCTGAGCGGAAATATTTGCTTTTCTGGTATATCCACGATCACTTTCCCACCTGTTTAACTGAATTACGAGCAATTGAGGATGAAGAAAATATAGTTTGCTATCAATCTCTTTCAGAAGAATGTTTATCGAATATAGAATCGGGATACTGTGTAAAGCGTCATGCACAGAGGAGTTTTTCTGAGCAAGAGCTATTATCGAGACTGGAATTACTTAAATCATTAATATTAGTTGATGCAGTTATTGTCGTCAGCAATTTTATGAAAGAGATTCTAGTTAAGAATCTTCCAGAAATTGAAGATAAGATTTATGTGGTACCTAGGCAAGTTAGACCAAGTAAATCCAAGATTGGGTCGCCAAATAAACAATCATCGGTAATTGTATTTAGTGGTAGAATTACCCGAGAGAAGGGTCTACACTTATTAATTGAATCTCTAGCCCAGGTGCAGATTCAAGAAAATCTAATCCTAAAAATTGCTGGTGTCGTAGAAAATGAAAGCTATTGGTCACACTGTCTAGAACTAATTAAGAAGACAGAAGAAAAAAATTCTTGTGTCACAATTCAGTATCTTGGACACTTAAGTTACGATGAGATTGATTTACTCTATACAGAGGCGGATATTGTTGTTGTTCCCTCTATTTGGGGTGAGCCTTTAGGTGCTGTAGCCGCAGAAGCTCTGCGTAATGGTTCTGCAGTGATAGCATCAAATGTGGGAGGAATTGATACCTGGGTAATTCACGAAGAAACTGGTATTTTAGTTCAGCCAAATGATATTAATGCACTCTCACAAGCAATTAAAAAACTGTTATTGGATGAAAATCTGCGTCGAAATCTCGTTAATGCTGGTAGCAAGTTAATTAACAGTAAATTTACTGCTGAAGAGCATCTCAAAGCCTTGTCTTTAATAGTGAAAGAGAAGAGTTAAATTAGGAGAAAATATCATCTCTCTTCTAAGAAACAAAAATATTTATTTACATTCATAGGGAATGTAATTGCTGTCCTCGGACGCTTTTATCACTCTGGGAAAACTATTGCACTTGCTAAAATCTAGAACGATTGTCTATAAAGCGATCTGTTGAATGCAGCAGGTTTCTTATGACAATATTATTTCCTAATAAAAAAACAAAAATATACTCAAATCCCTGAGTTATCGTTAGGGTGAAATTTTGTAGATATTGCCTTCTTTGAAAGTGGCAGAAGAAAGCTATACTCGTTGTTGTTTCGTACCTCTCACCTGGCAAAAACTGCTCTAATCTATACAAATTCAGCTTATATTATCTCACCGAAAGGGCCCCGAAGCCCATTTTTTCAAAGAAACCAACGGATGTTTATACGTAGGAGGGATAGCCGCCCACCGCTTTGTTATTTGTTGTTTGACTTTCAACCAACAACTAACAACAAACAACACTCTAATCCCTCGTGCTTTAGCCGAGGGATGAGTTAACTTGCTAGGACATAGTTATAGCGCTACAGGACAACATTAGGACATTTATCTGTTCCCTATTTTCTTGTTATTGTTTACTTTTAAGCAATCTATACTGTCCTAACCTATATGCGTAGCGCTATAAAGGTTAGGGCGGTGATTATGCGTTATCAAGATTGAGACAAGATTTACTTATTACTTAAAAATTTTCCACCCAGCACAGAGCTAGATGGAGATGATGGCAATTGTAGTAACTTTACTATCTCTGATTAACTGGCTTTTACTTAATTCTTGTTTGCTGGAATAAATTCACTAGAATCATCCGTGTCAGGATTATGGATTTCAACAGTTCTTTCAATAGGAGCCCTACCTTTTACAATAATTTTCTTAGTGAAAGTGTTGTTGTCTCGATTAATATCTAATATCTTATTATTTGGGTCTACAGTAAAACTAACATTATATTCACCAAAACCCAGATTCAATTGATGGTTGACGCTGTTGTCATTAGATTTTTGGTTGGGTTGTAAAGAAGCATGTTTTTTAACTATAGGTCTAGTTCTGATATTTGGAGCCGAGATTAACCACTGTACTTCAAAAGGCTCAGAGGCTATGTCGCCAAGATTAATTAAATCTGCGACAAAAGAAACTATTCCCTTTGAAGAAGATAGATAATTGATATCACGCACTACTAAATCAACCTTGGGTTTTGGTGGCTCAACACTTTCCCAATTGAGCAGGTTAGTAGTTTGACCATCGATAATAGCAAATAACAGACCAGAGCCGATAACATCGGGCATTTTTACCCTCAATTGAGAATTACTCCAACTGAGAATTTCTGCCGATTTTCCTTGGAATAAAACTTCACTATTAGAATCTTGTTTGCCTAAATTTTCTCCCTCAATAATAACTTCGCTTTCAGGCAATCCTTTTGTTGGTGTAACCTTACTAAGCAAAGGTAACTCTCGCCACCGACGAATTTTAATTTCCTCAATACCTGTTTTAGTGCTGACTTCGGCTAACATAGCTGCTGTTTGAGTGTAGCGCTCTAGGTCGTCAACAGAATAGATAGCAATGCGATTTAATCGTTTAATTTCATCGTCTCTAATACCTGCTAAAGTTGTTAAAGTTTGGGTGCTTCTAGACCTAGTTAAATCCTTGCGTACACTTTGTAGTTGAGTCTCGAGTATCTGAGCAAAATCTAACTTGAGAATAGTAGCACTACTTTTACCAGGTTCAACGGTGCGAAACTTAATTTCTCCTTCGGGAGTGTGGCGTAAATTTACTTCTAAATCCAGTTTAAGCTGTTTAATGCCGATTGATTTACCACGGGCGTAGGATTTGAGAGAAAGGGTGTCTTCCGCACGATCTATTTCTGCAGCTATAGCGTCTACTATATCTGCTAGCTGCCATTCGGTGTTATCCTGTTGATTTGTCATGAGTCTTAGTCTGAGTTTTTTTCCAAGGCAACAGTCATGCGAATACGACCAAGTTTACCCACGGTGGGGTTTTCTAGGGTTGAGGGTAAACTCACCATCAGTCGTAGGTTATTTTCCCCTTTAGTTTGAGTTGAGGATTGTCTTTGGTTTTGCAAATATAGGTGAGCAGGAATGTCAAAATATACATCACTCACCTGTAGTTTAATTGGGGCACTATTTTGGGTATTTACTTCATCTAAAGTGCCGTACATTTCCTGGGTAATTAGGGTTACTAAATCACCTAGAGTAGAATCGCTCATATAGCTATAGAATTCTTAGAAGTTGTGGGGAAAGGAAAGTGGTAGATTGGACGTAGCGACTCAAGCCAACCTACCGGAATTGTCTTATTCCATGGTTTGATTAGTAATCACTAGAGTGGGGTAGCTTAGCCGAAAATGCCCCACTTTAATTATTGAGATAATTAGTTAACTTTCCACTGGCGCGAAAGTTTCCGTGCGGAAACGAAGTTTCACTTGACCAATTATTTCTGTACTCATAGTTAAAGAGTCAAAAGAGCTTTCATTAACAGCTTTAACATCGAGCTTACTGTAGTTTCCGCCAACTGAAGCACGTCCCCAACCCCAGCCAGCACGGGCTCTGACGTAAGCGCTTCCTTGCTCGCGCACATAGCGAGATTTAGCTATTCTGTCTGCTTCGGTAGAAGTGACTTTAAAAGTTAGTTTTGAGAGAATTTCTCCATCAGTGATTACAATCCTCGCCATCCCTTCACGAGCCATTTCTCGCAGATGATTGATCATGCTTTGTGCAAGGGATTCGGATATTTTTTGACGAATGAGCTGTATCTGCTTTTCGTCAAAAGATGTTGGAGTTGTGCCATTTGTAATTCCTAGGTCTGTCAGAGTTAGTGGTCCAGAACCTGGTATATTTTGAAGTTTTTGAGTTTCAGCAATTAAAGCATCTACTACCTCTTGGAACTGTTCTTCTGCTGTTTTTTCAGGTAAATTATCGGGATTATTATTGGCATCAATTCCTGGAAAGTTGTAACCTTGACGCACAACTGTTTGAGAATTATTTCCTGGTTCTGGATAACGCTCAATTAAGTGTGCCGTAACTTGAGCTTGAGATACATTTTCCGATTCAAATTCCTTCAAGGTTTTAGCTAAGTTAGTAACTAAATCAGCATAAGCCTCCATCTGTTTAATAGTGGAGCCAATAATAGCATCAAAAGTACCGTTAATTAAGCCAGTAGTGAACTCAACAAAACCGAGGTTTTGTACTTCTTTAGCTACATCAATACCAGCTTGAGCAGCATTACCAATAGGTGGTGTATTCAGTGTTTGAAATGCTGGAGCTGCAGTTTGTAATTTTGGTAGTTCAACCTTAGAATCAACTAAGTCATGGAGAGAATCCCGCAGAATATCAGCAATATCACTTTGAACCAATTGGCGTTCTTTTTTATCGCTAATTTTAGTCATCGCCAAATCAACGATTGCGTCCACAGTACGATTAATACCTTCATTGATGGCTAACTCATTAGATTCACTTTTTTGAGTAGCTAACACTGCTTCTGATTGTGGCTGCAGAACGTTATCGTTGGTTTGATTTACTTCAGTCATGAAACCCTCTCATGCTAATGTTTTTGGGGTGCGATTTTTTCCCCTTCATCAACAGTATGGCTTCGGTAAATATTATTGGACAGTACCCCTATGGGTACCTTGTATTTTTGTTAGATAGAATTGTTTTTTTTTAGTTCTGAGAAATATTCTCTCAAACATATCCAGCTAATATAAATATTATTTAGATAGAGAATATATTTATCTATTTCCCTTAGCTAACAAGGCTGTACCATAAGCAGCTTGAGTCTGCTGAGATGGGGTAACAGATACATTTAAATAACGTTGTCTAATCGCACTCCAAGTTGCATTTCTGGCGCCACCACCAGCAGTGTAAACTTGGTTTAATCTGGTTGCACCTAACGATTGCAATAATTCATAACCTCTAGCTTCAATCTTCGCCATACTTTCGAGTAAACCGTGGAGAAAGGTTATTTTATTGTCAGGACGAGGTTCAAGTTGAGGTAATAATTCTGGGTTATTGATGGGGAAACGCTCGCCTTTTTGCAGTAGGGGGTAATAATCTAAATTACTAGGGATGTCAGGATTAATTTCACTACTTAATTTGATTAATTCTTCGTCATTAAAAAAATGTCGTAGCACTGCACCACCAGTATTGGAAGCACCTCCAGTTAACCATAAATCGCCTAGACGGTGGCTATAAATGCCGTAGCGGGAATCTTCTACCCTATGCTTACTCAGCAGCTTTAAGACTAAAGTTGAGCCAATGGAGGTAACTGCTTCCCCTGGTGTATTTGCGCCGCTAGCGAGAAAAGCTGCAATACTATCAGTAGTACCAGAACAAACTAAGCAATTAGAAGGAAAGCCGTAGCTTTGGGATATTTCTTTTTTTAGTTTACCGACAGGCGTGCCTGGTGCCACAACCTGGGGTAATAAAGGTTGAATTGGAAGTTGAGTTAGCCATGATGGATAGCACAGTTTTTCTGTGTCGTAACCCAACTTCAATGCGTTATGATAATCGCTAATTCCTAGCTTCCCATGCAACAAAAAAGCCAGCCAGTCTGCTTGATGCAGAAAATAGGTGGCTTTAGAGTAAATTGGTTTTTGATGCCACCACAATAGCTTTGATAAGCTAGAAGTAGCACTAATCACTACATGGGAAGGAGGAGCAATTGCTCTCACACTCTCCATCACTTCCACACCCCGCCCATCATCATAAAACATTGGTGCGTCTATAGGATCGCCCGCAGTATTACAAAGAAGAACCGTTGCCGATGTACCATTGAGAGCAATTGCACGTATCTGTTGACGTATACGCTGGGGAATTTGTTCAATCAGGAAAAACAGTGCTTCTCGCCAAGAATTTGTCCAATTTGAGGAATTAGTCCAAGAGAATTGGGCTTGGGCTTGTATTTGGGTTGCTTTGTCAATTACGATTGCTCTGGCACCGGAAGTCCCAAAGTCTATACCCAGAAAAAACTGCATGGTTTGACTAACTAATTATTCAGAATTGGGAAAAATTATCCTTGATAGTTAGGAGCGATTATCTACTGAGGAAAAATTTACCACATAGTGGGTGGAGCAAAAAGATTTTTGCTGGGAATTAGTTTCTATTTTGCCTACACAAGGGTTTACATTAGGTAAGACAATTCTTGCCCAACTGCTCGACAATCAAAGATGACAGATAACAATCTCTACTATCGCTGGGATAGGGAAAAACGTAACTGGTTTCAAGTTGCTTTTAGATGGCGCTGCTCAGTTATGATGACTATTTTTCCTCGTGTGGTTTTCTGTGGTTTGTTTGGTTTCTTGATATCTTTATTGTACGCTTTCAATTTTAATGTTTCTTTGCCTGCTCTTAGCAGTGTTGTGCCCAGTATTGTTTTAGGTTTATTGTTAGTTTTTCGAACTAATACAGCTTACGAAAGATTTTGGGAAGGTCGTAAACTCTGGGGAACTTTAGTTAATACAGTACGCAATTTAGCACGTACAATTTGGGTTACAGTTGAAGAAAATGAACCACAAGATCGCCAAGCAAAATTAAAAGCACTACGCCTTTTAGTTGCCTTTGCTGTTGCCATAAAACTGCATTTACGTAATGAACCAGTTAATCACGAAATAGCATCATTAATGCCGCAGGAGTGGTATCAAAAGCTAAAAGCTATGAATAATCCACCTCTAGAAGTTGCTTTTTGGATTGGCGATTATCTTCAGCAGCAATATGAACGTAAATGTATCAATTCCTATCAGCTTACTGCCATGTTTAAATTGCTAGATAAAATGGTAGACGTTTTAGGTGCTTGCGAGCGCATTCGTAAAACACCCATTCCTTTGGCTTACTCAATTCATCTCAAACAATTACTACTAATTTATTGCCTAACACTACCTTTCCAACTAGTAGACCAACTCTATTGGTGGACAGCCCCTATTATTTGTATTATTAGTTTTGCTGTATTTGGTATTGAGGAAATTGGGATCGAAATAGAAAATCCTTTTGGTTGCGATCCCAATGATTTACCTCTAGATGATATTTGCCGTACTATGCAGGTGAATATTGAGGATTTAATCACCCTTGCACCCTGCGTTAGTCATTGGCAAAGCACATCAAAGTTAGAAAATTTATTCACAGAAGATTGAAAAAATCACTTGTTCTTGGGACGATACTTCTTAATTGTTTGAGATTTTTTTTGCTTCTTCTTTAACCGATAACCCTTAAATTTATCCATAGCTGCACTGGCAGACTTAACCACATCAGCATCTGTATCTCTTAATCCTAACTTGAGTAAAGGAATTACTTTTACTGATTTAATATTTCCCAATGCTTCCACAGCTGCTTGACGCACTTTTTGGTCTGGATCCTGGCATAATTTGCCTAGGGTAACTATGGCTTGGTTTACTTCTTTGCTGGTGCTGCCACTAACACCAACTTTGCCTAAACTAGAAGCTAACTGAGTACGAATATCACTGTTACTATCGTATTGATCGCCTATAAGTTGGGGAATATCTGCACCACTAAATTCTCTTCTAGATGTCACCTTATCCTTCAAGTTTTTTTTTATTTCGGTGCTATTTTGACTAGGCTGGGAGTTAACACTCAAGGAATCGCTGACGCTTTCACTGAAAACATCTGTGTTAGCTTCTTCATCATCCCATGGACTGGGTAGAGGAGATAATGGTACAACCTCCACTGGAGATATCGTTTCTTCTACTTCTAAACTTGCTGCTGCGGCTTCGAATACTGAATTATCAATAGGAACAGTTGTTGCAGCCAAGCTTTCCAATAATGTTGGTGTTTCTTCTACTTCCAAGCTAGCTGCTGCGGCTTCGAATACTGAATTATCTATGGGAGAAGTTGTCGTCTCCACATTTTCCGATAATGGTGGTGTTTCTTCTACTTCCAAGCTAGCTGCTGCGGCTTCAAACACTGAATTATCAACAGGAGCATTATTTTCCAATAATGTTGGTGTTTCTTCTACTTCTAGACTTGCTGCTGCGGCTTCAAATACTGGATTATCTATGGGAGAAGTTGTCGTCTCCACATTTTCCGATAATGGTGGTGTTTCTTCTACTTCCAAGCTAGCTGCTGCGGCTTCAAAGACTGAATTATCTATGGGAGCATTATTTTCCAATAATGTTGGTTTCTCTTTTACTTCTAAACTTGCTGCTGCTGTTTCTTCCAATACTGAATTATCAATAGGAGAATTATTTTCTAATAATGTTGGTTTCTCTTCTACTTCTAGACTTGCTGCTGCGGCTTCCAATACTGAATTATCAGTAGGAGAATTATTTTCTAATAATGTTGGTTTCTCTTCTACTTCCAAGCTAGCTGCTGCTGTTTCTTCCAATACTGAATTATCAATAGGAGAATTATTTTCTAATAATGTTGGTTTCTCTTCTACTTCTAGACTTGCTGCTGCGGCTTCAAACACTGAATTATCAACAGAAGCATTTGTCGCCTGCAAGTTTTCTAATAATGTTGGTGCTTCTTGTGATTCTAAATTAGCCGCTGCTTCCAATACTGAATTATCGATTGGAATTGAAGGAGTTGTTGTCGCCACATTGTCTACCATAAGTGGCACTTCTTCCACCTCTGCGAAAACGGAGTTTTCTAACATCTCAGAATCTTCTGCTAGTGAAGATCCCTCCTCTGGTAGTCCAACTGATGCTGATTCAAAAATAGGATTATCAATTAATGTAGGAGCATTTTCTGCTGATAAAGGAAGAGAATCAATAATCGTTGGTGATTCCGAAGCTTCCTGCTTATATTCTTCCTGAAACTTTTCTGCTTGTCTTTCTAACTCTTGTTGATGCTCAAATTGTAGAGAATCTAGCCTTGCTTGCATCTGCGATTGATGTTGCTGATTTAATTGTTCAGTAGTTTTTTCCAATCGTTTTTGGTAATCTGCTTGCAGAGATTCAATGGTTTGTTGCAAACGAGATTCATGTCCTTCTGAAGCTTCCTCGATGCGGCGACTCAAGTTATCTATAAGTTGATCTTGCTGTTTAATTTTCTGTTGTTGAATATAGTAAACTACACCAGCAGCTATTAAGCCAAGAATCAAGCCCAAAATCAAACCCATGATGATTTATACCTCAATAGAATAGTTAATTTATGATTTCTGTTTAGTAGCCCTTGTTTTAGAGCTAATTCTATGCTTAGCTATCTAGTCTACCAACGTTAATTTTAGATTGAGTCAAACTTTTGCCTCAGTTACTCCCCAGATTACAGGTAGTGCATTAGATCTTGACTACCAATACATTTTTTCTAAATAACTTCTTGGGAATTAAACAATAATTTAGTTGGGTGTTAGTTAGCAAGTCAAACGCCATGATGATAGAACCAAAAATTGGAGCAACACTGCTATGTAGTATGATATTCTGGGGAAGCAGTTTGACCTATAGTGTCCAAGCTCAAACAGAATCATCTCTTTTTCTCTCCTA
Organism: uncultured bacterium; assembly: GCA_964633315.1. GTDB lineage: Bacteria > Cyanobacteriota > Cyanobacteriia > Cyanobacteriales > CAWCAG01 > CAZWGS01. The sequence continues at coordinate 36,841 of CAZWGS010000005.1, read as the reverse complement.
TCCACCTAGAAACCACCGAACGAGTTCAAGTAAACTTTTCTTCATTGGCACTGCGAATCCCAGGGGAGATGTTTTCATTAATGGTCAAAGGATAGACCGTAGTCCAGCAGGACATTTCGCTCCTAGTTTCCCCTTGAAAATGGGAGCAAATAGTTTTAGTGTGCGCTACGGCGATCAAGAAATTAAGGTCAATGTAACACGAGTTGCAGCCACTCCAGAACCACCCCAAGGAGTGAACTTTGCTGCTAATTCCCTCACGCCAAGCAGAGATATAGCGCGATTACCTGATGAATTAATTTGTTTTGGTGCCATCGCACCTGCAAATGCTAATGTCTCAGTGCAATTAAACAGACGTAGCATAGCCCTTTCTCCCCAACCCCAAATCACCCAGCTACCGCCCAATTCTGCCGTTCTCACCGCCCAAAATCAACCTACAGCCATCCCCACCGTCAGTCAATATCAAGGCTGTACTAGCGCCTCTAATTCTGGCAATTTTGGTCAACCCCAATTTCTCCTCAGTCTTGATGGCAAAAACGTGACACAGCAGGGAAGTGGTGCAGTGGAAATTCTCTCCCCTAATAACTTAGAGGTAATCGAAGTTACAGCACAAGCAGGTGTTGCACGCACAGGACCAAGTACCAACTACTCACGTCTGACACCTTTACCCCAAGGTACCAGGGCAGGGGTCACAGGAAAAGAAGGTGAGTGGTTGCGTCTCGATTATGGTGCTTGGATTAAGCAGAGTGAAACTCGCACCTTAGTTGGCGCGACACCTCCCCAAGCTATTATTCGCAGCATTCTCTCACGTCAAATTCCTGGGGCAACGGAAATTACTTTTCCCCTTACCACGCCAATACCCGTAAGTTTAGCGCAGGGAGAAAAAACTTTTACCCTAACTCTCCATAATACCAATACCCAAACCGATACCATTCGCCTTGATGACGATCCTCTAATTAAACGCCTCGATTGGCAACAAGTAGCACCCACCCAGGTAGAGTACACTTTTGTCCTCAAATCCGAATCGCAATGGGGCTATGATTTACGTTACCAAGGAACCAGCTTAATTCTTACTCTCAAGCATCCTCCTCAGCTAGGAAGGGATAGTTCCCAACCCTTGCGAGGAATTAGTATCTTACTAGATCCTGGACATGGTGGCGACGAATTTGGGGCGAGGGGACCAAATGGGCTACCGGAAAAAGTAGTAAACTTGACAGTGAGCAAACTTTTGCAGCAAGAATTACTGCGGCTAGGTGCAACAGTTTACATGACGAGGGAAACAGATGTGGATGTTTCCTTAGCCCAACGCATGGAGATGATTCATAACCTCAATCCTACCCTTGCTTTGTCTATTCACTATAATGCCCTTCCTGATAGTGGTGATGCGATTAATACTCAGGGAATTGGGATGTTTTGGTATCACACCCAAGCACACGATTTATCAGTTTTTCTGCAAAATTATTTAGTTGAAAAATTGAATCGTCCTTCCTATGGCGTATTTTGGAATAATTTAGCTTTAACTCGCCCCCATCGTGCTCCTTCTGTATTATTGGAATTGGGTTTTATGATTAATCCGGTGGAGTTTGAGTGGATTACCAACGCCCAGGAACAGAAAAAATTGGCAGATGCAATTGCCCAAGCAATTACTACTTGGCTACAATCAGCAGCAAAGCAGTGATTTAATCTTCAAACCAACTAGCACGCCATGCAGCTTCTGCCTGTGCTAAGGTTAATTGTTTCTTACTTTTGCGATATTGCTGAGCTAAATTTTTCAAACTAGCTACTAAATCGCGAATTTGGCTTCTTTGAATACTTAAACTAGACTCAGCAAATTCGATTTCTCCCAATCGCAAATAAATAGCTGTAATCTTAGTTAAATCTGAATTTTCCTCCGATTCTTCTTGCTCTATTTCCACCAAGACATTAATCAGATTCATGGTGCCGCTAACTGAAGAATTTGAACCTTCTACCTGTGTCGCAGCCTCTAAAACCTTAGCAGGTAACTGCGCAGATAAGACATTGGCTTCTTGAAGCAAGAGATTAGCATTATTAGACATTCCTTGCAGGATTTTGACCATTGCTTGTTCTAGCTTGCTAAGCACCTGAAGTAAATATTCTGGGTTATTAAAGCTTTTACCTTCTGGTAATTCTGGAATTGATTCTGATATCTCCTCACCACTAGATAAATCATCTACTTTCTCTGGTTTGGTACTTTCCAATCCTGATTGCAATTGAGCGATCAAATGTTGTAGATTCTTGTTGCCTTGATCGCTAATTTGACGTAGTGATTGTTGCAAATTTTGTCTTTGTGTTAGGGATAAAGAAAGAAAATCTTCAGCATAAAACTTGGTACAAATTTGATAGCCAGCAAAAATTAGATATTTAGCTAAAAACTCTGCTAAAAGTTGCAAATACATCTCGTATGCATCGCAAATATCGGCTGCCAGGTCTGCTGTTTTTGTTTCTATGGTAGCTAAATCCTGTTCAAGATGATAAATTTCCTTCGCCATAATTTTCGCTAATTTGTTATTTAAAAAAAGGCAAAAGAAAGAAAAATCTTTACCTTTGCCTTACCATTTTTTTGAATTTAAAAGAGATAATTACTTACTCTTTTTCCCTTTCTTTGATTTTTTGCTTTCTTTAGCTGGCAGAGAAACCACCGCTAGCTACACAAAGCAACTGCTTATTATGTTTGACCAGTTTGTGCAGCTACTTCATCTGCAAAATTAGTCTCTTCCTTTTCAATCCCTTCTCCCAAAACAAAGCGAGAAAAGCGACGAATTTGGATATTTTCCCCTAGCTTAGCAACACCGCCCTTAACCAACTCTTCAATCGTGATACTTTGGTCTCTCATGAAGGGTTGGTCCATTAAAGACATCTCTTTGAGACGCTTATCAATGCGACCTTTGACAATTTTCTCCTTGATATTATCAGGTTTATTGCCCAGATCGTCTCGACCCATTTCAATTTCTTTTTCCTTAGAGACTAGTGTCTCTGGAATATCTGCAACCTTGACATACTCTACATTGGGACAAGCTGCAATTTGCATGGCAATGTCACGTACAAGAGTTTTAAACTCATCGCGACGCGCCACAAAATCAGTTTCACAGTTAACTTCTACGAGGACACCAATACGTCCTCCTGTATGAATATAGCTCTCTACTAAGCCCTCTGCGGCAACACGACCTTCTTTTTTCGCAGCAGAAGTGATACCCTTTTGCCTTAGCCACTCAGTAGCCTTGGTTACATCGCCATCACTCTCTTGCAGCGCTTTCTTACAGTCCATCATGCCAGCGCCGGTCTTGTCACGCAGCTCTTTGACGAGTTTTGCTGATATTTGCGCCATCTTGTCTCTAGTTTATACCGTTTTGTTTTTGCTTCCTAAATACATGTACCGGAAATTAGATTCCGGTACTAACTCCATAAACATGATGCCATGACGGAGATTAAATCTGGCATCTACTCTTCACTATCCCCGTCCATGGTATTGTCTGGCAATGGTTGGACATCTTCGCTATTGTCTGGCAATGGTTGGACATCTTCGTAGTCTTGTGCGCCTATAGCTTCCTCCAATTGTTCGTAACCGGAGGCGGATTCTAGTTGACCATGACTACCTTCATAGATCGCATCTGCTAGTTTACCTATAATCAGCTTAATGGAACGAATCGCATCATCGTTAGCTGGTAGGTGAATATCTGCTAAATCAGGGTCGCAATTGGTGTCCAACATTGAAATAATTGGAATACCAAGTTTCTGACACTCTAGAATCGCATTATATTCCCTTCTCTGGTCAATAATAACCACCACATCAGGGATGCGACGCATAAACTTAATACCACCGAGGTATTTTTGCAGTTTACCCAACTCACGACGCAGCACAGCACCTTCTTTCTTTGGTCGTCGGTCAATGCTACCATCAGCTTCGAGGCGTTCAAGTTCCTTGAGGCGCTCAACTCGAGTTTTAATAGTTTCCCAGTTAGTGAGCATACCACCTAACCAACGTTGGTTAACGAAGTAGGAACCACTACGGGCAGCTTCCTGGGCAATAATAGCTGCGGCTTGGCGCTTAGTTCCAATAAAGAGGAATTTTTTACCCTGTTCAGAAGCTGTGCGAGCATAATCATAGGCACTTTCCATTAACTGTGCTGTTTGCACTAAGTCAATGATATGGACACCGTTGCGAGAGGTGTAAATATAGGGGTCCATTTTCGGGTTCCAACGGCGGGTTTGGTGCCCAAAGTGAACTCCTGATTCTAACAATTCAGAAAGGGAAACAACTGGCATATTTTTTTCTCCTATTCGGGTTTAGCCTCCATCCAGGTGGATTTCTCTGTTGCTTAGAAACACCCGAATTCCTGGATGTGCGTTTTTTAGATAGCTTCTCTACCCTAGCATGCTCCGAGAACTTGACGTGGAACTTGGAGCACAGAAAATGCTTCTAGGAAATTAATAGTGGGTAGCACTTAACCTTACCGAAAGGGCCCCGAAGCACATTCATTTTTTCAAAGAGGGGACCAATAGCCGCCCAACCCTTTGTTATTTGTTATTTGTTATTCGTTGTTTGACTTTCAACCAACAACACGAAATCCCTCTTGCTTTAGCCGGGGGATGAGTTAATTTCCTCCCACACACAAAATATTCCAGATGCTGAAACGAAACCGCTTCTTGACGCAAATAGCAGTATTTTTGAGCTTATTGGGAATCGCACCAACCTGGAGTCTTTCGCCTCCACTGAAATTTTCTTGGACAGATACCGAGAATCATTGGGCAAATATTTGTTTGGAAACTCTTGGCAATCGGAAAATTATTCAGGGTTACCCAGATGGTACTTTTAAGCCAGAAAAAACCGTAACCAGGGCAGAATTTGCAGCCATGTTGGATGGGATGTTTAGCCAGTCTGTAGTGCGCCCTGGGATTGAGTTTCGGGATGTGCCAGAAAATCACTGGGCAAGTGCCACCATCTCCAGAGTTTATCAAAAGGGATTACTCACAGGTTACCCTAACCGGGAATTTAAGCCAGAACAACCCATACCGCGAGTTCAAGCCCTGGTAGCCCTGGTTAATAGCTTCAAGTATCAAACGCCAGAATTAACGCCTTGGACTTGGCAAATTATGCTAGCAGATGAGGCAGAGATTCCTGATTATGCTAGGGATGGGGTAGCTGCAGCATTAGAGCAAGGTTTGGTGGTAAATTATCCCCAGAAGCGACAGTTAGAACCTAATCGTGCCGCTACTAGGGGAGAAATTGCCGCTTTTATCTGTCAAGGGATTAGGGATAGTGCAGGGGAAAATATTCCTGGGCGCTACATTGTCCAAGGAATCTTGGCGGCGGAGGAAAATGTGCCAGAGGAGGTTAAGCAGCGTTACTGGGAAGATGCTGCCCAAATTGCCCTCGGTTTGTTGCCTGAAACAGAGGAGGTTGAATTGCCAAAAGACTTGGTATCAAGCATTTACAACGCCCTAATTCTAGTTTACTCGGCAGAGAAATTACCAGGGCGAGACGAGGTAGTGGAAGACTATCAAATTCAGGCGCTTAACCCCAATGCTACACAAATCCTGGTGAGGGTAAATCCAGAACAAAATTGGGCGCAAGCTTGGCGCGAAGGTAAAAGATTAACGGGGAATGCAGAAATTGATTCTTTGCTAGAAAAATACGATTTACAGCTAGAGTCTTACCAAGACGCAGCCACTGTTGGGGAAGGAACAGCGATTTTACGGGCAAATCAGCCTTTGAATACCCTAGCTTTGGCGCAACAGTTTCGCAACCGAGGCGTTTATGCCGATGTCAACGGTATCATGGGTGCCAATACTAGTATCAGTGCCGAACTTAAAGATGATGCCTGGCAATTAGATTATCGCTTAGGTTACGGAGATTGTCCGGCTGGCTGTCAGTGGTGGACAACTTGGCGATTTCGTGTTTCTCCAGATTTACCAGTGGAATTTTTAGGGCGTTATGGTTCTGTGCCTCCTGCCCCTGGTAGTGAGTTATCTGAGAATATAATTGAGGGACGCTCTACTTTGTTTACGCCTTTTGGTAATCAACCTGTGGGCAATATTGAACCTCCCAAAGCACGTGGTTTTTCTGCACCCATTGAGGTACTAAATGCCCAGGGAAAGCAAGTGACAATTATTGAACCGAATCAAGAGGGTAAATTTTTAATACGCCTGGAGCCGGGAAGATACACTTTAAGGCTAAAATTTGCCCCACAAGAGACAAAATATCTTATTCCTGCTCAAAAGACGGTAACTTTAAAACCACAAGAATATCTACGCTTAGAAATGCAGAGTACGGAGGTTGTACCCTAGGCTAGCTAGTGGTTTGTCAATTTGGAAATGATTGGTTGAGGGAAGTTGGGGAAGTTGGGGAAGATTTATTCCTCAATTTAAACTTGACACAGTATTAGGAGTGAATCATAGACTTATTGCAGAAGTTGGGAATAGGCAATAGGCAAAAGCAATTGTTGAAATAGTACACGTCGTTGGTTCTCAGGGTGCAGCTTTCTCGGATACGACAATCACTACCTATTTATTCAGGGTAGAAAGCGAAGACAGGGTGGTTTTTAGCTGAAACAACTCTAAAGATGGTAATTTTCCCCATTTACTACTCCCATCTCCCTCAATCCCTATTGTCCTCAACCCTTGACTCTATCTCTTTCCTCTGCACAAAGGGATGCTACAATTGTGCTCAATATCAATTACCAGCTTGGGTGCAGCATTTACCACACTTCAACTTTAACAACTGCCCTTTATATCATCAGGAAATTAAATAAGCAGTATCTAGAAATAGGCTCTGCTGAGGTTGGTATGTTACTGGAGTGTGCCTACCAACTCTAGTTTTCGCGGAATTTTCTGGCTGAGTTAGTCTTGCGTTTCCGTGCGCAGATTCTTGGTTTTAGTTCACTCGATTGATTTCACTGCAGATGTCAAATCAAGCACTTATTCCGAATCCCGCCCAACAAAACACACAACTCCTATCTCGCTTGCAAAGCGGACAATTACTCCAAGTGCACGCCCCCAGAGGCGGTACAGTTATAATTTGCCATAAATATTATGCGCAGATAGTTGGTCATGGTGCAGCAATAGGTGGTTCTTTAGATGTGGATTGCGATCGTATAATTCCTATTGGCAATGTCTCTTTTTCCTATCCCAAAAGCCGCGCTGAGAGGCAAAAAGCCTATCAAGTTAGAAAGAGATGGATTGAGGCGACACAGAAGGCTGTGAAACATCTGGTGGCTGCTAATCGCGCCAGAATTATTTTGGTTATGCTCAAAAAACGCTGTGGCTCTCAAGAGGTAAGTCGTTTACCAGATGAGGTTTTAGCGAAATTAATTGGGGTTTTGCCACAAACTATGGCAGTTATACGTCAAGGTATTAATGATAGCTCTTTTGCTGCTTGAGTTAAAACTTTATTTTTTGGCAGGTTCAATCCTTGCCATTTTTTTTATCTCTATTTATACTACTTCATCTTTTTGGTTTCTAATAATTAGAATAAATTTGATATTTTGTGCGTTTTCTTTTTGCCGATTAGATGCATTTGCCCTGGTAAGGAAATTAACAAAGCGATTCTAAGAATAACTTCATTAGTTCGTATTTTAGGTACTGCTGGAAGAAAGTTTAACCTCTGTCCAATTATCCTTAACCAGTCTTGGAACTGCTCAAGCTTAAAGATTAATTCAGGACATCGCAGTAACTTTATTGGAGTCTATTTGAACCGTGAAGCCGATAGATTTGCTAGTACTAGGAATACTGAGTTGAGTGAGTATTTATCTGAATTAAAAGGTAAATATCAAGCAGTAGTTACAGGTGCTAGTGATGATTCGCCGATGCTGCACCCTCTTGGCGATGAGGCGAAGCCTGCCACTGGGTGATCGCACCAAATACACCTTTTTAAAATTCTGTCAATGCGAAACTCCTAACTATATAAAGAAAATCTTAAAGAAATCTGTGGCTCAGAAGTCTATAGATAGCGACGCAATATAATCCACAGTAGAAAGTTAAAGAATGGATTAATGTATGAGTTACTTTAATGTAGAAGTTCCGAAAAGTTTTGCTGAATTAGAGAAACTGCAAAAGCATTTTATGGGACATAAAATGTTTAAGATAATGACTGAAGAGAATATACCCAAGGTGTATTTAAAGAGTATGGCTTGTGGACTAATACATCACAATATAGCTGTAGTTAAAGGTTTTGGTTTGATGCGCTACCAATGCCTATCTAGACCCCACATCATAACCAACTACCTCGATAAGTTACTAGCCACAGAACTTGGTGCAGATTTATCGGAAGTTGGATTGAAACAAGACGGTATTTCACACATCACAATGCTCATCGATCTTGCTCATTCTTTGGGGATGGAAGTCAATGATTATGTGGAAAATCAAAGTAATGGATATGCAATGATGAATCATGAATTTATAGAGATGTTTAACACCAAGAGTATCGCTTTTGGTTTAGGTGCTCTCTTTGGTGATGAAGTTTTTACAGAAGTCAGTTTAAGGATGCAATACTCTGCATACAAAAAGTACGCAGAAATACATAATGAAGCATTAAATTTAATTTTTTTTGAAAAGCATATCAACGAAATAGAACCATGTCATGTTAAGTATACTTTTCGTCTTGTAGAGTTATGTCAAGAAGAAAATTTGCCTCAAGATGAATTTAGCCAAGGTTTCAATAAATTCATGTTAAGTCAACAAAAGCAATGGGAGATTGATCTTAACGATCTGAGAAGACTCGGGGTTAGCATACCTGAAATGAGCGCAAGTGCAGGGGTATGAGTAGCAACTGTACAGAAACTTACGTTAAGGCTAAAACTCTCTCACAGTAGGCATTTCAGAATCCATTTTTGTTATCGCTGTTTTGGGGAAAAACTTTTGTTGTTTGTTATTTGTTGTTGGTTGTTTGTGTTCTTATTCTCCCTCTGTTTCTCCTACATCCCTTGCTAAAAAAAACTTTCCATATTTAGCGACTGATGAAAACATAATTGGTTGGTTTATGCATTACTTTGATGACATTCCAACCAATTGAAAAATGCTACCAAGGAGATTTTCCAAGGAACTTTACTTTTGCTAGTATCGCTTCTTTCCCAGTCTCAAGACAAAAGTATTATTGATAGAAACTAGGGGCAAAAGAGGTAGAAAAATTATGGTAGCCAAAATTTCAGTAGGCAAAGGCTTGTATTTACCACCGATGGGTTGTGGTACCTGGGCGTGGGGTAATCGCTTCCTGTGGGATTATGATGAAAGTATGGACAGGCAACTGCAAGAAGTGTTCAACCTCATGGTCAGTAATGGTGTTACTTTGTTTGATACTGGCGATTCCTATGGTACGGGAAAACTTAACGGGCGCAGTGAAAGTTTATTGGGGCAATTCTACCATCAATACCAAGGTGCTCATAGGGAGGAAATTTGTCTGGCTACTAAGCTAGCAGCCTATCCTTGGCGTTTAACAGCTAAATCAATGGTTAGTGCCTGTCAAAAATCTGCTCAAAGGTTTGGGAAAGCGGTTGATTTAGTGCAGATGCATTGGTCACCCAATAAGTATTTTCCTTGGCAAGAAAAACCCCTTTTAGAAGGTTTGACACAGTTGTATCAGCAAGGATTAGTTAAGGCTGTAGGTTTGTCTAATTATGGTCCGGTAAATCTGGAAAAAGTACACCAACAATTCTCAGCTTCAGGGGTGCCAATCGCGACTTTACAGGTACAGTATTCCCTACTATCTACCTATCCCCTCGCAAAGTTAGGGTTGAAAGAAGTATGTGACTCTCTAGGTATAAAAATTATTGCCTACAGTCCTTTAACTTTAGGTTTATTAACAGGAAAGTATACAGAAGATGGGTTACTGCCAAAAGGTCCGAGAAGGTTATTATTCAAGCGATTGTTGCCGAAAATAACTCCACTTTTAGAATGTTTAAAAGAGATAGCCCAATCGAGAGAGAAAACGATTTCGCAAGTGGCTATTAATTGGTGTATTTGTAAGGGTACTATACCGATTCCGGGAGCAAAAACACCTCAACAAGCAGGGGAAAATTTGGGAGCTATGGGTTGGCGTTTGAGTGATGGTGAGGTAATGGAATTAGATAAAATTGCTCTGAAGATAGATCAAACAATGATTCAAAATATATTTCAAACGAAGTAATCTTGTAACCAGCATTTTGATGGTATTAACTATCTTATTTTTCTAAGTATTTTCTACTTACCTAATTTACCAATCGGGGGTTTTTAATTGCCACATATCTCTCCTTAAATTGTTTTTGTAATCAGTTTTTCATAAATTTAAGTACTTATTACTTACACCTGATGTGAATTAGAAAATAGTCCCATAATATAAGACGTTTGAGCTTTGTCTAAAATTTTATTTTTCAGACAAGGAAGGTAATACCAATCTTTATGGCGATTAATTCACATTAGACGTTAGTTGTTACTTATTACTCTTGTGGAAACTAGAAATGATTACAGGATGTCTGAATCCTTTGAGATGACTAGTTTATAACCTTGTTTTTCGGCGATTCATCAATTTTGAACACGTAAATTTTGAATTCGCCGTTAGGCGCTATTACTTATTACTTAATTTCAACCTTCATTGGACAGCCTTGTGGTGGTATGAAGGTAATACCCAAACGTACTGGACGCACAGGGCGATTATCAACTAATTTTAACTGGTAATGACGCAGCACTGTTGCCAGAATGAGCTTCATTTCAAACAGAGACAGCGCCATACCGATACAGCGACGATTACCCCCACCGAAGGGAAAATACTCGTAGGGGGAGAATTTTCGCTCCATAAAGCGTTCTGGTTGGAACTGTTGTGCATTAGTATAGGTTTGCGGGTGACGGTGGGCGAGGTAAATACAGGGAACTAAAATTGTTCCTGGTTGGTATTGGTAATTTTGCACCGACAAAGGTTGTTGTAACAATCGCGGTTGGGCGATTAAAGCAATGGGATAAATGCGCATCGCTTCTTTGCAAACAGCAGACAGATAGGGTTGTTGGGCGATTGTCATGGGGTCTGGATTTTTTCCTAAACCCTCCAATTCCTGCATCAATTTTTTTAGTACTGAGGGTTGGTGGTGAATCCAGTAAAAAGCCCAAGCTAGTGCTGAGGCGGTGGTTTCATGTCCCAGAAGTAGCAGAGTAATTAGTTGGTCGCGTAATTCTTGGTCAGTTAGGGATTGTCCTGCTTCATCACGGGCAGATATCAATAGGGAGAGTATATCATCTCCTGTTGGGTTGGTACGACGTTCGGCAATCTCAGCATAGATTAACTGGTCAATGGCTTGCTGCTGGCGCAAAAATCGACCCCAGGGACTCCATTTTCCCCAGTTTTGCTGCAAAGGTGACCAAAAAAATTGGATGGAGTTGAGGGGAGAGTTAATTTCTTCGACAAAAGGTGCGATTAGTTGTTGTAGCTTTTCGTATCTCGCACCGGGTTTGAGTCCAAATACTACTCGTAGGATGACTTGTAGAGAGATTTCTAGCATTGACTCTCGAATGGAGATGACAGTATTAGGTTGCCATTGGGTGGTTAAAGTTTCGGTTATTTGGCAAATTAGCTTACCGTAGTTGGGTAGTTGTTTGCCATGCAGAGGTGGCATTAGTATTTTACGTAGACGTTTATGACCTTTGCCTGCTTGAAGAATTAATGATTTATCTCCGGTTAGGGGTTGGAAAATGTAGGTCATTTTTCCCCAGTCAAATTTTGTTGCATCGGTGTTAAATATTGTTTCAATAGCTTGAGGATGGCTACAAAAAACAACTGGGGGGGACTGGGAACCAAGTAGCCGTAGTGTAAAGGTGTCTCCATGATTTTTGGCGCATTCTTCCAGGAATTGAAGCGGTTGGGCGATAATGCGGATAGTTTGAGCTAAAGCAGGTAGCTGGGAAGCGGGAGGTAGTTTCGTTTTCATCTCGAATCTGGTGGACAAGTGTGAATGCTTTGCTTTGAGAAAATCGTTGCTTGTTTAAATTGGTGGTTAATAATTTATGGTTATATGGAGTTTTAGGACTATTGAGAAGAAGATAGTAAGGGATTTTAACTTTGAGTTCAAGGGAATAAATCTATTTTTACCTTCTATAAATTACTGACAAACTTTAGCATTTTATCAACTATAAAGATAGATAAAGATTCTTCAATATATATTCCTAAAATATTAGATGATAAAAAGTTATGCCATTAATTACCAATTTAGACAGTGTTTTTCAAAGAAAATATAATATAGAAAAAATTTTATTAGCTACTCAGCAGCATTTAAAGCAAAAATGTGATAGTAAAATTGTCAGTATTTGCCAAGAAATTTCTTTTTTAGATCCTCTTTTAGTACTAAATAAGTTTTCCCATCCAGAGCGTCATTTTTTTTATTTCGAGAAAGTAGAACAGGCTGAAGCTATTGTGGCTTTTGATAGTGCGATGCTTCTATCGATACAAGAGGGCAATCGATTTATTAAAACTCAGGATTTTATTCAGGATTGTTTATCTCGAACGGTAATTTTTGGTGATTGTGATTTGCCTTTTGCAGGACCTAATTTTTTCTGTAGTTTTAATTTTTTTGAGGAGAACAAGCCAAGCAGTTCTTTCCCTCAGGCAACTATTTTCTTACCCAGATGGCAAATTTCAACTTGCCATGGTAGAACTATTTTAGTTACTAATTTTTTGCTAAATTGCGATGATAATATTTTTGATTTAGCACAAGATGCACAGAGAATTTTTAACCAGATTACATCAGAAGACTATACAGATATTTTTCCCTTAGTTAACCAAAACAATTTTCTTAGCCAAGAGTATGTAGCTAGGGCTCAAGAGTTTAAAAAATCAGTTAATTTAGCTCTCAATTCGATTGCTAAGAAGCATTTGCAAAAGGTTGTTCTTGCCAACGCTTTAGATATTGAGTTATCCCAAAATTTAAATATTGCTGCTTCTCTTAACAATCTCCGCCATACTTATCCTAATAGCTATGTTTTTGCCACTAGTAATAGTCAGGGAAAAGTATTTATTGGTGCTAGTCCAGAGAGATTAATTAGAATTAGCAATGAGACATTAGTTGCTGATATTCTCGCTGGTTCTGCACCACGAGGTAAAACACCAGAAGAAGATTCCTATTTGGCTCAGAGATTGCTCAATAGTATCAAGGAGCAACACGAGCATCAAGTAGTACTAGATTTTGTTCAAAAGCGACTGAATAATCTAGGTTTAACACTAGAGAGACCACCTCAGGTTAGCTTGGTGAAATTATCTAATATTCAGCACCTCTGGACACCCATCACTGCTAAAATCCCTGAAGGAATTCATCTCCTTGAAATTTTGGCAGAACTTCATCCTACACCAGCAGTTGCTGGATTTCCGAGGAATATTGCCCTAGAAAAAATTCGCCTCTATGAAACCTTTGATCGCTCTCTTTATGCAGCACCAATAGGCTGGATTGATCGCTATGGTAATGGTGAATTTGCAGTGGCAATTCGTTCGGCTCTAATTCAAGGTAATTCTGCCAGACTTTATGCTGGAGCGGGAATTGTTGCCGGTTCAGAAGCTGAGCGTGAGTTAGCAGAAATTCAACTAAAGCTTCAAACTTTATTGCAAGCTTTAGTGTAGATAAAAACTAATTGAATCAAGTTATGAAAAATCAGGCTAGTACCTGGAAAAAATATCTATTTCTTGGTACACAAGCAACAATTTTCTGCTGTCTAGCGATTGCTTTGCGTTTACCTTTCCAAAGTCAAATTCTCCATGAATGGGATTCAGTTCAATTTGCTCTTGCTTTGGATAATTTTGATATTCGTTTGCATCAACCCCATCCTCCAGGGATGTTTGTAATCTATATTTTTCTCGGTCGCTTGTTGCATTTATTTATGGCTGATGCGAATGCTAGTTTAGTTTGGCTCAGCACTCTGTCGGCGGGATTAGCTACAGCCACAATGTTTCTTTTCACTACAACTTGGTTTGGCAGACAAACAGGCTTAATTACTGCTTTATTAATGCTTGCTAGTCCCCTAGTTTGGTTCCAGGGAGAAGTGGCTCTTTCCTATATGTTGGAGTTTTTCTGGACACTACTTATTGTTTGGGGTTGTTTTTATCTACGCTACGGCAATAAATTTGCTTTTTATAGCTCCACAATTTTGCTTGGTTTAGCAGGAGGAATTAGACCTAATACTTTGTTCTTTCTGGCTCCTTTGTGGCTAGTGGCTTTCTTCCTTGGTTTGCGCAGCAATAAATATCAAATCAAACATTTTTTTATTGCTCTATTTTTAGGTTTAATTGCTGTTGCTTGCTGGTTCCTACCTCTAGTTATGATGTCGGGAGGCTTTCCTGAATATTGGCAAGCGATGCAGCCTTGGTTAAATAAGCATCCTCAAGATGGTGTGGGACGAAGTTTCCAGGGAGTATATCTAAATTTTAAAATGTTAGTGGAAGCCTTACTTTATGGTCTTGGCTTTGGTCTTATTCCTCTAATTTGGCTCTTGCGTCGCCAAGGCAAACAAATAATTAGTCAATGGCGCTATGACTGGCGTTTACAAACGCTTATACTTTGGATTATTCCTGGTTTTTGCTATTTGCTTCTAGTCCATATTCAGCGTTTGGGACATACATTTACTATTTTGCCTGCTTTGATAATTGTTGCTGGCTGGGCTACTTATAGAGCGATGAGAGAACTAGAATTATCTAAACCAAAATCTGCTGTGGTTTTACTGTTTCTAATTCTTATAGGTAATGGTTTATTCTTCCTCTTATTTCCAGGGAAACTAGATAATATTCCTGTATGGCAGACAATTCGCGACTATGATTTACAAATTAGTGAAAGAGTACAGCTAATTCGTCAAGAATTTATCTCGGAAGAAACTCTAGTAATTACTAGAGGAAGAAATTCTAGAATCAGAGAATTTTATTTACCTGAATATACAGGTTCTTCACGCCTATATGAACCAGGAAAAGAAACAGAGATTTTGCCTGCAAATCTGCGTAATTTAGTGCTATTCGAAGATAGAGTGATGTCAAAACTAAATCCGGATTCAGGTTACCAGACTCTCCAATTACCCACAACTGGAGAAATTCGTTACTTTAGCTGGAGTGAAAATGAGCAAGTAACTTTAAGTAAAAATCAAGTAGAAATTAAACAGCCATAGCATCGCGATTCTGAGAGACAACAGATTGTTAAGCCAGATTACTGGAGACAACAAAATGATTGAATCTACGGCTTCTGCGCTAGCGTAGATAGTAGATAGTAAAATCTGTGTTGAATCGTTTGAATAACAATGAAATCGACCTTTCGTTTCAGTATCCTGCTTTGCCTGCTAGCATTACTGACATCCTGTGCTGGTAACAAAGAAATTGAGGGTATATTTTCCCCAGATCCTACACTGAAAGAAAGTCCCGACGTAATCGCATCTGATACCAAAGAGAATCCTGACACTCCCCAGGAGAAACTACCAGAGAATTTTCCCTCAGGGATTCCTCTTTATCCAGAAGCCAAACTTGTTACCACCAAATCTCTAGAAGATGGTGCCAAAACCCAAACCGATTGGACATCTTCTGCACCCATTAATATCATCGCCAACTATTACCAACAGCAGTTTGAGAAGAATAATTGGGAAATAATAGAATCTGCCTCCTCGCAGCAAGATAGGGATAAAACGAGCCTCCTGGCGCGTAAAGAGCAACTACAAGTCAAAGTTTCCCTGACTAAAGCTAAATCTGGCACAAATACTGAATTTTCCCTTGAATATCAAGAAATAGCCGCCATTAAACCCGATGATCTTGAGATTGAGAAACCAGAAAAGAAATCTCCAAACACCAAAGCCAGCACAGACCTTGCTGATTTAGAACAAGAACCAGCACCAACACGTGAGTATATCAAGGATTTAGTTGCATTAGATGTTTTGAGCATACCTCAAAGTGGTGAAGATGAGCCAGCCAAATTTGACGCTAGTAAACCCATTACACGGCGCGAGTTTGCCCGTTGGCTGTTGGCAACCCACAATCGCCTGTGGGAAAATACCCCTAGTAGGCAAATTCGCCCTGCTTCACAGACAACACAACCAGCATTCCAAGATCTCACCAACAAAGACGCTGATTTTGCTACGATTCAAGGATTAGCAGAAGCAGGCTTGATTCCCTCACGCCTTACCGGAGATTCAACTTCTGTCATCTTTCGTCCTGATGCTCCCTTGACACGAGAAGATTTACTATTGTGGAAAGTGCCCCTAGATACTCGTAAAGCCCTACCTATAGCCACAGTAGAAGCAGTAAAACAGACTTGGGGTTTCCAAGATACAGCTGAAATTAGTCCCAAAGCATTGCGAGCAGTATTAGTAGACCACAGCAACGGTGAAAAATCCAACATTCAGCGTATGTTTGGCTATACCACCCTCTTGCAACCCAAGAAACCCGTTACTCGCGGCGAAGCAGCTTCAGCACTGTGGTATTTTGGCTACCAGGGAGATGGTATTTCTGCCAAGGAAGTGAAACAAGCACAACCTCAGACTCAGGAAAAGTCACAGTAGATTAACGTCCCAAAACAGCCCTGAGGGCAAATTGAGGAAGAACTAACATTCTACGCCAACGCCAGGGTTCTTGATAGAGTCGATAGAGCCACTCAAGACTATTATTCCTTAACCATACAGGGGCGCGAGACTTGCGTCCCGACCAAATATCAAAACTACCACCAACTCCAATCCAAATCGCCTGGGGACACAAAAAGCGGTTTTTGCTAATCCAAAATTCCTGACGGGGTACACCTAAACCAACAAAAATTAATCCCGGTTGTTTTTCCTCAATAGTTTTTTGTAATTCTTTTTTTTCTGGCTCACTCAGGTAGCCATGAGCAGTGATAATAGAAATACCAGGAACCCTTTCGCGCCAAACTTTAGCTGCTGCTTCCGCTACTCCCGGAGAACCACCATAAAAAAGCACAGGAGAAGAATTGCCTAATTTTCCTCCCTTATCCAATAAAGAAGCTGCAAGTTCAATTCCAGGACAACGTCTTTGCCGTTTCCCTCGCAAACGCAGATAGAAGATGACACCTGCACCATCGGGAATTACTAATTCAGCTTGGTTGATGATTTTTGCCAGGGAACGGTTTTGCTCTGAAAGCATTGCCATCTCTGAGTTTAGGGTAACAACATGAACCCCTTTTTTGTCTTTTAAGCGCGATTGTAACCAGCTAGTGTAATCATCCAATAGATGCACTGGTAGCCCTAGTATAGAAAATTTCTTTGGTGCTTCCACCATATGCAGATCGTTGCTTCACCTCTTAACACCTATGTTATGCAAGGTAACTGATTTTGTAGCGTTAAATCTACTCGAGAGAATTTTTAGGAGATTACCTAGTTAAATGCCGAAGGCGAGATCATCCACAGTAAACTGACCATCGAAAGCATAGAGAGTAATGCGGTGGATACCTACTACCTCAACTTGTAACCAAGCATGGGGGGGAATTTCAGAATCGGAACCTTGAAGATTTGGTCCACCTGTCTCCGTGGTTGCTAAGAGGCTATTATCCTGACCATAGGCAGAAAGTACAGTACGCTGAGAACTAGTAACATAGCACTCAACAAAACTTACCAATGGCTCAAAGGTAGCTTCAAGCCAGCCACTACGAGGCGCACCCATTAAAACCATCCTACCCGAACGAGGTGGGTAGGCAGAATTGGAAGGCTGGAGTGCCAAAGCATTGCTGAAGATGATACCTTCGTGTTGAAACTGATACCTAACCGGTTCAAAATTGTTTAAATTTTCAAAATTCAGGTAAACACAGTCAGATTGATTAAGCCCTTGGTGAGATTTTTGCTTGTGCCATGATTCTGGATGGGACACTGTAATCAATTCTCCAAAAAAAATAGGTCTCTGACTTTAGTGCTCGCGATCTTGACACACATTTTAGTATGCTTATTCCTACACTCCAACCTCTACAGAGCAAAGCTAAAGGGATTAAAAACTGACCAGAGTTATTTAAAATAATCCAAAGTCTGTTTAATCCGATGTTCCCAGGAAAATTGCTGTACTAATCCCATATTGTCGTGATGCAAATGTTCCTCACTCCACTGGGGATAGCGATGCAAAACCTGTTGCAAAGACTGGGAAAATTGAGTGGGATTATTCGGTTCACTCCAAGCAGCTACCAGGGGTGAAGTTTGAAATTCTTTGAGTGGAGGAATTGTCGTCGCCACAATTGGTTTACCCGCAGCAATATAATCAAACAGTTTCATGGGAGAGGTAGTATTTGCCGCTTCTCCAGCAAGGTGAGGATACACTAAAGCATCCGCCCCCTGCAATAAACCAGCCAATTTTCTTTGGGGTAAATAACCGACTAAAGTAACATTGGTTATTTCCTGCTCACGAAGCATTTGCTGATAGGCTTGAATTTGAGATTCTGGTCCCCCAGCCAAAGCAAATTGTACTTGGGGTAAGTCTTTGGCAATTTTAATCAGCAGGTTAATTCCCTTAAAAGGATACAAAGCACCGCAGTACACTACTAACTGCTGATGTCCCTTGGCGAGCAACTTTCGTCGCCATTCTTGCGCTGCTTCTGGATGTCTGGTGACAAAAACCTGATTAAAGCCATTGTGTAAGCAAATGATTTTTTCCGCTGGCATGCCATTTTCAATCAGATTATCTTTAATTGTTTCGGTAACAGTCACCGTTACCTTGAATTGGGGATTGTTGACAATTTCGGGTTCGTACTTTTTGCTTTCGCAATGATCTCGTTCGTAAATAGCTGGAATTCCCCTTTGTACAGCCGCTTTGACAAAGTTCCAATCCCTAGAGTGGACAATTTTTGTCTTGGATTGCAAATGGGCGGGCAAATAGTATTTACAGCTGAGGGTGCTAGAGTTAGTCCACTTACTCTCAAGGCGATCAATAGGCCAAGGCATCGGCAGAGTCGCCACTTGCAGCTTATCCTGGATATTGTAGTACCTGACCATCTCCTCATTTGGCTTTTGGGGTTGAAAGGGAGAAGCCAGATTAAGGGGATTATAGGCTTTGAGAGTGCGATCTAAAGATACCAAAACCGCTCTGTAGCCTAAATTAGCAGCAGCATCCGCCAAATTAACCATTTGTACCAGATGTGCTTCCGGTTGAGGCAAAACATCGCGAACAAAAAACAGATAATATTTATCGTCGATAGCTAAATTCATAATATTAACGGCAACTCTTAAAATATCAATTCCATGATATTCATCCCATCAGGTGAGTTGCGCATAATGAATCAGCTAAAGGACTTATATATCAAGATTTTTACCCGTTGTAAGGGCGTAAAGTTTTAAGTCTCCACATTTTTATATAGATATAGAAATATATTAAATATATAGAATTATAGGTTTTTATAGTACTGAGTGCGATGCAACAATTTTGCTGTCGCAGCAAATCTTCACCTTGGAGTTTATTAATGCTATGCTTAAAGTCTTTGACTGTATATTGTAAAATTGGTTGTTTGGGTTATATTCTAAAACCGAAGGAGAAAAATAAAGCTATATGTCTCGATATAGAGGTCCGCGTTTGCGGGTAACGCGTCGTTTAGGCGAATTACCTGGATTAACCCGCAAAAGTGCACGTCGCGCCTATCCACCTGGTCAACATGGTCAAGCGCGCCGTAAACGTTCAGAGTATGCTATTCGTCTGGAAGAGAAGCAGAAACTACGCTTTAACTACGGTGTTAGTGAGAAACAGTTAGTGCGCTATGTACGTAAAGCACGTCGAGCAACTGGTTCCACGGGTCAGGCTTTGTTACAATTACTAGAAATGCGCCTGGATAATACCGTTTTTCGTTTAGGTATGGCGGGTACAATTCCAGCAGCACGCCAGCTAGTAAATCACGGACATCTTAACGTTAATGGTCGTGTTGTCAATATTGCTAGCTACCAGTGTCGTCCAGGTGATGTGATTTCAGTGCGCGATCGCGATCATTCCCGTAAACTAGTAGAAACTAATATGGAATATCCAGGATTAGCGAATCTACCTAGCCATCTGGAGTTCGACAAGAATACTTTAACCGGAAAGGTTAACAGTATAGTGGAACGCGAATGGGTAGCGCTGCAAATTAACGAACTGGCGGTAGTTGAGTATTATTCACGGAAAGTGTAATTTTATATTCCACTCACCTCACCAATATTTGAGTAGGAACGTAACATGTTACGTCCGTAAATCGGTAATAGGGGACGTAACATGCTATGTCCATACATTGGTAGTCATCAGGGACTTAATATGTTACGTCCATTTTATTGGTTCTCAATTTCCGAAATTGGCTCGATATGGATTAGGTTAACCGACTTGTTACTTATTACTTAGCTCTTTTGACTACTCATACTAGATGATGCTGGTAGAGTAAGCATTAACGCAAAATTTAAAACCATCCCCCCAATTCCCCAATTTCCTGGGGAAAAGCTACTTTAACAACCGGACTTAGTCTCATTTTAGCCGCCAATTTGAGACATGGTGCGCGCGTAGCTTCCTTTGGAAGTGCCAGAGTCTCGTTGCTTAAAGTTAATCTCCGGCTTCAATGATAGTATTTGACTTACCGAATCCCGAATTTTCTGAATACTGGTGCCACTACGCAAAGCACTTTTGAGATTTATTTGACCAGTTTCATTAAGTAAGCAGGGACGCAACCAACCATCAGCAGAGAGGCGCATCCGATTGCAACGGTCACAAAAACACTCTGACATCTGGCTGATAAACCCAATGGTACCTTGAGCGCCAGGAATTTGGAAAACATCAGCAGGACCATTTCCTCGCACTTGAGAAGCTTCTAAACCCCACTGACGACGAATCGACTCTCGTAGTTCTTCTGATGGAATCCAGGCACGCTCTCCAAACAGAGTAGCATTTCCAATGGGCATAAATTCAATAAAGCGCACGTGCCAATTACATTTTAAGGTGAGGGCTGCTAAATCAAGCACTTCTTGGTCATTGACACCGGGAATAATAACTACGTTTAGCTTCAGGGGATTAAATCCGACTCGATAAGCAGCTTGAATACCCTCCCAAGTTTGCCGCCAGCGACTTCGACCCCGATTATTAATGATTTTGTCAAAAGTTTCTGCTTTGAGGGAATCAAGGCTAATATTAATGCGTCTCAAGCCAGCATCATAGAGGTCTTGAGCTATGGGTGCCAAAAGAAAGGCGTTGGTGGTCAAAGCTAAGTCTTGAGTTTGCGGTAGTGAAGCGATTGAGTGAACCAAGTCTACTACATCTGGATGTAGGAGAGGTTCTCCTCCTGTGAGACGAAATTTACTAAAACCGAGAGGAATAAAAACTTCTTTGAGTAAGGTTAACAGTTCCTGGTGACTCAGCAATTCCTGCTGCAAGATATATTCTAGTTTTTCCCCTTCTGGCATACAATACTGACAGCGAAAATTGCAGCGATCAATGAGACTGATCCGTAGATAATCTACTTGGTTCATGGATTTATTGCCCCGTGGAAGAATGCAGTAATGGTATATCACTGTAATACAGGGCGATCAGATTCAATGGAATAGTTAATCTCGAAATCGTTTAGGATTTGTTGTAGTTATAGTGCAAGATATGTTGATATTTCAAGATTTTTGTCCTGTCCTCAGGAGCAAATGTTGAGTAATATTAAAGGGAAAAAACTAGACCACTTACACAAACTTAGTTGCAAATTGAAAAAGTACGGACAAAAGGAGGCAAATTGTGTCCACTGATGTGATAGAAAAACGTTCTACATCAACAGTTCGCAAACACGCCGCGCGCTATCGAGTTTTACTACATAACGACGATTTTAATAGCATGGAGCACGTGGTGCAAACTTTGATGACAACAGTTTCAAGTTTAACTCAACCTCAAGCAGTAGATATTATGATGGAAGCCCATACTAATGGTATTGCTTTGGTAATTACCTGTGCTTTAGAACACGCAGAGTTTTATTGTGAAACCTTAAAAAATCATGGTTTAACTAGCACTATAGAACCTGATGAATAGTACTAGTACTTACGCAGTTAAACTGCAACTCAATGGTTATACTTAATGGTCGTAACTGTAGAGCCCACGGAAGCAAGAAATTACACGCATTTTACTTGTATAACTGCGTAAATACTGAATAGTTAAAGTTATAAAAACTTTTAAAGCCGCATAATTACCGAAGACTGGATTGTAGTGATAAAAAATGTCACTTAATCCAGTTTTCTTTTTGCAAAATTTACCTGCGGTTTACAAAAAATTCATCTAGGATAGAAAGTGTTTTTTTTTGGCAATCGGCAGGAAAAATGCATAATTTAAGAAAAAATCTAGTTATTCAAGCAACATTTATTCTGGGTCTTTTATACCCATCTACAAGTGTATCGGCAGCAACATCGGGTTTTGCCGACCTAGTATTAGACTATTTTGATAGTGGATCTGGTTTGTTTCCATACCCCTATGGAGGGGAACATCCTGGAGGAATTGGTTTTCCTGCACCTGTAAGTCTAGATGTGGTGTTAGGAAATGATACTAGATCACAAGTTGATTTTCTCTCCCTCTCTCCTGGTTCCTCTATTACCCTTGGCTTTATGGATAAAGTGGTAATTGATGGTAGGGGTAATGATTTAGCGATTCGAGAGATTGGTGCTAATCAAGAGCAAGCAGAAGTTTATGTTAGCTCAGATTTAGTAAATTTTACCTTTTTGGGTATAGCTGGAGACCACAGAAGTACTCCCTTTGACTTGAGTACAATTGGCTTTCGCGAACCAGTAAAAGCAGTAAGAATTGTTGGACTTGATACTTCACCTGCTAATTCAATTGGTTCACCAGGATTTGATTTGGTAAATGTAAAAATATCACCCAGAAGTTTGCTGAATGAATTTGATTTAAATCAATCGATTCCTGAACCAAATTCTATGTTGGGGCTGCTTAGCCTAGGAATTGTGGCTATGGCTAGATTCTTTTGGCGTAGGTAATTAGACAAATCCAGTTTAGATGATTATCTTGTTCTCAATTAAATATGTAAATTCAGCCTTACTCAATAAAAAAGGGTTTTATTTTAGGTAGATTTAACATGAATATTTGATTTGAGTTTAAAAAATATAGCTGATAGGAAAAGGATAAAATACGTAATACAATACGCAAATATATCTGCAATTTGTTTTTCTTGAATTGCCATAATCGCTTTTGATTTTAATTCGCTCAAGTTTTTTTGATTCACAGCAAGGTGACGTTGAAATTGTGGTTTTTAATGATATTTTTTCCAACTGCAATCAAGATTAGACATCTATAACAAATTAGGGACGTAAAATTCTACGTCCCTACAATGGTTCAAAATTCAAATACTTTAATTTCCACCGGATTTATATTTTAAGGGTGCTGATTGTATTAGAAAATAGTAACTGCCTACTCCAGTGAGCCATTTTCTTGAAGCTAAACTATCAACGTCTCACCCTTCTTCCTGTAGCCGTCAGGGCAACTATATTTCTGGTAACCTTGCTGTTACTGTGGCTACCTTTAGCAGCACCACTTTACTTATTGTTGCGTAGCGATAGCAACTTAGCCACCATTGTTACCATGAGCCTGATGTTTGTGGTTTTCTTGGTACTATTGCCTTGGTGGGGAAAATTAGTTTACCAACAACCTCGCATTTATCGTTACTACGGTTTAAGCTGGAGTCAAGCTAATCGCTTGGCATGGCACAGAGGGCTAACGATTGGTGTATTATTTACTTTCATCTTCTTTGTTTTCCAAAGTATCCTCGGTTGGGTAGAGTTTCAGTCATCAGCAGCTAGTTTACCCCGCCTAGTTATAGAAGGCTTCTTCTCTGGTGTGGGAATCGCCTTCGCAGAGGAACTATTTTTCCGAGGATGGTTGTTAGATGAGTTGCAGCGAGATTACACAGCAACCACTGCAATGTGGTTAAATGGAGTCGTTTTCGCTTTTCTCCACTTCCTCAAACCCCTACCGGAAATGCTACAAAATTTGCCTGCTTTTCCTGGTTTAATCATGTTGGGAATTACGCTAGTGTGGGCGAAACACCAAGCAAAAGGACAATTGGGTTTACCGATGGGTATTCACGGCGGCTTGGTCTGGAGTTACTATATTCTGAGCATAGGTGGGTTTTTTAACTATACCAACAAGGTTCCTCTCTGGGTTAGTGGTGGTGTTGGCGGTAATCCCCTAGCAGGATTGATGGGTTTAGGAGGGTTATTTTTATTGGTAATAGCAGTGAGATTAAGTAATGAGTAATGAGTAATAATTACTTTGTAAATTAAATCCTGCAACACCGCAGAATTACATATCAGCCTAATATCAGGATTTTCTGTAAACTGCTATAGCGTAAAACTCAGTTTACAGAGTAATAAGTAACGTCTAATGTGAATTGGTCGCCAGAACAACTGATATTATGTTCATCGTCTGGAAAATTAAATTTTAGACAAAGCCAAGAAGCCTGTATGTATGGGATTATTTCTAATTCACATCAGGCGTAAGTAACAATTTTTATGCTTCTTCAGGACTTAGTATGCCAACTTGTTAGTTCAAAATTGAAAAAAACTTTTGCAGACAAGGATATGAGCTTAAAATAATTTCAAACTCCAAAATGTTATTAAGTAAAGATTTTTCCTGGATTGAGCAAGATTTTTAAGCTGTTGATGAGATAATTTAGCATACCAAATATGCAAAAATAAGTTTAGTTTGCTGGTGACACTTAAAATAAATAAATTTTAATCCTATTCAATGTTACTGTTATGTCTTATTTAAATCAAAAAATAGCAAACAACCATTAACCATCAACCATCAACCATCAACCATTAACCAACAACCAACAACCAACAACCAACAACCAACAACCAACAACCAACAACAAAACCATGACTTCTGTGACGACTAAACCAAGTAACCTATCCTTTCCCCTAACTGCTGTAGTGGGACAAGAAGCGATTAAACTAGCTTTATTATTAGCAGCAGTAGATCCGGGTTTAGGTGGAGTTGCGATCGCTGGTCGTCGGGGAACGGCTAAATCGGTTATGGCGCGGGCGATTCACTCTCTTTTACCACCAATTGAA
The DNA here is from genome assembly GCA_964633315.1 of uncultured bacterium. Classification (GTDB taxonomy): domain Bacteria; phylum Cyanobacteriota; class Cyanobacteriia; order Cyanobacteriales; family CAWCAG01; genus CAZWGS01. Next base: position 11,869 of record CAZWGS010000005.1, on the reverse strand, counting down.
GTAGTTAAAGATTCCCTCTTTAATGCAGCGCCATCAGAAATTGTAGATGCTACGCCAGATGAGTTAGAAATTATACCTGCACCCTTTGTTCAAATTCCCCTGGGTGTTACTGAAGATCGCCTGTTGGGTTCTGTGGATGTAGAACAGTCGGTAAAAGCGGGAAAACCAGTATTTCAACCAGGATTACTAGCCCAAGCGCATCGTGGCGTTCTCTACATCGATGAAATTAACCTTCTCGATGACCAAATCGCTAACCAACTCCTCAGTGTTCTCACTGATGGTTGTAATCGCATAGAAAGGGAGGGAATTAGTTTTGAACATCCCTGTCGCCCCATCCTCATCGCCACTTACAATCCCGAAGAAGGCGATTTAAGAGAACATTTATTAGATCGCATTGCTGTTACTTTATCGGCTGATGGTGTTTTGGCGCTAGACCAAAGAGTACAAGCAGTGGAACAGGTGATGAATTATGCTAAATCACCCCAGGAATTTATTAATAACTATAGTTCAGATCTTGATGATTTAAAAACAGAAATTATTTTGGCGCGGGAATGGTTAAAAGATGTCAAAATAACTCAAGATCAAATTACCTATTTAGTAGAAGAAGCGATTCGCGGAGGTGTGGAGGGACATCGCGCCGAATTATTTGCTGTACGTGTGGCGAAAGCAGCAGCCGCTTTGGAAGGGCGCAATAATGTGACAGCAGAGGATTTGCGTCGCGCTGTGGAATTAGCCATTGTACCTCGTTCCACCGTTGTGCAAACACCCCCAGATGCGCCACCACCACCTCCACCACCACCTCCAGAACAACCTCAGGATGATGCGGAACCAAATGAGGAGGAAGAAACGGAGGAGGAGGAAAATCAAGAGGAACCAGAACAAGAACCACCGGGAATTCCTGAGGAGTTTGTATTTGATTCCGAAGGCGTAATTCTTGACCCCACCGTACTCTATTTTGCACAGACGGCACAGCGACAGGGTAATTCAGGTAGTCGCAGTCTCATTTTTTCTGAGGACCGAGGGCGTTATATCAAGCCCATGATACCAAAAGGTCAGGTGCGACGGGTAGCTGTGGATGCCACTTTGCGGGCGGCTGCACCCTACCAAAAAGCAAGGCGTAAGCGCTACCCAAATCGCCGTGTAATCGTTGAACAAGGAGATTTACGAGCAAAACGTCTCGCGAGGAAAGCAGGGGCGCTAATCGTCTTTGTGGTGGATGCGTCGGGTTCAATGGCGTTAAATCGGATGCAATCGGCCAAGGGTGCAGTGTTGCGTCTATTAACAGAAGCATACGAAAATCGCGATCAGGTGGCGTTGATTCCTTTCCGTGGTGAACAGGCGGAGGTTTTACTACCACCCACCCGTTCGATTACCATGGCAAAGGTACGTTTGGAACGTTTACCCTGTGGTGGTGGTTCTCCTTTGGCCCATGGTTTAACCCAAGCGGTACACGTGGGATTAAATGCCAAAATGTCGGGAGATATTGGTCAGGTAGTGATTGTGGCGATTACTGATGGTCGCGGTAATATACCCTTGGCTCGTTCTTTGGGTGACACTTTACCAGAGGGAGAAAAGCCAGATATTAAGGCTGAGTTGCTAGAAGTTGCTGGTAAAATTCGGGCTTTGGGAATTCAATTATTAGTAATTGACACCGAAAATAAGTTTGTTTCTACTGGTTTTGCTAAGGAGTTAGCACAGCAAGCTGCTGGTAAGTATTATCATCTGCCAAAAGCGACTGACCAAGCAATTGCATCTATGACAAGACAGGCGATTTCTGATTTGAAATAAGGTAATTACTCTTTTATCCCTCTTCTGTTACTTTCCGTAATTGTGACTAAATTCACCCTTCCATATTTTGTTTCTTGAAAGAGGGATACAACAATAAACGTGGCAATTATCGTACTTTATTTATAAGGTATATTCCCATCAACAATCAACCATTAACCATCAACCATTAACCATCAACAAAAACAGGATTTCACTTGTAATTTATCTAAATGAGAACCTTTATATGAGCAGTTTAGTTTTTACTCCCGCCTATCAACTTGCTCAAATAATTCGTGATAAAAGTGTCTCTACAAAAGAGGTTCTTGATGCTTACTTAGAACAAATTAACAAGCACAATCCTAAAATCAACGCCATTGCTACTTTAGATGAAAAAGCAGCTAGAAAAAGAGCAATTCAAGCTGATGAAGCCATAGCTAAAGGTGAAACCTGGGGACAACTTCATGGTGTACCAATTACAATCAAAGATACCTTTGAAACATCAGGATTACTTACTACCGCAGGTTATAAACCTCTCAAAAATTACATACCATCTCAAGATGCCACAGTTGTAGCACGTCTTCGTCAAGCTGGGGCAATTATCATTGGCAAAACAAATCCTGCTGAAATGGCAAGTGATTTTCAAAGCACCAATGATATCTTTGGGCGCGTCAACAATCCTTGGCATCTAGATTATACATCTGGGGGTAGTTCTGGAGGTAGTGCAGCAGCTATTACTACTGGTTTTTCAGCATTGGATTTGGGCAACGATTGTTCGGGTTCAACTCGCCAACCAGCCCATTTTTGTGGTGTATTTGCCCTCAAGCCAACAGAGAGTCGTTTACCAACGACAGGACATATTCCTGAAGCGCCTGGAATGCCTAAATGTATCCGCCAATTGATGAGTGTTGGTTCTTTTGCTCGTTGCCTTGAAGATTTACAATTGTGTTTATCTTTGACGGTTGGTGCAGATTCAAGACAGCCAAATATTCCACCTGTTCCTCTCGATAAACCTCTATCCAAGTCTATACAAAACCTACGAATCGCTTGGATGGATGGTTGGGATGAAATTCCCGTTGCTTCAGAGATTAAAGAGGCAATGGGAATGGTCGCAAATAAACTTACTAATATTGGTGCTGAGGTTGAACTTTGGAAACCTTTAAACTTTGACTTAAAAGAAGCATTCCTAGTTTGTAATCAACTAACAGCACTTAATTTTGTCTATTCTCAAGCAGCTGATTTTGATACTGCCAAGAAAACTTTTCCTGTCATGTTTAGGGAAGCAACTGAAGGAGAAAAGGAACTCAGAAATCTCAGCAATTTGAGTCATTTTCTGCCCTCATTACTAAACCCAACTCTTAAGCAATACTTCGAGATATTAACACGACGAGATTATCTAATCTCTCAAATCGATGAAGCATTAAAACCTTGGGATGTTTGGCTTTGCCCAGTTGCAATGACCACTGCATTTACCCATCGTCCTAAAGGTAGAGCGATTGAGATAGAAGGGCGAAAAATTCCTTATTTTTTAGCGAATGCTGCTTATACAATGCTCTTCAATCTAACGGGACATCCTGTAGTGATAATTCCCATTGGAAAAACTAAAAATGGATTACCCATTGGTATGCAAATTATCGGTAAAAGATGGAAAGATATGGAATTATTAGCGATTGCCCAAAAGATTAACCAAGTAGCTGGTAGTTTCCAGAATCCTCCTGGCTATTGAGATATTTATTGTTACTTGATTTTCTGCAAAATATTGATAAATTTGAGCCAAATTCCCGGCACTTTTAGAATTTCCAATAATGAAGATAGTCCTTGACATTATTCAAGATTTTAAATTGATAATTCAGCAATAAAAACAAGTTGTTTTTGCATAAATTATCCAGTTGTCGACAAGAATTCTATAATGCTTGCTACATGAATCTCTGTAGTATTCAAAAAGATAAGCTCAGAATCCTTACTATCTAGTATTAGTGGTAATTCAGTACAACCTAGGATGACTCCATCAATTGCATCTTCTTGTTTCATTCTGAAAATGATTTCTAGTAGTTCATTTTTAGTCGATTCCTTGATAATACCCAATTCAATCTCAGAAAAAAGCCGATAGTGAATCAGTTCTTGCTCTGATTTAGAGGGAACAACTACTGCTATATCTTTTTCTTGGAAACTTTGCTGATAGAAACTAGCAGACATTGTAAACTTAGTTCCTAAAAGTCCTAGCTTTTTTAACCCCAATATCTCTGCTTTTTTACGAGTTCCTTCAACAATACTCAACAGAGGTATTGGTGATTTCTTTTTGACTTGCTCAAAGACAATATGAGGTGTATTTGAGCCAATAATCGCGACTTCAGCCCCTGCAGATGAGAGAGCTTTAATTTTCGTTGTCAGCCAATCTACTAAAACATCCCAATCTTCTTGCTCCATCAACTCCAGAAAATAATCTAAGCTAGCACTAAAAATAATAATTTCAGGACTATCTAGAAGTGTCTTTTCTTCCTGAAATTGTTTTATCAAACGCTTGTAATAATCTATAGTTGATTCTGGACCTAGTCCCCCGAGAATACCAATTAATTTCACCTTATACTCCCTTAATAGTTATTACGCTCAAGAATAGTTAACCCATCACCCTAAAAACCCAAATTCTCACCGCCCTACGCTTAGTATCCTCCCCTCTTCTATCATATTTAGCTGTCGTCACAAGAGAAGCATGACCAGCAATTTTTTGTACAGTAACAATATCAACCCCTGCATCTAATAAATCACCACAAAACGTCCTCCTAAAATCATGGGACTAGTCATTTCGCGCATAAGTTGATATTTTTGACAGAAAATTTAGGCACTTTCAGCACCTCATTTGCGCATAAGTTGAAAATTTCTGCGCTCATTCGCACATAAGATGAAAAAATACAGTCACCGAAAGGGTTGGAAGCCAATTTTTTCAAAGAAACCAACGGATGTTCATAGGTAGGGCCGATAGCCGCCCACCGCTTTGTTATTTGTTATTTGACAAACCATCAACAACTAACAACGAACAACACGAAATCCCTCGTGCTTTAGCCAGGGGATGAGTTAATAAAGGTAAATGCCTGAACCTGACCACTAGTTGTCATAAATTTATCTTCTAGAAAATGAAAAAATTCGAGGGTTTCTCGAAGCTCTTTGGCTGGTAACCATTCTTTACTTTCTCCATCTGGGGTTTCCCACTTTGATTTAGTAATTTAGTTTAAACTCCACTCACCAGAATCAAAGAAACTATACTTCTGCAGCTATGCCTCCTTGTTTTAATCGATAGTGCAAATGTTTCGATGATTTGCTGAGAACTAAAGTCCAAAAAAGCGGTGTGACTCCGCATCGCCGTAAAGCTTAGCTGAGCCTTCCCCGTAACAAGTTCGCCGGGGTCTGTGCTCAAGGGAAAGTGCACCAAGACAGGGAAATTAGGAACTATTGATAATGTAAACTTTTGTTGATTATTCAAAATAAATAATTTCTTGGGTTTAAAGGTGTTCTACTTGACAACAGGAAATGGATAAGTTACTTTTAAATAGAAGCAGGGCAGCAGCTAAACCCAGGATGCGATACATATCAGTTGGTGTACCTAATGCTGCATAAATCTATCAATTACGGTCTGAAATTCATATATTTGAGCTTTATTTCGGAATTATTGTTTTTCCAATAATCTAGGTGACTTATATAAGCCAAGCTTTTTGCAATCTAACCTATGATGTGTTGAACAGCAATTTAGGTTTGACAATAAGCTTCACTTCTTAGCGATTTTTTAGATGCCTTTTTTGCATTTGCCATTGTTTATGTTTTTCTGAACCATAATCAATGAAGATACCAATTTTCGAGACTAATAGAGAAAGTTTTGAGGAATTAAATAAATCTCAACTAAAAAGATAGCCATCATCTGTTGGCAGAAGATAGTTGCGCCAATTTCTACAAATTAACTTGAACAAAACAGCGTTTTAAGGATGAAGAAGATATGAGTTTGGATTGCACACTCTCAAATTTTTCCACTGTTGTAGTAGCGAAAGAACAATGTTCTTCTGAGCTAGAGGGAGAGACTGTTATTCTCAACACTAAGTCAGGGGTTTACTTTGGTCTAAATTCTGTTGGTGCTAGCATTTGGAGCCTCATCCAAGAACCGAGAACTGTTAATGATGTTCTCGATGCCATTGAGTCAAAGTATGAAGTAGAGACATCCCAATGTGAGAGTGAGCTCCTGGCATTACTCCAGGAACTGCAAACTCAGGGATTAATCGAAGTGAGCAATGAAAAAGTTGCGTAAATTTCTAACCCGTGCTTTGACGAAACAGAGACTAATGTTGAGATTTGGTTACTCCTCTCAACTTTGAAACAGCGATTCTAGGGTGAGCTCAATGATTATCGGTAAACCCATCGAACAACAATCAAAGCAGCGTTCCATCTGCAAGGATTAATTAAAAAATATTTATTGCAAAAAAGAAATCTCACGAGCATTTTCAGCTTTTGAAGGAGTTTGATTGTGAGCGGTATTGTAGGAATTTATTATCTTAATCAGCAACCAGTAGAATACGAGACTTTAGGTCGCATGGTGGATATCCTAGCTCATCGGGGACCAGATGGAGCTGATGTTTGGTGCGAAGAGAATGTTGGTTTCGGACATCGGATGTTATGGACGACTCCTGAATCCCTACTGGAGAAACAGCCGTTAGTTGATAGTAATAGTAATTTAGTGTTGACGGCGGATGCTCGCATAGATAATCGCGATGAGTTGATAGGGACACTACAGATTAATCATCTTTCTACCGATAAGATTACAGATAGCGACCTGATATTAGCAGCTTATAAGAAATGGGGTGAACAGTGCCCAAAGCATTTATTAGGTGACTTTGCGTTCGCGATTTGGGATAAGCGCAAACAGCAACTATTTTGCGCTAGAGACCACATGGGGATTAAACCCTTCTACTACTATCGCTCAGGTCGTATTTTTGTCTTTGCTTCTGAAATTAAGGCTCTTGTGTGCTTGCCAGAAGTACCGCGCCGATTGAATGAGTTGATGGTAGCCTATCATCTTACACAGTTCTTTGAAGATAAGGTTACCACCTTTTATCAGAACATCTGGCGATTGCCACCAGCTCATAGTCTAACAGTGAAGTACTCTGGTGAGAGTGAGCCTCAACTTTATTGGTCACTAGACCCTGCAAAGGAATTGCGACTGGGTTCAGATAAGGAGTATGCAGAAGCTTTCCGAGAAGTCTTTACAGAGGCTGTTCGCTGTCGTTTACGTAGTGCTTTTCCTGTTGGCTCAACTTTGAGTGGAGGTTTAGATTCTTCTTCCATTGCATGTACAGCCCGTCAATTATTGAGTAATTCTGGAAGTCAAAAGCTGCACACTTTTTCAGCTATTTTTCCCAGTCTTCCAGAAGAAGATAGATGTTGGATTGATGAGCGTCAGTATATGGATTCAGTTAAGGATTTAGGTGGATTTGAATCTCATGACGTGCGGGCAGATTTACTTAATCCCTTAATTGATATGCTTTGGAGTGACGATGGGGCAATTCAAGCGCCAAATCTTTATATCCATCAAGGCATTTATCACAGTGCTCATCAGCAAGGAGTTCGCGTTGTTTTAGACGGTTTCGATGGTGATGCTACAGTTTGCTACGGCTTGGGATATTTAAAAGAGTTGTTCTATAAAGGACGTTGGCGAACTTTAGCTAAAGAAGTTTCTGCCCTTTCAAGACAAATGTCTTTGCCACGTTGGTCTGTTCTCTGGAAATTTGGTCTGAGTCCTTTCGTTTTAGAACCAGCATTTTATTATTGGCAGATGCTTCGCCAAAGTATCCAGTTTTTACAACCTACAAATCACCTGATAAAAAAGACTTTTTCCCAACAAGTTAAACTCAGCGAATATGCAAAGAAAACACTTGAGGAGAGGCAACCATTGGTACTCAATACCAGGTACGACCACTGGCAAAGCCTTAACATTGGTCTCTACTCTTACACACTGGAATTAGCTGACCAAACAACTAACAAATTTTCCTTAGAAGGGCGCTACCCATTTTTTGACCGACGGCTGATGGAATTTTGCCTAGCTCTCCCCCCCGAGCAAAAGCTGCGTCAAGGCTGGATGCGTTTCATCCTGCGCTCTGCGATGCATGGCACTCTACCTCCAAAAGTTCAATGGCGAACGAACAAGGCAAACCTCAGTCCTAACTTCAAGCGACGGTTACTTGAATGCGAACGTGAAACCTTAGAAAAGATAGTTAATCAACCAAAAGTCATCGAACGTTATGTCAATGTAAATATTCTTGTTAACGCCTATAAAAGTTATGCTTCCCAAACACAGCAAAAAGAAGAAGATTCCATGATTGTTTTTTGTGCAGTTACTTTGGCTCTTTGGCTACAATCTTTTAACACTTAAACTTGGTAGTTTAACTGATTACACTTCTAACTTCTATTATACTTAGCTTTCTATATTTATCGCATCTACAACTATATTTATTTGTTTATTGAAGCACTTTATCTGAAGTGTATTCAGCAATTGCTGAATTGTTTCATCACAATCACAAGGAGAACGAAAGATGAAGAACGTTTGGAACACACCAAAATTAGAGATCTATGGTTCTGTTGAAGAACTAACAACTCAAGTTGTTCCAGTTCCAGGCCAGCCTGGGAAAGGTTTTGGACCAGGAGATGGTTTTACTACAGTAACTATTGTAACTGGTGTTAACCCAATCACCACAATTACTGTACCTGCTCCAACAAATTCAATTTAATTCAATTATTTAACTAAATAGTTGAATTAAAACCTAGGAGTATCAGTCCCGCAAAAATGTCTATCATATATGCGGTGAAAACAAGACTCACCAGTCTCTGTTACTCCTAGCCCATTAGGCTGGCGCTCGCCAGCCTAGAGCCTAACACTTAATGTTTTGATTTTTGGCTCATTTATCATTAACTCACCTTCGTAAACTTGCAAATTATGGGGAGGAAATTCATGATTTATTGCTAATTATTTATTCTAGAAAAGAGTAAAAATATTATTGAGGTAAAAATGTAAAATGTTTTCCTACTTTGCTTACGGTTTAGGAATCCAATCTCAACTATATATCCCAGAGTTTCTGCCAGCAACAGTAAAACATGATGTCACTATTAAGATAGAAAAAGAATATTTGTTGAATGACTATGTACCATGTGAAGTTATTGAACATGAATTATTTATTAAGCTAGACAAAAAAAAATCAGTTTTTTATATTAAAGACACAGGGTTTTTTCTTGTTGAGAACGGCAACAAAATTGCGGTTTTTCCAGCACCAGATGTATCTGAGAAAGTTATTAGACTCTATCTTGTTGGAAGTGTTATGGCAATTCTGCTATATCAGCGAGGTTTACTAGTCTTACATGCCAGTGCTGTTAATATAAATAGTAGTGCTGTTGCTTTTTTAGGAGTCTCAGGACAGGGCAAATCTTCAACCGCTGCTGCATTTCATGCCCACGGATATGACTTGCTTACTGATGATGTAGCTCCCGTCACTTTAACTCAACAAACAGCGACAATCACTCCTGGATTCCCACGAATAAAATTAAGTCGAGAGATTGCTACAGCACTAGGACATGATTTTGAGTCACTATCACAGTTGCACCTAGACAGCACCAAGCGAGGCTATCACATAACCCAGAATTTTGCTCAATCGCCATTGCCCATCCGGCGTATTTACGTGCTTGCTGATGACACAGAGTTTGGCATTGAGCCTTTAAGCCCTAAAGATTCGGTGATGGAGCTCGTGCGTCACTCTCGCCCTACAACTATAGGAATATCTGGAGGTGCTCCACACTTCTTGCAATGTGCAACACTTGCCAAGAAATACAATGTCTATCGACTAAAACGCCCCCGTAACTTGTCATTGCTACCTGAGTTAGTCAAGTTAGTAGAAAATCATGCTTCTTGCCAAATACAATCAGCTGTAGTTTGAAGGATGCTTGCAAGCAACATATTAAAACTTAAAATCCAGCAAACGTTACGTCTTTTACCTGCATTACGATTAGTTTGGCAGAGTAGCCCAGGTTGGACAATTGCTCGTATCGTACTCTTAATTATCCAAGGTATATTACCTGTAATTTCAATTTATCTAACTAAACTAATCATAGATAATGTCGCTGCTAACCTGACAAATGTTGATAAAGAAATAGCCTTTGAACAAGTACTATTCTTAATTGCTTTGGCGGGTGCAATTACGTTGATAAATACCCTTTGCAACTCCTTAACACAACTAGTTAACACAGCACATTCCCAGCGAGTAACTGATTATATGCAGGGAATTATCAACGCTAAATCAATAGCTGCAGACCTAGAGTATTACGAAAATGCTCAATACTATGATACTCTGCAACGCGCCCAACAAGAAGCACCCTACCGACCTCCCCAAATCTTAAATCGCTTGGCACAGCTTGGTCAGAATGCTGTTTCCTTGATCGCAATGATTGGCTTACTACTATCACTACATTGGGGAATTATCGGACTCTTATTTGTTAGCGCTCTGCCTGCGATGGTAGTGCGGGTAAAATATAGCCGTGTAATGTATAAGTGGCAACGCAAATGGACCCCGCCAGAGCGACAAGCAATGTATTTGGGTTGGATGCTGACATCTGACCAATTTGCCAAGGAAATTCGCTTATTTGATTTAGGTGATTACTTTAGCCAATGGTTTCTCCGCATCCGTAGACGGATATACAAAGAAAGCCTGATCATTTTGACCAAACGCTCTGCGGCTAATTTTGCAGCGGAAGCTGTAGCTGGGATTTTAATTTTTGGTGTTTATGCCTTTATTGTTTATCAAGCTATTAATGGCATTCTGCGTATAGGTGACTTGGTTCTTTATCATCAAGCATTGCAGCGTGGACAGAATAATATAAAAGGTGTATTGAGTAGTTTATCTTCTCTTTATGAGGACAACTTATTCCTTGCTAATCTCTACGAGTTTCTCGATCTAAAACCCAAGTTAGTTGATTCCTTAAATCCGGTGCCTTTACCTCAACCCATAAAAAAAGGTATTGAATTTAATCAAGTTGCCTTTCAGTATTCTACTACCACTCGTCAGGCACTTAAGGATGTAAACCTTACTATTCGTCCGGGGGAAGTGGTGGCGTTAGTAGGAGAAAATGGTTCGGGAAAAACAACTCTAATTAAACTTTTATGCAGATTATATGACCCTACTGTAGGCAAGATTACTATTGATGGTATTGACCTACGGGAATTTAAAATAGCAGAATTACGCCGTCAAATTAGCGTGATTTTTCAAGACTATGCTAAATACAATTTCACGGCACAGGAAAATATTAGGTTCGGAAACATTGATTTACCGCCAGAGGAAAAAAGTATAATTACTGCGGCTCGCCGTTCTGGTGCTGACGATGTAATTACTAAATTACCCAAAGGTTACCAGACAATGTTGGGTAAATTATTTGACCAAGGGGAAGAATTAAGTATTGGTCAGTGGCAGAAAATTGCCTTAGCAAGAGCATTTCTACGAAACTCTCAGGTAATAGTTCTCGACGAACCTACCAGTGCAATGGACCCTAAAGCAGAGTATGAAGTATTTCAAAAATTTCGTCAATTAATTAAAAACCAAGCTGCGATTCTAATCAGTCATCGCCTCTCTACTGTAAAAATGGCAGATAGAATTTATGTCATGGAGAAAGGCTCAATTATCGAAAATGGTAATCATGACGAGTTAATAAATCTAGGTGGTACTTATTCCCGTCTCTTTGAAAAACAAGCCATGAATTATCGTTAATTAATCAACAATTAAGCATGAGTAATGAGCAATTACTAGTTATTTATGAAGTAGCAGCTTAGCGCCTCAAAGGTCTAGCTAACGTTACCGAAAAGGCCCCGAATCCCATTTTTTCAAAGAAACAAACGGATGTTCATACGTAGGACCGATAGCCGTAAGGGCCCTTTGTTATTTGTTATTTTTTGTTTAACTTTCAACCAACAACTAACAACAAACAACACGAAATCGCTCGTGCTTTAGCTGGGGGATGAGTTACACCAGTTTGTAGTTCTACTACAGTAAATCATTTAACCAACACTCAGATATTCTTGTAGCAAGTATTT
>CAZWGS010000004.1:113228-124106 GCA_964633315.1 uncultured bacterium | reverse complement strand
AAATGAGATTGGTTTTGTCCTTCTGATTGGAGTTGGGACAAAATGTTAATTTCGAGCCTCCCTCCTTACATAAGACGATTTCCAAACCCTATTTATGAATTTTTCGAGTTAGCACTATTTTTTTGGCTCTCGACTCAACCAAATTCAATCATCGAAAGGGCCCCGAAGCCCATTTTTTCAAAGATGGGACCGATAGCCGCAAGGGCCCTTTGTTATTTGTTATTTGACTTTCAACCAACAAGTATCAATAAACAACACGAAATCCCCCGTGCTTTAGCCGGGGGATGAGTTAAATGGAAACTAGACAGTAGTGCTTCTCTCGCTACAAATTGAAGATTATCAAGAATTACTCAGCATTTGTTTCGCCTGACGACTCTGACGACGTAAATGTTTTTCCCTACATCTTGCTTTCCACTCGCGAATCGCAATCGCGCTGCGCACTGCGGGAGACTGATAACCCTCATCATCAGCATTCGATTGATGATGTTTTGAGTGGGCAAATTCGTGTATATTGGGCTGGAAACTAAGGCAATGCTGGAGATTGGTTGGGTCTTGTTCTTGTTCTAAAACCTGGAGGATTGCCGTAGCGCAGCGATAACGGTCTATCAGACAAACTTGGAGCATCTTATCTAAAATATCACCCAAAGTAGTGCTCACTTGAACTTCATCTCGCCAGTAAATTTGGTTGTTGCGTAAATTGCGATTGAAATCTAGAGGTGCTTTACCTGTTAATAAATATAAACAAGTTGCTCCCAAAGCGTAGATATCGCTAGCATAGACAGGACGGAGGGAAAATTGTTCTGGTGGTGCAAAACCAACAGTACCAATAAATTCTGTGCTATGTTCCCTAGCGCTGCTATCTAGACGGGCGATTTGATGTTTAACAGCACCGAAATCAATCAAGACCAAACGTCGGTCTTCCTGTGCCAAAATGACATTCTGGGGTTTTATGTCTCGATGAATCACACCGCGAGAGTGGATGTAGCGCAGTAGAGAGAGCATATCTTTCAAAAAGCGTGTTACAGTTGCCTCAGAAAGATGACCATGACGCCTCACTAACCTAGCTAGGGTTACACCTTTGATATACTCCTGAACCAGATAGAATTCCTCACCCATCACAAAATAGTCCAACAGCAAAGGAATTTGTGAGTGATTTCCCAGTAATGATAGGGCTTTTGCCTCCTTGCGAAAACGTTCACGGGCAACTTTAATTGCTGTAGGATCGCTAAATTTCGGACAAAGTTGCTTAATGACACACAGGGGATTACCCGGCAGATTCATATCCTTAGCTAGGAAGGTGACACCAAAGCCACCTCTACCTAAAAGGCGTAGTATCTGGTAACGTTCTCGAAATAGTTGTGATTTTCCACAAAGCTGCCCTAGGGCAGTTTGCTGGAGAACTTCAGAGTGAAACGAGGTAAGATTGGCAGCAGGGAAATTCATATTGGGGTTGTGTGTCTGCGAGTATAAAATTTTTATCTCCAGTCACTCTCTAGTTTAAGAGAAGATACTCTCAAAAGACTATCCTTGCCCCCAATTTTTGCTAGTTTTTGATTTATTTTTGATAAAGAAACCACAAAGTATTGGAGAATATACTTACTTACCTATAACCAAGCGCACAAACTTCTTTTTGCCCACTTGCAGCACCTTACCAGCTAACTCTTGGGGAGTGTTGAAAGTTAAGTTAACATCACTAATTTTTTCTCCCTCCAAACGCACCCCACCGCCTTTGATTTGCCTGCGCCCCTCACCGCTACTGGCGCACAAACCACTGGCATTGAGGATATAAAATAACTTAGCGGGAAACTCCACACCAGAGAGGGAATATTCTGGTACCGCCTCGCCGCCCCCACCTTGAGTTACAATTGCAATTGCCGTTTCCTGGGCTTTTTGGGCTGCTTCCTCACCATGATACTGACGCACCACCTCCCTGGCTAAAAGTTTTTGTTGCTCACGGGGATTGGTAGGTAATTCCTCTGGGGAAAAATTTGTCAGGAGTTCAAAATAATCAGGGAGCAAATTATCTGGTGTTTTTTCCAGTTTTGAGTACATACTCAAAGCATCTTCACGCATTCCCACGTAGTTATTCAGGGATTTTGACATTTTGTGCACCCCATCAGCACCCAGCAACAAGGGTAGCAGCAAACCAAACTGGGGTTTTTGGCCAAAGTGACGCTGCAAATCTCTTCCCACCGCCAGATTAAATTTTTGATCTGTTCCCCCTAATTCAACATCTGCGGATACAGCAACGGAGTCGTAACCCTGCATAATTGGGTAGAGAAACTCATGGAGAAAAATTGGTTTTTCCTGGTTGTAGCGCTCACTAAAGCCTTCTTTAGCTAACATTTGTCCCACTGTCATTGTCGTCAACAACTCCAGAATTTTGCCTAAATCCAGCTTTCCCAACCACTCCGAGTTGTAGCGAATTTCCAAACGCCCCGGTGTCTCAAAATCTAGAATAGGGCGCAGTTGTTCTAAATAGGTAGCCGCATTTTGTTTCACCTGCTGCGGAGTTAGTTGACGACGTACATCTGATTCTCCCGTAGGATCGCCAATTTGAGCAGTAAAATCACCAATAATAACAACAGCCGTATGCCCTGCATCTTGAAACGCCCTAAGTTTACGATAGGGGATACTGTGACCGAGATGAAGGTCAGAGCCTGTGGGATCTACTCCCAACTTAACCCGCAAAGGTCGCTCTGTTTGGTGCAAAAGTTGAGCTAAATTTTCCTCCGGTTGTTTCGAATCCCGATTGTCAGGAAAAATCTCACTAGTTCCTCGATCAAGCCAAGCTAGGTTTTGGTTTTGGTTCTCGCAAGTCATAAACAGTGGCAAATTATTATAGTTTAGGTAAACTGTAAATTGAGATTTAAGCTGGTAAATTTTGTTTTTTAGCTCGCCTAGAAGCAAAAATATTCACCTTGATCTATGCAATCAAGTTATTGTGACATTTACTTGGTTTCTCTGGTTAATTTTACTGTTGGCTAGAGTAATGGATAAACGCTAAACTGTCACATCTGATGAATCAGAAACCTTCCAGAAGACTCTATGCTGAGGGTGAAGATAGTGTAATCTTCTATAAATAAATTGCCCCAACCTAACTCGTACATTATTTTTTAATTGAGGAAGAAAAATAACCGTGTCCTCCACTGCCCTCCGACAGAGAAAAGCCAAAAAAAACCGGAATAACCCAATATTCAATTTTACCAAGGGAATCGCCAAATTTGCAGGTGGCACTGTCCTCGGTATTTCTATGCTTACCAGCTCGATTGTGGCTGGAGGATTAGTTGGTTTAGCCATTAGCTTTCGCAATTTACCTGATGTTAGGGTACTACGTAACTATGTACCAACGGAAACCACCTACGTATACGATATCAAAGGTCGTACTCTCGCCAGTCTCCATGGCGAAGCCAACCGTGAAGTAGTTGACTTAGACGAAGTTTCACCGGAACTAAAACGAGCGATTCTGGCGATTGAAGATAGCCATTTTTACCTCCACGAGGGTATTAACCCCCAAAGTGTGGGACGTGCCGTAGTGGTAAACTGGCAGAAAGGAGGAGTAGTTGAAGGTGCTTCCACCATTACGATGCAGTTGGTGAAGAATCTGTTTCTCTCTCGTAAGCGTGACTTTAGCCGCAAATTGGCAGAAGCAGTTTTAGCGGTGCGTGTGGAGCAAATTTTTGAGAAAAATGAAATCCTGGAAATGTACCTCAATAACATCTATTGGGGTCACAATAACTATGGTGTGGAAACCGCTTCCCAAAGCTACTTCGGTAAGCCTGCTTCTCGCTTGAATCTTGCAGAATCGGCAGTAATGGCGGGTTTGATTCAAGCACCGGAAGAGTATAGCCCCTTCCTCAACTATGCAGAAACCAAAAAGCGCCAGAAACTGGTTCTCAACCGGATGCGGGATTTGGGTTGGATTACAGCACAGGAAGCAGAAGCAGCCTTCAAAGAACGTTTACTGGTAGGTACACCAACTTCCTGGCGTGGTAGTAAATTACCCTACATCACAGAAGCAGTAGTAGCAGAATTGAAAGAAAGGTTTGGTCCCGATGCAGTTACCAAAGGCGGTATGCGGGTACAAACCACCGTGGATATGTTCTACCAAAAACGGGCAGAAGCTAATGTAGCAAGGGCACACGCCCGTTTACGTCGCCAGGGCTTATACGCAGATCAGGTATCCTTGGTAGCGGTGGATCCACGTACCCACTTTGTCAAAGCTTTGGTGGGTGGTGTTAGCTACGAAAAAAGCCAATTTAACCGGGCGATTCAATCACGTCGTCAACCTGGCTCTTCCTTTAAACCCTTTGTTTTCTACGCAGCCTTTGCTAGTGGTAAGTATAGCCCTGGTTCCACCGTTTATGACACCCCTGTAAGCTATCGTGATGGTAGTGGTTGGTATAGACCGAGAAACTATGGTGGTGGCTATGCTGGGGCGATGAGTATTCGCACAGCCTTGATTCAATCTCGCAACATTCCAGCTGTCAAATTAGGGCGGGCTGTGGGTTTGGATAAGGTGATAGAAATATGTCGCGCTTTAGGGATTAAAAGTCCCCTAGAACCAGTGGTTTCCCTACCTTTGGGCGCGGTGGGTGTGACACCTTTGGAAATGGCAGGTGCCTATGCTACTTTTGCCAGTAATGGTTGGCACTCTGACCCTACAGTTATTGTCCGCGTTACCGACAGTAGGGGCAACGTTTTACTAGATAATACGCCCGAACCGCAGTTATTATTAGATCCTTGGTCAACAGCCTCTATTTCTTCCGTTTTAGCCGGAGTAATCAACGGTGGTACTGGTAAAAAGGCGAATATTGGTCGTCCAGCAGCTGGAAAAACAGGAACCACCTCTTCGGAAAGGGATGTCTGGTTTGTGGGCTATGTACCACAATTATCAGTAGCGGTATGGATTGGCAATGATAATTATCGACCCTTAGGTAGAGGTATTACTGGTGGTGGTTATGCTGCTCCCATCTGGCGCAATTTTATGCGAGAAGTCCTGAAAAATGAGCCAGTTAAGTATTTCCCTGCTGCTTCCAAATTCCCGCGTCCACGGCGTTAAATAGGGGTTAGGTTAGGTTAATTTGTTTTGCATGAGCATCTGTTAACAGGCTACTAAGGGTGAGTGTACATTAGATTTCTGTGGAGATTGGGATATTTAAATATTTACCCATTTTCTGGGAAGTAAAATTTTACGTCCCTACATTCTAGATAGCAGAGGTCTAATATTATCAAGGGAAAAATCTGGATAAATGGCTCATTCCCCGGCTAAAATACGAGGGATTTCCTGTTGTGAGTTTTTGGTTGTTTTTCGAACAATAAATAACAAATAAAAAATAACAAAGCAGCGGGTGACTATCTCTCTCATCTTTGCAAAAATCTTCTTCTCGCTGCTTTTGGTGAACCATTTCCTAGTTAAACTGGAGCGAAAGCTTGTGGTTGAATTATGGAATGGAATGCAACAGTCGAAGACAAAATTGGGATTAATTTTAAGCACCGTGAATTATTGTATCTAGCAATGATGCACCCCTCCTATGCGCAGCAAATTAATGAACCGGAGGAAAATAATCAACGGCTGAAGTTTTTGGGTGAGGCGATCCTCAATTTTGTCATTACAGACTATCTCTACTACAATTGCCCCTATCTGCCCATGAGTAAGTTATCTGCTCTGCGTAGTAAACTACTTTCAGGAGAACGGTTGACTAAGCACTGGTTTCTTTTGGGTATTGGGGATAGTTACCCTTTACTGGCGCTAAAAGAGGAACGTCACCGTTTGCGACAGAAAAAAAATAATCCTTTTATTGATGCTTATTTTGCCTTAGTGGGAGCGATTCATCTAGATCGCGGCTTTTCCCAAACACGCAACTGGCTACACAAGAATCTGTTAACCCCTACTCTAGGACATCACCTGAAAAAGATAAAGAAACGTGATGATCCACAACAACAATTGGAGTTTTTGAGTCAGGCTTTAATTAAAGCGATCGCAACTGATTATATCTACCGCAATCTACCCTATGTTAGTCCCAATCAGTTATCACATTCCTATAAGCAACTCGCCTCAAAACAGCTTCTCACTGCTTACAATCGCCAAATTAGCCTAGAGGATTTTAGTCTACTCTCTGAGCCGCCAGAGGGCAAAAAATTACCATCTCAGCCCTTCCTGGTCTTGCTTGGTAGTCTGTATTTGGAATATGATGCTGCCAATTATAAGCGCAGTTTTCCTGATGCTTCGAGCTGGTTTACTAAAAAATTTGTGGAGGAAGAGACGATACTGCGTCAAGCAATCGAGCGATTACTCAAGGATGGTAAATCCCAAAAGTGGATTATTCGTCAGGTGATGGGATATGAAAGCAAAAATTACCACGAAGGTAGAGAGCGTTTCCATGAGTTAATGGGGGAGTAGGGACGTAACATGTTACGTCCGTACATAAGCAATAAGTGCTGAAATTGATACAAAAATTCTTTGGCAGTAGGTTTATTGTTGATGGTTGTTTGTTATTGCTCGATAGTTAGCCATTAATTGTTTTACCCATTACCCACAACGGATAGGTACCTATTAATAACAACAACTACTCCGTTTTCCTAGCCGATAAGTAGTTATTATGGCGTTACGCATATAAGTTAGGACAAGATAGATCAGTTACAAGTTAACAATAACAAGGAAATAGGGAACAGATAAATGTCCTATATTGTCCCGTAGCGCTATAAAACAATTACTTATCAGTTGTCTTTATCAGTTGTTTTTATCCTTTGTCCTAGCCAATTTGGAGATTAAGTTGACAGATCTTTTTTGCGTCAAAAATTTGCGAGTTGCTTACCCTATTACTGCTCAACAAGATACGATTACTTGGGCAGTGGATGATGTTTCTTTTACCCTAAATCCTGGTGAAAAGTTGGGTTTGGTAGGAGAATCTGGTTGCGGTAAATCTACTCTAGGGCGTGCGGCTTTGCAATTATTGCCGTCTGGGAGCACTATTGAAGGGGAAATTACTTTTAAAGACAAGTCTGTATTGTCCCTCAACGGAGAGCAACTGCGCCAGTTTCGTGGGGAAGTGGTGGCGTTGGTATTTCAAGATCCCATGACTCGTCTTGATCCTTTGATGACGATTGGGGAACACTGTATTGAAACCTTGAGATCGCATCAACCTCAACTATCACGTCGTCAAGCGAAGGAAAAAGCGATTGCAACTTTAGAAGCAGTGAGAATTCCTGCTAGTCGTTGGTTGCAATATCCCCACGAATTTAGCGGTGGAATGCGTCAAAGGGTGGCGATTGCTTTAGCTTTGCTATTAGAACCAAAATTAATTGTCGCAGATGAGCCGACTACTAGTTTGGATGTGACGGTAGCAGCGGAGATTTTGGATGAGTTAACGAGGTTATGTAAAGATCGCGATTTAGCTTTGTTATTAATTTCCCATGATTTGGCAATGGTTGGGGAATATTGCGATCGCATTGCGGTAATGTATCAGGGCAAAATGGTGGAGATGGGGGAGGTGAAGTCTATTTTGCGCCATCCTCAGCATGAGTATACTCGTTCCCTGTTGCAAGCAGCTTTGCATATTCAAGCTGTAGATGAAGATACACAATGTAGGGACGGAAAATTTTACGTCCCAGAAAATGGGGAGAGGAGTGAGTCATCTTTATTGCGAGTTGAGGATTTAAAGGTGCACTTCACCCTGGAACAAAATTTTTTGCAGCAGTTAGTGAGTCGAGAGACTCAGGTAATTAAGGCTGTAGATGGTGTTAATTTTGAGCTGTTTGCTGGGGAAATTTTTGGTTTGGTGGGAGAGTCTGGTTGTGGCAAAAGTACTCTCTCACGGGCTATCCTACAGCTAATTCGTCCCACTTCTGGCAAGGTGGAGTTTTTAGGAGAGGATTTGACTGCGCTTTCTGTTGCTTCAATGCGTCAGCAACGACGAAAGATGCAGATGATTTTTCAAGATCCCCACGCCTGTCTTAATCCTTTGATGAAAGTGGGTGAAAGTATTGCTGATCCTCTATTTATCCATAAGCTAGCAGATTCGAGTCAAGCAAGGATACAGGTAGAGGAAATGCTGGAAAAAGTTGGCTTAACCCCTGTTGCAGATTACTCTAATCGCTATCCTGCGGATTTGTCTGGGGGACAACAACAGCGAGTTGCAATTGCACGGGCTTTGATTACGCGTCCGCAACTGCTAATCTGTGATGAACCTGTAAGTATGCTCGATGCAAGTGTGCAAACTCAGGTTTTAGATTTGATGCGCACTCTCAAGGAAGAATTTGGGCTTACCTATTTATTTATCACCCACGACCTTTGGGTAGCAAGATTTCTTTGCGACAGGATCGCCGTAATGAATCGTGGCAAAATTGTGGAAATTGGTGAGACAGAAACTATTTTTACTCAGCCTCAAGATCCTTATACCAAAAAGTTACTTAATGCTGCTCCTTTATTGATTTAGAGATTTTCTATCAGTTAAGAGTCGTTTTTGTTGCAACTCCGGTTATCAATGGCTGCTTATCAATTTTTTTGTGGATGGTTGATGGTTGATGGTTGATTGTTAATTGTTGATGGTTGATTGTTAATTGTGGATGGTTGATGGTTGATGGTTGATTGTTAATTGTTGATGGTTGATTGTGGATTGTTAGTTACTATACTTGCTCCCAAGCTTGCTACTCCCTGCTTTCTTGATCGCACTCTATTTAAACCAGACCTGGTATCGCACCCTGATTCTACCTCTACATAATATCTGTTATACAATTAAGAAATATTAAGAAAATGAGACAAATTTAACAATGCCAGTGGGGAAAAAATCTCAGCGTGTCGTCGTCGTTGGTGCGGGAATTGGCGGTTTAACTGCTGGTGCGCTGCTAGCGCGTCGAGGTTACCAGGTGAGAGTATTTGATCAAGCAATTGTACCTGGTGGTTGCGCTTCCACCTTTAAGCGACGTGGTTTTACCTTCGATGTCGGTGCGACTCAGGTAGCAGGTTTGGAAGTAGGAGGTATTCACGAGCGAATTTTTCGGGAATTAGAAATTGAATTACCCCAGGCAACCCACTGCGATCCTGCCTGTGCGGTATATTTACCAGGGGAGGAAGAACCAATTAGTGTCTGGCGTGATGCACAAAAATGGAAGCAGGAAAGACAACGTCAATTTCCTGGTAGCGAACCTTTCTGGAAACTCCTATCCACTCTATTTCAAGCTAGCTGGCGCTTTCAAGGGCGCGATCCTATCTTACCGCCTCGCAACGCCTGGGATTTATGGCAGTTGGTTTCCTCGGTGCGCCCTGATACCCTAGTTACTGTGCCTTTTACCTTCGCGACAGTGGGAGATGCGCTGCGACTCTATGGTTTATACCAAGATAAGCGTCTGAAAACTTTCCTCGATTTGCAACTCAAACTCTACTCCCAAGTGGATGCAGATGAAACCGCACTTTTGTATGCAGCAACAGCATTAGGAGTTTCCCAGTCACCCCAGGGATTGTTCCATTTACAGGGAAGTATGCAAGCATTGAGCGATCGCTTAGTAGAGGCGCTGGAAAAGTACGGTGGTAAGCTGCTAATGCGCCATAGTGTGGAACAAATTCATACAGAGCAAGGTAAAGTTACTGGAGTGCAGATACGCAACCAAAAAACAGAGCAAGTCTGGACAGAAAGTGCAGAGCAAGTGGTTGCAAATGTTACCGTACAAAATTTAGTTAAACTTACTCCCCATCTTCCTTCCAGCTACAAACGGCGTGTGGATAAGTTACCTGAAGCATCGGGAGCTTTTGTAATTTACCTAGGTGTGGAAGAAAAAGCAATTCCCCCAGGATGTCCTCCCCATCTACAATTTCTCTACAATTATGAAGGTGCGATTGGTGAGAATAACTCCCTCTTTGTCTCTGTTAGTAAACCAGAAGATGGACGCGCACCCACAGGAAGAGCCACAATTATTGCATCATCCTTTACCAATGCTCGCGTTTGGTGGCGAGGAAACCAGGAACAATACGAAGCCCTCAAGCAAAAATATACCGCAGAAGCAATAGCAAAACTCAGCACCTATTTTAACCTCACTCCAGACACAATTATTCACCAAGAAGCAGCTACACCGCGCACCTTTGCTCGCTTTACCGCTCGCGAGAAGGGTATTGTAGGTGGTATTGGACAGCGAGTACCAACTTTTGGTCCCTTTGGTTTTGCTAATCGCACACCAATTAATAATCTTTGGTTAGTAGGAGATTCCACCCATCCTGGAGAGGGAACAGCTGGTGTGAGCTATAGTGCTTTAACAGTGACACGTCAAATTGAAAATGGCTCATAAAAATCTGCAATAGGGAGAGTAGATTTTAAATCCAAAACAACTAAAATCTAGCCTAAAATGGTGCATCTGAAGCAGCAAAAACCAGTTGATGAAAAATAAACCTCCCAATCTCCCGCCAAGCCATCCTGAGGCGAGACAAGTCCGTCTCAATCGCCTGCGCGCCCTCAGTCATATACTGGATAATGCCCTGCCAATTCCAGGGACTCCCTATCGCGTAGGAATTGATCCTCTTTTGGGCTTATTTCCTGCTGCTGGCGATTATCTCAGTGCTGGGCTTTCTGCCTATATTATTGTGGAAGCAGCTTTGATGGGAGCGTCCAAAGCAACTTTAACTCGCATGACTTTTAATGTTGTTCGAGATACCTTCGTGGGAATTATTCCAGTTGTAGGGGATTTGTTTGATTTAGCGATCAAAGCCAATGCTGCTAATATGGCTTTACTGGAAGCTCATTTAGAATCCCAGACACATCGCAGAAAGGCAGATTGGGGATTCTTAATAATTCTGTTGGCAATAATTGTGCTGGCAGTAGTCATGGTAGCAGCTTTGAGTCTCTGGCTACTAACTACACTACTGGGAATCATCACTGGCTAACTGAA
>CAZWGS010000004.1:49768-113128 GCA_964633315.1 uncultured bacterium | reverse complement strand
CTTTGAGTCTCTGGCTACTAACTACACTACTGGGAATCATCACTGGCTAACTGAACAAAATTAGAGATGGAAAACAATTCTCTTCCTTCTTCCTCTACCTTTAAAGGATATGTTTTTAACAAAGTAATAATTTCTCAATTTAGAGTTAACTGAAAAACAAGCTTTTCTCCCCAACTTCCCCTGCATCCCCTGCTCCCCCTGCATCCCCTGCTCCCCCTGCATCCCCTGCTCCCCCAGCCTCCCCTGCTTCCACAACCCCATCTCCCTTAGGTATAATTTTATGTCTCCTCTCTCCTGTATTCTATTAACCTAGGAGGTATAGATTTTTAGGAGTAACAGGTCGTTGACTCAATCTGTGGATACTACCGAGCAAGAAGTTGCCTCAGAACCAAAGAAAAAAAGTTCTTGGTTTTGGGTTTTCATCTGGCGCATATTTTTATTAGGGTTTTGCACTAATCTGGCAATTGCAGGAGGATTGTGGTTAGCAACTGTTTACCCTAAGCAAAATCCTAGTCAACCATTAGTTGTCAGGCTCTGGGAAGTTTGGCAAGCTAAAATTACTGGCACTACAGAAGGTAGTGAATCTGACTCAACTACACCGCAGGAGGATGATGCTAACTCTACAGAAAATGGACAATCCAAACAGCTACAAAACCAGTTAGAATCCCTAGAAAAACAGGTACAACAGCTAGAATCGCAAACCAGTCAACTAGAATCTCAAATTGGTAACCAGAGTTCACAAGAAAGCATTGAAATTAGGATTAAAGCTCTCAAAAATCAAATTCAAGGCGATAGTACTAATGTAGCTACCAATATCGCTAGTAATGTTTCCTTGCAAGCAGAGCAACTGAAAGTTACATTACCTAGCGACTTGCTTTTTGAAAAAAAAAATAGTCTTCTGAGCAGGGATGCGAAATCAATTTTAGGTAGTATTGTTATAGACTTGGAGCAATACCAAGGAGAAACAATTATTGTTGCAGCTCATACCGATGCTGGTGAGCAAGTACAAGAAAA
The DNA here is from genome assembly GCA_964633315.1 of uncultured bacterium. Lineage (GTDB taxonomy): Bacteria > Cyanobacteriota > Cyanobacteriia > Cyanobacteriales > CAWCAG01 > CAZWGS01. Next base: position 112,114 of record CAZWGS010000004.1, on the reverse strand, counting down.
TCAACAGCTTTCCTTTCAACGCGCCCAAGCAGTAAAAAATTATTTAGAAGAAGCTTTAGGCGAAGGATATCGCTGGTTAATCCTCGGTTACGGACAATCTCGCCCCCTTGTTGCTAATAATACCGAGGCGAATCGTCAACTAAATCGCCGCATTGAAATTGCGGTAGATTAACCAAAACAAAGAGCAGATTCTTTGAGTCTAAATTACCAAGCCTTGCAACTTAACCTCGCTTTAACTTCCCTCCAAGCTATAAACTGAGATTTGCAATAGGTATAGATATTAGAAGTTTAAGCTGTGCGAAGAATTGTTATTGCTGGTAACTGGAAAATGCACAAGACTCAAGCAGAGTCTTTAGAATTTCTGGGCGCCTTGATGCCAGAATTAGAAAATACCAAGTCAGAGCGAGAAGTGATTTTGTGTCCTCCTTTCACTGCTTTGGGTGTTATGTCCCCAAAAACTAATGGTAGTCGAGTGCGCCTGGGTTCCCAAAATATTCACTGGGAGGATAAAGGAGCTTACACTGGAGAAATTTCTGGTGCTATGCTCACTGAAATGGGCATTAATTATGCCATTATTGGTCATAGTGAGCGCCGTCAGTATTTTGGAGAAACCGATGCAACGGTAAATTCGCGTCTGCAAGCTGCTGATCGCCACGGGATAACGCCGATTCTCTGTGTGGGTGAAACCAAAGCCCAACGAGATGCTGGAGAAACCGAAGCGGTTATTTTTGAGCAACTCAAGCAAGATTTGGTAAATGTAGACCAAGATAACCTAATTATCGCCTACGAGCCAATTTGGGCGATTGGTACTGGCGATACCTGTGAAGTCAAGGAAGCTAACCGAGTTATTGGCTTGATTCGCGGTAAATTGGACAACTCTGATGTGCCGATTCAATATGGCGGTTCAGTTAAGCCTGGTAATATTGATGAAATTATGGCTCAATCAGAAATTGATGGGGTTTTGGTTGGGGGAGCGAGTTTAGAAGCTGCTAGCTTTGCTCGGATTATCAACTATAACTAGATTTGTAGGATAACAGAAAAAGCAGTTAGCTCTTTGAGATAGAGACTAACTGCTTTCTTCAACATCTAGCCGAAAGCAAATTCAGATTCTAGTCATCGTAAACTCGGCACTCAGCAGCCTCTGGATTGGTATCACAGTATTGCTCAAGAGAGTTTTTGGTGGGCTCTTTAACACGCTTGTGAGCTGCTTCTGCTTGCAATTCTTCAACTGTATCCCATGCAACGGCACATTCTCCGGAGGTTGCACCTTCTGCATCGCAAACTTTTCTAGCTTCTTCGCGCTCTTTTTCAATTTGTTGATCTATGTTACTCATTATTCCTCTTTCCTGAATATATTATGACTAAAGTGTGAGAAGCTTAGCTGGATTTTAACAGTGTAAACAGTTTCTTAACTATTTACCTACACGATCATCCTAGCATTTGCTTCGAAAGCTTTGCCTCCTTCCCCTAGGAGAAAGTCATCCTCATCAGATTATGATAATAATTTCTGCTCTGGGAGGAGTTTAGTTAAGCTTTAATTAAGTATTAATCTCATGGCTAGTATGTAAACTTCCTTTAGTTAGAGAAATTAGTTAGAGTAGGTAAATTTTAATTTTGCAGACAACTAGCTAGCAGTGATAAGAAACAATGGTTGAGCAAATGCATTGGAGTAACGCTATATCAACTCGTCCCTCTCTGGAGGCGGCGGTGATGGAAGTTGCTAGCCAACTCAAGCAATCTTTGGGTGCAACTCCGGATTTTGGAGTTGTCTTTATCTCCTCCGCCTACGCCAGTGAATATTCTCGCCTCGTTCCCTTGATTTTGGAACAACTGCCCCTACCTATTTTAATAGGTTGTGGGGGAGCGGGAATTGTGGGTAGTAATACCCAAGGCGAGAATCTGGAAGTGGAAAATCAACCAGCTTTGAGTTTGAGTGTTGCCCATTTACCAGGAGTGGAAGTTGAAGCTTTTCACGTCAGTGGTGAGGATTTACCCGATTTAGATAGTCCTCCCCAAAGTTGGGTCGATTTGGTGGGTATTGCCCCAGAAAAACAACCGCAGTTTATTTTACTCGCAGAGCCTTTTTCTGCCTCGATTAATGATTTATTAGCAGGATTAGATTTTGCCTATCCTGAAAGTCCAAAGGTGGGTGGTTTAACCAGTAGCGCTACCATGAGTAACTCTAGCGGATTATTTTACTACTCAGGGCAACATCCTGAACGCCCACCCCTATATCGCGAAGGGACAATTGGCGTTGCCTTAAGCGGCAATATTATACTGGATACAATTGTGGCTCAGGGCTGTCGTCCCATTGGCTCTTTATACCAGGTAGTCAAGGGAGAACGCAACATTGTGCTGGAAGTGGCACAAGCACACGACACCACAGCCACTGGTGAGCCTGTAGCGCCTCTAATCGCCCTGCAAAATATTATTCAGGAACTAAGTGAAGCTGACCGTAAATTAGCCCAGCAGGCTTTGTTTGTAGGCATCGCTAGGGATGAATTTAAGATGCACCTACACCAAGGAGATTTTCTGATTCGTAATTTACTAGGAGTAGACCCAAAACAGGGAGCAATTGCGATTGGTGATAAAGTACGTCCAGGACAACGTATCCAGTTTCATCTGCGTGATGCACATACTTCTGAGGAGGATTTGGAGTTGCTGTTAAGTCAGTACAAAAAAAATCTCCCTGAAGACTCTACTACAATTGGCGCTTTGATGTTTACCTGTTTGGGACGTGGTCAAGGACTCTATGGTAAACCAAATTTTGATTCACAACTTTTGGGTCGCTATTTGCCGCAAATTCCTTTGGTAGGATTCTTTTGTAATGGCGAAATTGGTCCTGTGGGTAATAAAACCTTTTTGCATGGTTATACGTCTGTTTTTGGTATTTTGCGCCAGCCCTAGTAGACTTCTTACAGAAGTCAAGTAATAAGTAATAAGTAATAAGTAATAAGTACCGGAATCTGTAGGGAGTTGATGACAAAGTTACTTTTTGGTACACATTCCCTTGCCTCTTACGCCAACGAAGTGCGCTGCGTTGGCGATATGCATCTGATGAAAGCAAGATGTCTAATGATTAGTTGAGGGAAGCAGGGGAAGATTTATTCCTGAATTCAAACTTGACCAAGTACTAGAATTTTAGGGTGGCGTGGTTATCGATGGGAGCATAATTTCCGTCACTGGTGATGGCGCTAAATGCTTGGAAATAGCGTTGTGCCATTTCTGGAAATTCGGGAAAATTAAACCAGGCGTCTCCAGCAGCGATATCAGCCCAAAAATAACGCAATTTTTCTGCCAAAATTTCCGATTTTTCGGGAGGTAAATTTAAGGGTGGTGTGGTGAGGAGTTGCATCATGAAGGGATAAGAGTGTTCTCCTAGCCATTCCCTAGAAATTTGGGTTAAATTGTCCCAACCAGGCACTTTTTCCAGGCGATGGGATTGAATTTGGAGTTGGGATTGTCCTTGATTATCACTGCGCCATTCTAAAATTCGGTAGGGATGGGGATAACTCACTAGGGAACCTGTGGTAACTTCGTAGATGCCCTCTGTATGGGCGATATCTTGAACGTGGAGATGTCCAGAAAAGATTAACTTAACCCCATACTTTTGCAGCAATTGTAACAGTTCAGAGGCATTATCAAGCATATAGCGTTTTCCTAGGGGATGCTGTGCTTGATTGGGCAAGTGTTCAATCACATTGTGGTGAATCATGACCAAAACTAGCTTACCCAAGCAGGATTCTAGCACTTGCTCTAACCAGATTAGTTGAGAAGTATCTAAGCAGCCCAATTGTTCTCCAGAATCGCTGAATTGGTTGGAATTGAGGGCGATTAGTTGCACTCCTGGCAATATTTCATGGCTGTAGTAGAGTTGCTCTTGATTGGTGTAACCAAACTGCTGGTAGTAGGAAGGAAAATCTTGCCAACCAATCGCTTGGGAAGTTGGGGATAAAGAGGGTACGTCATGGTTTCCCGGCACAACGTACACTGGAAAGGGTAAACTTGCTAAACGCTGTTGTAGCCATTTATGATTTTCCGGTTCGCCATGTTGAGTTAAATCTCCAGGTAGGAGTAGAAAATCTAGCTGAAGTTGTGTTAGGTGTTCTAGAACTAATTCAAAAGCAGGAATACTAATTTCGATGAGGTGAAAGCGTTTTTTTTTCTCCCAGATTGTTTCTGGTAAACCGATGTGTAAGTCACTGGCGATAGCGAAACGGAAATTAAGACTCATGGGAAATTAGTAGTTAGGATTAATACTCCCGTCACTTTAAGGGAGAGTTTTCTGGTAGTAAAAGATATACAAGTAAATCACTGCCCATTGTCTAGTTTACGAGGTATCAAGTTTGGCAAGAGTCCGAGTTCGTCAACACGTTAATCCTTTAAGTAAAAAGTATCAAGTTCCTATTAATATTCCAGATTGGCAAGAAATTTACTCTAATCCACAGCAGCCATTGCATCTTGATTTGGGCTGCGCTCGTGGTAAGTTTGTTTTGGAGATGGCGCAACTACAACCAGAAATGAATTTTTTGGGTTTAGAGATTCGCCAGCCTCTAGTAACAGCAGCAAATCAGCGTTGTCAGGAGTTGGGTTTAACTAATTTGCATTACTTGTTTTGTAATGTTAATAGTTCTCTTGCTTCTGTTTTAGCTTCTTTGCCTCAAGAAATTTTGCAACAAGTGACAATTCAATTTCCAGATCCTTGGTTTAAAAATAAGCATGGAAAAAGGAGAATTGTACAGCCAGGTTTGGTAGAAACTTTAGCTGATTATTTGCTTGTAGGAGGTAAAGTTATGCTGCAATCTGATGTGGAATTTGTTGCCTTAGAAATGCAGAAGGTGTTTCAAAATAATCCTCGATTTCAGCAAAAACATACGGAAAAATGGTTGGCGTATAACCCTTTGCCAGTAGCAACAGAAAGGGAACTTTTTACTATTTCATCTGGTGAACCAGTTTATCGAGCTTTGTTTTCTAAAATTGGTAGTTAAAAGCATATATTTTTGATAAACCCTGAAAATATATTGATGTTAACCAATGATTAAAAATTGTTTTTTATCTCGTACTCCAATTATTTTGAAAAATACTTCTTGGCTACAAAGTTATAATTTAAGCTTTCAAGTTTAAATTTAAAACAACAATAATTATGATACAAGGAAGTTATCTTTGCAGCGAATTAAGTTCGAAGTTGAACTAATTTCCAACCAAGTATATAACTGCCACTGTTCTCTTTTTCAAAAAAAACACGGTGCTGCTTTTGCCGCCCAAGCACTAGCAGATGGTAAAACTCTAAAATTTATTCAAGGAGAAGACAAACTAAAGGATTATTTTTCCGGTGGTGGCTGGAGGGCGTTTTGCTCTCAATGTGGCTCAAAATTGATGAATTATGCAGAAGATAAAACACAATATTTAAGTATTGCGATCTCCTGCATTGATACAAAATTTAAGCTAAAACCTGTAGCTAATTTATGCATTGAAAGTAAACAGAGTTGGTGTCAATTATCTAAAGATATACCTGCCTATGAAGGTATTCCTAAAGAAATTTTAGAAGGATAAATTAATATTGCTGTCTAGTTTGTAGATTGCGAAACTTCGTGAACTGAGGATTGAAGATTAATTTAACAGTGCCTGTGGGACCATTACGGTGTTTCGTAATAATAATTTCTGCAATATCGCGATCTGGAGAATCAGAATTGTAATAGGCATCGCGATATAGCATAAGAATTAAATCTGCGTCTTGCTCGATTGAATTATGTGTATATATATCCATGCAAATGAAATTGTGATTTGGTAGTACAGTTAAGTCATATACAGTTTCTTCTCCATCAGTTTCAATAGATGTCACTTTATCCCAATAGACATCACTTCTTGCAAGTTTTTTTAGTTCATCTGATTGAACAACTTGAGCAACTTTTGCAGCACGTTCACGACTGACATTTTGTTTGTACAATCCTGTTCCACAATAAGCCAAACCAATTGATACCTGCATTTTTCTGGCACTCATTCCAATGTCTTGCATTGCCGGAACAACTAGATTCCGCCAAATATGCTTGGGAATTACATCTCTATTGGTGTTACTCTTATGAGTCATCACATACTCTGTGACCCAATTAAGACTATCTTGTTTATATTTTCCAACAGCACCTATCCTGATAAAGTTTGCTAGATCTGGAATACCAGTAATAATGACATGATGTTGGTTGCGACCTTTTTCTCCCTGCGAAACTATTTTTAAACGAGCATTAATATCTAGGCGAAGCAGCAAGGATTGAACATTACGCGCCAAATCATAGCTACTGGTAGCATAATAAACAGCTGGATAATAACCATTTTTTACTTTCTTTTTGCAGATAGAGCCATCTGTTGACCATAAATGCCGTAAGAATAGGGCAATAGCTGCTTTGGGTTGTTCAAAAACTTTCCGAGGAATACTCTTTTCATAAGAACGTAAGCCAAATATTCCTAACTCATCCATCCATTGTGATATGGGATTGCGAACACCATGAGTAATCTTACGAGTTGTTGGGATAAATACTTGGTACCAATTGTGTCCTTTTTCTTTGACGATACGCGGTGTAACCTCGTCGCCAAAAACTTCAGTCGCAAGATTCGCCACTATCTCAGCTAAGTCTTTTTCAACTGTCGTGTATTGAATTGCGTGTCTTGGTAGTACACAACCGTCACCAATTAAGTGTCCTAATAATGCCAATTCAGCATCCGTCATCGTTGGCATATATTGGTTTGGCAATGAACGAGGTGCAGCAATATAGTCATGGGCTGTTAATTCATCAAGGCGTTTCCAACCTTTAATAGTCAAGAATTTATGATTACCTGTAGCACGAATACTACGACCAAGGGCGGTAGTCATCTTGAAAACTGGTTTTACACCAGTACAAAAGGAATTTGTTACAGTTGCAGGTTCAGTTTGCCATGTTTGTGTATTGAGGCTCATGACACGAAATCCCTTTTGCCCTATTAAGCTTGCAATCGGCACACTATAGCCATAATCTGGCAGATACACCAATGATTCGCCCGTTAAGCAACCTGATTCCCTTAAATCAGACATCATGGGACGTTTATTAGTACGTTGTTCCACACCACGACTTAACTGAGAAAGAGCGATTACTGGAGCATTTATTTCCCTTGCTAAACCCTTTAGAGAACGGGTAATCTTTGACAATTCTTGCACCCGATTATCACCGCTTCCTTCCATCAGTTGTAGATAATCAATTAATACTAAACCTAATTGACCTCCCTTTTCTGCTTGCAATCTGCGTGCCCCAGATCGCATTTGAGATACAGTCAAATTAGGCGTATCTTCAATAAAAATTGGCAAGTTTGAAAGTGTTTCAAAGGCGTTGAATAAAAGTGGATATTCATTTTGGGTGATGCGACCAGAACGCAAGCGATTACTCTCAATTTCCGCACTAGATGCTAATAGCCTTTGTGCCAATTGTTCCTTAGACATTTCCAGGCTAAAAATTGCTATGGGCAAGTTTTGTTCTAGGGCAATATTATGGGCGATATTAAGAGCGAAGGCTGTTTTTCCCATCGAAGGTCTACCAGCAACAATAATTAAATCAGAGCGCTGGAAACCACTAGTCATAGCATCTAAATCATAGAAGCCACAGGTGATTCCTGGAAGGGCAATATTTTCATTGAGACTTTCAATTTGATTAAAAGTATCTACCAAAGTCTCAGCGATGGCGACTAAACCTTGTTGGGAACGTTCCCCAGTTAAGGCAAAAATTTTCTGTTCTGATTGGTCGAGAACCGACTCTAAATCCGTAGTGCCATCATAGCCCAAATCAACAATTTCATGACCCGCAGCAATTAACTGGCGACGCAGATACTTCTCCATCACCAAAACAGCGTAGCGGTCAATATTTACTGCAGAGATAGTGCGTTCTGCTAACTGAGCTAACTTAACCTTACCACCCACCTTATCCAGTAAATTTTGATCTTGCAAGGCGCTGGTTACCGTCGTTAAATCTGTGGGTTTACCCTGAGAGTGTAGTACCCGAGCAGCTTGGAAAATATCTCGGTGTGCACTTAGGTAAAATGCCTTAGAGTCAATCAAGTCAACCACTCTACCCATCGCTTCAGGGTCCATTAAAATCCCTCCCAAAATTAACTCCTCAGCTTCCAAATTCTGGGGAGGGAGAGAACCCTCTAGGCTCTGAGATTGAAATTCTGCCATAATAGTTACATGGGGGCGATTGAGACCAAAAATTATTCTGAGTTTATTTTCATACTTTTTCTATAAGCGTAGGCAGGTTTCCTTTCCGTAGTGGATATTTGGGTGCAAGATAATTTTCTGCATAGATTTGCGGAATTCCTAGTTTCTAATTGAAGAACTTTGGGTAAATACCAAATTAATGGAGCGCTGACCGAGACTTTGGGCTAATTGAAGTTAGCTCCAGGTATGGAATCGAAAATTTATTGGAGGTTAAGACAGTGGAACTTGACTCTGGAGAAGAGCAATATCAAATTGATGCTCTGTTGAGTAACTATCGCTGGAATCAGACAACTGTTACCTACAGTTTCTTTGAAGATGATTCTGGTGATTCCTACTATGGTTCAGAAACTGGAGTAGCTGAAGTTAATGAGCAAATTAAAGGGAATGTCCGAGATGTTTTAGCAGATATCGAGCAATACATTGAACTCGATTTTGTGGAAGTAAATGATAGCGCCAACAGCTACGGAGAAATACGTTTCCAAAACTCTAATGGACCAGCCTATGCCTATGCCTATTATCCCACTGGTATTACCGATTTAGCAGGGGATATTCATCTGAACCCAACTTTTGGTAGTCAATCTTTAGGTGGGTTTAGTGTTGAACCAGGAACCTATGCTTACTTTACTCTAATTCATGAAATTGGACATGCTCTGGGTTTAAAGCATCCTGGTAATTACAATGGCATTGATGTTGATAGTCCCCCTTTCCTCGACTACGCTGACGATAATACCACCAATACGGTGATGAGTTACAACGATCCGGGGAGCAATCCGGTAACACTCATGCCCTATGATATTAGGGCATTGCAAGCTCTCTATGGAGCTAGTGTTTATAATCCTGGGAATGATACCTATAACTTCCAGAGAGTAGACCAATATGAAGTTAATGGTGAGTTGAGCCACAATAGCTTTGCCAGTGTCAAGCAAACAATCTGGGATAGTGGTGGCATTGATACTTTCAATTTTTCTGGTCTTGCTCTCTCTAGCGGTTATCGCATTGACCTCACAGAAGGAGCAATCATCACCACCCAAAATGCTTATAATGCAACCCCTTATCAACCTGTGGGTAGCAATGATGGCAGTATATATTACACCACCGGTCATGGAACAGCGATTGCTTTTGACACAGTAATCGAAAATGTTATCGGTAGCAGCAGTAATGATGAGATTATTGGCAACAGTGCAAATAATGTTCTGCAAGGTGGCGCTGGAGATGATTATCTAATCGGTGTTGATAGCGATAGTGCAGTTCCTGGATTTGGTGAGATTGATCACTTAATTGGTGGCGCTGGTCGTGATACTTTTGTTTTAGGTGATAGCTCCGGGATTTACTACGACGATGGTAATCTCAATAGTACTGGCTATACCGATTATGCCAGCATCACAGATTTTAATATCTTTGAAGATACGATTGAACTCCATGGTAGTGCAGAAGATTATCAACTGCGCCGGATGATGGGTGGCACTGGAATCTTATTTGAAACTCCCGGTGTCAATGAAGGAATCGCTTTAATTGAAGGAGTTACTAATTTTAGTTTGAGTGCAAGCTACGTTAATTTTGTGTAATAGCAACCATTGCTCTGAAGGAATTTAGAGTTTTACTCCCTTAAATCAAAATTGAGATACTGAGTAGCTAAAGTTCTGCTCTAACGATAAACTCATAATCCCCTCCCAACTCTAATTGATAATCGCAACGCTCTAAAAAGCGGCCCAACGGTTCAATAATTAGAGCTCTTCCTAGGGAGGGTTGTATGTTTAAATGTCCTTGACGAAAGTGCCACTGAAACTGCCATTCGTAGGCTGCGGCTCTGACTTCCCCAACTATTTTACCTTTGTGCCAGGATTGTTGAGTAATGCGGACGTAGGCAACGGTTTCTGGCAAAGGCATGGCACGTACAATCGCTTTACTTTTCTGGGAATCACTACACAATAAAAAATAATTCATCCCATTATAGGCATAATCTCTTAATTTGATTAAAAGTAAAATTGAACCATCTGGGTATTTTGTAGCGATACTCAACAGAGGGTTTGTGAAGAGAAAATTTTAATCAAATTTAGACTATGGCAATATCACCGAAAGGGCCCCGAAGCCCATTTTTTCAAAGAAACCAACGGATGTTTATACGTAGGAGGGATAGCCGCCCACCGCTTTGTTATTTGTTGTTTGACTTTCAACCAACAACTAACAACAAACAACACGAAATCCCTCGTGCTTTAGCCGGGGGATGAGTTAAAAACATTTTCGTTTAGTAGCTGTATCAGATCGCAATGGTAATATTAAGTGGTTTTACTCAGAAGATTGAGTGGTTGTTGAAGTTGAGTGAGAGCATCCTTCACAACTATTGTGACTACTTTAGACGAACCATTGGTTGACTCTTGATACCAAGTTCGCTCTTGAGAGGTTACTGATCGATTTCTCTCCCTACTTTCTACTTTGGAGCTTTTTGAAATCAATATTTGAGGCTAAAGTTCATCTTAATAATTGTGGTCAATAATAAGTACAAATACTGAAAAAGCGTTACCCAAAGCTCACACCCAGGAAATTTACTGAGGGCTATTTAGTCAGGATTTTTACGGTACTAACCAGTAAATAGCGTAATTTTTCGTCCGTTTAATTATTTAAATTAGTCTGACAGCTTATTTATTATTCAGATAGAATAAATTAGTTAAATTTTTGTGAAGTTTAAATTAAGTTATTTGAGACAAAATACTTAAGTATAAAAGAAGATCCCAGACTAGGTTTTCTACTATGCCGATCTACCCAATTACCTTTCTCGCCTTACAATAAAGCCAATTAGAGTATCGATTGTGTAGCTAGCTCTAAATTTAGCCCTGCGTGAATACTACTGAACTAGATTTAAACACACTGTTTCCCTTTCCCCTGGACGACTTTCAACTGCAAGCAATAGTGGCTCTTGATGCTAAAAAATCTGTGGTTGTTTGTGCTCCTACTGGCTCTGGGAAAACTATTATTGCTGAATATGCGATCCATCGCGCTTTGATGCACGGGCGCAGAGTTTTCTACACAACTCCTCTCAAGGCTCTTTCTAATCAAAAATTGCGTGATTTTCAAGAGCAATTTGGTGCTCCAATTGTGGGTTTAATTACGGGTGATACTCTGATTAATGTCAATGCTCCCATTGTGGTGATGACAACGGAAGTATTTCGTAATATGCTCTATGACACACCGATTGGACAGGTTGGTACTTCCGTAGAAGATGTGGAAGTGGTGGTTTTAGATGAGTGCCACTACCTCAGCGATCGTCAAAGAGGTACGGTATGGGAGGAGTCAATTATTTACTGTCCGCCACAGATTCAAATTGTGGCACTTTCAGCTACTGTGGGTAATCCGGAGCAACTTACTGATTGGATGAGTCGTGTTCATGGTCCCACAGAATTAGTTAATTCTGATTTTCGCCCCGTACCTCTACGCTTTTACTTTGTTGATCATAGAGGAATTCATCGCCTGTTGGATCCAAAAAACCAAAGACTAAATCCTGAACTTAAGGGAAAAAGTCGCAAAGGTAATAGTAGAAGGCGTTGCAGACAGGAAGATTGTCCCACACTGGTGGAGGTGGTAGCACACTTGGAAGAGCGAGAAATGCTGCCTGCAATTTATCTTATTTTCAGCCGTAAGGGTTGCGATCAAGCGGTGGAAGAGTTAGGCGAATTTAGTTTGGTTACTGAAGCGGAAGCTGTCCAACTGCAAGAGAGTTTGCATCAATTTATGATCGCTCACCCAGAAGCAGTGCGCGCTGGACAAGGAGAGGCTTTAATTAACGGTATTGCAGCCCACCATGCAGGTATTCTTCCCGCTTGGAAGGAATTTGTGGAAACCTTGTTTGAGTTGGGTTTAATTAAGGTAGTATTCGCCACTGCAACTCTAGCAGCGGGAATTAATATGCCTGCTCGTACCACCGTTATTTCTACTCTTTCTAAACGCAGCGATAACGGACATCGTTTATTGTACCCTTCTGAGTTTCTGCAAATTTCTGGACGGGCTGGCAGACGTGGTATGGATTCGAAGGGTAATGTGATTACTTTGCAGACTCCCTTTGAAGGCGCAAAGGAAGCAGCCTATCTCGCCACCGCCGCCGCAGAATCCCTCAGAAGCTGGTTTACTCCTTCCTATGGCATGGTACTCAATTTGCTACAAACCCACAGCATTGAGGAAGTAGAAAGGCTGCTAGAGCGGAGTTTTGCAGAATACCTCGCCCTACTCAAATTAGCACCAGAACAACAGGCGATTGCCCAGAAAAATACTGAGTTAGCCAGACTTGATATTGAACTTGCGCCCATTGAAGCGGAACAATTTGAGAATTACGAAAAACTTAAAGAGCGTTTGCGAGAAGAGCGTCGTCTGCTTAAAATCTTGCAACAGCAAGCAGAAGCCACCAAAACACGTGCCCTTGGTCAACAGTTGCGAGAATTAGATCGCCCACAGGTAGTTTACCTCAAAGGCAAACATGTTCGTGTTTCTAAGCCCTTGCCTGCTTTGTTTATAACTCAAGTTCCTGGACGTGGACAAGCACCCTATTTCCTGTGTTTGGGTAGTAATAATAATTGGTATATGGTGAGTAGCGCTGATGTGATGGCGATTACTCCGGCTTCTGAGGCTCAAAAATGGAGCAATCTGGAAGAGTTAGTGATACCTCCCAAAGAGCTACTGAAGCCTGGTAGATGTGCTAAGGGTGATGTCGTTAGTGCTACTATTGCAGGTAAGATTGGCGATCGCTTTGAGCAAGTATACCAAGAAGCACCGGAAGTGAAGGAACAACAGCTTCGACTTACTTCGGTGCAAACCCAATTGGATGAACATCCTCTCGAGAAGTTGGGGAATCCTCGCACTCTGATCAAACGCCATCATCGCCGATTATCTTTGCGTGAAGAAATCCACCAACATCAGCTGCGCTATCGCAAGCATCAATCGAATCAATCCTATTATTGGCAAGATTTTCTCAATTTAGTGGAAGTACTACAGGAATTCAATGCCCTAGCAGGATATACTCCAACAACCCTCGGTAGAACTGCCGCTGCCATCAGGGGAGATAATGAGCTATGGTTGGGTTTAGTTCTGCGTTCTGGAAATTTGGATCATTTAGAACCTCATCATTTAGCAGCTGCAATTTGTGCTTTAATTACGGAAACTCCACGCCCCGATAGTTGGACAAACTATCCTACTTCTGAAATTGTATTTGAAGCCCTTGCCCAATTGCGGGAGATGCGAAGGCAATTATTTCAGCTGCAACGTCGCCATCATATCGCTTTGCCTGTGTGGTTAGAGTCTGATTTAGTCGGTTTAGTGGAACATTGGGCACAGGGAGAAGAAGTGAGCGATGATTGGTTGGATTTATGTGAGAATACTAGCTTGGATGAGGGAGATTTGGTGAGAATGTTGCGTCGCACTGCGGATGTTTTATGGCAATTACCCCAAATTCCCGGTTTGTCTGTGACTTTGCAACGCAGTGCTCGTCAAGCAATTGCCCAAATGAGACGCTTTCCAGTTTAATCTGTCACTACGAATGCGGACGCAAAATTGCTACTTGCTATCTCCTGGGCGGTGTACCTTAGTTGATAATTGTGGCTCCATTTTGGGAATAATACGGCGGTAGTTAAAATTACCAGTGGTTTTCGCAGAAAGCCGTTTTTGTTATAGGTAGTTTTTGAATAGTGACAGGAGGAGTAATACCAAATCCGGTTATTAATGGCTACTTATTGATAAATCTCTCCCTCGTGTATTCCCTCCTTTGTGGAGAGACATCTGACGTTCCCCCTTTTAGGGGGAGTTTGGGGGTGCGATGCGGGATCGCTTGTCTCCCTGCTTTTTTTTGATAGTCGCCTACCTCAACCTAATCTAGTATTAGCTGGGAACAAAAACAGAGGTAACAATCAAGGGGTTGTGAAAATCGGATTGGGTGCAAGGAAGATAGGCTTGTGCCTCCTAATTTAATCAGGGAATCGCTCTACTTGAAAAAGTAAACATCAAAATAGTTCAGCTAGGATTTAATCTGAAACTTATAACCTATGAAAAAACATAATTGGGAGCAATTTAGTGTGAGGAGTAGTTGTTATTGCCCTGAAAGACGTGGGTTTGTAATCAAAAGTTCCCAATTTAAACCCAAAAGTAAATATCTGGCTTTAGTGAGTCTGTGTCTATCAATTTTTTCTCTCGCCGCCACTCCCGTAGAGGCGCAAACAGATAAATTAGCGGTACTCAGAAGTCCGGAAAATGCGCGACAATGGTCTGGAATTACTAGTCGTCTCCAAGCTACAGGTGTTGATTACTGTGTGGTTGATATGACTGGTTCCTCACCAGAGTTGGAGTTGAGTGGTGTTGAAGTTTTATTTTTACCTAATGTTGAACGTTTAAATGGTCGCCAAGTGGCTATTCTACAACGCTGGATGGCTCAAGGAGGCAAGGTTGTGGTTACAGGACCTACGGGTAGTTTATCAGCACCGGAGGTACGTAATCAGTTGCGTTCTCTCTTTGGTGCTTACTGGGGTTTTCCCCTTGTTGACCCCACCACTCTCAAACCCATCCAGGCGAGGAAACAGCAGTGGTTATGGAAAAAAAATCTCACCAGCACAATTCAGGGTGGAGTTGTCATTCCCACTGGATTAAATAGCCGCACCGCCGCAGTTTGGCTCTCGGAAAGTTCCCAACCTGCAGTGGTAGTGACAGAAAAATCTACTTTTCTCGGTTGGCGTTGGGGGGTAGATACGGCGGCGACAGCAACCACTGATACTGCTTGGCTAAAGGCTGCTCTCAGTCGCTATGGTGATTTTCCCCAGGCTAATCGTCAGACTCCCACTCTTTGTGCTTCTGGGACTCTCGATATCCTGGAAGCTTCTCCTCGTATTGATGTTCCTGAATCGCAAGTTAACTCACCACCAGAGTCAGCTCCCCCGTTGCAAACTGTGGCTGTTTCCTCTCCTGCTACCGCACCTAGAGCGAATCGTCAACTTCCTGCTGCCACACCCAGGGTGAGTCGTCGACTTCCCCCACGGGAAATTCAGATGATGCAACAGGAGTTAGAAAGTCTGATTAGCCGCTTTGAAAATGCTCTACTAGCAGCCCATGTCAGCCTCGACAAGGTAGAAGTTACATCACCAAATCTAGCCTTGCAGACAGCGAAACAGGGGCTAGACAATTTTATCCGACTTGCAGAGCAACGAAATTACTCCGCCGCACGCCAGGAGTGGTTTCACGCTCGGCGTACTCTCTGGGATAATTACCCTAGTGAGCGTCGATTGGCACAACCGGAAATTCGTGCTATGTGGTTGGATCGGGGCACGATTGTTAAGGCGAAGTCTGAGGCTGATTTGGCGGCAATTTTTGACCGTTTAGCAGCCGCGGGTATTAATACGGTTTTTTTTGAAACAGTTAATGCTAGCTATACTATTTATCCCAGTCGGGTAGCTCCAGAGCAAAATCCCCTCACTCGAGGCTGGGATCCTCTCAAAGCTGCGGTTAAGCTAGCCCATGAGCGGGGGATGGAGTTACACGCTTGGGTGTGGATTTTCGCCGCTGCTAACCAACGCCATAATACAGTTCTCAATCAATCTACTAACTATTTAGGACCAGTTTTATCAGCTAATCCCGATTGGGCGATGACTGATAAACGGGGGCGAGTTTTCAATCCTCGAACCAAAAAAGCTTTTTTTGATCCAGCAAATCCAGAGGTTAGGCAGTATTTATTATCGCTGTTGACGGAGATTGCCACTGACTACAATGTGGATGGTATTCAGCTAGACTACATTCGCTATCCTTTTCAAGATCCAAGGGCAAATCGCATCCACGGTTATGGTGTGGCTTCTCGGCGTATTTTTAAGCAGCAAACTGGTGTTGATCCCATTAGGGTAAATCCTCGACAGCAGATGTGGAGTCGTTGGACAGATTTTCGTATCCAACAGGTGAATAGCTTTGTGGCTTTAGCTTCTGAGCATCTTAAGAGTAAGCGCCCTCAATTGTTGCTTTCCACCGCTGTTTTTGCGATTCCCCAGCGTGATCGTCTGGCAAAAATTCAGCAACACTGGGAAAGTTGGATCGCTGAGGGACTGATTGATTTGCTGGTCCCGATGACCTATGCTGAGGATACGACTAAGCTTGAGCAGCTTGCTCAACCGCTGTTTGATCGCCCTCTTTTGGGTTCAACACTGCTATTACCGGGAATTCGCTTGTTGAATTTACCTGATGCAATTGCTCTGGATCAAGTGCAGTTGCTACGAGATTTACCCACAGGAGGTTATGCTTTGTTTGCGGCGGAAAACCTCAACCCTAATCTCCAAGAGAGATTTAGTCGTATGCAAGGCTCTGGTGACAGGGTGAATCAACCCCTTCCCCATCGCCAACCATTTCAAGCTGCTGCGGCTCGTTACCAGGTATTGCAACAGGAATGGCAGTTTTTAGCGTTGCGTAATTCTCTGACGATTGAACCTGAATTAGCTAGTAGGATTGATGATTTAGCAAGGTCTCTAGAGCTTTTGAGTCAAGAGCCTTCTGATCGCAACTTACTACGAGCTAAGCTTACTATTTCTAGTTTCCAGAAGCAATTTGGACCGTTTATGGAGCAACAAGCTACTATTACACCCTACCAACTAAGGGCATGGTCAAACCGTTTACTGACGATTGAGCAACTTATTAGTTATGGCGAGCGATTGTTAGATAATCGTACTTTGGTGCAACACCAAAATTTACCAGAATAGACAATAAAAATCCCTCTCAGGTTTAGAGTTACCTGGGAGGGAAAGTTTTGATCTCCTTCGCCTACATCCTTATATGTTTTAACTTTTAGCATTATTCTCTATCATTGGATAGAGCGATTATGGATTAAACGTATATTGAATATTGAAAAAATGCATTTTCTCTGGAGCAGATAATATTTTGCTCAGTCGCGACGCAATTTTAGTTAATTCCTTGAGCACAATTATCTATGGCATAATCACAGCAAAGATATAAAAATGATGGCACTACATACAAGTAAAAGTTCGGCGATCAAGGGTTTACAGATTCTGCCTATTTCCTAACCTGACAGCGATTTTTTAATGCATTGGCAAAAGGTATGTAAATAGCATAAATAATAGTCAATTTTAGCTGAGCTAATTGTTGGTTTCGACTCAACTAAAAACTGTTGTAATTTGTAGCACTATAACTAATCTAAATATTCACGAGTTGTCGCTTGATCGCCCCAGACAATAACTTCACTATCATTCATACCACAAGCTATTTCTTCATCTTGATGGCTATAGATTTCTAAATAGCCGTCATCTCCATCTGTGACTACTGTAACGGCATAAACTGGAACATTCTCTATAGTAATTTGATAGATTCTAACAGTGCCAAAGTCTGCTTCTTCAACCTTTTTATAATAGAAATCATAGGCTTTTTTAACCTTACTGGGTAAATTATTGTCTCGCAGACGATCGCCCCAATCTTTAACAAAATTCCGCTTGCGATTAGAGTTTTGTCTCGCCTGGTTAAAGAATTTTTTAACTACTTCTTGATTTAGTTCGTTTTTCACAATCTCTTGAAATCGTGTATCTGAGTAAAGATGGCTCCAATCAGAATCTTTTTTTGCCCAATCTTTAAAAGTATAATTTAGTTCCACAGCCTCTTTCAAGGATGTCAAGGCTAATCCATCTTCTTTGAGCACAGCATAACAACAGGCTTTGAGATAGACAGCTTTGCCCACATCCACAGAATCTAAATTTGATTCTAAGGCTTTATTGACAGCCTCAATGGATTCTTGATATCGACCTAGTTCGTAAAGTGGATTGGCTTTATCCTTCCAGGTTGCAGCAATGCTACTATCTTCTTGTTTTGGTTTTAATTCAAGGGTTTTTTCATAACAATTAAGAGCTTCTTCATAGCGTTGGAAGCCCAACTCTAAAGCTTTTCCTTTAGTTACCCAAAGAGGAGAATAATTAGGGTCAATTTGGATTGCTTTGTCTATATTATCCAGGGATTCTTGATATCTTTTTAAGCCATTGAGGGCATAGGATTTACCATTGAGAGCTTTTACGGATTTAGCATCGATTTTTAGCACTCTCTCAAAATAAGCAAGTGCTTCTGTATATTGTTGTCTCTTTAAGAATTCTCCACCTTGATCTAGCAATTCTAGCAATTCTTGTAAATCTTTTTTTGATGTCATTTTTAATCTTCTTTCTTGATTTAGTTGAATACTAACTTAATTTTCCTAGCTACTCTGTATGCCCCTTTTATGACTGAGGGAATTTTTAACGAAAATGCGTTGATTCAGCTGACGAAAAATCGAGGTTTGACCTTAAAGTTACAAAAGAGGGATGTATAGTTCTGATAGCTAATCTGAAAATTGACTCTACAATTGATAAATTACTTTAAAAGCACCAGTAGAGCCTGGGGGTACAAAAGAAATTTTTTCTAAATCAATACTAACCATTTCTTTGATGCTATTAGCCACAGCATCTGTAACTAAAATATCCCAAGCTTTAGCAGTATCTTCTCCCAGTTTACTTGCGGCATTTACCTGCGCGCCAAAAACATCCTGTTCACCAATGGTTAAAATTTTGCCGTAACCAATACCGACACAAAGAAGAATCTTTTCTGCATCAGATTTATCTTGATTATATTCTTGGGCAGCTCGCTGCATATCAATAGCACATTTTACGGCTTTACTTGGCTGTCTGAAAAGAATTAGCATACTATCACCTTCTATTTTAATCAGAACGCCATCATGATTATCAATACAAGGACTAAAGATACGCTGAGACTCGTAAATTATTTGTAGGAAATGGATAATGCCAAAATCAGCAGCCAAGCGTGAAAAACCAGATAGATCAGTAAACATCACTGACCATTCTTCCCCAAATAAATCCCAAATTCTTTGGTCTATTTGTTCTTTGTCAGCTCCCGGTTTTAATCTTTCATTAATTAATTTTAAGAGTCTGTCTGAATAGCCACTGGGGTTAAGATTGCGTAGATATTGTCTAGACATAAATTTTACCTAAATCAAAGCCTTAGCCGCAATAACTAACTTTGATCTAGGTAAAAAGTTTGCAGTAAATTTTCTAATTGTTCCTCGTTGCAGCAATCAATCAAAGCTTCAAAAGCCTCAAATAATTTTGCTCCACTATCGCCGAGTAAAGGATTTAAACCCCACACATCTTGCACCCAATCTTTGGGGTCAGTTTCTTCAAAAATTAGGCGTTCAAGGAGTTGTTTGGCTTCTGTTTTTGAGATTGGCATAGTTAAATTAATTTAGTTGCACCATTTATTCTCTTCAGGAAAAAATATTTGCCTGAATCTTTCCTCAGTTTAGTATCTTTAAATACTAAATTTTGTTGAAAATAAGAATTAAAAGATTTGTGTATGCTAGTTTACCTGTGTAGTTTTACGGACAATATTTCCTCCTCTCATGACAAATCCTTGCTTGTATCTACCAAAACCTAGGGAGGCGGTGGGCAACTATCTCAGAATTATTTCCATTAATGATGTTTACGAGATCAAGAATTATCCCTATGTGGAAACAGTAATTCAATCTTTGAAGGAAACATCAGAAGATGCCAAGGTGATAGCCTGTCTCAGTGGAGATTTTCTCTCTCCTTGTCTCATTACCTCCCTTGATGGCGGTAAAGCAATGTTGGATGTACTCAAGGTTGTCAACCTTGATTATATTTCCTTGGGTAACCATGAATTCGATGTTAGTCTGGATGTACTAACTGAACGCTTCAAAACCTACGAAGGCAAATGCTTAAATAGCAACATCTTGGACTTGCCAATTGTGGATGCCAGTGGTCAACAACTACCGAAATATGACATTGTTGAAGTAGGTTCCCATCGAGTTGCCTTGGCTGGATTTTGCATTAACGACACCAACATTTTCAGACCAGGTATAGATCTAAATATTAAACCCATCTTTGAATCTGTAAAGGAAACTTGGTCCGAGTGTTCCCATGACGCAACCATGCTGATTCCCTTAACCCATCAGACGATTGCCGAAGATCGCGAACTAGCTACGAAAATTCAGCAAGATGAGCAACTTAGTGGTAAAGTTCCTGTAATTGTTGGCGGTCATGAGCATGAGATTTATATTGAGAAAATTGAGCAGAGTCTGATTGTTAAGGCTGGTGCTGATGGTCTTAATGTGGTTGTGGTTGATGTCTGGTGGGATGCTGACGGGCAGTGGCATAGTGCGGTTCATCTTTTGCCAGCAAGCCATTTTGATGCTGATCCCAACGCCCAAAAATTTGTAGACATTACCCAAAAATTTCTTGGTTCACTGATGGAAGTAGAAATTTTTGAGGTGCAAGAAGCTATGTCCTCTAAACGGACGCGATTCCAACCTGAAAAAGTGGCTTCAACCCTCTGTTCTTATATTAAGAAAAGTTTGAAAAATGTCGATTTAGTAATGCTCCAGGGTTCATGTATTCGAGGTAAGCAAGATTATGAAAAAGGAGCAACCTTTACCTATGGCAATTTAATAGAAGAGCTGGCTTTTGAAACTGAAATTGCTTTGATTCAGATTCCTGGATACGTCTTACAAGAAGCGATTACCGAAACTCGCAGCACGCCTGATCGCGAAACTCCCGGTTTTCTCCACGCTGATTTTGATGTTGTTATTGAAGACTATCCTAGTCTGAAAATTGTCAGCATTAACCACACTCCATTTGACCCCCAAAAGATTTACACCCTTGGTATTTATCAATTTTTGCTGGCAGGGCTTAATGAAATTCAATCACTGGTAGATTATGTTAATGCAAACGGTGGTCCACCACCTTTAGAACAATGTCTTCCTAGCAAAAACTTGATTCTGGAAAGCTGCATGAAAGATGCCTGGAGAGTCCTGATTAATTATGAGGAATGGGACGCTGATGGCGATGGGGAAATAACTAGAGAAGAGCTAAAACAAGGTGTTAAAAATGCCTTTTCCTTCCTCGACCAAAATCAAGATGGACAGATTTCTCCCGAAGAACTAAAAGCCGCATTAGCACAAAAAACAGGACGCACTCAGAAAGGATTAATTAGCCTCATGTTTGATGTTTTGGATGCTAACCAAGATGGTATGGTTTCGATGGATGAGCTGGCATCATTAGCAATGTAAGGAGACAAGACAATAATGGTTAATTCCCAAGCCCGTCCCATGATTATTGATACTGACGGGGGTGTTGATGATGCCCTCGCGATTATCATGGCTCTAAATTGTGAACAAATTGATCTCAAATCAATCACCGTGTTAGCTGGCAATATTGATGTTGATCAAGCTGCCAATAATGTGTTGCGAGTAATTGATATTGTTCAACCAAACCAGCCTCCCCTGGTGGCCAAAGGCTGTGAAAAACCTTTGGTGCGTCCTCCCTTCAATGCTGCAGGTATTCATGGCTCAGATGGACTAGGAGAACTGCATCAGTTCAAAAATGCTGATGGTAGCCCTTGCTATCCCCAACTTACCATAGAGCCTTCCTCAGAAGATGCTGTGGATGTATTGCTCAAAGCCGCCCAGGAATATGGTAGCGACTTGACTATTGTCGCTCTAGGACCATTAACTAATATTGCAACGGCTCTGCAACGCGATCGCACCACCATGCAAAAGGTTGGTAAAATCGTGATTATGGGTGGTGCTATTAAGGTTCCAGGTAATATTTCAGCTGCTGCTGAGTTTAACTTCTTTGTCGATCCTGATGCCGCCCAAATGGTTATGGAATCAGGCATTCCCCTGACTCTGGTGGGTTTGGATGTGGCAATGAAGGCACCCCTTCCCCGGAAAGATGTGGAGGATTATGCCCAGAAACATCCCTCAGCAGTGGCTCAGTTTATTGCCGATTGCACAGGTATTTATATGGCATTCTATCGAGACAACGAAGGTTTTCACGGCTGCTACCTCCATGATCCATTGGCTGTGGGTGTTGCCATTGATCCGAGCCTGGTTACCACAGAATCAGTCTATATGATGGTGGAAACTGAAGGAAAATTTACCTCTGGTATGTCTCTAGCCGATATGCGAGATCGTCGGGATGAAGCCAACTATCCTCCCAATGTAGAAGCCTGTTTGGATGTGGATACTGAGGGTTTCCTTAAACTCTTTTATCAACTGATTTAGAGGAATTCACTCCTGAGTAAAAAACACATCCTTAAGGTTTGAACCCTGTTCAAGAAATAGCCCCAAGGGAGTTGATATAGCGCTACCTATTAACGTTAGGAAAAGTTAAAGTTCTCAAACTTTACAGGCAGTATACTTCTGCCACCTGCCTTGTGCGTAGCGCCATATCATACAGTTTTCATTGCAGTTAACTATAGATCGCTGATGGGGAGTAGGGAGAGTCAGTCATACACAAATATATCCTTAACTGTATTTTCTGAAATTGCTATGGCGCTACCTATTAACGTTAGGAAAAGTTAAAGTTCTCAAAGCTTATAGGAAGTATACTTCTGCCATCTGCCTTGCGCGTCGCGCCATATCATACAGTTTTCATTGAAGTTAATTACAGATAGCTGATGGGGAGTAGGGAGAGTCAGTCATACACAAATATATCCTTAACTGTATTTTCTGAAATTGCTATGGCGCTACCTATTAACGTTAGGAAAAGTTAAAGTTCTCAAAGCTTATAGGAAGTATACTTCTGCCATCTGCCTTGCGCGTCGCGCCATATCATACAGTTTTCATTGAAGTTAATTACAGATAGCTGATGGGGAGTAGGGAGAGTCAGTCATACACAAATATATCCTTAACTGTATTTTCTGAAATTGCTATGGCGCTACCTATTAACGTTAGGAAAAGTTAAAGTTCTCAAAGCTTATAGGAAGTATACTTCTGCCATCTGCCTTGCGCGTCGCGCCATATCATACAGTTTTCATTGAAGTTAATTACAGATAGCTGATGGGGAGTAGGGAGAGTCAGTCATACACAAATATATCCTTAACTGTATTTTCTGAAATTGGTATCACCCAAAAAAAGCATCCATTTACCATGTCTCAAGCAAATCAAAGTTTTCCCAACCAAACCCAACCTTTGCCGCTTCATGAGTTGTTATCTCGTTTATTGAAGTCAGAGAAAACATCTCATCGTCATCCTTTGCCAATTATGGGTACTCTGCAAGACTTAAATCAAGCATTGGAGAGGCGGACGTTTTTGGATTTTCTCAATGCTAGTTTACGGGGTATTGGTCAGGTTGGCTTTGCCAATAATCCTATAAGTGGACTACTGATTACTCTTGCGGTTTTTCTGCAGTCACCTTGGACAGCCTTGATGCTAGTTATCGGAGTTGTGGTGGCTACCTGGACAGCCTATTTGATGAATCTTGATCGCCCCAGCATTCGCAATGGTATTTTTGGCTTGAATGGAGCCTTAGTAGGCTTAGCTTTAGGAACTTTTGGCGCTTGGGGAAACGGCAGCGGAAACTGGCTTTGGGTAGTGGCAGCAATTATTTGTGCCGCCCTCAGCACAGTGTTGATGGAGTATCTGGGGCTTTGGATGGCGGTGCGTCTCGGGTTACCTTCTATGGGAGTGCCATTTCAAATTGTCACCTACAGCTTTTTAATCATCGCCCTCTACATTCCCCAGCCCTTCTTTCAAATAGGTGCGCCACCACCCTTTCCTAACCCGGTTGAATCCCTAGATGGGTTAGGCATTTTATCGAGTTTAATCACCGGAGTTGGTCAAATCTTTTTTTCAGGTAGCTTAGTATCTGCCTTATTAATCATCATCGCCTTGGCATTGTGCAGCCCTATGGGAGCCCTGGTGGGGTCTTTAGGGTCAGCTATTGGCTTGCTAGTGGGCATTATAGTGGGGGTAGATTTCAATTTGGTGTATGCCGGACTCTTGGGATACAATTCTGCCTTAACAGCAATTTCTATTGGGGGCATTTTTTATGCGCCTAATCGACGAAGTATTTTGTTTGCTTGCGGTGGAGCCTTGGGAGCTGCTGTAATTGAATGGCTACTGATTTTGGCGTTTGCACCCTTAGGACTGCCTATTTTAGCTGTTTCTTTCCATCTGGGTACCTATGCCTGCTTCCTCATTTTAAGGCGCTCTCTCTCCTCCTTAGTACCTGTTGCACCCTACTCCATAGCTTGCCCTGAAGAGCATCGATTCCGCTACCTCACCGCCAAGGAAGCTATTTCTGGCTTCCGTAGACAGTTGCAATCGGCTATGCAAGGACAGCATCACAAGGTTTTTTTCGAGCAAGCGCCCCTAGAAATCAAAGAAGATTTACGTTATATATTTAATGCCATTGATCGCGATCAAAGTGGTAGTTTGTCTTTGACAGAAATGAGCTATCACTTGCAGCAGTCGGGACATCCTATGAGTGATGAGGAACTCAATTTTCTCTTTTCGAGCATGGATGCTGATAATAGTGGTCAAATCGACTTCGAGGAATTTGGTGAATTGCTACTACGCCACCGTCGTTTGATGTCAAGACTTGATGAGTTTGCTACCTATTTTATACCCATTGATCAGGATGGAAATGGGGTGCTCGAAGCAGAGGAAATGAATGTGGTGTTAGCCAGTGTCGATGAGCCTCCTTTTTCCCAGGAGGAATTGGCATTTTTGCAAGGGCGCATTAGAGGTAAAGAATTGACTTGGGAAAAGTTTCTTGAATTGTTGCTAGTGATTTAGAGTTAACTTACATAGTTAGTCAACAAAAAAACAGTAATAAAATTCAAATGAGTGCCGAAATTATCTGTGTTGGAACCGAATTGCTTCTAGGAGATATTGTTAATACCAATACTCAGTTTCTGGGACAGGAATTGGCTAAGCTAGGTATTCCTCACTATTATCAAAGCGCAGTGGGAGATAATATTGATCGCATTCACCAATTAATGGAAATTGCGAGCAAGCGTTCCCATATTCTCCTCTTTACAGGTGGTTTAGGACCGACACCTGATGATTTAACCACGGAGGCGATTGCTAGTTTTTTTGACACTCCTCTCATTGAACACCCGGAAATTATTGATGATATTAAGGCGAAATTTGCCCGCCGGGGACGTGAGATGAATGAAATGAACTATAAACAGGCTCTTTTGCCTGAAGGTGCGCAAATACTGCCGAATCCGACTGGAACTGCCCCGGGCATGATTTGGCAAGCAACACCAAATCTGACTATTCTTACTTTCCCTGGTGTACCCTTCGAAATGTATCGTATGTGGCGCGAAACGGCTATTCCTTTCCTCAAAAGTCAGGGTTGGGGTCAGGAAATCATTTATAGTCGCACTTTGCGTTTTCGGGGTATTGGTGAGTCATCATTGGCGATCAAGGTAGCACATCTATTTGATAGCACGAATCCCACTGTAGCTCCCTATGCTTCTAAGGGAGAGGTGAGGTTGCGTGTTTCCGCTAAAGCAACTTCCCAGGAGGCGGCTGAGGCTATGATCGCACCTGTGGCTCAGGAGATTCAAGAGATTGCTGGATTGGACTATTTCGGCACAGATGATGATACTTTAGCTACAGTGGTAGGTAATTTATTGCGTCAAACAGGACAAACCCTTGCGGTGGCTGAATCTTGCACTGGAGGAGGTTTGGGAGCAATGCTAACTTCAGTGTCAGGAAGCTCTGACTATTTTCTTGGTGGAGTTATGGCCTATGCTAACCAAGTGAAATCTCGTATTCTGGGTGTAAAAGAGGCAGATTTGGAGCAATTTGGTGCAGTTAGTTCTGTGGTTGCACAGCAGATGGCGCAGGGAGTACAGCAGAAATTTCAGTCAGACTGGGGGATTGGAATTACTGGTATTGCTGGACCTGGGGGCGGTAGCGAAGAGAAACCTGTAGGATTAGTGTATGTTGGTCTCGCAGGAAGTGATGGTACACTTGAGAGCACAGAGTATCGTTTTGGTACAGGGCGCTCTCGTGATTTGATTCGCTATCGTAGTTCTTGTTGTGCTCTAGATTGGCTGCGACGTAAGCTAGCAAGTTAGAGGTTTAGTCTTTCAAAGTTAACCAGGGAAAAAGCCATTCTAAGTGAAGGTAAAGGTTTCTGTCGCACATAGGATAGTTGACAGGAAAAAACCGTTTTTTTACCTTGACTCGAACAAGGGTTTAAGACTAACCTGAATACGGACTAAAGCAATTTTGTTGTCTCATTCTATTTTTTAAACTAAAAATTTTCTTTCTAGGTGAACTACTTTCTTTCTGAGGAAAAAAGTAGTTCCTAGACTAACTGTTTTTTAGTCTAAAAATTAGGTTCAGTGTAGCCAACAGAGCAGTTAGCTTTTTTTTGTGTGGAGTGAGTGCATGAAGCAAGTCAAAATACTCAATGTGCCAATAGATAATCTTTCTAAACTAGAGCTATTGGCAAAACTTAGAGCCGGAGGTATCGTTTTCACAACCAATGTAGACCACTTGATGAAGCTGCAAAATGATCAGGATTTTTATCAAGCTTACATGGTAGCAACTTATCGAGTTTGCGATAGTCAAATTATAAAATATGCTGCCAATTTTTTAAATACTCCTATTCAAGAAAAAATTTCGGGTTCAGATTTCTTCCCTGCATTTTGCAAATACTATCAAAATGATGAAGAAATCAAGGTATTTTTGTTGGGTTCAGCGGAAGGAGTGGCTACTCAAGCCAAGAAAAATATTAATAAGAAAGTAGGCAGAAAAATAGTTGTTGGAGCCTATTCTCCTTCCTTTAGTTTTGAAAACAGTGAAGCGGAATCGCAGAAGATTATTGACTTAATTAATCAATCAGGAGCTACAGTATTAGCGATTGGTGTGAGTGCACCAAAACAAGAGGTTTGGCTTCGCAGATATTACCATAGATGCAAGCAAATTCGCATTTTTATGGGGATTGGTGCCACAATTGATTTTGAAGCTGGTTGTTGTCAACGCGCGCCCAAATGGATGAGAGATATTGGCTTAGAATGGTTTCATCGTCTGATGTCTGCACCTAGGCGTTTATGGAAAAGATACTTGGTAGAAGATATTCCTTTCTTCTGGTTGCTGTTACTGCAAAAATTCAATCTTTATCAAAATCCGTTTACTGAAGAGTTAAAAACGAGTATATTACCACCTGATACGGGACAATATGCTGTCGTCAGAAAGCGAATAATCGCAAAAAGATAAGATCAGCATTTTGCCTACCTAGATTTTCAAGTTTATAGAGTTTTGGTTTCTCGTCATCAAGCGATTGCAGATGGTACTTTTGTTACTGCTGTAATCGCTTTTGTGGTGAGGAGTAGAAGATAATCTTGAATTCGTAGATGGTTGCTACAGAAGATAAGCTGGGAAATTAAAAATTTAAAATTAAAAATTTAAAATTAAAAACTGGGGCGTAGCAAGTAAAGAAAAAAGAGTAGGTGGATGAGAGATCCCGCGTCACACCCCCACCTCTCCTTTTAGGAGAGATTGAGAGAGGTGGTGCAAGGGAATGCGCGAGGAAGCGGGAAAGTTGGCGAGATAATGTGTAGCATTTTTTTGCATTTCATATTATTTTTAAAACTCTAATTCAATGTTTATCAAGCAATATAAGTCAGTCAGAAAAGAGTTTAGTTTTAATCCTGTAGAATTAATCTACAGTACTAGTAAAACGATAAGTGATATGAGTTTAAGGAAATCAGAATATAAACAAGCTACTTATTTATAGGATGACATAATGAACTCTTTGAAAATGTATTTTTCTTTAGATGAAGACTTAAGTGATATTTTGAAGCCACAATTTGTATTAGAACTAGGTTGTGGCATGGGTCGATTGTTCCCAATTGTTAGGAAATAAGCTACAAAAATCACTGGAATTGATTTAAGTTATGAAATGATAGCTCAAGGAAGAAAATATTATTCAGAGCATAACTCTAATAATGTCATCATTGAGTTTATCAATACAGATATGTGCTCATTTGAAATTAACCATAAATATGACTTGATAGTTTTTGCTTTGTCTGTCCTCAAGCACTTAAAAACTGATGAACAGAGACTTGAGTCTTTAAAAAAGGCAAAAGAACATTTAAATCCAGAAGAGATTATTGTTTTTGATAACACAGCTTTTTTGTATATAGTCATTTCAGTTTAGATTGAGACAGACGTTTCTGCTGTGAAGGTCTACAGATAGAAGTTTTTCGACAGAAAAGTGTTTCATTCTTATTTAAAATGACTATACTTCTAAATCTACTGATTGGATAGATGCAAAATAATCACTAGTAATTGACTGGTTACCGAAATTGGTTGTTCTTGATGGTTAACAATGGAAGAAGTCTATAGCAGGTAGAGAAGATATTCTTCAATGGAGATACAATGATGCAGAAAAAACACATTTTGAAGTTAACTTTACTACTTACCGATACGATATTGACAAGCTAATTGAGCATCTTGAGCAACTTGAGATGAACCATGAACATCTTCTCTTTGAATGGGGAGTTAATGGTCTAAGCAATCAAGGAAAAAGATTTATTGGGTTAGCAAGTTTTCCAGATAAAAAATATAGTCTGAAGGATAAACTTGTAGAGAAAGTTATAAAAAGGAATGAAAGATTATGGTCTGATAATGACCTTTATCTTGAAAATAGCAAGAATAGGTAATGTATCTATTGGATGACAAGAAAATCTTCTACAAATGCATTCTTGCTCATCCAGTTTGAGTTATAGCGCTACGGTGTTAAGTTAGGACATTTACTTGTACCCTGTTTACTGTTTATTGTTCACTGTTAACCGATGCACTCTGTACTAATGTATGTGCATAGTGCTATAGCTATCAGATACAAGACTAAAGTCTCTAACAAGCTGTTTTTGTATTGTGCATGCTTGCTAAAAACCAGACTATAACTAACTAGCAACCAGTCGCCAATATTCTTGTTCTGTAACTAAATCATTTGTGGTTTCCAAGCGATCTACAAACACGATACCATCAAGATGGTCTAACTCATGCTGAAAAATACGAGCAACAAAACCACTCAATTCACAGCATTGTTTTTTGCCTTTACGGTCAGTATACTCCACTTCAATATGCTGATATCTTGGCACTAAACCCCTAATTCCAGGAACACTTAAACAACCTTCCCAAGCCTTGACAGTTTCCTGAGAGTGAGTAACTATTTTTGGATTAATCATCGCTGTTGGTTCCATATTTGGAGCATCAGGATAGCGAAGATTGGGACGAGATGCAACAATAAATAAGCGCCAAGATTGAGCGATTTGGGGCGCAGCAATACCTACACCGTTAGCATCAACTACTTTGAGCATTAAAGTATCAATTAGTTGCTGCACTGATTCATCCTGAATATCTACTATCGACTGGGCGATTTGTCGTAGTTTGGGATTGCCAAGTTGAATAATATTTGTCATTGTACCTGGTTTAACTTTTTATTTTGGATACAGCTTGTATTCTCTTTAAGCTTCTTCCATAAGATAACCTATATTCTTAATACTAGTTCTAGGGTAGAAATTGATGACAAAAATGATTTTGTATCTATTTCAGTACCTATCACTATCATACCGAGCGTTCCCTTGCTAAGTCAGCATTCCTTTGCACAAAAAGGCGACGCGGATTCTCGGTACTCTGATTACTTATTACTTATTACCTATTACTTATTACTTATACTGGTGCTGTAGCTTTGGAATCTCCTAGATAAACTTCAATTACGCGAGGGTCATTTTGCACTTGATCCATCGTTCCTTCACATAATACTGAACCTTGGTGCAATACTGTTACTGTACGGGCGATTTGGCGCACAAATTCCATATCATGTTCAATCACAATAATGGTATGACTTTCTGCTAAAGCTAACAGTAAATTTCCTACATTTTCTGTTTCTTCATCTGTTAAACCAGCTACAGGTTCATCTACTAATAATAAATCGGGTGATTGCGCCACCAACATTCCAATTTCTAATCTCTGTTTTTCCCCATGGGAGAGCAAATCTGCTGGTAAATTTGCTTTTGCTGTTAAACCAATAGTTTCTAGTAAACCAGCTACGTTACGTTGTTCTGGAATCGCAATTTTACCAAATAAGGTAGCAAAAACATTTTTCTGGCGATTGCAAGCCAAATCTAAATTTTCACGGACAGTTAAATTGAGGAAGACTCTTGGTGTCTGGAATTTACGCCCAATTCCCAAACGCGAAATGCGATGTTCTGACAGGTTACGCAGGTTTCTTCCTTTAAAAAATACTTTTCCTTCTGTTGGTTGAACTTTACCTGTGATTACATCCAAAAAAGTAGTTTTACCTGCACCATTAGGACCAATAATTACCCGCAATTCTCCCGTGTCTATACTTAGGTTTAATTGGTTGATTGCTTTGAAACCATCAAAACTAACGGTGACATTTTCAATTTCTAGAATTTTATTCATTGGTTGTTGGTTGTTGGTTGTTGGTTGTTAGTTGTTTGCGGAAACGGATGATTGATGATGCTACAGCCTAATTGATAGTAATGTGGAAACGGATGATTGATGGTGCTACAGCTTGATTGATAGTAATGACAACGGATGAGTAATGCATTACTACCGACTTTTACTTCCCCATCTCCCTATTTCTCTTACTTCCCCTGCATCCCCTGCATCCCCTGCTTCACTGACTTCCCATCAGCTATCTGTAGTCAACTTAAATGAGAATGGTGTTATTCCTGGTGTTATAAATATTACCTTAACGTCAATTTTTTTAAGGCTATTTTGCTCAGTATTTTACGAAGTAACGAGAGTTACAGCCAGCGATATAATCAGAATTTTAGCTTATCCAGAATTCAAGTTTATTACTTACTTTCTACCTCAAAAAAAACTCTGTCCCTCACTGAGATAAGAATTGCTATATATAGAAACTAGCGATTAATTTCTTCCCTTTCTTTCTCTACTTCTGGATCTTCTGCCAAACTAGGATAAGCTACTACTTTTGGTTGCTGTCCTAATACAGATTGTATTTTTCCCCAACCGTAATCGCGAATCCAACCCACAATTCCATTGGGTAGTACTGTTACTACAATGAGGAATAATGCACCTTGGAAAAAGAGCCAGACTTGAGGAAATTGCTCACTGAGTAGGGTTTGGGCTAATCTAACTAGCAGAGTACCAAAAATTGCGCCTACTAGGGTTCCTCGCCCACCTACAGCTACCCAAATTACCATCTCAATGGAGAAGGCAACTTCCATAAAACTAGGATTGATAATACCTGATTGTACTGTGTATAAGGCACCGGAAATACCTGCTATTGCACCGGAAATTGCAAAGACTAAAACCTTGAAACCTGTGGGATTATAGCCAGAAAAGCGTACGCGATTTTCGTCATCTCGAATCGCGATTAAAATTCTACCGAATCGACCACTAGTTAGCCAACGACAAATTAAATATATGGCTATTAAACAAACAATAGTAACTTCATAGAAAGCTAATTGAGTTGATTGGGAACTTACTACTGAACCAAAAAGAGTTGCTGTGTCTGTTTTGAGTCCGTTTGTTCCGTTAATTAGTTTCTGTTGACCATTAAAGAAGTTGAAGAAAACTAGTAATGCTGCTTGGGTTATTATTGAGAAATAAACGCCTTTGATGCGATTTCTGAAGACTAAATAACCTAAGATGCCTGCTACTATTCCTGGAACTACTATAATCGCGATTAAGGTCAGAGGAAAAGAATAAAAAGGAATCCAGAAAAAAGGCAGCTTCTCAACACCATACAAGGTGAAGAATTCTGGTATTTGTCCTGGGGGAAGTTGCAATTTGAGATGCATTGCTAAACCATAACCACCCAGAGTGAAAAAGATACCATGTCCCAAGCTTAGCAGACCAGTATAACCCCAAATTAGGTCAATACCTAGTGCCACAATTGCTAAGGATAAAAAACGCCCCAATAACCTTAAACGAAAGGCGGGCAAAAGCAGAGGTAAAATTACAGCAAAACAGATGACTAAAGCAACAATAGCGATAGTTTCAATTGTTTTCCTTTTGCGTTGTTGTTTTTTTTGCTCTCGATTACTCACTTCATAAGTCATAATGCATAGGATGTCCCAATGAGGAAGAGATAATTACCCATTTTCTAAAGTTCTGCACCGCGTCCCTTTTGTGGAAAAATACCTGCTGGTTTCCACTGCAAAAAAGCAATAATTAAGGCAAATACCATCACCTTTGACATACTCGTGGTGGCAAAAAATTCGAAAAAATTAGCCACTGGTTGCAAAATTTCTACGGGCGCAAGGGTAAAGTAGATTGTCCCTGAACCAATTAAATAAACGACAGTACCAATAGCCATGGCTGCGACAATACTACCAAGAAGATTGCCCACACCGCCAACAACTACGACCATAAAGGTGTCTACAATATAATTCTGACCTGTATTTGGTCCCACGGAGCCAAGCAGAGTAATCGCACAACCTGCGATTCCCGCTAAACCGGAACCTAAGGCAAATGTTAAAGCATCTACTTTTTCTGTGGGAATACCTAAACAAGCACTCATACTACGATTTTGCGTCACTGCGCGAATGCGCAAACCCCAACTAGAACGATTCAAGAACCAGTAGGTACCCAAAAGACACATAATCGTTAGTACAATGATGAAAATTCGGGAATAGGCAAATTGAGTCGTACCGATACGTAATCCTGACTGCAACCATCCCGGTGGTGTGACATCAACATTTCTCGCACTAAACCAAGGTCGAGTTATTACTTGTTGCCCAGTTTGACCTAATAATAGCCCTGTAACTAGAGCGATGGCTGAAGATATTAATAATACAATTGTTGTTGCCCAGGAGCGAATTAAATGCCAATCTAGGCGACGACGCAGAAATGATATCGCCCCAAAAAATAGCAAACAAAAAACAGCAATGCCAATTACCAAAATCCAGTTCACGCTGCGGACAAATTGCCGCAAGATTAAGCTTACACCCCAAGTTGCCAGCAATGTTTCCAAGGGTCGCCCATAGAGGTAGCGAATTACGCCTTTCTCTAAAGCTAAACCTACCAATGCTGCCACAATAAAGGCAACAGGTAGGGCGAAAAACATATAAAAGTCAAACAGGGGAGAATCAGCAAAAAAGGCTTTGAAAAAGTTTTGGACCACGAAAGTAGCATAGGCGCCTAGCATCATCAATTCACCGTGGGCGAGGTTAATTACACCCATCAGTCCAAAGACAATCGCTAAACCCAATGCTGCAATCAGTAGAACTGAACCAATACTAATGCCATTAAATATCCCTTCTAATAGTGGCAGCACGTTAATTAAGTTATAAATTGTAAACTTAGTAATATTGGGCGATGGAGGATAACAATTTAGCGCTAAATTAATCCTCCATTGCAGACTTAGACGACCTAGATTTTGTACTTACCGCCCTTATTGGGGTCAGTCCAATCACAGCCAAAACCCTTAGTTGCAGTAACGAACTGATTCCAGGGTACAGGCTCGATGGCACCTTCGGTAGACCACACAATCTCAAATAAGCCATCATCACGTATTTCCCCAATCCTTACTGTCTTGGAGATATGGTGATTAGCATTCATGGTTACTGGACCCTCTGGTGCGGCAAAAGTCTGACCCACAGCCGCTTTACGCACTGCTTCCAGGTCAGTTGTACCAGCTTTTTCCACTGCCTGCTTCCACAAATAGACCATAATATAGGCAGCTTCCATGGGGTCATTGGTTACCCTATCTTCACCGTATTCTGCTTTGAAAGCTTTAACAAACTTCTTGTTCTCAGGAGTATCTACGGTTTGGAAGTAGTTCCAAGCAGCATAATGACCAACTAAAAATTCTGTACCAATCTGACGAACTTCCTCTTCCGCCACACTTACAGACATAACGGGATATTTATCTGGTGTCAATCCTGCACCTTTAAGTTGCTTAAAGAAAGCTACATTGCTATCACCGTTAAGGGTATTGAAAATTACACCACCATTGGGCAAAGCTTGCTTAAGTTTGGTGATAATTGGTAATACTTCGGTGTTTCCTAGGGGTAGATAGTCTTCTCCCACAGTTTCTCCACCTAAAGCCTTTAATTGTTCCCTAATAATGTTGTTAGCTGTACGGGGAAAAACGTAGTCGGAACCAACCAGGAAGAATTGCTTACCCTTATTATTGAGCAACCATTCCACCGCAGGTTCAATTTGCTGGTTAGGTGCAGCCCCTGTATAGAATACATTCTTGGAGCACTCCTGACCTTCGTATTGGACAGGATACCACAGCATATGGTTTTTGGACTCAAAAACATCCAAAACCGCTTTACGACTCGCAGAAGTCCAACAGCCGAAAACCACAGGTACTGAATCCTGATCAATTAATTTAGCTGCTTTCTCTGCAAAGGTAGGCCAATCGGAAGCACCATCTTCAACAATGGGTTCGATTTGTTTACCAAGAACACCACCTGCAGCGTTTATTTCTTTAATCGCCAGTTTCTCTGCATCTACTACAGTGGTTTCACTAATTGCCATAGTGCCACTGAGGGAGTGGAGAATACCAACTTTAATCGTATCACCACCAGAGCCAGCTGCGGTAGTTGAATCTCCCGATGCTGAAGTAGTGGTACCATCAGAGCAAGCCTTAAGCAGTAAACTAGTTCCTAAAGTCGCCGAACTATAAGCTAAAAATCGCCTTCTTCCTAATCGTTTTGCCATAACTCCTTAGCTTTCACCTCACTTAATCGAACAGGAATATGCCTTGGGAAAGATATCCATAGTTCATGCGAGATGATAAGGTTAAGGGTGACAGTAAATTGTAGTCCTTGATACAAAAAAGCTATAGCTACCCCAAATTGTGTAGAATCTTAACAACTAGAGCTGCTGTTGTTTAGTTTAGGTTTCACCGTAGATTTAACTATACTCTTCTAATCAGGAAAGAAGGAAACCCAAACAAAGCTTTCCGGTATTGGGTTTCACTCCTCCAGGTCAACTAAAACAACTAGTTAACTTTTGTGATATCTTCAGCTTGTTCTTCTGGTGTGGGTTCAGGAGGCAAACCTATCACTTGACGATACATTTTCACATATTCAAGGGCTGATTTTTGCCAGCTAAAGTCCTGTTGCATCCCTCTCTGTTGTATTCCTTGCCACTTATCTTTATAGCGGAAACCTTCCCAGGCTCTAACCATGCAAGTATATAGGTCTAGGGGTTCATAGCGATCAAAACAGTAGCCAGTTCCCGCATTAGCCATAGGATCATGGTGAGAAACCGTATCGACTAAACCGCCAGTGCGCCGTACAATGGGAACGCAACCATAGCGCATTGCCAACATTTGACTAATGCCGCAGGGTTCAAAACGTGAAGGCATTAAGAAAGCGTCACTGCCAGCATAGATGCGTCGTGAGAGACTGTCATTATAGAGTAACTGTACCGCCATGCGACCAGAATAGCGAGAAGCCATCTCCCACATTTGGGTTTCGTAGTAGCGCTCACCTGTCCCTAAAAGGATAAACTGAGCGTCAGTATAGGCCATAAAGCGATCTAAGACCTGAATTACTAGATCGATACCCTTTTGCTCTACCAAGCGCGAAATTAAGCCGATGAGTAGGACATTTTTATTTACCTCTAAGCCTACCTCTTCTTGAATCGCGATTTTATTGGCAGCTCTTTGTTCTAGAGTATCAGCTGTAAAATTACTCTGAATGTATCTATCTGTTTCTGGGTTATAACTCTGGTCATCAATACCATTGACAACACCCCAAAGTTTACTACTAATAAAAGATAGTAGACCTTCTAGTTTCTCTCCGTAGTTAGCGGTTTGAATTTGCTGTGCGTAGGTAGGAGAAACGGTATTTACCAAGTCTGCAAACTGCACCGCCGCCGCCATGGTATTATGACCTTGCATATACCAGGGACACCAAGTCATTTGGTCTAAACGCCAACGCCAAGGACCTTGGTAGGCTAGGTTGTGAATGGTAAAAATAGTGCTAATATCAGGAGACTGGTGCATCCAGACCGGAATCATTCCAGTGTGCCAATCATGGCAGTGAATTACCTGAGGCTTCCAATAATTCCAGCAAAACTCCGCCGCACCATTGGCAAATAAAGTGAAACGCCAGTCTTCCTCCTCTCCACCATAGATGTTACGAGACATAAAGGCAGGATGTCCAAACAAATAGAGGGGAACATCACTTTTAGGCAGAGTTGTTTCGTAAACAGAAAAACTCTGAAACATGGCACTTCCTTCCCAAACTGGTTCCTCGGGGACATCCATTTTGTCTGGCAAGAAACCATAATAGGGTACGAAAATTCGTACATCATGTCCCATCTGTCTCAGAACCTTTGGTAGCGACCCTACCACGTCCCCCATACCACCAACTTTAGCCAGGGGTGCCACTTCTGCAGCAACAAATAAAATTTGCATTTTTTCGCTTTGCGTTCCCTCGATACTAACTAAGCAGTTTGACATCCTCCCCATCCCTTTAGGCATGGGGATTCCTAAACCTCAAGATTTAGGTTTCTGCTTCATTCACCGTTGCATACCATAGTTAAAAACTATGTACTGTCTTACACAGAGTCCACAGACTTTCGTTCCCATTTTATGAGAAACCGATTCCGCAAGCCCTGCGGTACGTTGTCAGCAAAAAACTGGTACTTGTTGTTTGGACATTTTACCTGTACAAACTTTTGTGTACTCCAGCCCAATACATCCAGTTTTCAAGGTGCATTAATTGTGGTGCTGCTTGATTTTTGCGTTGCACTACAAGGTCGATTATCCCATAATTTAACTCTAACTGGGTTCCGAGGTTAAATTAAAATTTCGCACTAAATAAAGAGGAGAAAGCGATGTCGGAAGTTGCCTCCCACATTTTAGCCCTCCATCGGGGTTTCAAACCCACAATCTCAAGGATGAAGGATTGAGGTCAATGTGTGAAGGGTTTTATTGAACTATACCTGAGGCTAGAGCTTAGGAATGAAACTGATGCTAGTAACTAAACCTTGATCCTCTCTGAGGATTTAGGTTGCTCCTGTTTCCAGGTTTGTTATTTTCAGTAGTTTTTTGAAAGGAGTGTACCAATAAATTTTTGGCTTTTAAATACCCTTAATAACAAAGGGTTTGACTGCACTACTAACCCACTCTCCCTGGATTTGTTCAACCAAAAATGGTCGAACTACCAACCGAGGCGGAACGCCTTTGTGAACATCAATGCGCAAAAAACTATGAGAAAAGCGGCGTTTTTTTGCTCTACCTGTACGTCCCACAAACATAGATGAGCGTGCCACCATTTGCACATAACCTCCTGAAGTAATTTCCATCAAGTCTCCTCCTTCTTTACTCTGGGGACGCAAATCAGCACCACTGCCTCCGCAAACTAGCCAATTTAAATGTGAGTCAGCATATCCAGTGTCAAGGGTATGTAAATACTCAAAACAATGGGAGTGTCCACTTAAGATTAAATCTACCAGTGGACGTTTATCTGATGAATAATTAATCGCTGTAGCAACATTGCTAAAAACTTGGCGTAGGTGGCGACGAACTATGATTGATTCTGACTGCTGATACCGACTTGCTTCAGTTGAATAAGGAGAGTGATGAAGATAGATAATTCTTCCTCTGACTTGTGGGTTATTCCAAGAATCAATTAATTTTTGCTGCAACCAATCAAGCTGTTCTATATCAAGATCTGCATTTTTTTTAGATGAGGAACTAGCATAACAAAAAGTATTGGAATCAAGGGCAAAAAAGTCAATTCCACCATATCTAAAAGTATAGTAGCGATTTGGTAGACGAGTAAATTTGCCAGGTTGATAGCGTAAACACTTGCCGCTTTTAGTTTCGGCGCTGTAGTGTTGTTTCAGATAGCTAGCTAAATTATGCTTTAACTTTTGCTGACTCAAGCAATCTAAAAAAGTTTGAGCATATGCTTTACCTTGATAAGAACTATCCCAACCAATAGTTAAACCGAACTGAGATTTTAACCAACGGCGTAGAGGTAAACTCAACTGAGCAATCAATCTGGGTAGAAAAGTTAGATCGTAGTAATCATGATTTCCTGGTATAGGAAAAAATGGCTGATTAAAAATAATTTGATTCTCATCAGTTTTCTGAAAATGACCATTGTTACCGAAAACATTCCGGTACAATTGCATAAAATCATTTAGATAAAACTCACTGGAACCAAAGGGATAAACAAGATCTCCTGTGTGCAATGTAAAGCTGCAAGTATCAATATGAGATAGTAATTCTTGAGCAATTTTTTCCTGTAACTCGCGTCCATATTCAGTAGCTGAGTCTGTATCACCAAGAACTAGAAAGGAAAAATCTACCAGGTCATTCTTGCCATCATCCAGTACCAACTCAGTTTGCTCAATACCTTGATTGATAACCGCAGA
Organism: uncultured bacterium; assembly: GCA_964633315.1. Lineage (GTDB taxonomy): Bacteria > Cyanobacteriota > Cyanobacteriia > Cyanobacteriales > CAWCAG01 > CAZWGS01. The sequence continues at coordinate 73,712 of CAZWGS010000004.1, read as the reverse complement.
ATGATGCCAGTATATGCACTGTTTAATATTCTTTATTTTGTTACTAGTAGGTGGATCGTAGATAAAATTCATCAATAATAGATGCTATTAAATATTGTTGGGAAACATAAGATTTTTAGTCTATAAAAGCTGACAAAACTTTCATTATTATCTATATTCTATGCCTTGGAGTTACCTCCGTAAGTATATTGATAGTAGTTATAAGCACGAAAAGAATTACTTTTAACAGCATTCGCCACCAAACCTAGGACTTGAATTTTAGATAGTTTTAAGTTCTCCAGAGCTTGTAAAATAGCAGAGCGATTTGTTTTACCAATGCGAGTTACCAAAATTAAGCCGTCAGTGTGAGGACTCAGTAAGCTAGCATCAGCTAATCCTAAAACTGGGGGAGTATCATAAATAACCAGATCGAAGTTTTTATTAAATTCTGCCATCAATTTCTTCATTCTCTCAGAAGATATCAACTTAGCAGGATCTGGAGGAATTTTTCCTGCAGTTAATACCGATAAACCAGCTACAGGTAAATTATTTTCAATTGCGTCTTCTACTTCTTCAGGTGATAAATTTTGACTAATAACATTACTTAAACCCCATTCATTTGGTAGATCTAATCTTTTATGAACTTGGGGTTTTCGCATATCTGCATCTACTAATAATACCTTTTTACCCATAGCTGCCACAGTTTGGGCTAGATAAAGAGAAATAGTTGATTTACCATCTCCAGGCATAGATGAACTGATGCACAGAGAACTAATAGGGCGATCTGTACTTAATAAATGAATATTTGTTTGGAGTACTCGCAGAGCTTCTACAAAATGGGAAAATTGGTAATCATTATAGTAGCTATAAGCTGGTGATTTTGGTTGAATTACTTTTGGTATTAGTGCAATAAAAGATTTAGACAATGAAGCTTCTGCTTGGGTGAACAGGTTATTATCTTGCTTTTGAGGTAGTTTTTTATTAACAGGAATAGTTCCCAGTAAAGGTAATTTAGTTTGTTGTTTCAGTTCCTCAACAGTGTGATAGACATTATCTAATTTTTCCAGAATAAAAGCAGCACCAATTCCCAAAGCAATACTAGCGACAGCGCTTAAAGTCAGACTACGTGGAATATCAGGAGAAATAGGAGCTCCTGGCAGCACTGGGGCTTCAATTATTTCCCAAGGAATCTCAGTTTGAGCAGCTTGAATTTGCAAGGTTTCGCGAGTAGCTCGGAAATGATTCAAACCCTCAGTAGTAATTAGTATTTCTCGCTGTAAATCGCTGTACTGTCTCGATAAAGCAGGCATTTGTCCAGCCTGTTGTTCTAGCTGTTGTTGGGCGAATAGCAAGGTTTGACGTTGTGCTTCGAGAAGTTGGATTTGAGTTGCAACATCTGCTAATTCAGAGCCCAGAATTCGCTGTGCTTCTTGGCGTAGAATAGGAACAAGGTTATCCCGTTGCTTTTGCAGCATTTGTATGGCGGTACTTTCTCCCTGGAAGCGAGTCAATTCTGCAGCAATTTGCGTTTCTATGCTTCTCAACTGACTAACAATTTGTTGATATACTGAAGCATCGTTAAGAGCAGCTACAGCACCAGTTTCCCCCTGTAGAGAAGCAAGGTAGGAGCGAGCTTGAACTAATTGTTGTTCAAGAGCTAGGTTTTGCTGCTCTAAGGCGCTTATTTGAGAGACTATTTGTTGAGCTTGAGTTTCTGGGCTAGCTAGTTGATATTGTTCCCTGAAGCCTTGTAGTTGATTTTGCAGTTCCTTGACCGTAGCTTTTTGGGAATCCAGTTGCTTTTCAGTGAATTTGAGTCCTTGGTTTAAGTTAGTTTGACGCTCTTCTAGGGAGTATTCTAGATATACTGCACCTAGCTCTTCCAAAATAGTGAGGATACGCTGCGGATCTTCTCCTGCATAGCGAATTTCTAAAATTTTGGTTTCTCTTAAGCGACGAATGGTTAAACTAGAGACTATGGAACCATAACTAATATTGGGATACTTTTTTTCTAGTTTAGTCACTACTTTCCCTATAAGTTTAGGACCGCGCAGCACTTGAATTTGGGTTTCGTAGTCTAAACCAGATTGGATTCTTTGCTGTCCCAAAGTAGCCGTTATAGTGCTTAAGTCATTGGTAGCATCAACAGGTTCTACTAAAAGGCGAAATTTACTTTCATAAACAGGCTTTTCACTCAAAGTTTTTGGGGTCAAAAACCCCATCACTGTTAGTGCTACACCAACAATGACTATGCCTCGCCGTCGCGCCACCACCAGCCAGCGTTGCAAATCCGATTGATCATCTTGTTCTTCTAACCACTGTGGAGCTTGAGGTAAAGGTAGAGAATTACCGTTATTACTGGAAACTGGAGGAGTTTGATGGTTGATCATAAATAGGACTTACGCAGTTAACTCAAAATTAAGATTTAAAGTGATTAGGTAATAGGAAATGAGCAATAGGCAATAGTTATTGACATACGTTTTTTTTCTCTAGGTGCGTAAGTCCTGATGAAGTAAGAGATTTCTGGATTCTAGGTAATTGTTAATCGGTAATTAGTAATAAACCATTAACAAATAGCAATACTAAAGAAATGAACGTAAGGGGGGTAAGATCTGCATAAACGGACCTAAAAGATCAGAAAGTTTGTCTGTAATTCTGGCTGCGCGAGAGCGACCAGCAATGATAACATCGTTGTGCCGGAGGAGAGGGTTAGTTTCAGGATTAATTTCCTGACTCAAATTGACCTTGATTTCCCGTCGCTCCAGGCTACCATCAGGCTTAAAACGAATTAGCTCAACAGTTTCTTCAGCTCGTTCATTAAATCCACCCACGGAGAATAAGGCCTCATTGAGAGTTGTGTTGGAGGGTACTTGCACTGTTCCTGGTTGACTAACTTCTCCGCCAATATTGATGCGCATTACATCTGGAGATAGGTTCGTAGAGGCAAGTTGGGCTGCTTCTTTTTCAGTAATTGCTGTAGCAGTGGGAATCATTATAGTGTCCCCCTCTTGTAAGGCTAAATCTTGACTTAAATCGGCATCTTGTAACAATTTCCAAAGGTTAACTATGATCCGTTGTTTTTTACCATCACGAGTGGGACGAAGCACTTCAATTTCTCGCACATTAGCTGAGGGTCTAATTCCTCCGGCGTTTTGAATCGCTTGGCTAACAGTCGGTCGACTGGCGCCATTGTTTCCTCCTCCCAGACGATAAGTACCTGGTCGAAAAACTTCTCCCACCACCGCAACATCAGAGCTAACACTGGTACTAGCTAAATTAGAAGCTCCTAGTTGAGCACTTTGGAACAGATCAACCTTTGTCGTTGTGGGAATTATGATTACGTCCCCATCACGCAAAGTAAGATCTTGACTTAAATCACCTTCTTGTAGCAGTTTCCAAAGATTGACGCTAATAGGACCAGAAGCTTGAGAACGCCGAATTTGGACTCGCTCTAAGTCCGCTGCTTGAGTCATACCACCAGCAACTTGCACTGCTTGAGCCAGACTGGGAAACTGGGCATTATTAATTAGGGGCAGGATATAGGAGCCTGGTTGCTGAATTTCCCCGGAAATAGCTACTTGCAGAGGACGTGCTTGCAGTAAACTAACGGTAACAGAAGGAGAGCGCAATTCTGGCTGATAAAAAGAGGTAATCGCATCTTCAACTTGCTCTATAGTCAGACCTTCAACTGGAAGTTTTCCCACCAATGGTAAGTTGAGAGAGCCATCTACACTAACCCGTTGCTCACCGCTAAATTCGGGAACTCTGAAAATATTGACACTGATAACATCGCCTGCACCGAGAGTATAGGTTTCATCAACAAAGCGACTGATGGTTTCCAAAGCTGGAGACTTGGAAATTGGAATCTGTTCAGTAGCGCTAGAAGAGGTTTCTGTCTGTACAGGTTCGGGAAAGGCGGGGGGTGGAACTATTTCCGGTGACCCAGTCTCTAGTAGGTTTTGGCTGATTGGCTGCTCAATAGATAAAGGTATTACTATCTCTTGTGCTTCTTCATCGAGAGCCAGCAAATGACCTAAGTTGCTTTGAGCTAAGTTAGCATCTGCAACTATAAGTTCACTAGTATTTTCTGGCTTCTGGCTGCTATTATTTGTTACCAACTGAGCCTTAGGTTGTTTGTTAACCTTCAACATTACTAGAGGTGTGATCTCAGTTGGCTCTGTGACTAATTCTGAAGTAGTAGAAACGGTTGTAGGTTGAGGAGGTTGGCTAACTGGGCTGAAGCTAGCAATAGTTTCAGTGGTTGGTGCTGTTGATACTTCTAGTAAATTATTGTTGGTATTGTCTGTGGTTGTGGCTTCAGCATGCAACTGTGGCGATGCTGCCACTGAATTATTGCTGATATCATCAAGGGGTATTATTTGTCTTATATTAGTGCCAATAGAGCGATCCACAATTTTGTCAATTGGCAGTGTTTCAACTAACCGCAGTGGATTAATAGGTGTAGGAGGAAGGGGTGGTGGAACCGGAGCCCGATTTACTTGGCTAATTGGTGGTGGGTTGATTGCTGGTGGGGTAGGAGGCTGCCAATTATTTTCCTGTGGTTGAGTCTTCTGCAGTTGGGATTGAATAGGAGCAAACAGCGGCGCAGGCGACGCTTGTGGCGCAGTGATAGTTTGCGAATCTGGGAGATCACTATCATTTTTTGCTTGATTAGATGAACTGACTTCTGTTGATTGCTCACCAGAAACAGCTTCGAGGGTTTGATTTTGATTATCTTCCTCACTCCAATCGTTACTCAGCGCCAACCCTAAAGAAAAGCTAGCGGCGGCTGACATGGGAATAAGTGCTAAGGCTCTAAGCATGGGATCATTTGATCAAATATTTTGCGTCCAAAACCCCGTCCTTCAAAGGACAGCTTTACGTTGAATTTTTGAGAATCTGGTCATGACTGGGCAAGCATTTCAGTAAAGTTCAACACTACTTGCATATAGTTAGAAAGTCATGATGGCAATGAGCTGAGTGTAGCTGTTAAAGAGCTTAGTCAATGCACCTCTATCCTTAATACTGACCTTTATTTAGAGATCAGGATTGCTCACCAATAACAAAAGTGCTGACAGCAACACTTTTGTTTTTTGCCTTGATGTAATTATTGATTAAAAAATAATGAGATTTAATCCTGATCCTATTATTAACGCTTGTAAACAGGGAAGGATAACAAAATTGAGCAAATTGCGCTTTGGGCGAGAAAAGATTATCTTTCCTGAAGATTAATAAATAATTTGCCATGGGTAATTAGCAACTTTTGAGGGCATCTTACATTAATTACTCACTCTTTTTTTAAGTGCGCTACATCACAGTCTAACCATTCAAAAGTTGTGGACTGACACTCATATATATCCAGAGTCAGCTTAATGCATGATGCAAATTTTTAAATTGGCAACCTATGGTGTTGCTTTACTAACTCCCTGGTTTCTGGGGGTTCAAAATCCAGCAGTGGCTGAGCCACACTCTAGCTACAAAGATTTAGGAACATTTACTCCTAACATTGAACCTCCGTCTACGGATGTGCTGCTGGGAGTAACTCCCGTGGCGCTTGATAGTTCTTCTCCCAGGCTTCAAGGAAGTCCACAGCCAGTTAGTAGTTTCAGTCGTGTCTCTAATTCAGCAACTCCAAGCTTGGGAGTTGGCATAGTTGACGCAACAAAATTTGGTGGGGTTCCCCAAAACACAACTGAAACTTCTCGAGCAAGATTCACTGCTTCTAGAAGCTATTTTCCCACTCAAGGATCAGTATCTAGTTCGCCTCTAGTAACAAATTCTATAAACAGTAGTACTAAAGTTAATCAAACCTATAAACCTTATCAACAGATATCGAGAACACCAGTTTCTCAATCTAGTAACTTATCTCAAACTCCAAAACCTTCCCCAACTTCTCCATCAACTCCGAATCAAATACCCAACTTACAAAATCAACAGCCTGCTAACGCAGTAAACCCTCCTCCCCGTCGTACCCGTTCAGCTTCTCCAGGGCTGACCATTTCCAATCCTTCAGGATATGGAGCTGACAACTTTAGAGGTTTTGCTGGCTTTAGTTATCAGTCTCGCACACGCTTTAGTAATAATAGCGGTGGTTTGCTCGGAGGTGGTAGGGATGGAACTGCAGGCTTTGGTTTTGGTCTTGGTGATGCTCGAGATTCAGTAGGACTACAAGTTTCCTACACAGTGGCTAGCTTTGGTGGTAGCCGTCCCTTGGGTAGTGGAGGTATCAACGCTAAGCTACACACTCGATTTGATGAGCAATTATTGGGTGTTGCTATAGGAGGGGATGGAATTGTTAACTTTGGAGAATTACCAGATGATAGTCCCACTGAGTTTAATGATTTCGAAAATACTTACTATCTGTCGGCTACTAAGATATTGCGCCTCAGACCTAATGCTCCCGACCCTTTGAGTCGCGTAGCTATCACTGCGGGGGTTGGTACAGGTCGATTTCGCAGTGAAGAGCGAATTCTCAATGAGGAAGGTGGTATTGGTTTCTTTGGTAGTGTAGCACTACGGATCGTCCCTTCAATAAATGTTATCACCGAGTGGACAGGACAAGATTTGGCAATGGGTGCTTCCATAGCACCTTTTAGAGGTCTTCCCTTAGTAATTACTCCTGCCTTCAGAGATATTGTAGGTGCAGGTGATGGACCTCGTTTTGTCATGGGTTTTGGTGGCGCCATTGGAGATGTGCTCTCTATCGCAGATCTCATCTTCTAAGCCTCCAATTTAGCTCTCACTTGATTCAATTGAGAGTTTTTGAAAACAGCTTTAGCAGACACAGGTAAAACAACTTTTCACCCATAGAGGATCTATGCAATACTTTCGTTCAATTAAAAGTCAATCTTTCGTTGTCTTTGCGCTCACTGCTTTGGCATTGGGATTAACTGCCGTTTCCCCTGCAGTTGCAAGTAACTTATCAGATATTACTGGTTCTGATGTTTCAGGAAACACTGGTGGTGGGTCTCCCATGGACGGGTAGTGCTTCGCGCTGCCTACAGAATAGAACAATAGTGATCCTGGTTTATAATCCTTAAGCTATCGCAATATGCTTGCCCCCGGATATTACTTGCTTGTTTTCATTGCTGCTGCTCTGATTGTTTTCCGGACTATTCCCTTTGTTAAAGCTACTGCCCTTAAATATCAATACACTGATTTACCAGCCCAGCGCAAAGTGCACCAACAACCAATGGTGCGCTTGGGAGGAATCTCTATCTGTGCTGGCACCTTGGTGGCTCTCCTGATAGTTTGGGGGTTAGGAGGATTTGCTCATTTCTCCCCTGAAGTTCAATCAGAAGTTTTGGGAGTTATTCTAGGCAGTTTTTGCTTTTTCCTTATTGGTGTGACAGATGACTTAATGGGTTTATCCCCCATATTTCGACTGTTATTGCAAGCAGGAGTAGCAAGTGTCGTTTGGGAAATTGGGGTACAAATTAGCTTTATCAATCTTCCGGGATTGGGAATCATTCACTTAGGATGGCTCAGCCTACCTCTGACAGTTTTCTGGCTTACAGGGGTTGTCAATGCAATTAATTGGATTGATGGACTAGATGGCTTAGCCTCGGGAGTAGCAGCTATTGCTAGTGCGATTATTTTCGTTCTCAGCTTATCTATCGGTCAAACAGAGACAGCATTAATTAGTGCAGCATTAGTAGGCAGTTTACTCGGATTTTTGTATTACAACTTTAATCCAGCCCAGATTTTTATGGGAGATGGTGGCTCTTACTTTATCGGCTTCACTATTGCTAGTCTCAGTGTGACTGGATTAGTCAAAGGTGCTGTGGCTACAGCAGTTTTCCTACCGTTTCTCGTTTTGGCAGTACCTCTTTTGGATATGTCTGCTGTCATTGCTCTGAGATTAGGTCATGGTAAGTCACCTTTTCAAGCAGATCAACGTCATCTCCATCATCGCTTACTTAAAGCAGGTTTGTCCCATCGACTAACGGTGGTACTTATTTACGCCCTTACTTTATGGATTGGGAGTTTAGGACTTGTCTTTGCTGAAGTTCCTCGTAGTCTTGTCGTTGTCTGTAGCACAACTGGCGTACTAGGATACATGAGTTGGAGAGCGTGGAATTCTGCCCACAATTTTTGAAAAAGTGACGCAGGGATAGGGGGAGATAATTTCAATCCCTTTCCCTTTCCTGACCAAGATATTCTTTTGGGGTTCAAAGGTTTTTGAGTTCAATATAGATTCACTGTCTAAGGAATTTTCCAGCCTTAGGTGCTTCTGTGTGTCTGTTGCAATAATCTGAAAATTGTACCCCTAAAGAGTTTCCCTTTCCCTTGCACTTCGAGGGGAAAATAATACCAAATCCGCTTGATAGACTGCCCTTTTTACAGACACAAAAATTCGACGAAATACAGATACAGAGATAGCTTGAATATTTGAAAATAAAGTATCTACAATAGCAGGATTTGGTATGACAGGCGATTACTGTACTCGCTCAAGATAACCATGTAAATTTACCCCTTCAAGTAATTTTCTTGGTTCAAATTTGACAATACGGATTGGTTTATCAACTGAATAATTTTGTTATAGGTGGACTTAATGGTATCAATTAAAATTAATCAGCTAAATCCATTTAGGCACATTAGTGAGTGGTTAAACGCAACAGTTAGTAACAACCGTGTTCAGCTGTCTGTGCTCACTCAATTTTTCCCTCCTGACTATGCAGCTACTGGACAACTAATTGAAGAATTAGTGAAGAAGTTGGGTGAACAAGGTATGGAAGTTAAGGTATTTAGCGGACAACCAGGCTATGCTTTTGAAACTACTATTGCACCCATGTACGAACGCTTCGGAAAATTAGAAATTAGGCGCTCTCGTACAGCTCAGTTGTGGCCACAGCGGATTCGTGGTAAAGCTGTTAATGGTGTAATTTTTGCTGTGCGAGCTTTTCTACACTTACTAAAAAATGTTCGCAGTCGTAATCTGATTTTATTAACTACTGCACCGCCATTTCTACCTTTAGTTGGTTATTTCGCCAATCGATGGTTCGGTATGCGCTATGTTTGCCTTATCTATGACTTTTACCCAGATATTGCTGTGGAGTTAGGAGTTATTTCTTATAATCATCCTTTAGCTCGACTGTGGAGATATATCAATCGCGGTGTTTGGCGTCAAGCTAAGGCAATTATTGTCCTAAGTTCGGCGATGAAGCAACGAGTGATAGATACTTGTCCTGAGGTTGCTGACAAGATTGAGGTAATTCATAGTTGGGCTAATCCAGAGTTGATAAAACCACTTGCAAAGCAAGAGAACAAGTTTGCCAAGGAACATAACCTAGTTGATAAGTTTACGGTACTCTACTCTGGTAATATGGGGCGTTGCCATGACATTGATACAATTTTTGAGGCTGCAAAATTACTCAAAGATGACCCAATTCAATTTGTTTGTATTGGCAGTGGGGCTAAGCGAGAACTTTTAATTAAGGATGTGAAGCGTTTAGGCTTAGATAATAATTTTCTATTTCTACCTTACCAAGATAAAAAAGATTTACGCTATTCTTTGACTGCTTGCGATCTTTCTTTAGTCAGTGTAAGCGCTGGTTTGGAAAGCTTAGTTGCTCCCAGTAAACTCTACTCAGCTTTGGCTGCTGGGGTTCCTGTGGCAGTTATTTGCTCTAAGAAAGCGTACTTAAATCAATTAATAGCTAATGCTAAATGTGGTGCGACTTTTGTTAATGGAGATGCTAAAGGCTTGGCGGAATATATTCGCTCTCTAGCAGCTAATCAGGGTTTAGTTAGCTCTGTTGGTCAGGCTGGCCGTGAATATTTACTCGATAATTTTACTCCTGAAGTTATTGCGAGGCAATATCATCAGCTTCTTGATAAGACTTTAAAAAACAGTCAGTAAACAATTACTCTTCCAAGTTTTATCTACTAAAGTTTCTAGTGGGTAAATCTTGGAAGCAGGTAATATGAAATCCCTAAATGATTGCTACAGGAGATAAACAAAGAGAGCAACGCATGGGGTGTTGAGATAGCAGGGGAAATACAAAGATGATGTTTAGCAGTATTTTTTGTATTTCATGTAGCGTTTATCGGACTGATGAGATACAAGCAAAATCTGGATTTTTTTTGATTGGTGAGGGAATTCGGCAAACTTTGCGAGGGAACCCGCGAGTGCTAAGGGTTACCGACGCGGACAAGCGAAGCGCAGAGCATCACACGCGAGCTTTTGAGGGCAAGATATCTCACTAATTTGAGAATCGCTATCTATAAGGTTTCTCTTCTTGTCTTGACTATGTTCACTACTTAGCAGTATATTTGTATCCGCTGATTCAAAAAAAACATAAAGTTTAGGTAAATTCCTTCTCTAATTTTACTTAAATGTCCTGAGCAACCTCAGTTAGCAAGAATAACTATTCAGTGCATGAATTCCAAGTCAAAAATTGGAAAAATAAGCCAAATAATAATGGGTGTTCGCTACAAGACAAGTCTGATTGATTATAAAAAAAATTAAATAATATCTTACTTCTCTAATTCTAGGAGTGGGCTTCGATGGTCCTTTGGATCTCAGTCTCTCCACACCACACTTGAAAAAGTTTTTATTACTAGAAACAAGTGGGTATAGGGAGAATAGTTATTTGTTTTTTTTTGGTAATCAATTAATTGGAAAGCTGTTATTCAAGTTTAATCAAGGATAATTTATGGGTCTAAAAACCCATGCTGTGGTGAGGATATTACATAATGAATAACTGCATTCAAGTACCAGTCAAAAAAATAAGAAGTCAACGCAATCGGAAACGTTCTAAACGAAGATCTCTTTTCTGTCCTATTCATAATTGCTACCTTGATAGCGTTAGTCAAAAATATCCATTGTTTGCTGAGCGAGCAGGACAACTTCAGCAGCGTGGTGTACAACGCAAATATGCTTTGATGCTCATCGCCAGTCACACTACAGTACTTCTTGATGGAGAATGGTTGGAGGCTTTTTGGTGTAGCCAATGTCAAGAAACTAAATGGTATTACGTTCGCAAAACGGACACTGGCAACTATGAATTATCTCTAGCTCCTGAGAAGTTATGGCAGCAGGTAGAAGGCGTAATAGATCCCTATGGTAACCCTTCAGTAGGGGAGTTTACACGCCGCAATTCTAAAAGAATGTCCTTTTATGGAATTAAGGATTTTGGAGCGATTTAATCTGATTTACGGAGCTAGAAAAAATGACTTTTAATAGTGATAATTGGCACTCTTGTGTTGTGGTAGCAGCCAAAGATCAATTTGCTTGTAATTTAACGGCTGAAGAAGTAGTAATTCTTAATCATAAATCTGGTGTTTATTACGGCTTGAATGAAGTTGGTGCAAGAATTTGGCAGATAATTCAAGAACCACAATCATTGGCTAATATTAGTGATGCAATTGTCCAAGAGTATGGGGTAAATCCTGAAGTTTGTAACCCTGATATTATTTCCTTATTGGAAAAGTTGTACGCAAAAGAGCTAATTGAGGTAGTTGATGAAACGTCTGTGGAAACTGCGGCACCTTAGTCCGAGAATTTATCTACTTTTGATTAAAACATTTATTCTTTTGTTGTTTGTGCGGTTAGGTTTGAGATTTTTATCTTTTCCAAGCTTACGCCAAAACTTAGAGAAGATTAGTCGCTATAGTTTTATTCAAACAGCAAGTTTAGTTCCACTCAATCGCATTCTATGGGCTGTAAATGTTAGTAGTTATTATATGCCTGGTGGAGTTAAGTGTTTGGCAAGAGCTTTAACAACCCATTGTTTAATGCTTCAATATGGCTATGTTCCCCAACTATGTATTGGAGTTGCTAAGGGAGATTCAGGACAACTCGAAGCTCATGCTTGGGTCGAAAATCAAGGGTTAGTGGTAATTGGTCAATTACCGGATTTGGAGCGTTTTAAACCTCTACCATCTCTGGAGAAAATCTAACTTTAACTTATGAGTGGTATTGTCGGCATTTTTAATCTTAACGGTTGCGGAGTCAAGAAAAGTGATTTAAACCAAATGTTAGATACTTTAGCCCATCGAGGAGATGATGGGGCTAATGTTTGGTGTGAAGGAGAAGTGGGATTTGGTCATCGCTTGTTGTGGACAACACCCGAATCTTTGCTGGAAGTCCAACCTTTAGCTAATTCTAATGGTAATTGTATCTTAACTGCTGATGCTCGCATTGATAATCGCGATGAGTTAATTGCAACCTTGGAGTTGGTAGAATCGCCAGTAAAAATTACCGACAGTGATTTAATTTTGGCTGCTTACCAAAGATGGGGAAAAGATTGTCCTGAATATCTGGTTGGAGATTTTGCTTTTGCGATTTGGGATACCTCTGAGCAACAGCTTTTTTGTGCTAGAGATCATCTTGGGATTAAGCCTTTTTATTATTACTATCAACCAGGGAAAATATTTTTGCTTGCTTCGGAGATGAAGGCTTTCTTTTGTTTACCTCAGGTTCCTCAACGCATCAACGAAGTTCGTCTTGGTGACTTCATTACTTTGATGTTGGAAGATAAGGTAATTACTTCCTATGAAAATGTTTTCCGCTTACCTCCAGCTCATAGTTTAATTATTAATCAAAATAAATTTGACATTTGGTCTTACTGGTCATTAGATCCGAATAAGGAACTAGATTTAAAATCAGATCAAGATTATGCGGATGCCTTTAGGGAAATTTTTACAGAGGCGGTTCGCTGTCGTTTGCGTAGTGCTTTTCCTATTGGTTCTCAATTAAGTGGTGGCTTAGATTCTTCCTCTATTGCTTGCGTGGCAAGTGAGCTATTGACTGAAGATAACAAACCACCTCTACACACTTTTTCCATGGTGTTTGATAATCTCAAACAATGCGATGAAAGGCAATTTATTGAAGAAGTATTAGAGAAAGGTGAATTCGTACCCCATTTTATTGCTGGTGACAAAATTGGACCTCTCTCAGATATAGATCAGATTCTTGAGTATGAAGATGAGTTATTTGCTGGACCTAATTATTATTTTCCTTGGCGACTGACTCAAATTGCTGGAAAAAAGGGAATGCGTGTTCTTTTAGATGGACATGATGGTGATAATACAGTTTCCCACGGCATTTGCCGACTAACAGAATTAGCCTCTCAAGGAAAATGGGAACTTTTTGCTCAGGAGACCAAAGAGTTTGCTGATAATTTTGGTGTTCCAGTCAGTAATTTGGTAGTAATTCATAGCATTCCTAAGCTGCGGGAATTAGCACAAAAATCCCGTTGGTTAGAATTTATTATAGCTATACAGCAGCTCCATATTCATACAGGTTTTTCCCGTGAAGAGCTATTAGTTAAACATGGTTTACGAGCCATTGTTCCAAATAGGATTAAAAAGTTATTGAGGCGATATAAATCTTCTAAGGTTTCTGGGAATAAGCCTGCACCTTTAATTAATAAAGAATTTGCTCAACGTATCGATTTACAAGCCAGATTAAGGCATTGGTATACGACACCAGATCTGCCATTAACTGTGAGGGAAGGTCAGTTTAAAACTTTAAATGAAGGGGTATTTACTTTGGTATTGGAGCAGGTAGATCGCTGTGCTGCAGCTGCTGGTATAGAAGCGCGTCATCCCTTTATGGATAAGCGGTTAATTGAGTTTTGTTTGGCACTTCCTCCTGAGCAAAAATTACGTCAAGGATGGAGTAGATTTATCCTGCGTCGCGCTTTGAGTAAGAGCCTTCCTGATGCTATTGAATGGAGAGGAGATAAAGGCGATCTTAGTGATAATTTTGTTCATGGTTTATTCGATGTTAATCGCACCCGCTTAGAAGAGATTATGGCAACATCTCTTGAGCCTATAGAGCAATATTTAAATACTGAAAAAGTACAAACAGCATATAAAAATTTAATCTCAGCCAATGGTGTAACGTCTCAGGAAAAAATGGATCTTTGGCTAGGTACAGTTTTGACCCTATCACTTAATAAACTTTCTCAGAATTAGAAAATTCTTTGAGAGTTGTGTGTGGGTTGAAAGGGTGTATCTGCCACTTTCAAGCACTAACACTACTCATAGGAGATTATCTCATGAAATCTTACGCTAAACCCGAGCTCATTACTCACGGTAACATGGAAGATATCACCTTAAATACAGGTGACAGTTCTGAAAGAGACTTTGTCATCTTGACAGGCTTACCTGCGGGTCTTGCTAATATAACCATTGATGGTGTTGATGGTTCCTTAAGTTTACAAGAAGATATATCAAATGGCAATCGAAATTTGGTACCCAATCCATAAAATTAAGTTACTATTATTGGGTAATTTAATTGCCAATATCTACTGATGTAGAATAGCAAAAAATGCAGGCTTAAATCTGTAATTCTTGCATTTAGGATGGGCATTTTTTGCTCATCCTAAAAACTATTCATAAATAAGTAGATCCAATTAATATAACACCTCTCCCTACCTAAGGTTAACCCTCTCCTTCAAGGAAAGAGGATGGGATTGAGTTCTGATAGTACATTTTCTTATGCCTAGCTAATTCTTAATTAAGGAAATTATTTCTCTGATTAATTACTCAGTATTAATAAATTCATAATGTACATTTACAGTGCATTTAATTTATGCATCAATTCCGAGATTAGGTTACCGGAAATCTTACCATCTCAGGGAGAACCAGATGTTATTATCCGTCTTGGTAACTTAAAAGACTTATCCTATGAAAATATTAACGGCAAAGATCGCGCTCTTGGCTATATAGAAGGAGTGGGCAAATTCTTGATTTGTGAGGGTAGAGAAATCATAGTTTATCCCTTAACAGAACAAGATATTTCCATAGTACGCCCAACAATTTTAGGCTCTGCTATGGCAGCCTTACTAAGGCAACTAGGATTATTAGTACTTCATGCTAGTTGTGTGAATATTAATGGTCAAGCTGTTGCTTTTATGGGACAGTCTGGTGCAGGTAAATCGACCCTTGCAGATGCTTTCCATTGCCAAGGTTACCCGGTGTTAACTGATGATGTAATGGCGGTAAATATAACTAGTCAAAAGCCTAAAGCTTTACCAGCCTATCCTCAACTCAAACTTTGGCAACCAACGGTGGATGCTTTGGGAAATAACCAAAAACAATTGTCGCCGATTTGTGTTGGTTCTAAGAAGTTTTCCTATAAGTTTCAGGATGGTTTCCAAATCACATCTTTACCGCTAAAACATATTTATATTTTGGCTCATGGTGATGAGCATAGTATTCAAAGTGCAAGCAAGCAAATGGCTTTTGCTGCCTTAGTGCGTCATACGCGGGAAATGGAACTATTAAAGTCTCCGGAAATGGTTAAATTGCATATGCAACAATGTGCAGCTTTATTCCAAGAAGTAGAGTTTTCCTATCTCGTGCGTCGCCCTGGTTTAGAAGAACTATCCAAGATAGTTGCATTAGTAAAAGAAGATCTCGAGTCCAAAGTTATTAGTTATTAGTTTTGGTTTCTAATTTACGTAATAGTGTTCAATTAGCTTCCTACTTACCAAAAACCCTAAGTCTAATTTGGCAATCTGCTCACAATTGGACCATTGCTTGGGGTATTTTATTGGTATTGCAAGGATGTTTACCTGTTGCAACATTATACTTAACGCGATTGCTAGTTGATAGACTGGTTGCAGTTGTCGGAGCAGGATTGCAGTGGGAACAGATTCGCCTGGTAGCGTTACCCGTTGCTCTATTTGGCGCAGTATTATTATTAACAGAAATACTTAGAGGGATTAGTGATTGGGTTCGTACATCTCAATCTGAATTAGTTCAAGACTATATCAGCGATTTAGTACATCAACAATCCCTAGCTATTGATTTAGCTTGCTACGAATCCTCAGAATACCACGACTATCTCAATCGAGCTAGAAGCGGCGCTGGTAGTCGCTCTTTGGCTTTGATGGAAAATATAGGTATCTTAGTGCAAAGTAGCATCACCTTGATTTCGGTGGTTGTCATACTCCTGCCCTATGGTATCTGGTTACCTTTGGCATTGGTGATTGGTACTCTACCAGGTTTTTATGTTGTACTACGTCTCAATCGCAAAAATCATCAATGGTGGCAAAAAACTACCTCAGATAGGCGCTGGCTACAGTATTATGAAATTGCCCTTACCAATCGCGCTGCTGCTGCGGAGGTGCGTTTATTTGGATTAGGAACCTATTTTCGCACTGCTTATCAAACTCTGCGTCGAAGGTTGCGTTTAGAAAATTTGCAACTGATTAAACAGCGTAGTCTGGGACGCTTTGGTGCTAACCTTATTACCTTAATGGTATTAAGTGGAGCCATAGTTTGGATTGGACAGCAAATGCTCCTAGGATTAATTACCATGGGAGATCTTGCCCTATTTTACCAAGCCTTTAACCGAGGACAGGGATTAATGAAATCCTTGTTAGGTAATTTGGGAGAAGTTTACAACAACAGCTTGTTTGTTAGTAATCTCTTTACCTTCCTTGATATCAAAGCCAAAGTTATTGATCCACCTCAGCCTAAAACTATTCCCTCATCCTTGCAACAGGGAATTCGCTTTCGACAGGTAAACTTCAAGTATCCCGGTAGTCAAAATCTGGTGCTAGAAAACTTTAACCTGACAATTCCCGCAGGCAAGATTGTGGCGATTGTGGGGGACAATGGAGCAGGAAAGAGCACCTTAACTAAACTACTGTGTCGCTTCTATGACCCTGCATCCGGTAGTGTAGAGTTAGATGGTGTGGATCTCAAAGACTTTTCTGTTGTAGATGTGCGCCAGGCGATTACGATACTATTTCAATTCCCCCTGCGCCATGTCGCTACTGCTGCTGGGAATATAACCTTAGGTAATTTGGCAGAATCAGCAAACCTACCAGCCATTGCAGCAGCAGCTAAAGCAGCAGGAATTCACGAGCGAATTTTACGACTTCCCCAACAGTATGACTCTCTACTGGGAACCTCTTTTCCTGGAGGAGTTGATCTCAGTGGCGGTGAATGGCAAAGATTAGCACTAGCAAGAGCTTTTTTTAGAAAAGCTCCCATCATTATCCTAGATGAACCAACTAGCGCCATGGATCCTTGGGCAGAAATGGATTGGTTAAATCGCTTTCGCACCCTAGCACAGGGAAGCACCTCCATTGTAATTACCCATCGCTTTACATTAGCAATGCGAGCTGACTTAATTTACGTCATGCGAGACGGAGAAATTGCTGAGTCAGGTAGTCACGAGGAATTAATTACCCAGGGAGGAACTTATGCTGAATCTTGGCAGGCACAAATGTATAGTGGGGAGCAGGAAACAGAGCAGGGTAGCTTAAATTATGATGCTGATCATATTGTAAAAAAAAGCTAGTAAAATCAAATTCATTTTAACTAGACTACTATCAGAAAAAGCTGGGAGCAGAGCAACGAATTTGGTGTTGTGAGCTGAGAGAGATTATTGTATTGATCAGTAGCTTTGCAAAAGGGGACTTTGTGTGAACTTAAGCACTAATCAAATAAATATAATAAAGCTGTGATTTTAATAGCAAGAGGAAAGTTAATACAATCAGTTTTAGGTATTACTCCTCAATTATTGCGCCCAGAAATAGAATTACTATTGTGTTGTTCCCATAATAAGTTAGAGCCTGAAGTAGTTAATAAAATCCAAATACTAGTCGAAAAAGATTTAGACTGGCAATGGATTATTATTATGGCAAAGCAGCAGAAAATGTTGCCTTTATTATTGAGAAATCTTAGTTATATAGAATGTACTCCCATGCCCTCTAAACTATGGCAATATGTGCAAACTAAGGTACGCTCAATTACCCTGTATAATTTATCCCTTACTAGTACCTTAGTTAACCTATTACCTCAACTAGAAGCTCATGGTATTGAAGCCATTCCCTATAAAGGCTCCACCTTAGCACAAGCAGCCTATGGTGATTTGGCTTTAAGGGAGTTTGTTGATATCGACTTACTCGTTAGTGAACAGGATTTTGCCTCAATTGGAGGGGTTTTGAGCCATTTAGGCTATCAAATGGGGACTTTAAGTTTTCCGTGGGCGCAAAATTATGTCCATAGGCGTACTCAAATTAACCTTGATGTACATCGTAATCTCACTCAACCCTATTTTCCTTTCCGCCTTGATTTTCAAGCCCTGTGGCAGCGCAAACAGCCCATGCAACTGATGGGTCACACTATATACCATCTTGCACCAGAAGACTTATTAGTAGTTTTATGTGTCCAGGCAGCAAAAGATGCCCATCATCACCAAAAAGAGCTATCCAAAGTTTGCGATCTTGCTCAATTAATCCGTGCCCATCCTAATCTAAATTGGGAACAAGTTTTAGCTCGTGCTAGTGCCTGGGGAGGAAAAAAATTAGTCTTGTTTGCACTGTGTCTGACTCATCAATTGTTTGAAATATCCCTACCTTCTATAGTTGAGCAAAAGATTCAGTCAGATTTGGTAGTACAACTTTATGCACAGTTAGTAGAGCGACATATTTTGTCAGAGGAAGATGTTTATAGTTCCCGAGGAAAATTAGGAATGATACTGCGGGGATTAATGTTGTTAGAATCTCCCCTATTGCCCAGCAATAGTAATCAACAAATCTTTGGTCAAACGTTAGAGAGATTGAAGCAATCTTTCAAGAGAGTGAAAGTTTAATTCATTGTCAACATTAGACGTATGGTCATATTTTTAACAATACTGACTGTTTAACTATGATTTCGTCCTGACATAACCTATTTCAGCTACGTTATTAGCTTAGTAATGATGTCTTTTCTTTTATGTCGTCAATTTTTGAACAAAGGTTCCAACATAGTGTTTTTCCCTATTATAGCCTCTATCATCCTTGTTGGAATGGTCATGCTTTCTCCACATAAGCTTATTTACGATGAACCTTTGCATCTGGAGGGAGCAATTTTACTTTCTAAGGGTATGCCAATTAATCAACTTCTTATAGAACCACTGCCTTCAGCTCCCGGACCACTCTATCCTATTTTACATTCCATATTGTATCCAATTACTCAATTTAGACCATTATTTGTTAGATTTGTTGATATAGCTCTACTTTTGATAAACATCATTTCTTTGGCGTTTTGTCTAAAGTTTTTTCAGATCAAAAATCCTTGGTTTTACTCTACATCTATGCTTGCTATTCCAATGGTTTGGGTAACTAGTGGAATGGCTCTTACAGAAATTCCAGCTCTCACTATGGCCACCCTTAGTCTTGCTATATCAGCTTATGCCATAAAAGAAAAAAACTCTTCAAGATTGATCTGTTATTTAACTTTCATTATTTCTGGATTATTTGCTGGAGCTGCAATTTTAGGGCGTCAAACTTATCTTCCAGCTTTATCATTATTCTTACTGCTTTCCTTGTGTAATCGTTATTATCGATGGCCAGCATTTTCAGCATTTTCAGCTGCTTGTATAAGTATTATGCCAGTTTTTGCCATTTGGGGTGGAATAGTACCTAAATCTCAGGTTAATGTTGGAGAAGGATTTGTATTTAATCATGGGCTACTTGCTTATGCCTACTTAACCTGCATTATCATAATTCTTGCTCCAAGTTTTTTTAAACCTAAATGGCAATGGATTGTATGTGCTTTCTGTATTGCTTTTATAACTAACACTACGATTGTCCATTTAAAGCACGAAGCATTCAAAGGTTTAACAAAGTACTTGATATGGATAACGGAAGAACAGTACTCCCTTATTGTTGGCTCTCTATTATTTGGTATTGCTTTCTCATTTTTTACCGCACTTATTTTTAATCTATTGAAGAAACGGACTGACTTTATTTTTATTTGTTCGTCTGGAGTTACTTGTTTGCTTGTAGCTACATCATTTGGTATAACACATCTTTTTTCATCTCGCTATTTAATGACATCTTTTCCATTTGTAATCCTTATGCTATATCCATTTTATAGACCATCTTGGTTCTCAATATTTCGCCTATGTACAGGAGCTATTATTGGTGCAGTTTCGCTAGGTTCTTATTTTCAATTTTGGTAATTTTAGTAAATTCGGTAAATCTGAATTTCAGATTACGTATTTTCAATGCTTGTTGAAATTATGCGTATATTAATTACAGGTATTTTTAGTTTTTTTTGCTCTACCCTCGCCAAAGCATTATACCAACATTACCCTAACTAGGAAGTTGTCAGTATTGATAAATTTTCACGAGCAAAATGTCAGTAGTGGTGTCAAAAATGTTATGCCATTGCATCAGCTAAGCATCTTTTACAATGACTGCTTTGGTGCAAATTAAATAATGTGAACTGATATTGAAACAATATTTTTATAGATTAAAAGTTAACAATTAAACACCTCTCACTACAAGAAAAACTGGAAATGATAAGTTTTAAAATCAATGTATTTATACCCAGTTTTTCCAATTTGTAACGAAAGTATACCTTATTTTTTGACTTTACTAAAAACATATATTGAATTTTAATTTATATGGTATTTTATGTGATTTTTCTTGGTAAAAGCCTCGCAATATTCTAAGAATCAATAGTCAAAATAGATATCTTTTTTACTGTATAAGTTATGATGAAAGAGGAAAAAAGTAATCGTATTTTTCGTTTTTTAATTAGTGGTGCAATTGCTGCAGCATTTAATTTATTTCTTATTTCTTTTTTAATTGATTTTTGTGGTTGGAATACTCCTTTTCTCAAGAATGTTTCCAATATTATTTCCATTGAGGCTTCCCTTATTCTTAGTTTCTTTATATATCGAATATGGGTTTGGAAAGATAGTAATCTGTCGACAAAAAAAATATTTATATCCCAACTTCTTCTATATCACTTTTCTGCTAGTGTCGCCATAGCTCTTCGAGTTTTATTAATTTTTCCTCTCTTAGATATTTTAGGAGTTAGTTACAGCATCAATACTTTATTAGGAGTAGCACTAAGTGCTTCATTCAACTATGTAATTAGCGATCGCCTAGTATTTCGTACTAGAAAATCTGAAGGTAAAGCTTATCAGAAGTTAGATCTCTATCCCCCTGAAGGCTTAGCTCCTACTTTTGTTAATGAAAAAAATATAAGTCAGAATTTGCATCAAGAGTTTGGAGTGCCAAGTCATCGAAAAGCATACCATAGATCCTTTCTTTTATCTGTTGTCATACCGGCATACAATGAAGAAGGTTGTATTCAAGAAACAGTTGAAAAAATTTGTCAATGTCTAGAAAAAAAAGTCATTGATTATGAAATTTTAATTGTCAACGATAATAGTCGAGATAATACAGAAAAAATACTGAAACAGATTGCAGAAGAAAATTCCAAAGTTCGCTATGTTAATAATCATTATCCAAATGGATTTGGTTTCGCCGTTCGTTGCGGATTAGAAAAATTCCAAGGTGATGGGGTGGTTATTGCTATGGCTGATGCTTCAGATCCCCCTGAACAAATCGTCAATTATTATTACAAACTACGAGAGGGTTATGAATGTGTTTTTGGCTCTCGTTTTATCAAAGGAGGTTGGGTTGTAGACTATCCCAAACATAAATTATTTGTCAATCGCCTCGCTAATTTTTTTATAAAAAAATTAGTTGGCATTGATTATAACGATACAACAAATGCTTTTAAAGCTTATAAACGAGAAGTAATTGAAGGGGTTGCGCCGCTTATTTCCCATCACTTTAACTTAACGGTAGAAATTCCGCTAAAAGCTATTGTAAGAGGGTACAGTTACAATGTGATTCCGATTGGCTGGTGCAATAGAAAAACTGGTATATCAAAACTGAAGCTTCAGGAAATGGGAAGTCGTTATTTATTCATCGTGCTATATATTCTACTCGAGAAATTTTTATCCAGAGGTGATTATGTCCGAAAATTACCTCAAGAACCTTCAGTATTAAGAGAAAACTAGCAGTTAATCTTAGTAAAATGAAAAAAAATCAATTGTTATTTTTATTCCCTATGTTCTTATTTCCTAAAAAATATAGCTTTTGATCAATGTATTACTTACTGACTTAGAAGTAGTTTAAAATTGAAAGAATGTCAATTATTCGTAGTAATTGAATCAGTTTATAGCTATACCCCACAAGGCTTTAGAGGTGCTTGTCACCCCGTGAAATGTTGTTTATAAATAGTTTCCAAAGGACTAATTTTCCCATGAAAAAATTACTCGTAACAGGCTCCTCAGGATTAATTGGCTCTGAAGTTTGTCGCTACTTTGCTCAGCAAGGTTGGCAAATTCACGGTATCGACAATAATCAACGGGCTGTTTTCTTCGGTTCCCAAGGAGACACACGCTGGAATCAGCAAAGGTTGCAACAGACAATTCAAGAGTTTGTTCACCATGAATTGGATATACGCGATCGCCCAGGTATATTAGAGTTAATGGCACAGCTCAAGCCAGATGCCATCGTGCATACAGCAGCCCAACCATCCCATGATAGAGCTGCAGCGATTCCTTTTGCTGACTTTGATACCAACGCAGTGGGTACTTTAAACTTGCTAGAAGCAGCAAGAAACTCTTGCCCAGAATCGCCCTTTGTTCATCTATCTACGAATAAAGTATATGGCGATCGCCCCAACACCATTAAACTAAAAGAACTAGAAACCCGTTGGGATTATGACGACCCAACTTATGCTAACGGTATTCCTGAAAGCTTTAGCATCGATCAATCAAAGCACTCTTTATTTGGCGCATCCAAAGTTGCTGCTGATGTAATTGTGCAAGAATATGGTCGCTATTTTAATATGCCCACAGCTTGTTTACGCGGTGGTTGTCTCACGGGACCAAATCATTCGGGTGTGGAACTTCACGGTTTCCTCAGTTATCTAGTTAAGTGTAATCTTGAAGGCAAAGAATACAAAATCTTTGGCTACAAAGGCAAGCAAGTACGAGATAATATCCACTCCCTCGATGTATCACGCTTTATTCACGCCTTTATTGAAGCACCCCGCATCGCAGAAGTCTACAATATCGGTGGTGGCAAAGGAAATAGCTGTTCAATTCTCGAAGCCTTTAAGCTAGCAGAAAAATATAGCGGTAAAGCCATGCGCTACACCTACGTACAAGATAATCGGATTGGCGATCATATTTGTTATTACTCCGATTTGACTAAGATGCGTCAGCAATACCCCAATTGGGATATTTCCGTTTCCTTGGAAGAAACAATAGAACAAATTGTGACATCTTGGCAGACTCGTTTAGCAAAATCAACAGTCAGCGTTTGAGTATAAGACCTATCTTAGATCTTCATTGTGAAACAACTCATTGCTAATTTGCGATCGCCAGCCTATAAATTAGTGTTGGAGACAGCACGGAAAAACTGGTGGCTGATCGCACTTAACTTGCTTACCAATCTTGTTGGTGCAGTTCTAGAAGGTAGCACCCTGGGTGTTATTTATCTAGCAATTGCTTATCTCACTGAGAGTGGTGATTCTGGGGCAGAAACAACAACTAATACCGGAATAGTTCAAACCCTTGCTAGAATTGCGCCTTTGCCACCAGAGCAAATGTTTTTGGTGTTAATATGTGGAGCCGTAATGCTGCAAGTTGGCTTAAGTTTCAGTAACTATCTCAATAAGGTATCCACAGCTTACCTCTCGGCAAAAGCGCAGCCTTATGTTACAGGTAAAGTCTTTGAGCGGATTATGACCTTTAGCTATGGCTGTATCAGCCGCTATAAGGTTGGCGATCTAGTACTCTTTGCTAATGATGCAGCTTTGGCAGTTGATCGGCAAATCACAGAATTTAACAGTCTGGTGCTAAGTCTGTCGTTTTCTTTGATTTACTTAATTATTATCGTGCGCCTATCTCCAACCTTAGCAGGGGCAGCAACGATACTGATTATTCTTGTAGCCTATGTGCAATACAAACTCATTCCTCGGTTGAGACGAGTAGTAAAGCGGGTAACAGAAAGCCAGGTAGAGTTAGCTAAGTATATTACTCAGAGCATCCAAGCATTGAGGTTGTTGCATACCTTTGGTACCCAGCAACAGACAATAACGGGGGTAAATGGGCTGTTGGGTAAAATGGAGAAACAACTCAAGAGGCGGGCATTAGTCTTTTACCTGCCAGACCCCATTTTAGAAACTTTACCCA
>CAZWGS010000004.1:0-49668 GCA_964633315.1 uncultured bacterium | reverse complement strand
GGCGGGCATTAGTCTTTTACCTGCCAGACCCCATTTTAGAAACTTTACCCATGGTCGCCCTGGGAATTTTGGCCGCTTCAGCAGTACTATTTGAAGGAGGTCAGACAACAATCCTACCGCTGTTACTGACCTTTTTGCTGGCACTGCAACGGTTATCGACACGCTTGAAAGCAACTTCAAAAACAATTACAATTTTTGCAGACAACAGTGCCCGGATGGCACGTCTGGAGACGATTTTAGATAAGAAAGATAAGGTATTTGAACACTCGGGTAGTAGGCCATTTACAAGGCTAAGGGAAGATATTGAATTTAAATCTATAAGACTTTCCTATAGCAATGATGATGATTTTGCCCTCAACAATCTCACCTTTACTCTGCCTCGAAATCAAGTAACTGCCTTAGTTGGAGAGTCAGGTGCAGGTAAGTCTTCGATCATAGATTTGTTCATGGGACTGTATCAACCAACAGCAGGACATATTCTCGTCAATGGTACTCCTCTAGCAGACTATCGCCTGGAGAATTGGCGACAGCATATTGGGGTAGTCAGTCAAGATACGTTCATTTTTAATGACACTATCTTAGAGAATTTGCGTTACGGTCGTCCCTCTGCAAGCTTAGATGAAGTTATGGAAGCTGCAAAAGCAGCTCAAGCGCATAAGTTCATTTTAGGCTTACCAGATGGCTACAAAACCATTGTCGGTGAGCGGGGTTATCGACTCTCCGGTGGACAGCGACAACGATTGGCTCTAGCAAGAGCATTAATTAAGGAGCCAGAGATTTTAATCTTGGATGAAGCAACCAGTGCTTTAGATAGTGAGTCAGAAAAGTTGATTCAGCAGGCATTGGAGCAGTTTCAGAAGGAACGCACAGTGATTGTTGTTGCCCACCGACTTTCGACGATTGCTGAGGCTGATCAAATTCTAGTGCTGGAGCGAGGAGAAGTGGTGGAACACGGTACCCACAAGTCCCTTCTGCATCAAGGTGAGCGCTATGCACGCTATTGGAAGTTGCAGAGTAGTCAGGTGCCAGCTTAAAGTTCAAGAAATTTTATGAAACTTGTCATCACAGGAATTTGCGGCTTTGTAGGCAGTACCCTGACTAAAGCATTACTTGAATATAAAGCAGATTTAGCGATTACAGGTATTGATAACCTATCTCGGTCAGGCTCTTGGCTCAATCGTGAGATTTTGACCAAGCAAGGCGTGAAGGTGGTTCATGGTGATATTCGTAATGCCAGCGATTTGGAAGTTTTAGGTCCTTTTGACTGGGTAATTGATTGTGCGGCAAACCCCAGTGTACTAGCAGGAGTTGATGGTCAATCGAGTAGTCGTCAACTGATTGACCATAATCTAGGTGGTACGATTAACCTGCTGGAGGCTTGCAAACGTTGGCATGCAGGTTTCATACTGCTCTCAACCAGTCGAGTATATTCAATTCCACCATTAGCACAACTCAAGGTAGAGGTGCATAATCAGGCATTTCGACCTTGTGTAGATAGCTCTTCTAGTTGGCCAGTAGGATTGAGTGAGCAGGGGATTAGTGAAGCATTTTCAACGGTTCCACCGATTTCACTCTATGGTTCGACCAAGTTAGCATCAGAGACACTAGCACTTGAATACGGGTTAACTTTTGATTTTCCAGTGTGGATTAATCGCTGTGGAGTAATGGCTGGTGCTGGACAGTTTGGTCATCCAGGACAGGGAATTTTTGCTTTTTGGATTCATAGCTTTCGAGAAAAGCGACCTCTAAAATACATTGGTTTTGGCGGTAAAGGCTATCAGGTACGTGATTGTTTACATCCTCAAGATTTAGTACCTTTGTTAGACAAGCAATTTAGTGAACCATTAGTGACGAATAAACCCCGAATTGTCAATTTAAGTGGTGGGGTGAACAATAGTATGTCACTTCGACAATTAAGCGATTGGTGTGAAGATCGCTTTGGGGCTAATACGGTAGTTCAAACCGATACAGAACGACCTTTTGACATTGCTTGGATGGTATTGGATGCTGCGAAGGCAAAACATGTGTGGGGATGGCAACCTCAAACTGGTATTGAGAATATTTTAGTTAACATTGCTGACTTTGCTGAAAACCAGCCAGATTGGTGTCAACTCTCAGCTTTATAAAGACATGGCTGAATTTTTTATTTTATTTAGGACTTATACATTAACTATATTGATTTCCTTAAGCAAAGTTATTTCTTAATTTACCAATCAATAATTCATTAAAATCTATTGACAATAAATTTGAAGTGGAATTAGTTTTTAACTTAAAAAAAGTTTTTCTGGAATACTGTTCAGATTTGGAATTTAAGCTGGCAAGTACTAAGATTGAGAGTTTGAAATATTGGAGAGCAAATTACCTCAAGCATATGCAGGTAGAGTGGAAAGATAAGTTTCATTTTGGACATAACATTTACATCAAAAATAGAGGTAATTTATTTCTAGGCGATCGCTGCTGTATTGGAAGCTTTAGTAGGATCTGGAACTATGCTCCAATTACTATTGGCGATGACTTTCTTGCTGCAGGTGGACTAACTTTAAATTCTGCAACCCACGACCCTATCACTTTAGAGCCTAAAGGTTTAGAGATTAAAATTGGTTCTCGTGTTTGGTGTGGTCTAAACGTGACAATTGTAGCTGGAGTAACTATTGGAGATGATGTTGTACTCGGAGCAGGTAGTGTTGTAGTTAAAGATATACCGAGTGGATGCATTGCTGTGGGAGTTCCTGCTAAACCAATCAAAAAACTAGCTAGAGAAGGAATCAATACATTCACGCCTTTCACTAGAAATTAGATTAATTCATATACGGATAGTAACATGCAAATAACTAATAGTGTTATTCAAACATTAACAGAGCATAATATTTCATTAATTTTGGCTGATCTGGGTGCTTCTGGAGATAGTTGGTCTGTGTTTCAAGTACTCAAACCAATTGCAAATTTGCTTAGGTTTGATCCAGACTTAAGGGATATTCGTGAGGTAGAAGGCACTAATGAGCATCGCGTAGTTACTGTTAACCGTGCTGTTGTTGAACAAGACTGTGATGAGGTGGAATTTTATCTGACCAAATCACCCTACTGCTCAAGTACTCTAAAACCAGATCACGAGAAGCTCAAAAGCTTTGCTTATGCAGATTGGTTTGAAGTTAACAAGGTTGTAAGTGTTCCAGCAATTACATTGAACCAGTCTTTATCTTTAGGTAATTTTAGCCATATTGATTGGATTAAGCTGGACACTCAAGGTACAGAATTTCGTATCTTGGATAGCTTACCAGATAAAGTATTTGATCAGTTACTAGTTTGCGATATAGAGGCATCACTATATCAGCACTATTTAGGTGCTGATACTTTGCCTTCGTTACACGATCTGATGCTCAAGAATGATTTCTGGATTGCTCAAATGCATCCTCACTGGAATACCCGTATATCCAGTAATACTAGCTGTGAATTAAGCAGTAGATATCAAGGCCAAGACCACAAGATATTTGAATATTCTAAGCACCGGGAAGTGACTACTCTTGAATTTTGTTATCTCAGAACTATTGAAGGAGCTAAAAGGCGAAACTATACTTTTGAACAATTCCTAAAACTTTTTACTTGCCACTTCTCCCTTGGCATTTTTGAATATTGCCTAGAAATTTTAAATGAGATGGAGGAGTCATTTGGTCATAGTAAAACTGTCGATATTCTCAGAAAAGAGACATTCACAGCTATTGACAAACGAGTTGGCCAGTCAAAAATCCCCTATTACATTAGTGCTTTTAACTCTCGCTTAAAGTCACTACTACCTAACCTAATCTGGAAAAATTAGCAGTTTGAGAGAAGAGATATAGCCTGTAATATTCTTCTTCTTTCAAACTCGTAAACAAGGAACTCAAATCTTTATTTTCTAGTTAGGTTTCATTTTGAAAGAAGTGGTGGTGTCTATACTTCTTTAGCACTCATGATTGCAATGGATTGGATGCTCACACCGAGAAAAAAAGATATACCACAATAATTTTCGATGACTAGAGCATTATTTATTTCTCCTTTTGTGGGGTGACTCAATGTATTAGAACAGAGTGTTTATATTTTTAGCCACTGAAATTTCAGTATAAAACTTTGTTTGATCAACTAGTAGAGAAGTTAAAATTCCGGTGAACAAAAATTATGTCAGCTACACTTAAGACTAAAATCAAATCTAGCTTAACAAAAGAGCAGTTAAATTTGCTCAGAAGTATTCAATCGCTCAGGAATCTTGCATATTACGATATTCGAGTCAACATGCTGGGGCAAATTTTGCCAATGAAACCGACATTTATCAGCATGATGGCAAATGATGTGTGTAATTCGCGTTGCCAAATGTGTCTGATTTGGAAGCAGAAGAAAGATCACGAACTCAGTCCGCAAGAATTAGAGTCAATTTTAGCCGATCCCTTCTTTAGTAATGTTAGACATATAGGAGTTACAGGCGGAGAGCCTACTCTGAGAAAAGATTTACCTGAACTTTTTAAGGTAATTTGTTCCAGAAAAGCTAAGGTTGATGGAGCTTCTATAATTACTAATGCCATTATCGAAGATGTTGTTAAAGAACGTGTCAGTACTTGTGCAAAAGTATGTCGCGAACATAATGTTGGTTTTGGGGTTATGGTATCCCTAGATGGTTTGGGAGAAGTCCACGATACTGTAAGAGGAAGAAAAAATAATTTTAATTCTGCCATTAATACTATTAACTACTTCCGTGAGCAAGGTATTCCTGCATCCTTTGGTTGTACAATCAGTAACTCAAATGCTCTCTACGTTGATGAACTACTTGATTATGCTATTTCAGAGGGATTATACGGCAGATTCCGAATAGCCGAATTCATACAGCGCCTTTACAATGATGAGTTATCGGAAAATATAAGAAGCTTTGACGACAAAACGGCTTATCATCTCGGACTTTTCTTCCATCGGCTACAACATAGTGGTTTTGAGAAAGTTCCTGCACATCTCAAAACTTACAGAAGTATACAAGCAATGCTTACTGAGGGTAAACCGAGACAGACAGGTTGCCCTTATCACGCCCAGGGAGTAATTTTGACAGCTAGAGGTGAATTACTTTACTGCTCTCCTAAGTCACCAATACTTGGTAATACCCTTCAAACTTCTCCTAGTAAAATATACTACTCCAATTTGGCAAAACGCCGGGAGATGATAAAAAAAGATTGTGATAACTGCATCCACGATTACCATGTTCCACCCAATTTTAGAGAGAAAGTCAGTTTTTACTTAGAACATAAGAGACGGCACAGAAAATATAACTGTTCTACACTAGTTACTCAAGCTCAAAAACTTAAGACAGCAAATAAGATTACGGCTGATTTAGCTTCTGTTAGTTCTAAAAAAGCTTTAATTGTGGGTTGGTACGGTACTGAGACGGCTGGAGACAAAGCTATTCTCTGGACAATTGTTAATAGATTACGCTCTCGCTCTAATCCCCCCAAGGAAATTTATCTAGCTAGTTTAGTTCCCTTCATTTGTCACTGGACAGTTAAAGAAATGGAACTGGGAGAAATTACTGTTGTGGAAACATACTCCCGCGAATTTGAACAAGTTTGCGATCAAGCTGATGAGATTATAGTTGGTGGTGGTCCTTTAATGGATATTGAGGCACTTAATCACATGCTTTATGCCTTGATTAGAGGGGCTAAATCGGGAGCAATCAATCGTGTAGAAGGATGTGGTATTGGTCCTCTAGTTGATCCATTACTAACCCAAGTAGTTAGAGAAATGTTGCGATTGGCTCATCATGTAACACTGAGAGATAGAGCTTCTGTAAATCGTTCTCAGAAAGAGTTTAAAATTTTAGATGTGCAAGCTGTCCCTGATCCGGCTGTTGAGTATGTGGAGTTTGTTAAATCTCAAGGTCAGCTTCTCAAGAAAACTCCTCCCTTGGGTGATACAAATAATGTTTCTTGTTTCTTAAGAGAGTGGGGTAGAGACTATGCAGGTAATTTAGAAGAGGTAGAGTATTATTCAATCAAGCAAGCTTTTGAAAGTCAGCTAGTTCAAATGATTGCTTACATTGCCCAACTTCAAAATACTGAAAAAGTTGATTTTTTACCGATGCATACTTTCTCCCTTGGTGGTGATGATCGAATTTTAAACCGTCGTTTAGCAAAAGATATCTCTGTATTATTCGAAGATAATAATCAAGTATCTAAAGTTAGTTTTGCAAGAGGTCCTGTTTCTCCTTTAGAAATCCTGCAAAGCATGTATCATGCCAAGTTTAATATTTGCATGAGATTTCACTCCGTCCTTTTTGCTGAAACATTAGGCGTTCCGTACTTAGCTATTGATTATACGGGTGGAGGCAAGATCAAAGCATTCTTAGAAAGCAAAGGAAAACTTAATCAACTTATTTCACTTCGAGATGTTGCGGAAGGTAAATGGAAGACACCCCTAGAAAACCTACTTACTCCTCAATTGGTAGATTAAGCATGATTAAACTTTTTGAGAAATAACAATAGAGATCATCAGTTGGGAAAAATGCGGTGAAAGTTCTTCATATTAATACATCTGATACTGGTAGTGGTGGTGCAATAGCTGCCTACAGACTTTATCAAGGATTATTATCTCAAGGTGTTGACTCTCAACTTTTAGTTAACTCATCTAAGTCATTGGATAATAGAATAGCGATTATTCCAAGGAAAATTACTCAAGAAAAGCTTTCTTTTCAAATTGCTAAGCATATTAGTTTAAACTATGTTAATGTCATAAATACTTTCAAAATTCCTCAACATCCTTTCTTTAAAGAAGCCCAAATAATTAACTTTCATAATCTTCATGGAGGCTATTTTAACTACTTAGCTATTCCTAAGCTAACTGAAAGTAAGCCTGCTGTTTTTACGCTTCACGACATGTGGAGTTTTACAGGTCATTGTGTGTATAGTTTTGATTGCGATCGTTGGAAATTTGGTTGTGGTCAATGTCCATACTTAGATACATATCCAGCCATTCAGAAAGATACTACAAACTTAGAGTGGAAACTAAAAAAATGGATTTACAATCACTCAAATTTAGTTATTGTTACTCTTAGCAAGTGGTTAACAAAGCAAGCTAAAAAAAGTATACTTAATTGCTTTCCTATTCACCATATTCCCAATGGTATTGATACACAGGCATATCAACCAATAAATTCTGAGCTTTGTAGACATATTCTTGGTATTCCCGACAATAAAAAAGTTATTATGTTTGCAGCTCAAAGCCTAGCAGATCCCCGTAAAGGTGGTGATTTACTGTTAAAAGCTTTACAGAGTTTACCTGAGTCGCTGAAACAAGAAACGATATTACTAACTTTCGGTTCTAGTGGTGAAACCATAACAAAAGAATTAGGTATGCAAGCCATGAATCTTGGTTATGTGCAAAGCGATCGTCTGAAATCTATTGCTTACTCCGCTGCTGATTTATTTGTTTTTCCTACTCGTGCGGACAATCTACCTTTAGTTCTTCAAGAGAGTATGGCATGTGCTACACCAATGGTTTCCTTCAATGTGGGTGGAGTTCCTGATTTAGTACGTCCAGGTATTACTGGCTACTTAGCTGAACCTGAAAATGCAACAGAATTAAGTACAGGAATTGTAGAATTATTAGAGGATGTTACTCTACGTGAATGTATGAATCGGCACTGTAGAGAAATTACCATCAAAGAATATTCTTTAGAATTACAAGCTCAGCGATATATTGACCTTTATCGTCAAACCTTAGCTGCTAACAATTAGAAGAGATTTATTTTATTCTTCCATTCCAGAACAATTCAAACGTTGTATCAAGCAATTGCCTATAAGTAATCTTTCATAAAAACTAAAGTATGATTTCTAAAATTATGCGCCGGTCACGCTGGCTTCGGTTATTAATAGCTGGAGCAAAAATTGATTATAGTATTCAAATTCATAGTGATCTGTTAGATGGAGATCCCAAAGGATTTCAATGTGGAAAAAATGCTTGGTTTTCTCAAGGTTGTAAAATTTCGATGGGAAATCATCAAGGACAACAAGGTCAATTAAAAATTGGCGATTTTTTCTATATAAACTACTACTCAATTATTAACTGTCATTACTCAATCATGATTGGTGACAGGGTTATGATCGGTCCTCATTGCTACATTTGCGACTTTGACCATGACATTAGTTTGGGTACTAATGAGAAAATTCAACCAGATGGATATGCTTCACCGACTCACATAGAAAGTGACGTATGGCTAGGTGCTGGAGTAACTGTTCTCAAAGGAGTCAAGATTGGTTCTGGTGCTGTTGTTGGTGCAGGAAGCGTTGTGACTAAAAATGTACCAGCTAACGCTATCGTAGCAGGAAATCCAGCAAAATTACTGAAAATGCGTGAGGTTTATGATGCTCGAAAGTCAAATGACACCCACAACAAATACGCCGTTAGTTAATAGGAATATTAGCAGACTTCCACGCCTACTTTACATAGGTGACGTACCTGTAGAATCTACCGTGGCAGGCTCTGCTTTGTTGTATCGTCTACTGCAAAACTATCCCACTGATAAATTATATATTATTGAAAGCAATACCCTTAAGTCTAACCCGAACAAACGTTTGCCCAATGTTACTTATAAAACTGTTCCTTTAGGCTCAAGACGATTACTTCAAAGTCGCTTTGTAGAAGCTTATACTTCCTATATCTTTTTAACGGCAAGATGGCGATCGCAGCAATTAGTTAAAGTAGTTAAGACTTTTAAGCCAAATGCGATCTTAACTGTAGCACATGGACTTTCATGGCTTACAGCAGCGGCTTTAGCTAGGCGTTTTAAAGTACCTCTGCACTTGATTATACATGATGATTTACCATCATATATTCCAGTAGTACCTTGGTTACAAAATGCCTTTAACCGAAAATTTGGAAATATCTATCAACAAGCTCAATCCAGATTTTGTGTTTCTCCTTACATGGTGGAATCCTATCATAAACGCTACGGTGTAACAGGTAGTGTTATTTACCCTTCTCGTGCAGCAGATATCTATGAGTTTGGTTGTCCGCCTAAAAAGAATAATTCATCATCTAAAGCTCTAGTCTTTGCCTACGCTGGATCAGTTAATAGTCAAGGACAAGCTGATACTTTAATCTCTCTAGCTTCAGTTTTGGAAATTTTAGGAGGTAGATTGATTATTTATTCAGGATTAACTCAAGAATCTGCGAATAAAATTGGTTTGAGCCACCAAAATATTGATATGCGTTCCCTCATTCCATATAAAAAACTGGTTAGCACATTACGAGAGGAAGCTGATGTACTTTTTCTCCCAATGAATTTCGATTCTGACCGTAAATCTAATATGCAACTTTGTTTTCCTAGCAAATTAACTGATTACACTGCAACTGGTCTTCCTTTACTTGTTTGGGGACCTCATTACTGTTCTGCTGTACGTTGGGCAAAAGATAATCCTGGTGTAGCAGAAGTAGTTGATCAAGACAGCTTAGAAGCATTAGTGATAGCTGTAAAAAAGCTTGCCCAAGATACAGAATATCGCTTTAATCTGGGTCAAAATGCTATTGATATAGGTCGTGAATATTTTGCTCATGCTAGGGTAACTGAAAAATTCTATGATGGGTTATAAATTACCATTTTATAGTTTTGTAAAATATCAATTCTAGATTTATACGAATAAAAAAAAATAAGTAAGCAAAATATTTTTTATGGCTTTATCCTTAATGATTTGTTTTGCACGCTCAGGAGGAACTGTCTTAAACCAATGTTTAGGAAGTCTACCTAATGTAGTTATTCTGTCTGAGTTAAATCCTCTAGGTAGTGGTAGTGGAAGGAAAACAGAATCAAATAAAACTGTCCAAGAACAAGCAAAAAACTGGTATCAAATCGATATAAAATCTGATCAATTCACTGAAGGTATTCTTGAACTAGAAACAAAATGTTCTGTTCAATCAAAAAACTTAATAATTAGGGATTGGACTTTCATTAATTTTGTACCATTCAAAAACAACAACTATAATCCACCTAATAGACTTTTAAGTCTTGAAGCTTTACGAGGAAAATGTGAATTAAAAACCTTCGCATTTGTTCGTGATTCTATAGATGTATGGATTTCTCGAGGTACTCCCAGTTTATCATCTTTTTTTCAAGAGTATCTCACTTATGTTGAGGTCTTATTAGAAGAAAAAATTCCTATATTCAAATATGAAGATTTTTGCAATAACCCTAATAAAACAATATCAGAAATTTGCTCTTTATGTAATCTTCAATATCATGAAGTATCCAATAAATTCAAAAGCTTCTCTCGAGTAAATGGAGATGTTCAAATATTATCGAGGGGGCAAAAACAAAGAAGTGTCAAACCACTTAAAAGAAAATTGATATCGAAAGAAAAGATTATCCAATTAAATAATTGTCAGGAGATGATAGCAGCAAATAATTTGCTAGGTTATCCAACTTCATATTATGATGCTGTACTTGAAAACTTTTGGCTCAAAGGTATGAGTTCTACTTTTCATAAAATAAATAAACTGCATAAATAATATCAATTAATTTCCAGTATATGTATAAATGAGAATTTTCACAGCCATCCGCCATTCAATTAACCCTAAGCATTGCTACGGTGGTTTGTGGAGTGGTAATTTCTATCCAGCTTTAAAACAATTAGGACATGAGATTATCGAATCACAAGTAGATTTACTTCCTGCTAGTCGATTCATGCAAATAGCTAGTAACTTCACACCCCAGGAAAAGGAAGTTCGCGCTCAGATTACTCAAAAAATCGTTGATGAAGTAAGACAAGCTCACCAACAGCAACCTCTCGATTTATTTCTCAGCTACTTTTATAATAGTCATTTTGACCCAGTAGGTTTTGCAGAAATCCATCAACTAGGAATTCCCACAGTTAATTTCTACTGCAATAGCATCTATCAATTCGAACTAGTATCACAAATAGCAGCTCAAGCATATTTTTCTTGGCATGCTGAAAAATATGCTCGTGATTCCTACTTGAAAGTTGGTGCTAATCCAATATGGGTGCAGATGGGTGCAGATCCCAAGGTTTATCAACCAGTATCAAGAGTAACCCGTCAAGCTAAGGCTTGCTTTGTTGGTCAACGTTATGCAGATCGGGATCGTTTTATTGCTAATCTTATTCAAAATAAAGTACCTGTCAGCATTTATGGTAAAGGTTGGGGATTCCCAGATACTCAAGATTCAAAGCACACTTTGCTTAAAGAAGAATCTACATATCTAGGAAGAAAATTGCCTAAAGCAGGAGGGATGACAGGATATGCTAACGTTATATCTCAAAATATCAACAACCAAGGACTAATCTCGGGTCTACGTAGAACAATTCAGCAATTCCAATACCGCCATCAAAGTCATACCATCTCGCCGTTACTATCTTCTGTTGCTTGCGGTTTTGCTGAGAACCTCTGTTACACTTTCTCTGAATATGAGGTCATTCTCAACTTCAGTAATGTTTGGGCTGATGGACGACCAGGTTCAGAGTTAATTCCACATGTACGCCTGCGTGATTTTGAAGCACCAATGTGCCGTACTTGTTACGTCACTGGCTATACTGACGAGATAGCAGAGTTTTACGAAATAGGTAAAGAAATTGATACTTATCAAAGTCCTGAAGAGTTAGTTGATAAGACAAGATTTTATCTTAATCACCCTAATGAGGCTGAAAAATTACGTGAAGCAGCCTATCAGAGAGCTTTACGTGACCATACTTGGACAAATCGTTTCGAGGAACTTTTTCAAAAAATTGGTTTAGCCAATAAAAAGTAATCTTAAGCAATGCGTGGAGAAATCTTGGTTAGATGACTAAACTTCTACCTATATCAGCACTTGTTGCTACTAAAAATCGTAGTAAATCTTTCTTGAGGACACTGCAAAGTCTCTCCATACAGTCACATCAACCTGTGGAGATGATTGTCATAGATGGCTCTACCAATAATGAGACCCAAGCTATTTGCAAATCTGGGATTGAAAAGCTTTCAACAAAAATTATTTACCATCGAGCAATAAACATCGGTGCAGCAGCACAACGAAATCAGGGAATGTCCCATGTTTCCCAAAATATGATTTGGATACTTGATGATGACATAATTTTTGAGTCAGATTGTCTGGTAAGACTATGGAATGCGCTTCAACGTGACTCTAGTTTAGGCGGTGTCAATGCGATGATTACTAACCAGCTTTATCAATCACCAGGTCACTTGAGTCGTATTCTATGGCGCTTTTTGCATGGTTGTCATGAAGATAGCTATGCTGGCAAATGTATTGGTCCTGCACTTAATTTACTGCCAGAAGATCGTCATGATTTACCGGAAGTAGTGCCCGTAGAGTGGTTAAATACAACCTGTGTTCTTTACAGAAGAGAAGCATTACCACAACCTCTGTTTCCGCCAATTTTTACAGGTTATTCACTGATGGAAGATGTAACACTTTCCCTTATGGTAGGTAAGCAGTGGAAACTTGCTAATGCACGAACAGCTCGTATTTTTCATGATAGTCAACCGGGAGATCACAAAAACAATTTGGGAGTACTGGCAAAGATGGATTTAGTCAACCGACATTACGTTATGACTAAAGTATTAGATCGTAATCGACCCACGGATTATCTCAAACTGATAGTGTTGCAATTATTTCAACTTGCTGCTTCTCTGACCTCTGCCAAAGGTTGGTTATCGTTACCTGCTGTAGTGAGTGGAAAACTTGAAGCCATATCAGAAATTATATTATCCAAATATAGAATCGCATAAAACTTACTGTCTCTAGAATGAGCCTTATTCGTTTATCTCGTTTTGTCCAAGGATTAAAAAGCCGTTGGCGCAATTTTTACTACCGTAGGTTAGGGGTTAAATTACACGGTTACATTTGGATGCGAGAGATTGAAATTCCTCGTAACTATCAAGATATTGAAATTGAAACTTCTTGTGCTTTTGACCGAGGTGTTACTCTTTTGTGTGGTGGTGAATTTCTCTCTCACCCTAAAATTCATATTGGTAGTGAAACATATATCAACCGCAATACTTTCCTTGATGCGACTTTTTCTCTCACAATTGGTAAGCATTGCGCCATAGGTCCTAATTGCTATATTACTGACCACGATCATGGTTCTAACCCAAATTCACCGCCTCTCAAACAGCCCATGATTTCTGAACCAACTAAAATTAGTGATCGAGTTTGGTTGGGGGCTAATGTTACGGTTCTCAAAGGTGTGACAATTGGTAATGACACTATTGTAGGTGCAGGTAGTGTGGTGACTAAAGATTTACCAGCTAATGTTGTTGCAGTGGGAGTTCCTGCCAAAGTAATTAAACAGCGAAACAAACCTTGCCAGTAGTTCTTGTTATCTGAATTAACCCACCTTTTCTAAACATTAATAATTATGGGTCAAGATTTATCAAAATTAGTATCAGTTGGAATTGCAACCAAAAATCGTTGGCAAGACTTAGAAATTACCCTGCATAAGCTTAACAATATTAGTTTCAAATCAATACCAATTATTATCTTTGATGATGCTTCTGATATTGCTTGTCCATTTGATGTTAGTCAATTCCAATCTAATGTATTAATTAAGAGATTTTCTAACTCCGAAGGCTACATTATTCGCCGCAACCAATTAGCACAAACAATTAAGACCAAATACTATTTAAGTCTTGATGATGATTCTTACCCTGTCTCTGGTTCCTTAAAAGCTGCTGTGGAATTTGCAGAATCTCGTCAAGATTTACTATGTGTAAGTTTTCCAGTTTACAACCCAGTTCTAGGACATCATCAATGTAGTTCAATTCAGAAAATACCGTATCAAGTTAAATCCTTTATTGGCTGTGGTCATTTACTTCACATAGAAAATTTTTTGAAGCTAGGAGGATATCGTGAAGAATTAATCCATCAAGGTGAGGAAATGGAAATAGCTGCTAGGGCTTTTAACGAAGGATTATATTGCTACCATTATCCTAGTTTTAGAATTCACCATACTGCCTCAAACAAAGGGCGAAACTGGCATCGCATGGATTTTTATGGTGCAAGAAATAATGTTCTATGGAATGATTGGTTTGTACCTAATGAGTTGAAGTTAATTAAGCAAAGCCGTACTTTAATATCTCGAATTATTCATTCCATAAAAGTTGGTCGCATGGGACAAATACAAGGTGAATTAGCTGGATTGATAGAATCAAAACAGTATAAATCGTATAGACAAACAATGTCTGTAAAAATGTTTGAAGACTGGCAAGCTTTACCCTTTAGCTAATATTTTTATCAGCAAAAGTTTTATTTTCCAAGAAAAAATATTTGTGAATAAAACTCATTAGTTGATTTCTCTATTTATTAAAAACTGGGAGCAAATATAAAAAATGTGAGATTCACAACCAATTTTATAGGCTCAGTACAAGCAGTCAACAAGAATCGATTCTATAATTTGTATGTCCGAAGCTTTTGCATCGTGGATATGTTGCCAAATTGGAGCACGAGAACATTACGCAATTCCCAGATCCCTACATCAGCAAGAGAATCTATCTCACTTAATTACAGACGCTTGGATTACTCCCCAATCTCCCCTCAACTATCTACCCAAAAACCTACTCACAAGTTTACGCGATCGCTTCCACCAAGATCTTGCTCAAGCATCTACTCACGCCTTTACTAATTCTTTAATTCAACTAGAAATCCAGCAGCGTTTGCAAAAAGTGCATGGTTGGGAACAAATTATTGCTCGTAATCATTGGTTTCAAAAAAATACTGTCAACTATCTGGCAAAAATTGCTCCCACATTCAATAAACCTCCCATAATATTTGCCTACAGCTACGCAGCCTTAGATATCTTGCAATTTGCTAAAACTCAAGGTTGGCGAACTGTCTTAGGACAAATAGATCCAGGTATTGTAGAAGAAAAAATTGTTGCTCAAGCACATAATCAACATACCCATCATCAATCCACCTGGCAACCAGCACCACCAGACTATTGGGCTAACTGGCAAAAAGAATGCATCCTTGCAGATCGCATTTTAGTCAACTCAACCTGGTCTAGCCAAGCTCTGCAAAAAGTAGGCATACCCGCAGATAAAATTGCTGTAGTTCCCTTAGCTTATCAAGCACCTAATACATCTCAAAATTTTGTTCGCACCTATCCAGAAAGCTTCTCTAAACAGCGTCCTCTGCGTGTTTTGTTCCTTGGACAAGTTATCCTACGTAAAGGTATCTTTCCTCTTCTAGAAGCAGCTAAATTGTTACAACAGGAACCAATAGAATTTCAGATTGTAGGCTCCTTAGGAATTACACTTACTTCAGAACAACAAAACTTATCAAATGTGCGCTGGATTGGTTCGGTTCCTCGCAGTACCACCAGCCAGTATTATCAACAAGCAGATGCATTTCTTTTCCCTACTCTTTCCGATGGCTTTGGTTTAACTCAACTGGAAGCTCAAGCTTGGAAATTACCCCTAATTGTTTCCCGATTCTGTGGAGAAGTGGTGAAAGCTCGAGAGAATGGCTTAATCTTGCCAGAGGTTTCAGGAGAAGCGATTTCTCAAACATTGCAGTGGTGTCTTAATCACCCTCAAAAAT
This sequence comes from uncultured bacterium, assembly GCA_964633315.1. Taxonomy (GTDB): domain Bacteria; phylum Cyanobacteriota; class Cyanobacteriia; order Cyanobacteriales; family CAWCAG01; genus CAZWGS01. The sequence goes on along the minus strand of CAZWGS010000004.1, from coordinate 34,115 downwards.
TGCAGCACTTTACTAACTATCAAATAAATCTCTCTCAATTTAGTTTGTCTCAACTCCAACAAAATCTGCAACATATTTTTGATTAATGACTGAATCTGTAGGATTTCCCCAAGAACTTGTTCCTATTTATGTCATGGCTTCAAGCCTACTTGTATTTTTAGTCATTGAAGCGTTTTTAGTCAGAGAAAAAAAAGCTTGGAGTATTCCTGCTCTGGCGGTGTATGGGACTATTTTAGCTTGGTATTTTCTAGAACTATTTTACACTCCAGAAAACTTTATTAAGTTCCCTTCAAAAATAATAGAAAATTGTTATTGGCAAATAATATTTTTTTTAGTCACTTTTCGCCTAACTATACCTTATCTTTATCGCCGATTTCTCAAGAATTATCATACTGCTTTAAAATTTACGACTTTTAATCCTGAAAAGCTTTTTATCATTTTAGCCTTTGTTTGGCTAGGTTTATTAGCATATGGCATTAGCCGTCTCGATGGAAACATTGTTAATGCTTTATTTCCTGTCTTAGGTCGTCGAGGAGCCCAAATGTGGGGCAGGAGTGCTACTGGTGGAGGTGGATTTATTGTTTCCTCCGCTGCCTATATTTACACCTTAGTTTGTGCCTTCTTTGGAGTACTTTTGCCGCTACCAATGGGCCGTATATTTAAGGTGTTAAATATTGTAATTATCTTAATTGCACTGCCCTATTTTATTTTTATGGGAGCCCGTAACCAGCTTCTAGCAGTGATTATGCCAGGCTATTTTAGCTATGCGTTATTTTCCCAAGATAAGCTGTGGCTAAAAGTTCTAATTAGTATTGCTACCTTTTGGGTAATTAATGAACTAATGACCTTAATTATTACCTATCGTGATGTGACTTTTGTCGGATTATTTAATCCAGATTTTGCTCCACAAGTTGAAGGATTAGAGGAAGAAGAACATTTGGGATTAAATATGCTGGAAGAGCTTTGTTACATCAATTATTTTTACCAACAAGGATGGCTAAAGTTAACTTATGGAGGTCGTTACTTGGCAGAAGCTGCTAACATAGTTCCTAGAGCAATATGGCCAAATAAACCTCTAATTGGTATTGAGTATGCTCTCCTACGTGGTTTTGGTGATGCTGATAGTGAAATTGGTGTATTTGCTACTATTGCAACTGGATTAATTGGACAAGGATTTTACAATTTTGGTCCTATTTTGGGACCAATGGCTGCGGCTGTTTTAATGGCTAGTTGGGCAAGTTTTATGAGTAGACTTTGGAAGCAGCAATATTCTACCTTACGTTTAGGATTGTTTTTAGTTTGTTTGGGGCTAACTTTTAACTTAGGTAGAGAATTTACTCTGTTGGTATTATGGCCTGCTTTATTTGGCTATATTTTTATACTAATGATTGAACGCTACGCATCTAAAAAAGCTCAGATAAGGTCTATATATACTTTATAAAATTTAAACAATAAATATTTTTTTTAGATATAAGTGTATTTATAGCATCAATATTTTTCAGTGTCTAGACATTTTTTACCGAGAATATCTTAGCGACAAACATTGTTTAATTCCAAGAACAAAAAGCAACAGCAAATATTTTATTTCTAAGTAATTTAATTAACTCAAGTGCTTAAAATTGCAGTAGTTTTTACTAACTATGGACCATATCATATTGCCCGTGTTAGTGCCTTATATCAATATTGTACTCAAATAGGTTGGGATGTAGTTGGCATAGAGTTAGCAAGATCTGAAGCTGAATATGCCTGGAAAACTAATTTAAAAACTATTCCTTTTACACTGGTATCTGTCATTAAAAATCGCCAGCGAGAAGAAGTAAAAAACTATCATTTACTCCCAAAACTGTGTTCTGTTCTTACAAAAATTAAACCTGATATAGTCGTAATTGCTGGCTACTTTGAATCAGCGATGATCGCTGCTTTATTCTGGAGTTTATGGCATGGCAAACTACCAATTTTGCTTTCAGAAACGACAGAAACTGATTTTCCTAGAAGCTGGTGGCGTGAAACTCTCAAGCGTCGCCTAATTACATCTTACAAATCTGCTTTAGTTGGTGGTAAACCTCAAAAGCGCTATTTGATGAAACTTGGAATACCTGAAGAAGCAATTTTTTATGGCTATGATGTAGTTGGTAATGATGCTTTTCATCCAGATAAAATTAAATCTCTTACACCTCCTTTAGATCATCCTTATTTCCTTACTATCAATCGCTTTATACCGAAAAAAAATCTTCCTTTCCTGATTTCAGCCTACGCCAACTATCGCCAGATAGCAAAAGAAAATGCCTGGGATTTAGTTCTTTGTGGAGATGGAGAAATGCGGTCTCAAATTGAGCAGCAAATTGATAAGCTAGGCTTAAATAAATTTATTCATCTGACTGGTTTTCTACAACAGCAAGAATTGCTTCCTTATTTTGCCCATGCTGGTTGCTTTATCCATGCTAGTACTCACGAACAATGGGGATTAGTTGTTAATGAAGCGATGGCTGCTGCTTTACCAGTATTAGTATCAAATCGCTGTGGCTGCTTTGAAGATTTAGTACTTGAGGGTATTAATGGATTTGGTTTTGATCCAACAAGTAAACAGCAATTAACTCATTTAATGCTAAAAATAAGTTCTGGTAAAATTGACTTACAAACAATGAGTGAAGCTGCATTAAATCATATTAAAAGTTTTTCTCCAGATTGCTTTGCTCAAGGCTTATACCAAGCGGCTAAACACGCTCAAATGCTAAGAAACTAGATTGTTTTTTATTCTTAATCATTATTGAGCAAGTCTTTTGCATTTAAGTCGTAAATCAATCACTAAATTCAGCTAGCATTTCGAATAAATATATAGATGGAGTTAAAATTAATTTTTTGTCAGTTGATATAGAAACTTTCGAGCTGCAAGTCTTGAAAGGAAACGACTGGAAACATGTACGTCCAAAACTAATTTCATGTAAAAATGGTCAGTTTGAAGATATTTCTAGTTTTATGAAAGCAGTGAACTATAAACCTATTAAGCAGTTGGGATGTAATACTTTCTTTGCAAGAATTGATTAAAAATACTTACATTAGATGAAAATATTATTTATTCATAGTGGTTACTGGCCTTACACCGCAGCAGCAACTAATAGGGTTTTGACTGACCTCACTAGATATCTTGCCACTCTAGGTCACGAAATTCACGTCATTTGCTCAGGTCCTAATCCTAAGCATGTTGAACCTAATTCCCCGACAAACCAGAAAGTCCATGATGGTGTTAATATTCATCGAGTGAAAAATTTACAGATTCCTGCACTCAATATCGACTGGCGTTCTCCGATAAATGTTCTTAATTTTTTTTTGAAGGCTGGTATATTAACAGTTTTGTGGAGTTACCGCTTCGATATTGTGATTACCCTGGACTTACCTGTAATGATGGGGGTGTGGGGAACTTTAGCCCGATTAGTCACTTTAGGTAAGACTCGTCATGTGTGTTGGATAATGGATATGGTTACAGAGTCACGTTTTCAACTTGGACTTTGGCAAACTAATAATTTTCTCCATTACCTTATAGATTATCTACACAATTTACCTTACCACTATGCTGATTCTACTATTGTACTAGGGCAATGTATGCGTGAGCGTCTTCTGAAACGAGGTGTTTCATCATCACGTATTCAAGCTCTAGGAATGTGGCATTATTCTAACTTAATTAAACCTCTACCGTTTGGGGAATCAAATCACATTGTTTCTCAAAAGTTATCAGATAAAAATAAATTTGTGGTTATGTATTCAGGCTACGCAGGTAGTGCTCATACTTTCCAAGCTGTTCAAGATACAATAGTATCTTTACGAGAAGACAAGCGTATTGAATTTATTTTTATTGGAAACTCCCAAAAATTACTAGATATAGAAGCTTTTGCAAAAGATAATAGCGTACCAAACTTTACAAGACTTGATCCTTTTGACTGGGATGATCTCAGTTTGATACTTGGAGCAGGTCACCTTCATTTAGTTACTTTAAGAGAAGATATGCAAGGTATTTGTGTACCTTCAAAGCTTTACGGTGTTATGGCTGCAGGAAGACCAGTTCTCTTTATTGGTCCTTCTCAAAGCCAAGGAGCAAAGGATGTGCTAGAAGCAAATGCAGGTTTTGTTATATCGCCTCATGACTCAGAAACAATTGCTTCAAAAATTATTGCTCTTGCAGATAACCCAAGCATTTGTGAGCAAATGGGTAGTCACGCTCGTAGTTATTTTTTAGAACATTATGATTACCCGGTACGCTGTCGTCATTGGGAAGAAGCCCTACTCAAACTATTAGTTTAATCTCTGACATTTTGTGAATGAAACTTCTGATTGTTACTCCTGCTTTAGGTGCTGTTTATGGTGGTACATCTAAATGTATAGTGGAACTTGCTCAAGCATTAGGTAACCTAGGTATTACTGTTGACTTAGTAACTACCAATGCTAATGGAACAGAAACGCTCAAAGTTCCTTTAAAAATTTGGTTATCTAAGACTAATTATCGTCTGCAATTTTTTCCTTACAAAGGAGTGGGAGATTACAAATTTAGTTTGTCTTTAAGTCAATGGATTTTTCAACACATTGGCGATTACGACTTAGTACAAACTAATGCCATTTTTTCCATTCCTAATCTAGCTGCTTATTGGGCTTGTCAATGGTACAAGATACCTTACGTTATAATACCTCACGGTATGTTAGAACCTTGGGCACTTTCCTACAAAGCCTTAAAAAAACGCATTTACTATAACTTATTAGAAAAACCTGCTCTGCAAAAGGCTAGCATACTGCAAATGTTAGCCTCCACCGAAGCACAGCAAATAAAACCTCTTAATCTCCAAACTCCTATTACTATTGCCCCCAACGGCATCCATCGTCAAGACTTTGAACAACTACCTAATCCTGAAATTTTCTACCAGCAATTTCCAGCTACTCGTAACAAAACTTTGATTCTTTTCCTAGGACGTGTAGACCCCAAAAAAGGATTAGACTTACTAGCAAGGGCTTTTGGACACATACACTCCAAATTTGCCCATACTCACCTCATTATTGCAGGTCCAGATAACATTGGCTTTCTACCTACAGCTAAAGATTACTTTGCTAACGCAGGCTGTTTGGAAGCTGTTACCTTCACAGGAATGTTAACAGGCTCTCTAAAATATGCTGCCCTTGCTGCTGCTAATATTTATGTTGCCCCATCCTATTCGGAAGGGTTTAGTATGTCTGTGCTAGAAGGTATGGCTTCAAGCTTACCTTGCGTTATCACCACAGGCTGCAATTTTCCTGAAGCTGCAACAGCAAAAGTGGCTCATGTAGTTGATATTAACGCGGATGCGATTGCATCATCTCTTATCCACTGTCTTAATCACCCCCAAGAAGCCAAAGCAATGGGAAATAGCGCCCGTCAATTCATATTTTCTAACTACACCTGGGACAAAATTGCTGCTAACTTAATCGAGGTTTATCAAAGCATTATTAATCAAGATTCTCCTCTTTTGTTGGGACAGGAAAGTCAAAAATAGCTAACTTTTGGCACTATTAACCTACATAAGCCATGAGATATGACTTAGGGACTAATGACGAAAATATTTTAAACTACTTTTGTTCAGCAGCCAGAGAAAGCTTTCTCTCGCTTTCGCACCATTGCTGTGAGGTATGCAAAGGCTTCAGGGGTGTAACGTTGTGATTCTTGTTCAATGCATTTCCACAGGCGTTGTAAGCAAATTTGGTTAGGGCAATAGTAAATTAAAGCTTTACAGGCAAGCAGCCATTGTTTTAGTCGACGATAACTAACAAAGTAGCCTCCTTTGCCTTGTATATGTACCCACAAGACATTATGCCATAATTGCCAGTTAAGAATACGTTGGGGATTGATGCCCAGAAGCTGAGCAATTTGTTGGACAGATATCTCTATATGTTTGGGGTTTAGGTAGTGGCGTAGTATCTGCATAAAATTTCCAGTCAACAATCAGTAACAAGTTAAAATTTTAATCGATTTTCTAGCTGAAACAACTTAAATTGCATCTTGCAATAATACAACTTATAGTCTAATATGTCAACTATTTATTATTTCTGCACTCAAATCCAACTTGTTTTGAAAACATAGTTAAGTATTTAGAGGTGGCTAATGTGGGCTCAAAAGCGTTGTTTTCCCACTTGCTAACGGTTTGCTGATAAACGCCTAACTCCCTAGCAAATTCTGCTTGTGTTAAACCCATGTAACGGCGCAATGCTTTGATTAACTTACCATTCCACAAAATGGTGTCACCAACTACTTCAACTTCGTATGTTTTAGGAGGCTGACGAAATGTAATAGTTTCTTGTTCTATATCCACATTTTCAACGCGATATTTGGCTTCCATCCAAGCCTTAGCTTGCAATGCGCCTTTGCTGCGATTACTCCACCAAGCTTTTGTTTTCCAGGCGGATTTAGGCAAAATATCGTCAATTATGTCCTCAATTTGCTTAAAAGTGAGGATTACTTCGCCTTGCTTGCTATTGCGTAGATAATCTTGGAGTGGCTGATATTTGGTGCCCTCCTTCATAGTTTATATTCCTTGACTCTGACATAACTAGGGTAATCCAGTACCAAACTTTCTTCAACAGCAAAAATAGTAATTGGCACATTATGTCAGCCAGACCCGGGAATTTGTACATCGTTAGACATCTGGATCAATTAAAATATCTAAATTTTTATCCATTGTAGGGAGGTAAGATTTTACGTCCCTACATTCTTTCACGCAGATGTGTATTAAGCTTATCAGATATGCCATATTCTATAGCATCAAATTGAATTGAAACATCAAAATAATATGTTAAATTAATATTTTTTTGATGCTATTTTTTCATGTTTTTGCTATCTACAGATTCAACTCAACTACAACTAGATAATTAAATTAAAAATTATGCAAACGCAATCCAAAACACAAGAATACTTTTACGCAGATAGTAATTCATTTCATCACCACAAATACTTACTAACACCTCTAAAAAAGTTATTGACACAAGGTTACTATGAACCAAATAAAAAGTTAAGAATATTAGATCTTGGTTGTGGTAATGGCAGTTTAACTCACTTAATTGCTCAACAAGGTTATGAAGTAGTTGGTGTTGAAGAATCAAAATCAGGTGTTGAACTGGCAAATCAAACCTTTAGCAACTGTAAATTTGTTCAAGGTAGTATCTATAACTTACCTTTTTCTGAACTAGGGGACAAGTTTGATGTAGTTATTGGTGCGGAAGTAATTGAGCACCTATTTTATCCTCGGGAGATAGCCAAAGCAGCAAAAAAAGTTCTCAAACCAAACGGTCAGTTAATTTTAACAACTCCCTATCATGGATATTTTAAAAATCTTGTACTTGCTGCTTCTGGAAAAATGGATCAGCACTTCACTGTTCTTTGGGATGGTGGACATATTAAATTTTTCTCGGTCAAAACACTTTCTAAATTATTAGTGAGTGAAGGTTTCACTGATATTAAATTTAAATTTACGGGCAGAATGCCTTACTTATGGAAATCAATGTTATGTTCGAGTAAATTTAGATAGAGCTGATTAAACATTAATCTTCAAATAAGTTAAGAACCAGGTTTAAGCATCTTTCTCACCTTAAATCAAACTTTTTTAAGTGAAAGATGTCCATACTTACACAGATAACTCCTCTTATTCTCACCTATAACGAAGCCCCAAACATCAATCGCACTTTACAAAATCTTACTTGGGCAAAGCGTATTGTTGTTGTTGATAGTTACAGTGTTGATAATACTGTAGACATCACTAATTCCTATCCTCAAGTTGATGTTTTTCAAAGAAAATTTGACACTCATGCCCAACAATGGAACTATGGCCTAGAACAAATAAAAACTGAGTGGGTTCTTTCCTTAGATGCAGATTACTTGGTTAGTAGTGAACTGTTGGAAGAAATCAATAAATTATCGAATAAAACCTCTATAAATGGCTTTTTTGTGCCTTTCAAATATTGTGTGTTTGGGAAACCTTTAAAAGGCACGATACTACCACCTCGCCAAGTTCTTTTCCGTAAAGAAGAAGCTATTTATATAGATGATGGTCATACTCAATTACTTGAGGTACAAGGTACCTCTGATGAACTTTCTGCGCCTATTTACCACGATGATCGCAAGCCGTTAAGTCGTTGGCTTGCGTCACAAGATAAATACATGGTGCTTGAAGTAAAAAAATTAATAGAAACTCCCTCTCAAGAACTTAGTTTAGGCGATCGCATTCGCAAGCAAAAAGTTTTAGCACCCTTAGTAATTTTATTTTATTGCCTAATTCTCAAAGGAGGAATTCTTGATGGTTGGGCTGGCTGTTACTATGCCTTTCAACGTGTCCTGGCAGAAATACTTTTATCTATTCGTTTAATTGAAACAGAGCCATCAGGACAAGTACAAAATTCTCAAGCTTTAGCTCTAGACAAAAAAATACTTTAAGACTTGCAAATATTTTTCTTAGATTTTATCTATTAGCTCAAACACTATAGCGTTTCTTTAATTAGTGAGCTACATCCCAATCAACTATTAACCATCAACAGTCAAAAAAATCCTGACGTTGCCTGTATCTCAGCCAAGCGAGAACCGCTATATATGTTTTTTTGCCTAGTTATCTTTGTCCTTATATTACTAAGCATCTTTTATATTCAACTAAAAAATACTGTCCCAAAAAACACTCATGCCCAGGGTATTTTTACTCTTGGTGGTTGGATTGATCGCGAAGAATTTACAGCTCAATTTGCACAACTTCATCCTACTTTAAATATTTGGGTATCCACTGGTACTCCCCAAAAACGAGCTCAAGGGATTTTCCAAGCTGCGGGTATTGCTGAAAACCGTCTTCATCTAGACTACCGTGCTGTTGATACAGTTACCAACTTTACTACCTTAGTTAAAGACTTCCAAAAACACCAGATCAAACACCTTTACTTGATTACCTCTGATTATCATATGAGGAGGGCAAAGTGGATTGCTACCATTGTCCTTGGTAGTAGAGGAATCACTTTTACTCCCGTTGTTATCCCTTCTGGCAGACTTCAAGAATCTTTTTGGCGCACCCTACGTGATGCCATTCGCTCTCTTGTTTGGCTCGTCACAGGCTACACTGGAGCCAGTTTGAGTAGGCGGAGTGCTTATTTTGCCAGCTATCCCTACACAATTGAAACTAAAGAAAGAAACACCGCCAGCAAGTAATTTATCTACTAGCTACTAGTCACATCAATTAGCTTTTAATCATCACCTAATTGAGGAATGCCACATTTATTAAAGCTTTGATAAAGAACAGTAATTTTTGTTGCATTCCTCTAATTAAATGTTTACAATTTAAGCAAAAGCTTAATTAGCGGGTGCTAAAGGGTCCACTACCATCAACACAGTCATCTCAGGAGAAATATTAAAGTGAAGACTCTCAATAAGCTCGCTATAGCCTTAGTGGCTGGAGCTGTATCAAGTGTGGTAGCTATGGGCGAAGCTGTTAAAGCAGCAGTGTTAGTTGATCGCGGCTTACCTAGTACTAATCTTAATAATGCTGCTGGTCCTAACCGTAGTAACATTAGATGGGCTACTGATGCACAAAATGCTGGCTTGTTCGGCGATGATTTTACTATTGGTAACGCTGGTGAAAACTTCCAAGTAGACACTATCACAACCTGGGTTGCTCCTGGTTTATCTATCGGAGATCCAGTTGAGCTAGGAGATTTCTTCAGTGAAGTTACCCTGTTAGGGGCTCCAGGCTCTGGATCAAATATAGCTCCAATTTCCACTGGTACCTTGAGTGTTGGTAGTAGTGCAACCAGCAACTCCAACATCAGTATCTCCCAAGTTACCTACAGCGATGGCTCTGGCTATGATAACTTCGGTACAGAGGTAAACCTCTGGCAAGTAGATTTTAATAATCTTGGACTCAACATTGCTGGTGGAGAAGCATACAGCTTTGGTGTGCGTGGTGTTGGTCGCCAGATTGGTGCTAGTACTCTATTCTATCCTTGGTTTAACCATGGCTCCAACGCTGCCCTATCAGGTGTACCACAGGATGCTGCTGACAATCTCTTAAGTGAGTATGATGCTTCAGGCAACTTTGTTAGGACTTTCGATAGCACTGGTGATGGTTGGGACAAACCCTCAGACCTTAATATCCGAGTTTCAGGGAAGAGAGTTCCTTTAAATATTTAGTCTGAGTCACCACCATATAAAAGAGTAGCGATTAATGATTTCCCTAGATAGTCTAATAACTACATCTAGCCAGCAAGTTTTTGAGCAAATAGATGGAGAAGGCGTTATTCTCCATCTCGAGTCTGGAATTTACTACAGTCTTGATTCGGTTGGTGTTAGTATCTGGAACTTGATTCAACAGCCAAAAAGTGTTGATGATATCAAATGTTCACTCTTAACAGAGTATGATGTAGAACCTCAACAGTGTGAACAAGAACTGTTAGCCTTAGTTGAAGATTTAGCAGCTCAAAAACTGATCGAAATCAAAGATGCTACCACTGCTTAAATTTCGGTATCTAGAGGCTGATGAGCGCTAACTTTTCCTGAAAACTCTTGCTATTAAGGGAATAGTTAGATTGAGACTATATTTAATTTATTTGCTACCTCATACCACCTGGTGGCGATTAATTACTAGTATTAGTCGCACAAAAGTAGTGTTGAGGAATTTAACCAATCTAGATAGTTTTACTCTCCTGCAATAAGCTGCGGGAATATTTACGGAAAATATTTAAATTACAGAAGATGTTTTCTTACTTTGCCTATGGCTTAGGAATCCATTCTCAGTTTCCTATTCCAGAATTTGTCCCCGCAGTTGCAGGGTGTGATGTCACCATCGATATCAATGATGACCAAACTATCAGTGAGTATATTCCTGATGCGGTTGCTCAGCAACCTCTAGCCCTGGATTTGAGTGGTGAACAAGGGATTATATACATCAAAGATGCAGGGGTTTTTCTCCTAGAGAGAGGAGAGAAAATTGTCGTGATTCCCTCAGAAAACGCCTGCGAGCAAAAAATTCGCCTTGCCCTAGTGGGAACCGTCATGGCTATCTTACTCCATCAACGGGGATTATTCATCCTCCACGCTAGTGCAGTTAACATTGATGGCGAAACAGTAGCTTTCCTGGGCGATTCTGGTGAAGGGAAATCTTCTTTAGCTGCTGCCTTGAATCTTCAGGGATTTGCTATGGTTACCGATGATGTTACAGTAGTAGCTAACCAAGACCAAGGTCGCGCTGCTATTGTACCTGCCTATCCTCAGTTTAAGCTCGCTGCAGATGTAGCTGAGTGTCTGGGATATGAGCAAAATCAGGAATTATTGCTACATCCAAAGCTGGAAAAACGAGGCTATCGCCATCTAGAAAATTTTCCTTCCACACCCCTGCCTATCAGGTGTATATATGTGCTTCAATCTGGCTCTCAGATAAGCATTACAGCCCTAAAACCAACCGAGGCGATCGCCCAATTAAGGCATCACTCCCAATTAGCTAATCTATTTCCTGGTTCTGAGAAATCATCATGGCAGCAATGCCTTGAACTCAGTAAAAAGTTTACTATCTATCGTCTCGTGCGACCTCGTAACCTAGCAATGTTACCAGAATTAGCCCAGCTAGTAACAGAACACGCTAGGAAACAAAATCAGATAGCAACGGCAGGATTTATGCTGTGAATCAAAAATCAACATTGCAGCCTTCAGGGAATAGAAAATAGGGGTTTTCAGGGATTTCCTTAATCCTAAGTAAGTAAGTCCTGAAACCTTTAACTGGCTACTACCAAGTAAACGCAACTAAATGTACTCAAAGGAGAATTGAAGATGAAAAAGACTTGGACAACACCAAAACTAACCACCTGTGGTTCCGTTGAACAACTAACTGAAGCTGGAGTAAAAGATATTGTTAAAATCGGCAAGTTTCTTTTGCCCGGTAAAGGTTTTGGCTTGTTTGCAAGTTTACTAATTTCTTAATCATGCAAGGGGATTACTCGTTCACACTAAAACGAATCAAAATTCCCCTTTTAGGGTTGTTGGCAATAGCAGCAACCCTGCTTGCTATCCACCTCACCCTCCATCTCAAAGAAGAAAAATACGCTCACCTAGCACTAAGCGTTGCCTTTTGGTCAATTGCTGGTTTGGTTATCTGGAATAAAAGAGAACAAATCGAGTCAGAGTGCAACCTTTTTTCTTTTTGTTTGGGTGGGGTGATAATAGCCGGAATTTTGTTTAAAAGTCTCTCTCTGCCATCGAGCAACTTTTTAGGCTTTGCCCCTGTAATTATTGCCCTTGGTTTAGCCCTAGTTACCTCTGGTATAGGAGGATTAAAGAATTATCGTCGAGAATTGCTGATTCTCTTTTGTTTGGGCGCACCTAGATTTGTCATGTATAACTTACCTGATATTAGCCCCCTGACAGCTGGTTTCTCGTTCCTAGTACTCCTCTCCTCTGGATTTGATGTTGCAATACAAAATGTCACTATTGCCCTACCCAATGGTGCTGTGGAGGTGGTGGCAGCCTGTTCTGGGATGAATTTAGTTGTTTATATGTTAGGTTTAGCAGTGGCTGCACTGGCAATTTCTCCCACTACCTGGCAACAGAAAATAATTTTGCCTATAGTTGCAGCGATCACCGGATTTGTCGTCAATGGATTGCGGGTAGCACTATTAGCAGTATTCTCGAGTCCTCAACATGAACATGCTTTCCATTTCTGGCATAGTCAGGAAGGAAGTTTAATTGTGGTAGGGGCTTCAATAGTTTTGTTTGGACTACTTTGTCCATTGCTACTGACGAAGAAAAAAGCTTTGAGGTAAAAAGATCACGTAATCGCCAGATATTTCGTTACGAAGACTGGGAAAAATAACTTATCTGGAGCAACTATGCGATTCAGTAAGCTTGAATAGAACCTTTTAATGGTACTTCCACCTCATTCAGCTCAAAACTACCCCCTTTTTGCATCTCATGAAAAAAACGGCGCTAGCATCTTCTAATCTATTTTGGATTATTAGCACCATCGGCTTCATGGCGATATTTGCAACCATGTTGTGGTTGGCTTATCGTGGTCACCTACCCCACAACTTGACCCCAAATGATAAGATCGCTCATCTGGTAATGTATGGCATGGCAGCATTTTTAGGTCATCGAGCCTTGAATCGTCGCCACATTTGCAAGTTTGGCTATTCGCTGCCATTATTTCCCTTCCTCTTTTCCCTTTTTACTCTAGGCGAAGAACTAGCACAAGGCTTTTCTCCCCATCGCAACTTAGATCTGATTGATTTGATTGCAAGCTTTGTTGGTATTGTTATCGGCTATTGGTTAGCGCAAAAAAACTGGTTTTCGCGAAAAAAATAATTTTCATACCAAATCCGGTTCTCATACCCCACTTATCTGCAAAGCTCTAACCTTTAAAATAAAGTAATTTGCTCGATTTTTATAAAGGGGTTGTGGCAATCGGACTTAGTATCACTAAACCTCTTGGACTAAGAATGTAAAGATATAGAATTACATGTTTTTACAGTAATTAATTATTCTCATATACTCTATTTTTATAGCACTACGCACATAGGTTAAGACAGAGTGCATCGGTGAAAAGTGAACAAGAACCAGTAAATGGGGAAAAGTAAATGTCCTGAAATCTTCTGACAGTATACTTCTGACCCCTGCCTCCTGCCTTGCGCACAGTTGTAAAGCCGTCCTTCCCGGCGGGGTTTCAGACCCAATATTTTCGATGATTTATTAGCTTTCTGAGTCTATTTTTCTCTGAATTGGACATTTTTTGACAATTGATTTGCTGTTTCTTGCTGACAAATCAAAGATACTTGCGCAATTTCATTTAATTGCACCGAGTCATGATTTAGCAATGACATCCAAGCCCTATCCTGCGGTGAATTTTGACAAGCAAGTGTTGCGGCGCTGTTAAGAGCATCGTACCAGATTCCTTGCTGGGCATAGCTTGCAACCTCCTCTTGGATTGTGGCTGCTAGCCGATTTTGAGGTGCGACACGAGACACTAATCCCTCAATAACTAATATTGAATTGCTGTTAGAGTTGGCGATTGAGTTACAGTTAATCGCTAAATACCAGCGATACCACTGCTCCTGTGCAAGGGAGTGGGGTAAGGTAATGCTAAAGACACCAGAAGTGGCAGGTAAAGAGACAGTGGTTTTTCTGGGAGCAAGTTGATTATAGGTTTGAGTGTCTTCTAAGGATACTTCTCCAGTAACATTATTAGTGCTTGCGTTAGCAGGATAGTTGACATAAAACCAAATGGTGGGCGATTCTGCAACGGTTAATCCTTTGCTATCGAGAGGTATTATGGGAGTAACTTTGATGGGACATTCTCCCCTTGTACCTGTGCCTCTTGTTCTCCCAGTAGGTGCGTTATCATCAGGTGGTGGCTGCTTAAAATCTACGACTCTACTTCCTAAACCCTCTGAATGTTCAAGGGGTGAACTATTAGGAGATTGTGGTTGCTTAAAATTTCTTGCTGTTGATTGTGCCAGCACACGATAGCAGTTTAAAGTAGCAAGAGAGAATAATATAGCATGAGCAATTTGATTTGTTTTCATTAGTTTTTAGCTCCAGATCAATGCATAAATTATTGTTATTTTGAGAGCTAATTTATCACTAAGTGAGCCCACCTTAATTAAATGTAAAACTAATTTACCCAAGTCCTTAAACCAAAACTATTTCGTGTTTCATCGAGTAGAGCTACTTAGTAATAGCTACTTATTCTTTTCTCCACTAAAGATGAACTTACATAACGCTACACGGAAGGTAAAGGGCAGGAGGGCTAAAACCCTGCTTGGGCAAGACAGGTAGAAGTATAATACCTGTAAGGTTTAAGTAATTTAGATTGACAAACAGGTTAATACGTAGGGCAATAATCTTGTTGATTTCTCTAGTGGATAATAACACTTAAGCATAAGATAAAATTTTTTTTCCTAAAAAAAAGTACCTCTTGGTCTTCTCGTTGGTGCGCTAGGAGGAGGCGGTGGTTGTTGAAAACTTATTTCTGATACTTTTGTTAGTTCTGAGTAACTACTGAGAACATTTAAAGTAATTGTGATCGCAAAAGTAAGTGTGCATTTGCACATGGTAATCAACTCCCTTTAATCAATATTTTTCCTTGTTACTATTACTATTGCTGTTAAGATTAATACTATGATCGCAGGAATTAGAGGCAACCAACCTCCTTGGCAAATCAAGAGGTAGCAGATTCCATACAAAGCAGTCAAACTTGTTGCTGTGGTAATCGCTAAATGCAGAGGTTTTTTGAGCCAGTAGGCAATAATTCCACCTAAAATTGCCCATAACCAAATCCAGATTAATTCTAACCCTCTAGGCAAAATCCATAACAAAGGACGCTGATCTAGTACTGCACTCAAAATCTGACTTACCATATGTCCTTGGATAAATATTCCAGGAATTTCTTCACCATAGGGAGTAGGCCAATAATCACCACCACTACCATCATTTCTAGATTGGGCAATGCCAATAAGAATAATACGTCCTTTGAATTCTTCTTTTCTTTTGAGTAAACCTTCTTCTTCTAAAACATCACTAACACTTACAGTTTTGGCAACATTTCTGGCTGAGGGCAAAGAGCGATAATTAAGTATAATTTGTCTGCCTCCAGCATCAAGATTTTGATAGCCGCCAGTGTGAGATTTGAGTGCTTTGAGTAAAACCTCACCAATCTTTAATTGCCTATTGGAGGTATTTTGCCAAGCTATGTTTTTCTGGTCAAGATAATAAAGAGCAAGCAGAAAACTGAGATGATTATTAGCAAGACAAGGATCATTGGCAACAGGAGGTTTCATCGATAAAAGATGACGACGCAAAATGCCATCTGAATCTGCAATTGTATCGCTAAAACCAAGGCGATAATCTGTTATTTCTGGTGGTGGTTTAACGCCTAATTTGGCATCTTCATCACCCTCGATAGATTTAACTTTGCACATACCAAACAAGTTTTCTTGTTGCAAGTATGGTGCTAATTCTGGTTCCGCAGCAAAATCGCGATAAATATCTAAACCAATCGCCATTGGTTCGTATTCTTGCAATTTTTTCAGCAGCAAAGTTAGATTTTGATCAGAAAGAGAAGCACCTTTTTTTCTGAGTCCCAAATCCTTGGCTATATCCTCTGGAGTTGCTTGGACAATTAGTAAGCGTCGATCTGGTTCTTCGTAGGGACGTTGGCGCATCAGATGGTCAAAGGCTTGTAATTCCTGGCTTTGCAGGGTACCGAAAAATCGCAAGCCCACAACTAAAACAGTAAGACAAAAACTAATAGCTGCTATTTTTAGCAGTTTTTGGTAGGGAAATTGATGATATAAATCTTGCCATTTCAAGGCTGGCGCTGTGGGATTTTGGCATAATACAGGTAACCAACTGGCGCAGGGACAAATACCTTCTAATCCTTGCAACTTTTCCCTAGCTTCCCGTAGGGAGAGAACGAGAGATTTCCTACTAGAAAAAGCCGCTAAAAAATATTTGAGAAATGTCTGAGCGACTAAATCTGGTACTGGTTCGCGCATCACAATGAGATGGGGAATTTGCAAGGATGCTAATTCTTGCGCTAAACCTAAGCCATCGCAGGAGTTAAAAATCGCTAGTTGTAAGCCTTGTCTAATCGCTTTTTCTAAAGCATATTTAAGGTCAGCGATAGTTAAAGATTGCTTCGGATTGAGCTCAATTCTCCCCCTTTGACCATTATCATCACTGGAACTGTGTCCGGCAAAAAAAAGGATGTCCCAACCCTTTTCATCCCATAAATATTGGTTAAATTCTTGACGTTTCGGTTCTACTAAAAACGTGGTTTGTGCTTGGGGCAATTGTTCTAGAATCCCGCGGTCTTTCTCGACATCAATTCCTTCGCTGTTACCTAAAACAGCCAGAATTCTAACTTTTTTGAACTTATTTGGCTTGGGAACACTTACCTGGTCATATTCAGGTCGACTGAGGATAATTTCAGTGAGGGGGTACTCCTGACAAAATTGCCAGAGATGCCAAGGTAATTGTCTTAGTTGTTCATTGTCGCTTTCAATTACCAGGCGAACTTGTTCTCTCGAATCTAAATTGCGACGTAATTTTTGGTTAATGGCTTGAAAATCCTTTGTGTTTAACCAAGCATTAAGTTGTGTTTTTAATTGCTCACATAAAGAATCAAAATCTACCCTCGAAACTTGTAAAACATCTTCCTGCTCAATTTGTATCCGTGTTGAATTTGAACATTGAGATAAAGCACTATAAAGTAATCGCCAACGCTGATAAGTTTGCACTAGCTGAGGGGCTGCTGGTAAGCTAGCTTGACACTGTGATGGTAGTTGATTGTTAGTAGTAGAAATACGGGCATAAATCGCAGCAAAACCCCTTTGTAAGTCTCCAGAGAAAAAGCTCAAAACAACTAGCTTACCCATAAAATTTCAATCTATCAAACCACAAAAGCTTCCCTAATACATAGATGCCCACAAGTAACTTGAATGCGAAAAGTCTCCCCTACCTCACAGGTAAAATTAGGCAACTGAATATATAAATCAGCGCTACGCGAAGGCACTTCGCGCAAAACTTCGCCTGTTTCGGAAATCAAGGATAATCTTAGATAGGGAGGTAAATAAATCGCTTCCCCCGTAGGATGTAATTGTACGCGAATTTTTACCTGAGATTCCGTTTCTTGGATCATTCCTACCAATAGCGCCACTCCTTTTTCCCCCAATTCCAGACCCAAATCGATGAGCTTGGCTGCCTGTGTGCTACGCTTGTGTCCAGTAGTAAAGGTAGTGCGCATACCCAATGCCAGGTTACTTGTGGGCGTAGCTAAAAGTGTATCGATAGTTTGCCAGCCTGAGGTTAAAATATTCTCAAACCACTGACTCAAGTTAGTTACTGGCTCCCTTAAGCTATCGAGATTTGCTAACAATACATTCAATGATTGCAATCTATCCAATCGCAACTCCCCATCACCCGCAGTGGGGGAGAATCCCAGTAATTTAGCCTCCCGATTTTCCTCATCAATCGCCACAACTACGTAACCCAGGCGGTCTAACCACACTTCCGGTGCTATATTGACTGTGGTTTGCTCTGGGGAAAAAGCGATGGCGCAACATTCGAGTTTTCCCAAACCCTTCACCACCAAATCTGCCACATTTGCTCCCAAGCGTACAATGGGTTGCCAACTATCGCCAGCAGCTAAATCCGTCTCTATCGCCATTAGTTGCAGATAATCGCGCACAGCCAACACTGCAAGGGTATTAAGATACACTTGTTTTGCCTGGTTGCGATAACCTTGTGAAGCAAATTTAATCGCAATTTCTCTATTTTTTGTAGTAATCGGTAGAGCTAGGGTTTGAGCTTGAAGATTCATCGCATTAATCATGATATTTCTGAGTCTCTTTAGATATATCCCTCAATTTCGCCAAATTTTCGCAAGCGCGGTACACATTGGCGTTGATAGAAATTAGATATGGTTGATAAAGAACAATTCCATTCCTGTGCTAAGGTCTTCCAGTCCGTTTCCGGTGGCAAACGATGTAGAATTAATACTTGGCAGTTAATCTCTGGTCTACCTCGGATATGAGTTGTCTTTAACTCATCTGTAGCATCAGTTTCTGCCCAGCGCCTAGTTTCCTCTAAGATAGGAGGAATATCTGGTTGATCAGGAATAGCCTCAAAGACATCAAAAACTTCTCCCTGCGTGAAAGGAAATTGAGAAACTTCGTTCTTTTGCTGCTCATTGCGTTCAATTCGTAAATCCTGTAATCGCCTTTTGAGATAACTATTCAACCAAGTTTCCACCCGACTAATTTGTGCATCGTACACTCTTCCG
The DNA here is from genome assembly GCA_964633315.1 of uncultured bacterium. Taxonomy (GTDB): domain Bacteria; phylum Cyanobacteriota; class Cyanobacteriia; order Cyanobacteriales; family CAWCAG01; genus CAZWGS01. Next base: position 15,309 of record CAZWGS010000004.1, on the reverse strand, counting down.
GTTGTCGCCTCACACAAATTACGGCACATATAAATCCAAGTTTGCTGCAATGCATCCTCATAACCGGGGGTATTGTCTCGCCAGAGCTTTTTCGAGTGCACAATTTCTTTGATTAATTGTGTCAGCACTTGATTACGCTGACGCGATCCGGCAGGATGTTTACAGGCTTGGGTAATTAATCGGGCAATTAAGTCCATAACTAATTTGCTCGTTTCTTCTTACTTATCAGAGTAAAGGAGAAGTTTTTCGTAGTTTGTGAAAAAAGGAAATTTTGGACTTAGGGAGTTGGGGAATTAGGGAGTTATGGCAAATTTGATGAGAGGGAAAAAACAAGCTTTTATTCCACAATATCCAATTGGTTAATCTCCGTGCATTCCACGTTTCCTCTACTTATCCAAACATTAATTTATATTCTTGTCACCGACCCTCTGACCCCTGCCCCATAAAATATCTCAAGTGGTACTATGCAAACCGTATCTAGTAGCAAAATGTAAACAATTGTAAAAAATACTTTCACTCACATAAAAATAGATCGAGAAAGCTGATAAGTCACTAGCAGTTCTATCGCTACTAAAGATGAAACTCTCGCTATCGCTACTTTCTCTGTCCCTCTTTGGCTTAATCGCACTGGATAATCCTGCTTCTTCTCAACTTATCCCTGATAATACTCTAGGCGCAGAAAACTCAATTGTCACACCACAACAATTACGTGATTTAATCTCTGGCGGTGCGATTCGTGGCGATAATCTCTTTCACAGCTTTCAAGAATTCAACGTCAACGAAGGACAACAGGTAGATTTCGCTAATCCCGCAGGAATATTAAATATTCTCACTCGTGTCACAGGTGTTAATCCTTCTGATATTTTCGGCGCTTTAGGTGTTGAGGGTGGGGCGAATCTGATTCTGATTAACCCCAATGGTATTAATTTTGGTGCTAATGCCAGTTTAAATGTAGCGGGTTCCTTTGTCGCGACAACGGCTGAGAGTGTGGTGTTTGAGGATGGCTTTGAGTTTAGTGCTATTAACCCTGAAGCACCACCTTTATTAACGGTAAGTTTGACACCAGGTTTGCAATTTGGTTCACTCCCTCAGGCTGCGATTACTAATGCGGGTTTATTGGGAGTAGGTTTAGGACAAAATTTGAGTTTCTTTGCTTCTGAGATTGAGAGTAGAGGTATTTTGTTTTCGCCAGGAGGAAATATTACTCTCGAAGCAACAGGAAGTATTAATTTAATTGGTGGTTTTGTTGTCACTTCAGGCGATAGTGGAAGTGGTGATATTGTTTTGAGTGCTGGCGATAGCGTTAATTTAGATGCGGGAGTAACAATATCCACTGCAGTAGGAGAAACAGGAATCGCTGATGCTGGAGATATTATCATTACCACAGGTTCCCTGAGTGCAAATAATGGCACTGTTATCACCACAGGTAATTTCGGACAGGGTAATGGAGGTAATATAAATATTCATGCCACTGATAGTATCTCCCTCGATGGTGAAAATAGTGAGGGTAGAGCTAGCAATATTTTCAATGGTGGAGCTACATTTGGTAGTGCAGGAGATATCAACATCACCACAAACTCCTTAACTCTAACTAACGGCGCTTCTATAGGTGCAATTAATTTGGGAGATGGTGATACAGGTGATATAAACATCTACGCCACTGATAGTATTTTATTGGATGGTGAAAGCAGCAATAGTGTTAGCGTAATATTCAATGGCTTAATGGGAGTAGTTGGCAATGCAGGAGAGATTAATCTAACTACATCCTCTCTAACTCTAACTAATGGTACTTTGATTTCCTCTCTCAACGACGGACAAGGAAATGGGGGAGATATCACCATTAATGCTACTGATAGCGTCATTTTAGACGGAGAATCAAACTTTGGTACTGTCAGTTTGATTAGCACTACAGCAGGTTTTCTAGGTGAAGGAGTGGTTAATGGAGGAACTGTTGAAATTAATACAAAATTACTCAGTTTAACCAATGGCACTGAAATCTTCTCTAATTCTATGGGAGAAGGCAATGCAGGCAGTGTAATTATCAATGCTAGCGATGCTATTATCCTTGATGGAGAAAGCACTCAGGGTTCTCCTAGTCGAATTTCTAGTTCTGTATTTTCAGAAGCAACAGGTGATGGAGGTAGCGTTGAGATTACCACTAAATCTTTGAATGTAAGCAACGCCGCTAACATTAGTAGTAATACACTTGGAGAAGGAAATGCAGGCAGTATTATCATCAATGTCAATGATATCGTTATCCTTGATGGCTCTCAAGTTAGTGCTAGTACATTTGGAGAAGGTGATGCAGGTAGTGTAATTATCAATGCTAGCGACGCTATTACCCTTGATGGTGAAGATAGTCAGGGATTTAATAGTGGAGTCTTTAGCAGCGTAGAGTCAGAAGGAAGAGGAAATGGAGGTAATGTTGAGATTAATACTGGTTTTTTAGATGTAACCAATGGTGCTTTAATTAGTGCCAGTACCCTTGGAGAGGGTGATGCAGGTAGTGTAATTATCAATGCTAGCGACGCTATTACCCTTGATGGTGAAGATAATCAGGGATTTAATAGTGGAGTCTTGAGTAGTGTAAACTCAGGAGCGATAGGTGATGGAGGTAGTGTTGAGATTAATACTAGCTCTTTAGATGTAACCAATGGTGCTCAAATTGCTTCCAATACCTTTGGAGAGGGTGATGCAGGCAATATTATTATCAATGCTAGCGACGCTATTAACCTTGATGGTGAAGATAGTCAGGGGTTTGGTAGCGGAGTCTTTAGTAGCGTAGCATCAGGAGCAATAGGTAATGGAGGTAGTGTTGAAATAATTACTAGTTCTCTAAATGCAACTAATGGCGGTGGAATTAGCACTACAACTTTTGGAGAAGGTGATGCCGGCAAAATCTTTATCAGTGCTAGTGATAACATTACCCTTGATGGCATAGATAAGGCAGGAATTGGTAGTGGATTATTCAGCACTGTTAACTCACAAGCAATGGGTGATGGAGGTGAGATAGTAGTTACCACTAACTCCCTAGATATCACTAACGGTGCTACAGTCTCCGTTAACAGTAATGCAGAAGGTATCGCTGGTAATATTGAAATTCTTACGGATAATCTCACCCTCGACGAAGGTAATATCTCTTCCCAAACCCTCAGCAGCGATGGTGGGAATATTACCCTCAAACTTACAAACTTACTCGTGCTTCGCAACAATAGCACTATCTCTACTAACGCCGGAACAGCTCAAGCTGGGGGTAATGGCGGTAATATAATTATCACTTCTCCCCTAGTAGTGGCTTTACCCAACGAAAACAGCGATATTTCTGCCAATGCTTTTACTGGAGATGGTGGTATCGTCAAAATCACCTCTAATGGTATTTTTGGTATTGAATTTAGAGCACAATCGAGTTCTCTGAGCGATATTACCGCAAGTTCCGAGTTGGGTAATGCAGGTATCGTTGAACTTAAAACACCTGATACTAATCCTGCTGAGAGTATAGCCAACTTACCAGAGACTACTGTTGCCCTACAACCATTAGAAAGCTGCCGCGTTACTCAAAGAAGCGCTAGCTTAATTAATACAGGAAGAGGTGGTATTCCTCCCCATCCCTACGAAACTCTCACTTATGTGGAGATTTTAGAAGATATTCAACCTTCGGTGCCTGTAACGGGCGATTCAGAAGCGATTAGCGAGGCACACGGTTGGATGGTGAATGAGAAAGGTAAGGTGGTGCTGGTGGATGAGGAAACTTTCAATGCAACTAAATTTAGTTGTGGTTTGAATTAGATATCAATAAAAATAGAGTATATGATAATAATTAACTATTTTAGAAACATATAATTCTATATCTTTACATTCTTTGGTCGAACCATGGCTTAGGATAAGCTGATTGATCGCAAAAATCAGCTAACTTTTGTTTATAGTGCTGATGGCTCTGTTACTGAGTATCCTGCCTTCTGCCTCACCTCGCGCGTTCCCTTGCGTCTTTCGCCGACGCGGGGTCGCTCGTCTGCCTCACAAAGTATCTAAAGTAGTACTATGCAGACAGTATTTAGTCTCATAACCAATTACCAACAATCACAAAAGGTGCCCAGAAGTGAGGACGACTATCTCGCTTCAACAGCACTAATTCTGCCTGTCGCATGGCTTCTGCGACACTTTGCCCTTGCTGCAGTTGTCGATAAAACTCTGCGATTAATTCTGCTGTACTAGCATCATTCACTTGCCATAGTGTAGCAACTGTGGTGCGCACATTAGCCCCTGCGGCAACTCCTGCTAGCCCCAAAGCCGCGCGGCTATTACCTTGGGCGGTTTCGCAAGCACTCAAAACCAGGATTTCAATAACTTCTGATCGCTCGCCCCCTTCTATTTGCAATAATCGGTCAAAGTCCCTCACTTTAATTAACTTGTCCCAGGCGAGAATAAAGGTTTCTTCGGGATTTGAACTAAATTGACCGTGGGTGGCAATGTGGACGATGGGAAAGGCAGCTGAGTCGATTTTTTGCTCTAGTTCGGTATCGATAAATAATTCATCGAGAAGGGGTTTTTCGGGTGATTGGGAAACGGTTTGTACTGTTTCTAATTCTACTGGTACAGCAGATAAAGGCATAAACTCTTTCCCTTCTACCTTCTGCTGTTCGCTAATTCCTGCACTAACAACCCGTAGTTGCGTTTGGCGTGATCGCGGATCGAATAGTTGTCTACTGGGAATCAGTGCGATCGCATATTTTTGGATTAAATATTCTCCCTGATTGTAGAGTACACCCATGGGTAGGTTACGCAGGGAACCATCGAGGACGAAAACGAGGGTTTTTATCTGTGCGTTGCTGGCTAAGTCTGACTCTAAGGGCTTTATCAGCCAATTATAGAACTTTTGAGCATCTTCTATTACTTTACCAGTGCGATCAGCACGAGCCAGGTTTTGTTGCACTCTCATTGCAGTTTCCTCCAACTCTTTTTGACTCACTGGGGTGGTGTGGTGACGCAGAGATTGTCCTGGTAATTTGTAGATAATTTCTAAGCGATTAGGCAAAATAATCGGTGAGATAAAAGCGGCTGTCTCATCCACTTCCCCTGCTATCTCTTCTGCTTGTACCCTAGCAGACAAATCGCAGCCTAAAAAGTTTTCTAGTTCCGCTAAGCGTAGGGAATCCAAGGCGCTGAGGGCTTTTTCTAAGGGATTAATTTCAGCGGATTTCGCTAACCCATCACTGCTTAAAAGTAAATCTACCAAGCCACGATAAACTAATTCCACATCATCGCGGAAGGAAAACTGCACATCTGCAGCTACCGGAAGCAAGTCTTGGCGCACTGCTTCAATGGCTTTAATGCTTCTATTGTAGGCAGCGATGGCTGCATCTGGCTGTTTTTGTTTGGCTAACAAACGCCCTAATTGCCATTCCCAACGATAATTAATTTCGGGTGCGTGTAGTTCCTGGGATAGCTGCAATGCTTGTTCTGTCAGCTTTTGCGCTTCTGGGTATTGCTGATTTTGCTCGTAAATTTCTCCCAGTTGTCCTTTGGCGTAAGCTTGGGCGACGGGATCTGGCAATTTTTGCGCTTGTTGCATGGCGGTGGCGACAATTTGAGCAATTTCACGCCAACTTATTCCAGAATCCCTTAGTTGGGTTGCTTCCTCTATGGTGATGCGCCACGGTGTATCTAAACAAGTTAGGTTTTTGGCATCAAATACTTGTTTTAAACAGGTTAAACTTTTAGCAAAATTGAGCTGGGCGTAGATAGATGAGCGAGAAGGTGTTTTTTTTGCTAATAAGGGTTTTATTTTCGGTAATAAAGCCTGTGCTGCTTCCTTTTGAGCAGTAGTTACATATAAATGCAAGAGATTGAGTTGTCCTTGCAATCGCACCTCTGACTTGTCAGAGTTGACTGCTTGCCGGTAATATTGGCTTGCCTGGCTATAGTAAGAGTGTGCTTCTTGATTTTTGTAAGCTGATTTTAGTTGTTGATCGCGATCTTGAAGCTCACCAATTTCATTCAATGCTACCGCACGCTCTGCTAATGCCTGTTGCACACTCCCCAACTCCAGTGCACTCAAGGCTGTATCCTTTGATAGAGCAAGACTTTTCTCCAAGACACTACTAGCATCCTCCAAGTATCCCACCCTTCTAAGGGCAATACCCAGATGGCGTAAACCTGTCGCTTTTAATTCTGAATCTGGTTGCTTTTGCAAGTAGTGTTGCACCTGCTGTAGAATTTCGGCGGCGCTGCTATGTAATCCTTGTCCCTGCAATGCTTGAGCCTGATTAATTTTACTACTAACAACACCAGAATCATTACCTGCAAGGGCATAGTTGCGTGCTGCATTTTCCCAACTTTTTCTTGCTGTTTCTAAATTACCCTGCACCCATTGCAATCTTCCTTGAGCATTGAGGGTTTTGGCAAGGGTATCGTGATAAGCTTGGCTGGTAGGCTGATTCTGTAGTAATTTCAGACTGGTGTTAATCGCATCTTCTGCCTCTTGCCATTGTCTGAGGTACTGATAAGCTAAAGACAGGTTACTGTGGACTAATGCCTGATTCAATTCATCTCCCTGAGTAGTAAAAGCCGTTTCTGCCTTCTCCCAAGCCTCAACCGCAGCGCTATATTGCTGAGTTTGGTAGTAGTTAATTCCCTGCTGTAGCAAAGAGGGAACATTACTATGAGGTGCAGATATCGCAGGTAAAATCAGGCTGGTGCTTAAGCTGACAATTGCTAAGCAAAGATACTTAAATAGATGACGTTGAAGAACCATGGATTTAGTTAATATGACTTACGTAATTAAACCAGAAATCAAGGTTTACAGTTCTTTGGTAATTGAAAGTGTGCCATGACAGGTGTGTTCAACTTCTAGGTGAATAAGCCCTAATTTAATCAAGAAAATATACCCTCATAGGATTCACCAATTTCCTCAAAAATGGCTTGGGATTTCCTGCGGAAAAATAATGCTTTTTCCGTATCTCCTTGGCAAAGATGAGCAAAACTTAAACTAGCTAAGGTAAAAGCCTCTCCGCGACGATTATTAAGTTGTCGGTAAATTGTTAGGGATTTTTCTAAGGACTTAATTGACTGGGGACATTGCTTCAAAGCGAGGTAATTAGTACCCAAAATTTGCAAGGCAGCGGCTTCTTGAATTTGATGTCCTAATTCTTGGAAAAGTGCTGGTGTTGGTTCGAGAAAATGAATCGCTCTTTTGTATTTATCAAGTTTACTGTAAGCTCTTCCTAGATGAAACAAAGAATAAGCTTCTGTGGATCGATCTTCAATTTCTCTGCTGGTAACTAAAGACTGCTGCAAAAATGCAATCGCCTGTTGTGGTTCTGATATTTCATGATAAACAATACCAAGATTTACCAAAGAACTTGCCTCTAAATAATACTTTCCTACCTCCCTGGCGATTAGCAGTGACTGTTGATAAAAATTAATTGCTTGTTTGTATTCCTTTATTTTGTGGTAAGTTAGACCCAAATTATTAGCAGCTTCTGCTTCCTTCTCAAGGTCCTCAATTTCCTGAGCAATAGTCAAAGCCTGTTGATAAAAATTAATTGCTTCTGAATAGGCGTTAAGCTTGTAATAAGTATCACCCAGAATTAATGAACTCCTGGCTGCACTATTGAGATTACTGGTTGTCTGTGCGATTTCAAAAGACTTTTTTAAAACATCAATTGCCTGTTCATATTGCTCTATTTTCGTATAGGCTAGACCGATAATGCCTAAAGAAGCAGCTTGACCGCTATTATTCCCAATTTTCTGATAAATTTCTAGTGCTTGTTGCAGTGAATCAATTGCTGCTTGATATTGACCTTGTTTCAATTGTTCACCTCCTTGGAATAATAGTAAGTCTGCTTCTGATTCTTGTGAGGTTACTTTTTGGGCTGAAGCTTGGGTAGATTGCACCAATAAAGACTTACCTTCAACTAGAGAAATGTCGTTGATTGAAATAGCTATTAAGTTAATTAGTGTCGCGATAAAAACATTAGATAGTTTCATTTTTTTGATAAAAATAGAGTTTTAGGCAATAACACTAGGTCACATAACAAATTTATTTAACCTAGTGTTGGGTTTAACTTAATTTGTATTTATAGCGTTTCTCAGAATCATGAAGTACACCTAATACCTGCCTCCTGTCTGTCTTACCCAGCGTTTCCTAGGGAATGCTGAGCTAAGCCTTGCGGCGACGCGGGCTCTCGGCGCTCCTGCCATCTGCCTCAAAACAAAAACTTTGTACTTCAATAGTATGAGAATTGCCATACATAAGTTCTGATGAGAAACTAAAAAAATCTACTCTTGACAGCGAGAATTGTGGGGAAAAGATTGACAAAACTTCTGTAAATCTTCTGGTGGTGGCGGATTATTAACCGTTGGTTGCACTTCCACTTCAGTTTCTGTTACTAATTCCGTTTCTGGAGTGACAGCAAAGACACCAGTTAGTTGCTCCAATCTCGACCTCAAAGGGATACCAATATCTCGACTACTAACAACAGTTAAAAGAGACTCTTCTTGCTCCGCAAAACTAATATCAAGGCGTGAATATTTATCAGCTCTATGCCTTAATAAACCCCAAACTCCAAACAACAAAGTAGTACCAATTAATTGCCCTACATTATGTTGTTCGTAATCTTGGTAAGTAAGCCCTTCAATATCGCTCAAATTAAACTCAATTTTTTTGGTGGTTCTCTGATTATCTAAAATCGACAGCTTATCTCCTTCCTCGAGATAAATAGTGAGTGTATCTTGAGTAAAAGATACCTTGCAATCACCAGAATAATTCGCTTCTTCCAGCTCATTTAAAATACAAGCAGCTGGACTTCCCTGACGTTGCTGCAAAGATACGGGTGCTTCGTAACCTTCACACCGAGAATTAAGGGGAAATCGAGAACAAAGTGAATGCAAATCTACCTCTGATATCTCTTGTGTTTTCACAGGAAGCGAACAGATAGAAATTTGAGCTGTTACTAGCACTGCGGTGATTGTCTTCCTCACAAAATAAGGGAAATTGCTCATTTGACTGGTTCTTTAAAATTAGCCTCTCTGTTCCTATCAGTGAAATTTACTAATTTTTCGCTAAGTAGATGAATAAAATACATAATCGCAAGTATCAATTGAAAAATAGATCTCTTTGACAAATAATGTAGGGACGTAAAATTTTACGTCCCTACAATGGGTAAAATTTCAGAGATTTTAATTTCCCCAGATGTCTAATAATAACTCTGTAACCTTTTCCCTCTAAGCTTGATCCATGAGCCAATTTCGTATCCAAGCACCCTTTGACCCCACAGGCGATCAACCCCAAGCGATCGCACAGTTAACCCAATATCTCCAAGCAGGTAGCCGTTTGCAAACCTTACTCGGTGCAACGGGTACAGGAAAAACTCACACTGTGGCGAGGGTGATTGAAAATATCGGTAAACCAACCCTGGTTCTCGCCCACAATAAAACCTTAGCAGCCCAACTGTGCAATGAGTTGCGGCAATTTTTCCCCCACAATGCCGTAGAGTACTTTATTAGTTACTACGATTACTATCAGCCCGAAGCCTACATTCCCGTTAGCGATACCTACATTGAAAAAAGCGCTTCCATCAACGACGAAATCGATATGTTGCGCCACTCCGCTACGCGATCTTTGTTTGAACGCAAGGATGTGATTGTGGTTGCTTCTATTAGTTGTATTTACGGTTTAGGAATTCCCTCCCAGTACCTCAAAGCAGCGATTCCCATCCAATTGGGTGTAGAATTAGACCAACGCAAATTACTACGCGATCTAGTTTCTGTACAATACTCACGCAACGACACTGAACTAACTAGAGGGCGTTTTCGCGTCAAAGGAGATGTACTAGAAATTGTCCCTGCTTACGAAGATCGCATTATTCGGGTGGAATTTTTTGGCGATGAGATAGAAGCGATTCGCTACGTGGATCCGGTAACGGGAGAAATCATCCAAAGTCTAGAAACCGTAAGCATTTACCCCGCGCGCCACTTTGTCACTCCCGAAGAAAGATTAGAACAAGCCTGCCAAGATATTGCCGCAGAGCTCAAAAATCGCCTAGAGGAGCTCGAAGGTGAAAATAAGCTTTTGGAAGCCCAAAGATTAGAACAACGCACCCGCTACGACCTAGAAATGCTTAGAGAGGTGGGTTATTGTAATGGGGTGGAGAACTATTCACGCCACCTCGCGGGACGAAAACCAGGGGAATCACCGGAGTGTTTAGTGGATTACTTCCCCGATGACTGGCTGCTAGTGGTAGATGAATCCCACGTCAGCGTACCCCAAATTCGCGCCATGTACAACGGCGATCAAGCGCGTAAGAAAGTACTCATAGAACATGGTTTTCGCCTTCCTAGCGCCGCTGATAATCGCCCCCTGCAAGCAGAGGAATTTTGGCGTAAAGTCAATCAATGTATCTTCGTTTCCGCAACACCAGGAAATTGGGAACTAGAGGAGTCTAAAGATCGCATTGTAGAGCAAATTATTCGTCCCACAGGCGTTGTCGATCCAGAAATTTTTGTGCGCCCCACCAGCGGACAAGTGGATGATTTGTTAGGAGAAATTAATCAACGGGTGGATCGCCACGAAAGGGTACTAATTACTACCCTAACTAAGCGTATGGCGGAGGATTTGACGGAATATTTCCAAGAAAGGGGAATTTTGGTGCGCTATCTCCACTCAGAAATTAATTCCATTGAACGCATTGAAATTCTCCAAGCTTTGCGAGAAGGGGAATTTGATGTCTTAATTGGTGTGAATTTACTGCGAGAAGGCTTGGATTTACCGGAAGTTTCCCTAGTGGCGATTATGGATGCAGATAAGGAAGGATTTTTGCGGGCAGAGCGCTCTTTGATCCAAACTATTGGTAGGGCGGCGCGTCATGTCCAAGGACAAGCGATTCTCTATGCTGATAACCTAACTAAGAGCATGGCAAGGGCGATTGAGGAAACCGAAAGAAGACGCGGGATTCAAATTGCTTACAATCGTCTGCATAATATTACGCCTCAACCAGTTACGAAAAAAGCCAGCAATTCTATTCTCTCTTTTTTAGATATTTCTCGCCGTTTGAATTCCCAACAACTAGAAGAAATTTACGAAAAATCAGCTGATTTATCCCTAGAAAAGATTCCCGAATTAATCAAACAATTGGAAGGACAAATGCAAGAAGCAGCTAAGAATTTGGAGTTTGAAGAAGCAGCTAAATATAGAGACAGGATTAAGCGATTACGCGAGCGTCTTTTAGGTCACTGAATAATAGGAAGATGGGGAGTTGGGGAGTTGGGGAGTTGGGAAAGCAGGGGTAGCAGGGGTAGCAGGGGGAGATTGGGAAAACTAAGCTGTTGTTCATTGGTTCATTTAAACTGTAATATCAAATCCCCTTGGTAAATGCGACCTATAAATGACTTACTTTTTTTCTCCAAACCCACCTGCCTTATACCAATTTCATAAAATAATGTTACAAATGAGTAGCTGTAAACCCTTGTCAGGTAAAGATTTTTCCATAGCAGCCATTTATCAAAATGGTATTACACAATATCTGAAAGGGTACTATGCAAACCGGATTTGTATAATTCCTTATGTCTGAGAGCCTTTGCTAGTAAAAATTTTAGTCATTAGCAAGTCCCAATTTAAATGAGTTTTAGCTTAACTAAGTGATTGCTTACAAGTTAAATTATCTTCTACTTTTAAACTAAAATATCAAAGCAAAATAGGTAATCGGATATAAAAGTGTGTACCTTGCCCCAAAGATGAATTCACATCTAGAGTACCACCATGTTTATCTACTACAATTTGACGTGCGATCGCCAATCCCAATCCTGTACCCTTACCAATATCTTTGGTGGTAAATAAATGCTCAAATATTTTAGCTTGCACATCCTCACTCATTCCTTTGCCATTATCATCAATACAGATATAAACGAGATTTGATTCGATTCCTGTGCGGATGGTAATTTGTTGTGGATTTAATTCTAGCTCTTGGAAAGATTGAGTTTGCGCCATTTCATCAAAAACATCAATCGCATTGGCAATAATATTCAGGAAAACCTGATTTAGTTGTCCAGGAAAACATTCCACTGGAGATAATTCCCCATAATCTTTAATCACTTGAATCGCAGGACGTTTTTCGTTAGCTTTGAGACGATATTTAAGAATTAAGATGGTGCTATCTAATCCTTCATGTAGGTTAGCACTAACTTTATGTTCAGCATCAGCACGGGAGAAAGTGCGTAAACTAGTGCTAATCTTATTAATTCGCTTCGTTGCTTTCTCCATTGAATAGAGTAGTTTGGGTATATCTTCACACAGGAAATCTAAATCAATCTCTTCGGCGTTTTCTTGTATAGTTTCAGTCGCATTAGGATATTGCTCTTGATAGAGTTCAAGATGTTCAATAATATCCCTAAGGTATTCCTTTGCATTGTCAATACTACCGTTGAGAAAACCGAGAGGATTATTGATTTCATGAGCTACACCTGCTACTAAATTACCCAAAGAAGCCATTTTTTCATTTTGCACAATCTGTAATTGTGATTCCTCTAACTGCTGGGAATAATCTTGTGCTTGTTGATAGAGACGTGCATTTTCTAGGGAAATAGCAGCTTGGGTGCAGAGGAAATTTAGCACCAGAATTCGCTCTTTCGTAAATACACCACTGGCAGAGAGATTTTTCAGGTATACAATACCAATTAAATTTCCCTGATTGAGAATAGGTAAACAAAGTACACTTTTGGGTTGCCTTGCTAGTAAATATTCATCAATTACGGGTAAATATGTTTTTAAGTCGTTGATTACGACAACTTCTTGGGTATTTTTGACATATTGAATCAACTTGGTGGGTAAGTTAGCATTATTTTCTAAAGTTTGAGAACAAAGTTGTGTTTCTTGAACAGTGGCAATAGCTCGAACAAACCATTCTTCTTGTCTATCAGGAAGAATTAAAGCACAGCGATCGCCTCCAGAGTTTTGTAAGATTATTTGGGTAAGTTGACGTAGTAATTCATCAAAATGAATAATTCCAGAAAGAGCTTGAGAAGCTTTGAGGACAGCAGCAAAATCAAGAGAATTATTAATGCTAACTAGAGAGGATTTGTTAGTAGTAGTGGAGTGATGAATAGAAATATTAGATTGGCTAAGGGAAGATAGAGTTTCGAGAGGATTTATGGTTGCTATTGCCTGCTGTAGAATGGGAGTTAGTAAGTTAGGATAGCGTTTTTCTAAGTCGTCTGTTTTAGCTTTAGCTCCCCAACGAGCATAACAATAGTAAGCTTCTTGCATATAGCCAGCCGCAACTTTTTCTTTGCCCCAATTGAGGTAGAATTTAGCAGCAAGTTCATTAGCTAGGGCTTCCTCTTGAATATATTCGTTTTCTTTTGCTCCGGCTATAGCCCTATCATAGAAATCTCCAGCTTTGTAATTATTTCTTAAAACCCGATATTTCTCTGCTTCAACTAAATCATGTTTATGTTGGAAATTCATTGGCGCATGATTCGCCCATTTTTTCATTTTATCCTGATTAGAATTGACATCTTCGAAAATATTGAGTTTCTCCTGCTCTGAAACTGATGTAAATAGTTGCAGGCGAGACAAAGAGTCATAAAAATAAAATATTGATACAATATACATCGCTGTGATTGCATCTAAATGCTTTTTGGTATTTTCGGAATATTCTAAAGCTTGATTAAAATATCCAAAAGTATAAGCTAAAAATAATTTTTTAATAAATACAAATGCTAAACCTAGTTCGTCATTAGCATTTACCAGTATGGGTAATTGACTTTCTTCATCCCAAGCTTGACCAGTTAGTACAACTGGATTTTCCACATCACCAACTAAATTAAGTATCGTTTGTCGAACAATTTCATTGTAGCTAAAAGTATTTATTTGATTAATTTTCTGCAAAGCTTCGCTGTAACTAGCTGTTATCGAAGCTAATTCATCCAAAGGCTTACCAATATAAAATGCTTGAAGAGTGCGGGTATAAACAAAATAGCCTGCAAATGTCAAATCTCCAACTTCCAAGCTATGAGAATAAGATGACTCTAAAGGTTGTAAACTTTGACTCAAATGCTGCTTCCAATGCATAGAAAAGCAATAAGCGACAAATACTATTCTTGGTTTTAAGTTTTTTTGTTGCAGTCGCGATGATAACTCTAATCCCAAGCAAGCAAACTCGTATGCAGATACAATATCACCAGCAGCGTCCCATAATAGTGTGGCATAAATCGCATAAGCAAAGCTTGAAGTTGGTGCATTACCGTAACTCAAAGATAAATCAATCATCTTTAAGATAAGTAGAGGAAAAAGTAGGGGCTTTGCCATGTGAGCACATGGTATTAAGTTCATTATAATTTGCATCGCACTGACATATTCAGCTTGTTGCATTGCTGGCAATTCTAAAAGCTCAGATGTTTTTCTATTTGCTAGTGCGATTGCAGTTTCTTTAAATGCAGCATCAATATCAGCAGGAGATGGTTGATGGGGAAATTCTAATCCCAACATTGCTAAAATCTCTAACCCTGAACTAACAGCACCAAGCAAATTCTTTTGGGCAGTAAGTGCTTCGATTCTGACTTCATAAATTTTGACTTGATCCAGAATATTTTTGCTTTTTTTAAAAACTTGCTTGGCTAACTTTTCCATGGCAATAAAATCACCAGTTAGATAAGCAATTTCTACTTGTAATTGAGATAAAGAAAGATTGAATTCATACTGATGCTCCCAACTTTTTTCTGGAAGTAATCGCTGGCAATTTTCTGCATATTTAGCAGCCGCAACATATGCCGTTGCCTCCTTTGCTTTACGACTAGCAATAAAGTTTAACTTTACCAATTCATCTTTTTGAGAATTGTCTTGAATTAAATCTATTCCAAAGTTTAATTGATTAACTATCTCAAAAATTTTATTTTCTTGTTCCTGTTGTGGAATATTTTTCAATAAAAATTGACCTATTTTTAAATGCTTTTTCCGTTTATGTTCATTGGGAATCAAAGAATAAGCTGCCTGTTGCACCCGATCATGTAAAAACTTGTAATTAACAACCTGAAAATTTCCCTCTTGATTACTTTGTTTGTTTTGTCCAAGATAAAACTTATAAACCTGACTTTGAGGTAAAATGAATCCTTCTTGTAAAGCCTTCCACAAACTATCTGCCGTATTTCCTGGAGATTGCTCACAAACAATCGCCAAAGTATGTAAATCAAACTGATTCCCTATACAAGCAGCTAACTTCAACACCTCCTGAGTTGCCGTCGGTAATTTCTGTAGTCTTTGCGCCATGAACTCCACCACATCATCAGTCAGCGCCCGTTGCCTAACCTCAGAAATAT
>CAZWGS010000003.1:0-128104 GCA_964633315.1 uncultured bacterium | reverse complement strand
CAAATCTTCTCCCTTGCACCCTACTCCAATCAATGTGCAATTTTGAACGGAAGACAAGCTTGCACCTCAATCTTCTACCTGACCTAGTTTTTTCCGCTAGATAAGAAAGCAAACCGCTAAAATATCTGTAACCCTTAATTTTTGTCCGACTGGATGAGCTATTGCTTCAATCCCAACTGTCCCCAACCACAAAATCCTGAGGGGATGAACTTTTGTCAGCAGTGTGGTTCTAAATTACTGCTCAAAGAACGTTATCGCGCCTTGAAAATCATTGGTCAAGGGGGATTTGGCAAAACCTTCTTCGCCTTCGATGCAGATAAGCCTTCCCATCCTCCCTGTGTCATTAAGCAGTTTTTGAGTCAAAGACAGGGGATTAACCAAGCGCAAAAAGCAGCTAAATTGTTTGCCCAGGAAGCACTACAACTGGAAAAGTTAGGTAAACACGACCAAATACCCGAACTTTTTGCCTATTTTCAACAAAGTGGACAACACTACCTCGTGCAAGAGTTTGTGGATGGGGATAATTTAAGTGCTGAATTAGCCCAGGAAGGCGCTTTTAAAGAAACGCAAATACGTCAACTACTCAATAGTTTGCTTCGGGTACTGCAATTTGTCCATAGTAATCAGGTAATCCATCGCGACATTAAACCAGAGAATATTATTCGACGACGCAGGGATGGACAGCTAGTTTTAGTTGATTTTGGCGCAGCGAAATTTGCCACAGGGATGACGGTAATTAAACAAGGTACCGTAATTGGTACTCCCCAATATGTTGCACCAGAACAAGCCCAGGGAAAAGCCCTCTTTGCTAGCGATTTATATAGTTTGGGGGTCACTTGTCTACATCTATTAACCCAAGTTGACCCCTTTGATTTACTCGCAGAAACGGGGAATGGTTGGGTATGGCGAGACTATGTGGCAAATCCTTTGGGAGATAATTTAGGGGAAATCCTCGATAAGATGGTGCAAAAGAATGGGAACAAGCGCTACCAATCTGCTTTGGAAGTGTTGCAAGATTTAAATCCTGGTGTTGTTTTCCCTGCGATTGCACCCCTCAATCCACAACTAAATCCAGCAACAGTTAAAATTACCAAAGCCAAAAAGAAACCACCCCTAGTACTACAACCAGTTCAAGTAGGGGACAAATTTGGTTATCAAGATAATCATACGGGTGAAGTTGCCATTGAAGCTCAATTTGATAGTGCTTGTGAATTCAAATCTGGATTAGCACGGGTGAAAATTGGTACTCACTACGGCTATATCAACACCACAGGACAAGTAATTAGCCCTCTTTTCCTCGCTGCTAGGGATTTTGCTGAAGGTTTAGCAGCAGTTAAAGTCAGCCGCAAATTACTGGGAATTGTTCCCTTCGGTCATCAGTGGGGTTATATCGATAGTACCGGAGAGTTAGCGATTCCAGACCAATTTGATGGCGCAGGAGACTTTAGCGAAGGCTTAGGCTTAGTTAAAATTGGCAGTAAATACGGTTATATTAATCCCCTGGGAGAATTAGTCATTCCTCCCCAATTCGCGGGTGCGAGGAATTTTCGAGTCGGCTTAGCACGGGTGAGAATTGGCAAAAGATATAGTTATATAGATAAAACCGGGCGTTTAGTCAGTCAAATGTTCGATTGGGCGGGAGAATTCAACCAAGGATTAGCCTCTGTCTGTGTTGATGATCGCTATGGTTATATAGATACTACCGGGAAATTAGTCATTCCTCTACACTACGAAGATGCAAGGGATTTTAGTGAAGGCTTAGCCGCAGTGAAACAAGAGGGTAAATATGGCTATATCGATACCACCACACAAATGCTTATCCCTCCCCAGTTTATCGAAGCTCAGGATTTTGCCGAAGGACTAGCAGCAGTTAAAATCCCCCTGCAGTTAATGAGGGTAACAATTGGTTTTGGTCTCGGTGCCAAATGGGGCTACATTGATAGCACTGGAGAAGTGGTAATTCAACCCCAATTCCAAGCTGTACAAGGGTTTGCTCAAGGTAGGGCGAAGGTAAAATGCGGTAATCAGGAACAATATATCGATAATACAGGCAAGATTGTAGGAAGATAGGGAGATAGGGGGATGAGGAAATGGGGAAATGGGGAAATTTTGAGAGTGAATGACAATACTGACTCTAAAAACTTACCCCCAAGAGCGATCATCTTTTCTTCGGGCAGGAGACCCTCGACTTTGTCGATGGGAGGAATGCCCGACCTCTAATTAAAAGTTTTACATTTAATATGGTACAATGTGAGCATGACTGAACGTGCTTACAAATATCGCTTTTACCCAACTCAAGCGCAAGAAAACCTCTTGCGACGAACAATGGGCTGCGTGCGTTTGGTATACAACAAGGCTTTGGCAACTCGTACCGAAGCTTGGTATGAAAGGCAAGAAAGAATCCAATACAAGGAAACCTCTAGTCTTTTGACCAGTTGGAAAAAGATTGAGGAACTTGATTTTCTCAACGAAGTTAGCTGTGTCCCCTTGCAGCAGTGCCTCAGACACCTGCAAAAAGCGGATGCGACCCCGCGCCGCCGTAAGGCGCAAGGGAACGCGCACCAAGCAGCGTTTGCCAACTTCTGGGGGAAACGTGCCAAATACCCTCGGTTTAAGAAAAAAAAGAATGGTGGTTCGGCTGAATTTACCAAATCTGCTTTTAAATACCGAGATGGTAAATTGTGGTTGGCTAAATGCTCTGAACCACTTAATATTGTTTGGTCTAGATCTGTTCCCGAAGGCTGTTCTCCTTCTACTATTACTGTCAAACTAGATCCATCTGGACGTTGGTTTGTCTCTATGTTGATAGACGACTATACCGTCCGTGTATTGCCACCAACTCCAAAACAAGTTGGTATTGACGCTGGTGTCTCTAGTTTGATTAGTACCAGTGACGGAGAAAAAATAGCCAATCCCAAGCATTTTAATCGGCTCTATCAAAAGCTCAAAGCCGCGCAAAAGGAACTGAGTCGGAAAACCAAAGGCTCTAGTAACCGACACAAGGCGAGACTTAAGCTAGCCAGAATACACGCCAAAATCAAAGATGCTCGCAGTGATTTCTTGCACAAGTTAACCACCGATTTGGTTCGGAAAAATAGCTTGATTGCTATTGAAGACTTGGCAGTTAGAAACATGGTTAGAAACCACCATCTTGCCCGAAGTATTAGCGATGCCTCTTGGGGGGAATTCTTCCGTCAACTTGAGTACAAGTGTGAATGGTACGGGCGACAATTGGTCAAAATTGACCGTTTTTTCCCTAGTAGTAAGCGATGTAACCATTGCGGTTTTGTCATGGATAAGTTGCCTCTTGATGTACGCAAGTGGGATTGTCCTAGCTGTGGCACAGAGGGCATCGATAGAGATATTAATGCAGGGAAAAACATTCTGGCTGCGGGACTCGCAGTGACTGTCTGTGGAGCGAACGTAAGACCTGATAACCATGATGTTAAAGGGCAGTTGCGCAAAACTCTTTTGAGAAAGAAACAGAAACTTAAATCGTGAGGTTTAGGAATCCCCCGACTCCGTCGGCGGGAGGATGTCAACCGTTGTCTCCATCTATTGTTTAATTAGTCAACATTCTATAACCCATCCGTTGCTCAATGACCTTAATCCGTATCCCCAAATCTTGGCAACTACCGGAGAGTAAAGTTACCTCCCAAAGTTCCTACACTAACCGTCGTCGCTTTCTCAAAACTCTTGTGGGAGCAAGTATCGGCGCTAGTCTGATTCCCCTTACAGGTTGTCAGCAAGAAAAAACTAAGGCTGTATCTCCCGAATATACTTCTCTGGAAGTAACGACTAATCGCAACTTTGCTAAAGTAGACCGACCAATTACCGACGAACTTCTCTCCTCGCGCTACAATAATTTCTACGAGTTCGGTGGTGATAAGTCAATTTGGCAAGCAGCACAAAAGTTACCTACTGATCCTTGGCAGGTGGAAGTAAGTGGATTAGTTAGTAATCCTCGCACCTACGATTTGGATGATTTAACCACCAAATTTCCCCTGGAAGAGCGTATCTATCGCTTTCGCTGTGTGGAAGCATGGTCGATGGTTTTGCCTTGGATTGGCTTTCCGATGCGGCTAATTATGGAGGATGTCGAACCAACGGCGAAGGCAAAGTTTGTCCGTTTTACTTCCTTCTATGATTCTCAAATTACCACAGGTCCTGCTTTCCACCTTGGTTCTTTACCTTGGCCTTATAGAGAAAGTTTACGCATTGAGGAGATGGCAAATGATTTAGCCTTCTTTGCTGTGGGTATTTATGGTCATATTCTGCCCAAACAGCATGGCGCGCCCATTAGAATGGTTGTGCCTTGGAAGTATGGCTTTAAGGGGGCAAAATCCATTGTCAAGATTGAATTCCTCGAAGAGCAACCCGCCACCTACTGGAATACCCTAGTGCCTAGCGAGTACGATTTCATCGCCAATGTTAACCCCGATATACCCCATCCTCGTTGGTCTCAGGCTACGGAGAAGTTTATTGGTGCAGGTCCTAACTTCAGTTGGGAGCTCATGGAAACTCTACCCTACAATGGATATGCAGAATATGTCTCCAGTATATATTCTTAATTGTACCACAGGTACGTTTTTTTAACGTCGGTTGCTGATAAAAGATAAATCTACTGAACCAAAATTAACCACAAAAGCAACATTGAGGTTTTCTAGGGAGTGAACTAGCCACAGGTTTTCCTGCAAGGGACTACCACCATAGTGTTTGAATAATAAGGAAAAGCGTTTTTCTAAATCCGGCTTCACCTTACCGGAGAGAAGAACTACTTTTAGCAGTAAACTAGTCATTTGCCTGGAACCAAGATTGGATATCAAATCAACAAAGTAAATATGATTGGGATGTTGGGGACTCTCGACGAGAAACTGACACAATTTACGACAGGTTTGCAGCAATAAAAATTCATTCAATGGTTGGGCATTGGAGGCGGAGTTGGTATCTGTTAGAAAATGCTTCAAGCGATTAAAAAAGTTATGTTTACCATATTCTTTAGGGATTGAAGCGACTAAGTAGTCGTAGAGTAATCTTTTGAAATGCTCATAGGAACAGGCTTTAGCTTTATAGTTCATGAAAATATGAGCAATATCTTTTTGAGAATAAGAACCTTCTACCTTGCCGACAAATTGCTGCAGCGAAAGATAAAGTTCCTCGTCACTAAGTAGGGTGGGATTATTAGGAGAATTAGCTTGATTTCTCTTTTCTTTTCTTACTAGATATGCTGCATATTGACTGAGATTTAGCGCAAACTGCCACTGTCTTTCTGCTTGAATGCGCTGGATAACTTGGCGATACTCAGGACGACTTTTTTGACTCAATAAACAGTGGTGATAGAGGTAAGGATAACGGTAAATATAGGAGTGGAGAAGAGGACTAGAATTGGATCTTTTTTGCAATGCGGTGCTGTTGCTTTTTTTCTCATCAATAATGGGAGCTAAAAATAGAGATTGCAATCCCAAATACTCCTCACTTTTGCTAAAAATATGCACCAACTTTCTCAAGCGCTGGCGAGTATTACCCCGTGCAGGATTGGCTTCTATTTTTTGTACCACAGAAGACTGAAATAAAGAAATTAAACTGGCAATCGCACCTTCTTGGTTTTGATAACGCCAATAATTAATCAGGATGTAACAACAGCGATTGAGGAAGTAGTTAAAAATTTGTTGATTTCTCTGAGTCAGTACAATCCAGCGCAAAGCAGTAGCAATTTCTGGTTCTGGATAGCTTTGTTTTCCAAGCAATAACTTTTCAAAACGTTCAATAACTCCTTGGGGAGTAAAGTTGTGTACTAGGAATAGAAAATGGTCGTAGATAACCTGTTCATGTTCATTGCTATGATTAATAGGTAACTCATCTGATAGCAGAGTTTCTGGCTTTTCCTGTTCCTGAAGCCACTGGAGATTAAAAACTTCGCCATAAATGCGATTGTAAACTCGCAATATGGGTTGAGCATAAAGCTTACCCACCTCCTCCTTAACTACCAAGCCAGATAAGCGCAACTCTATTTGAACTGGGGAATCATCCGCCGGAATTTCTCCCTGGAGTAAAATCTGCCTATAGAGTTGCAATAACTGACGGCTGTGCTTGCTACTATGTAAAACTCGGTTGCGAATAGAACGTAAATGTTCCGGCTCATCCTTGGCTTCCCAATTCTCAATAATTTTACTGTGCACTAATTGTGCAACAATCGCAGCCTCCTCGTCAGCTGGAATTTGCATCCTAGAGTTTGCCACTAACTGACACAGTTTTTGCGTCAGAAAAGGTTTTCCTCCCGTCCAAGCCAAGATTTCTCTCATGACAGCCTGGGGATTATCAGCCTGGGAAGCCAAACCCTGGTGCAAACTATGACACTCATATAATTTAAAACCCGTAAGCTGAATTTCTCGACCTAAATCAAAGGGTGTATAGCGACTATCTTGAATTAATTCACTAGGAGTCGCTACCCCCAACAAAACCCAAGTTAAACGTTGATAACTTTCTGAATAAAAACGCTGTTGATAACAGGAACGAATCAAGGCAAAAAAATCATCTACCTTGAAACCAAGACGCAGTACACTATCAATTTCATCAACAAAAATCACCAGATTTTGTGTTACTTTGACCAGCAAAATTTCCCGAATAAAATTCTCTAGACGCTGTATGGGAGATGCATTTTCCTGTTGCTCCCACCAACTGGGAATATCCACCTCATCCAGTAAATTAAAACTACTCGCTAAAGTATAAGTTACACTGGCATACCACTGTTCCAAAGTAGTTTCCCAACTACAAATCTCCATTAAATCAATGACTCCGCAAGCAACTCTCCTGGTGTACAGCTTTTTCATCGTCCGCACCCGCAACGAAGATTTGCCCATTTGCCGCGAATTCAAAACATAGCAAAAATTACCCGTAATCGCTCCTTCAAATAAGTCTGCATCTGCCTGTCTAATGACATAAGTTGGTGCATCCTGAGGTAAACTACCACCAACCTGATAGTTATAGTTGGCTTGCATTAGCGTTGTCATACGTACATCCCTGGTGAATAGATCTAGTTTTAAATAGATCTGTTGAAGAAAGCCTTATTCTTATTTCCTTATTTATGGAGGTAATATCTTATACTAAATCCGCTTCTAAGTGGAGCCTACTCCCGAGATTTTTGCAGGCGTAGTTTAGTGAAATCGGATTTAGTATTACATCTCTAAATCTCTAATCAGAATCAACCTGTGCAAAAAAATCCTGATACAAACGACAGCGAAAAGTGACTAAATCGCCCTGCCAAGTAATGAGCCCCATACTGTATAACTGGGATGCTAGCTTCGATTCTATACTGACAGGTGCTGCTTGAGAACTAATCTTACCCACAGCTGCAACCAATTCAGGCTGTCTTTGCAACTCCCACCATTGTCTGCGCAAATACTCACCATAAATACCAGTATTAGTCGCTGCGGTGGCTAAAACTTGGTCAAAACTCAACCTTGACTGCGCCAATTGGGAGCAAGCTAACCTTACCAGATAGGGATGTCCCCCCACCATTGCCATCAGTTGTTCCACCTGCGACGCACTCAAATCCAAACCATGATGCACTGCTAAATCCTGAATCTGGAGGAGTGTAAATTCAGGTAACTCAATGGGAAAACCCACATTAAAAGGAGATTGATTAATTGACAAAGGCAAATCAAGCTCCGTAGCGTGAACTAAAACCAGGCGTAACTTTTGCCAAATCGGGCGATTTTTAGCAGCCTCGTGCCATGATCGCAATAAACTAAAAAATTCCCCTGCTAACTGGGAATTTTGACCCATTAAATCCACTTCATCCACCCCTAAAATTAAAGCACCGTGGCACTGGGGAAGGACATACTTTTCAAAATAGGATTTACAGGCCACCTTACTATTTAAAAGCTGGCTCCAGGAATTAGCTGGTTTAGTTGGTAACTCCAATTGCTGGGCTACCTGGGTACAAAACCATTGTAAAAACTGCTCTAAATCTGGTTGTGCTTCTAACTGAGCAAACTGTAAGCTGACAAACACTGTAGCATAGCCCAACTGTTGTCCCTGATGGATAATGCGCGCCATCAAGGAAGTTTTGCCCATCTTGCTCGGTGCTTTGATGCGGATTAAAGCACCTGGCTGTTGAATTTCATGTTGGCAAAGCTCTTCAACTCCAGGACGTTCAAGATAAAAATTCGTCCCCAATGCCACTTTTTCCGGCTCTAAACAGGTTTCACCAAAAGTTTGGGGAGGATATTGAGGTGGAGCAATATCGCTGACGTGACGGGAATTTAGAGCGGCTGTGAAGGCAATTTTATTAGCCATTGCTACCTCAAGGCACCTATTCACAACCCCATCTGTATCTCTACAAGAGTACCACTCTTGCCAGGTACACTCTTGTAAATAACCCCGGAGATCATAGCTGAGTAAACTCCAAGGACAATTAACACCAATAGCTACAATTTTCCCCTGAGACCGTTGTTTTGCCAAACGAATCTCTTCTATCACCAGAGGATTACTCGCAGCATTTCTTGATAGTAAAACTACCAGGGGATAACCTTCCTCAATTTCCCCTTCAATCTGCTGCAATCCTTGGCTAGCTAAACGTAGACTATCATCTAATAAAACACAGGTATACTTGCGCTCTAGTAACCCAGTATAGAGCGAACCCAATAACTCCAAACCCGACTCAGGAATGGAAGAACAACTGAGTAAAACTTTTTTAGCTGGTTCTAATTGAGGAGTAAGCCAGGGAGAATCGCCTAAAAGTTCTGGTCGATAACGAGCAATGAGAGCTACTATTTGACTGGGTAAACCTGCTGGTGCTGACTGATGCTCTAACCCCAAAAAAGCATTGCCAAGCTGTTGTAGTTGCTCACTGACACTGGTTTGATAATTTAACAGATGAGCTTTAATCTGCTCATCCTCTTGTCCAGATAAAACATGGAGTAAAACTTCCTGTTGTCTGGGATTTAACCTCACACACGCCTTGATAAATTCCTCTGGGTTCATACCTTTGAGAATTAAACTTTAATTTTAGTTTTACGGCTTCATCCCCAGTAAGGATGATTTGTGAATAGACTTTCACAAATGTGAATTAGGAGAAGATGGGGCTGGGGAAGCAGGGGAGGCTGGGGAAGCAGGGGAGGCTGGGGGAGATTGGGAGTTGGGTAATTAGTAATAATGTATTACCCATCCATTGTCATGACTATTAATTACGCTTTAGCACAATTCATCATCCGTTTCCACATCCATTTCCACAAATAACAAACAACTACTACGATAGAAATAGCGTGAATTGAGCATCCATTACCTGCACCTATGTCTTTGCCTATTGTTGCTATTATTGGTCGTCCCAATGTGGGTAAATCAACCCTTGTCAATCGCTTAGCAGGCGATCAACAAGCAATTGTCCATGATGAACCGGGAATTACTCGCGATCGCACCTATCGCTCTGCATTTTGGCAAGATCGCGATTTTCAGGTGGTGGACACTGGTGGTTTAGTCTTTGATGATGATACCGAATTTTTGCCCCTGATTCGAGAGCAGGCCATGTTAGCCCTAGCAGAGGCGAGTGTGGCGATTTTGGTTGTGGATGGACAGATGGGTGTAACAGCGGGGGATGTGGAAATTTCCCATTGGCTGCGCCAGCAATCTGTACCCCTAATACTCGCAGTTAATAAATGCGAATCGTTGGAGCAAGGGTTAATTCAAGCGGCTCAATTTTGGGAGTTGGGTGTGGGGGAACCATTCCCCATTTCAGCGATTCATAGTAATGGTACCGGAGATTTACTCGATGCTGTAATTTCCCATTTACCAGACACAGATCAATTACCTGATAACCAGGAAACAAAAGTAGCAATTGTTGGTCGCCCCAATGTGGGTAAATCCAGTCTCCTCAACGCTTTTACTGGAGAAAATCGCTCCATTGTGAGCCCTATTTCTGGCACTACTCGCGATGCGATTGATACGGTAGTAAATAGGAATGGCAAAAGCTATCGTCTCATTGATACGGCTGGTATTCGTAAGAAGAAAAACGTCGAATATGGAGCCGAATTTTTCAGTATTAATCGCGCTTTTAAAGCCATTCGCCGTGCGGATGTGGTGTTGCTGGTTATAGATGCAATTGATGGTATCACCGAACAGGACCAAAAACTAGCAGCGCGGATTATGGATGAAGGGCGTGCGGCTGTCATTGTAATTAATAAATGGGATGCTATAGATAAAGATTCCTATACCATCTATGATTATAAAAAGCATGTTGAAGACCGCTTTTACTACATGGAGTGGGCAGAAACAATTTTTGTTAGCGCCCACACTGGTCAAAGGGTGAATAAAATATTGAGTTTGGTAGATAATGCTGCTACTGAACATTGTCGTCGTGTCAGTACTTCTGTAATCAACGAAGTCTTGCAAGAAGCCATGGCTTGGCATTCTCCACCCACCACACGTCAGGGTAAACAGGGGAGAATTTACTACGGCACTCAGGTAAGAAGTCAACCACCGACAATTACTCTTTTTGTCAATGACCCCAAGCGTTTTAATGAGAACTATCGCCGTTATATTGAGCGTCAATTCCGCCAATCCCTAGGTTTTAAGGGAACTCCTATGCGTCTGTTATGGCGGGGTAAAAAGGCTCGTGATGTGGAAGATTACACCCTCAATCGAGCAACTAAGGTTTAGTAAGTAGTTGTAATCGCGATTCTCATTCGGCTGAGGTATAAGCAAAATCCGGATTTGTTTTGATTGTTGATTGGGTGTTTTTGGGTAATTAGGTTAATTTTGATCTACAGTTGAGCATCAAAATTATTACTTACGCCTGATGTGAATGAAAAACGAGCCTTGTAGCGTGAGGGTTTTGAGTCGGCTATGAAATTATGTTTAAAGGAACTACATACACAATTAAAAGGGTTTCAGAACTTGATTCATATTAGACGTTACTTATTACTTGTTACTTCCCCAGCCTCCCCAGCTTACCCAACTTCCCCATTCCCCAGCTTTCCCAGCTTCCCCAACTTCCCAATTCCCCAACTCCTGAGACTTAGTTAGAATTATTGTTGCTAGTCAAAAGTTTCCCTAAACAGTTATGATGCTGCCTTGGCAACGTACGATTGAGCTTTTGTCCTCTCTGAGCTACCGTAGTAGCAATTTGAATCGCTACCTAGAAGAAATTGCCTTGGGAGTCAGCGAACTAATTGATTCTGATTGGTCTGTGATTACTCTGTGTCAAGATGATTGGGAGCGTATTCTCGCCAGTAGTATCCAACTTCCTGACCAAAAACAGCAGCAACTGTACGATTTGCATGGTACGCTAGCGGGTAGTGTGGTAGATGGTAACTGTCCTCTGTTGGTAGATGATGCCAGTTGCGATCGCCAGCATGGAGAAGCACCAGAAGGTTATCGAGCCTATTTAGGTGTTCCTCTGCGCACACCCACGGGGAAGGTAATTGGCACTATTTGTTCCTTTGGCAAGCAAGCTGCACAATTCCACTCACAGCAGGTGGAGTTAGCCAAACTTTTTGCAGAAAGAGCAGCCATCGCCATTGATAATTATGAACTGTATCAACAACAGCAGCAATTTAATCAGTTACTCCAAGCAGAAATTGAGGAGAGAAAAAAAATTGAGCAAGCTTTGCGTTTGAGTGAAGCTCGTTTTCGCTCTTTGGTGGAACAAGCTGCAGATGCGATTTTTGTCATTGACCACAAATGTCATATCATCAATGTGAACCAGCAAGCTTGTACTAGTTTAGGCTACAACCGTGAAGAGTTACAGAGGTTATGTCTACCGGATGTGGAAAAAAAGTTAACTCGAGAAGAGTTGCTAGCTTTGCACCAGCAATTTACTCAGGGAGGGGCTGCTACCCTTGAAGGTATACATCAACGCAAGGATGGTACCACTTTTCCGGTGGAAGTGCGTGTTGGTTTGCTCGACTGGGGAGGAGAGAAGGTGCAACTTGCTTTAGCCCGTGACATAACACAGCGCAAGCAAACGGAGCAAATAACGGCTCGTTTGGCGGAAATTGGGGAGTTAGCAACGATGATTGTCCATGAGGTGCGCAATCCCCTGACTACGGTGCTGATGGGTTTAAATTCTCTGCAACAATTGGATTTAACTGCGCGTTTTCAGACTCGGCTTGATTTAGCTATGGATGAAGCTGAGCGTTTACAGAGGCTCTTAAATGAGATTTTACTCTATGCTAAGGAGCAGCAACTGAGTAGGGAAAAGTTAGAAGTTAACGCTTTTTTAGCTCAAATTTTAAATTCTCTCCAAGATTTACCTATTGCTTGTCAACGACACCTGAAATTTCAAAGTGCACCCACTACTACCTTTGTTTGGGCTGACCCAGATAAGTTAAAACAGGTGATTATTAATTTGGTGGAAAATGCCTGTGAAGCAGTCACAGAAGGTGAGATGGTACAACTTAGGGTGCAGCCAGAGCAAGATCACATCTTGATCGCAATTCACAATGGTGGTGCACCCATTCCACCGGAAATTTTACCTCGCTTGACTCAACCTTTTTATACTAGTAAGCCCTCTGGTAATGGCTTGGGTTTGGCGATTGTTAAACGCATTGTGGTTGCTCATGGAGGAGAGTTAAACGTCGAGTCGAATGAGATGGCGGGCACTACTTTTACAGTGAAATTACTGAGGTACGAGTAAAGATTCGATAAAGTTCATCTTGGCAAAGGAGGGAAGATTTACGTGTATTTACCATTGTATTCCCGGCTAGTGGGGAGATACCTTAGGTTTAGAAGGTAAATAAATCGATTAACGCCTAACTAAAGTCGCATTTTTACTACGGAAAATACTGAATTGACCGCTCAAGATAGTTTGAAATTTTAAGCTAAGGTAATGAAGTGAGCTTCCCAAGGAAAGCATCTATCAGGGTTCGTGCTGAGGTAGTCCACAAGCTTCAACTGTTATCATAAATGCCGCAGGCTAATGCTTTGCACCAGCGTCTACTAATCAGATTGTGTCTCAAACTATACTAAATTGCCGCCAGGCCATGCAACAAACCTGTCTTTGCAAAAAGGCAAGAGAGACTAAATGATTCAAGCTATTGTCCTGAAGAGAATATTATAGTTCCGGAAAATCCAATGGAGAAAATTCTGAGCCAAATTCGCTAAGCTCAAGAAAATGGGAAAACCAGGACTATTTTTTTTATAACAGGGAATCTTCTCTCCAGCAAGCTATAAACTTGATTTTGCATCCTCAGATTCGGATATGACACTTTCCAACACCGGTAGCATTTTGGCGACGCTGACTCAGCTAACACAGTTAAATCGAAATAATGCTCTGACTGACCGAGTTCAAGATCTCTCTATCACAGAGTTTATCTGCTTGCTGGATTTTATCACTGCTGAGTTTCAACAGTTTCTCAGAGCCATTGACATGATTAACAATGAGGCTCTAGAAACGATGTTGGAGCAGACTATGGAGGCGTTTACCCTTAAAATTGGTCAAATCCTGCAGGCTGATCGCACGACAATTTTCCTCTTTGATGGAGAAAAAGGTCAACTGTGGGCTAGGTTATCTTCTCCAGAAACTGGTGAAAATAGAGAAGTGCGCCTACCGTTAAATGTGGGAATTGCAGGTTATGTGGCGGCGACTGGAACTTCTCTGAATATTGATGATGCTTACAATCATCCCCGCTTTAATCGCGAAATTGATGAACGTCCTGGTTATCATACCAAAACTCTGCTGTGTATGCCGATTTTGAGTAGTACTCATCAGGTGGTTGCTGTGGTACAATTACTCAATAAGGCTGGGGGTATTCCCTTCGATAGCGAAGATGAGCAACGCTTTCGCGACTTTGCTGCTGCGATTGGCATTATCCTCGAAACCTGTCAATCTTTTTATATGGCAGCTCGTAATCAAAGAGGTGCTTCTGCTCTACTTAAGGCTACCTCCTGTTTGGGTCAGAGTCTAGATTTGCAAGCTACTCTGAATTCAGTTATGGAACAAGCTCGTCGTTTAATGCGTGCTGACCGTAGTACCCTATTTTTATTGAGTAAAGATACAGGGGAGTTGTGGACTAAGGTAGCAAAAGCAGATGGTATGACGATGATGGAAATACGAATTCCAGCTAATCGCGGTATCGCTGGCTATGTGGCTTCCACACGTCAATCTTTGAATATCGCTGATGCTTACAAGGATCCTCGTTTCGATTCTACCACTGACCAACGCACGGGCTATGTGACTCGTAATATTCTTTGTATGCCAGTTTTTAATTCTGGTGGTGATTTAATTGGTGTTACCCAACTGATAAATAAGGAGCAAGGTAGCTTTACTAAGTCTGATGAAGAATTTATGCAGGCGTTTAATATCCAAGCGGGAATCGCGATAGAAAACGCCAAATTATTTGAAAATGTACTCACGGAGAAGCAGTATCAAAAAGATATTCTGCGAAGTTTGTCCGATGCTGTAATTTCTACTGATTTGCAAGGTAATATTGTCACCATTAATGAAGCAGCATTGGGATTACTCGGTTACCCAGCACCACAACTGCAAAACCAAAGTCTGCGTCAATTGTGGGAAATAAAATTAATTGGTCGCCGGGTTTGGGAGGTTGTACCCATTGATAATCTGGAGTTTCGCCTCACCGACAGTTTAAAACATGGGACGAAACAATATGTTCCAGAACAAAGTTTACAAGTGGGAATTTATCATAGTCATTCTGGTGGTAATCAAGAACAAGATTCTGAATCAAACTCCGATGGAATTTATATCCTTACCATTCCCCAAACTAAAATTAAGGATGTTTACTTGCCTTGGAATGAGCATCCTTTAGAAATTGATTCTGTGCGCTATTTGTCGAGTCAACAAGTGCAGAAAATTGAGCGCAGTTTGAATTTAACTGTTAATCCTTTAACCAATCCAGAGGGCAAAGTGCAAGGAGGATTGGTAGTTTTAGAAGATATTAGTCGGGAAAAGCGGATGAAATCAACCCTTTATCGCTACATGACTCCAGGAGTGGCGGAAAAGGTGATGGCTTCTGGGGATAATGCTTTAATGGTAGGGGAACGCAAGGATGTAACCATTCTCTTTTCTGATATTCGCGGTTACACCACCATGACGGAAAATTTGGAAGCAACGGAGGTGGTTTCTTTACTCAATGAGTATTTTGAAACCATGGTGGAGGCGGTGTTTAAGTGTGAAGGAACTCTCGATAAATTTATTGGCGATGCTTTAATGGCGGTATTTGGTGCTCCTTTGACGCTGGAAAATCACGCTTGGATGGCGGTAAAATCAGCTTTGGATATGCGAAAACGCTTGCAAAGGTTCAATCGCAGACGTATTAAACTCAATCAACCCCAGTTTCGTATTGGTATCGGTATTAGTTCCGGTGAAGTGGTGTCAGGGAATATTGGTTCCCGCAAACGGATGGATTACACCGTTATTGGCGATGGGGTAAACTTAAGCTCTCGTTTGGAGAGTTTAACTAAAGAGTATGGTTGCGATATTATTATTAGTGAGTATACTAAACAATTGTGTGAAGATCGCCTGCGTTTGCGTGAATTAGACCGAATTCGAGTTAAAGGGAAAAAGCAAGCGGTAACGGTTTATGAGGTAATCGGTGAGAAGCAAGAGTCTATTGATGATGTGAAAGAAGAGTTTCTCCACCTCTATCATTGTGCACGGGATGCTTATATGGCGCAAAATTTCCATCATGCTCTCAATTTATTCCAAGATGCGAGGGAATTTGCACCAGGAGATAGGGTAATTAATTTACATCTTGAGCGCATTAATAATTACCTCAAAAATCCCCCAGAAGAGGGTTGGGATGGAATTTACACGATGACAATCAAGTAGTTTTGATGCCAAGGTTTGCTTTTCAATCACAAGAAGGTTGGGAGGAAAATAAACAATGACAATTAAGTAGTTTTGATAACAAGTAAACTTTTCCAAGACGACTTATTAATAATATCTTCCTACTCCCCCAACTTCCCCAGCTTCCCCTGCTTCCCCTGCTTGTTAGAGGAGTAATCTAGCTAAATCGGATTTAGTATTACTTGCCAATTCCAAGTTGCTTTTTGCTCTTGTCTAGTTGTTGCCAAAGTGTCTTGATTTTTTGGTAAGCTTCCTCTGGAGACAGCTTGCCTGCAGTTTCTAAATTACAAATCAAGCTAGATTTTTGGGAAAATTCTTGCAGATTGGCGTTAAAAGCTAGGTTTTCTGGTGTTAATTTACCTCTATAAGTACTGTAAGCATAGATAAAGTTATTTTTATCGTTTGGGTTTGCCATGTTCCCTGCTTCCTAGTTTAAGATTTCACGAATAATAAGCGATTTCCTCAATGTTAGTCGAAGGTTTACCTGCATTTCTTAACCTTATGTTAACTAAAGCTTAATCTTAATTGGCACAATTGGCGATTATTTACTATTGATATAGCGCTACGCACAAGGCAGGGGGCAGGTAGCAGGTGTCAGAAGTACACTGCCTGTAGGGTTTCAGAACTTTAGATTTTCTTAAGGTTAATACCTAGCGCCAGACCAAATCACAAACCTAAGTTGATAAACTTAATTGAGAACCTTGATTAGTTTTACGAACCTCAATTCTGGTTTGAAAAGCTTCCTTAAACTGAGGCATATGGGTAACAGTAAGGATACAGGAAAAATCAGGTGCAATGGCGTTAATCGCAGCAATCAAGCGATCGCAACCTTCTGCATCTTGAGTACCAAAACCCTCATCTACAATTAGCATTTGTAAGGATGTACCTGCTCTTTGTGCTAATATGCGTGCTAAAGCAAGACGAATGGCAAAATTAATCCGAAACGCTTCACCTCCTGAGTAGGTTTCGTAAGCACGTGTTCCCCTCGCATCAGCAATAAGAATTTCTAAGGTATCTATTAGTTTGGCATCTTTTTTGCGAGAGCGATTACTACGCCCTACTTTTTGGGTTAAAAATTGGACGTGTAACTGATTTCCTGTTAAGCGCGCCAAAATTTGGTTGGTTTCTGCTTCTAATTGCGGCAAAATATTTTCTATCATCAGTGCCTGAATACCATTTTTACCAAAAGCCTGTGCTAATTCTTGGTAAACTCGACACTGTTTTTGCAATGCCTGTAAACGTTGAGTGCTATCCTCATATTGCTGTTGCAAGTCATTCAAATGGCTAACTTGTTGTGCTAAACGCCCCTGTTGTGCCAGTAAACCATCCAGGCGTTGGCGACGTTGGTATATTTGTTGCTCTAAGGTATTAATTTCGCTGCTATTATCGGTAATCTGAGAAATTTGTGTGGTAATTTCCTCTAGCTGCTGCTGCATCGCCTCTCTATCTGCGATCTTACTCTGTTGCAGCATTTCTAATTGCTCAAGCTTACCTGTAAGTTGAGGATATTGCTGCTTTGCCTGCTGTAATTGCTGATAACGCAGTTGCCAATCGTTTGCCTGACGTAAACTAGCAATGAGACTATTGTGTTGATCGCGATTGTAACCCAAGTGATATATTTGCTCTTCTACAGCTTGAATTTGCTGCTGAATTGGGGAAGAATGACGTAAATTAGCGATTGAACTTTCTAAAGCAGCAATTTGTGCCAATAGTTCTGGTTTTTGAGCCTCAATCCCTTGCCTCCGACGTTGAGCATCATCTAGCTTCGCCTGACGAATTTCTGCCCAGCGCCAGCTTTCCACTTCTCCTCTAACTAAAGCGTGGGTTTGCTCGTCATAATTGAGCCTTTCTAATTCCTGATTTAACCCAGCCAACTCCGAGTGTAATTCTAAGGCATAGTTACCCACAGTTAACGACTGCTCCAATTTTGCCTGTTCCTCAGAAATCGCAGCGAGTCGTTGTTGCTTCTCTAAACTAGCCTCCAACTGCGCTTCCAACTGTCCCTTTTGCTGCATCAAGGAATCATAGGGAGCCAATTCTCGATTTAATTTAGCATATTCTCCCCGCAAAAGTTGCAACTCGCTATCACAAACCGCCATTTGCTCCCGAATAACCCACAATTGTCCTTCAATATCTTCCTGTTGCGTCTTAGTTTTACGCATCACTCGCTGGCGATAATGTTCATCCAATTCTCTTTCACACAAAGGACAAGCAGCGCCCTCAACCTTCAACATAGCCAGCTTTTGTTGAGTTTCCCCCAACTGCTTCTCATAGGTGCGCTGATGCTCCTGAAGCCTTTCCTGGAAAGACTTTCGCTCTTCTCCCTTCTCTCGCACTCGCTGCTGATAAACTCGCTTTTTCTCCAATTCCCCAATTTCCATTTCTACAGTCGCCGCAGACTGTTTTACCTGGGGAAGTTGCACTATCTGTGAGTTTAATTCCTGCGCCGAAGAATGTAATTGTTCCAATTTCGCTGTCAATCGCGCTTGCACCCTCTCCAACTCCGATTGCAGCGCCAAACGACGCTGTAGCAAGGGAGAAACCTGAAGCTGCAAATTATCTAACTCCTGGAGACGCTGACGTTGGGAATTTAGTTTAGCTAAAGCTGCGGCTATTTCCGTCGCCTGACTCATCACCCCTTGAATCTCTTCTTCTTGCTTCTCCAAAGAAGATAACTGTGTTTGTAATTGACGCATTTCCAAACGCAATTCATTTTCCTGTTGATTTAACTGCGTCTCCAACTCTTGCCTTTGCTGCTGCGCGTCTTGATATGCTTGAAACTTAGCAGCAAAACTTTCCTCCTCTTGACGCAAATTTTCCAGTTGCGCGTAAGCAGTGGTAATTTCCGCCTCCTGCTGTAACCAACTTTCCAACTTCTCAATTTCAGCTTGCAAAGCCTCCCCATCCTGTTGCAAACGCAAACAATCTTGAGTTAAATTCTGATATTGATTTTGTTGCCAAGTAAGCTGTTGTTGCCAAGTCTGGCGTTGCTGTTGTCTAGCTTGCAACCCCTGTAATTTTTGCTGTTGCTGCTCCTGCTGCTCTTGTAATTGCGCCAATTCCTGGTCTAATTCCCCTTGCTGTTGAATAACGCCTTCCTTTTTACCTAATTCCTCCTCCAGAGGCTGCAAAACTTGCTCTAACTGTTCCGCCTGCCCCTTAAACTGTTTTGAAGCATCCTTTGCTTGCACCGCCAACTCCTCATAGCGATTCAACTTGAGTAAATCTGCCAAAATCTGCTTGCGATCGCCAGGACGACGTAACATAAAATCATCAGCCTTACCCTGACGCAGATAGGAAGAATTAATAAAAGTGTCGTAATCAAGCCTTAAATCGCTCAAAATCCTCTTCTGAGTCGCTTTTACCCCCTTTCCCGACAAAGAACGAAACTTTCCCTCTTCGCCCTCCACCTGAAACTCTAAAACACTACTTCTACCCCGCTGGCGAGTGCGAATCACCCGGTAAGTTTGCTGATTGCAGATAAAACTAAAATCAACCCGCACATTTTTTTCCCCAGCATGAACA
Source organism: uncultured bacterium (assembly GCA_964633315.1). GTDB lineage: Bacteria > Cyanobacteriota > Cyanobacteriia > Cyanobacteriales > CAWCAG01 > CAZWGS01. The sequence continues at coordinate 108,774 of CAZWGS010000003.1, read as the reverse complement.
ATATCATCATCGCTAGCAGTGCGGCTTTGTCCCCAAATCACCCAGGTAATCGCCTCCAGTAGGGAAGACTTACCTGCACCATTCGCACCACAAATACAAGCAGTATGTAAACCGCGAAAATCCAAAGTTGCTTCGCGATAGCTGAGAAAATTTTTGAGAGTCAGTTGCAGAGGTATCATCCAAAGTTACCGCTAACAGTACAAAAGCACTGTGTTACAGTCTATCGACCGAAGAATAAGCTTTCTAGCCCTGGAGTCAGCAATTTTACAAAATTTAAAGCAAAGCACAGGTAATTTAAGTACCTGGACAGAATTAATTGTGTATTTATTCTGGCTCTGTAGTAGTTCCATCAGAGTATCATCAAAAAATTATAGACAAATAATTTTGTCTACCTACTTAGTTGTGGAATATGGCGTCAATTTTTCTAAAATATTTGACTCCATCTCACTAGCATAGATTTAACTGAGCCAGGAAAATGTTCTATTGTTGATTGGTGAAAACGCTCCATAATCATTTCTAACTTTATACATCAGCAAATGACTGAACCTCAAACTGGACGGATGTTGCTTTCTCACAACTTTAATATCTCTTCTGAAATCTTTCCTCAATTAAATCGGGAAGAATTTACTGAGGTATTCAGTGAAGGATTAAGCAAATATCCACTGCTCAAATGTCGTCAATTATCTCATCCCCACTGGATGGTGGAAATTTTATTTCCTACTGATGATTTTGCGCCACCTCAAGTTGGACAAATATGCGCTCAAGCCTTGATAGACAAGCGAATGAGTCAAAAAACAGACGATGCTACTATCCCTGACATCCTAATTCTGGGAGGCTTGAAAAAAACTCCACCTTTAAGTAACTCTCCTGATACTCTCCAAACAGGAGAATGGGGCGTTGATGTGGTAGAAACCCCATCAGCACAACAGTTTCTAGCTGCTCTAGGATGGGAGGAAAAAACAGCTAATAAAACCATTAAAGATGTTTTCAAAATAGAAAGCAGAAATGGAGTTATACAGTAGTTACTTAAATCAGCAATTAATAGTAGCAACAACTCAATGCTGCTGAAAATACCACTCTTGAGTAAACCTGTTCCTTTTATTACCCCGAACTCATATGAACTAACAATCGCATCGATGTCGCAGCCCCGCAAGTAATTTATTAAAATTTTCCGGCAAAGGTGCGATTGCTTCTATAATTTCCCCAGAAACAGGATGCTCTAAGCATAACCTCCTAGCATGAAGAGCTTGCCCAGTTAAATTAACACCCACAGAACGAGCTGAACTGTACACCGGATCGCCTACAATAGGATGTTTAAGAGCCGCACTATGAACACGAATTTGATGGGTACGTCCGGTTTCTAGGCGGAATTTGAGCCAGCTATAATTCCCCAACCTCTCTAAAATTTGCCAGTGGGTTACAGCCCTGCGCCCTCCCTTTTCCACAGGTACAATCGCCATTTTTTGACGTTCCACAGGATGCCTCCCTATAGGCATATCAATTGTACCTTGCTCCTGGTCTGGTGCACCATGAACAATAGCAACATATTCTCTTTGAGCAGTTTTCGCCTTAATTTGTGCTTGCAAGTGCCTATGGACATAATCAGTTTTCGCCACCACTAAAACACCAGTGGTATCCTTGTCGAGACGGTGAACAATACCAGGGCGTTGTACACCACCAATACCTGCTAAATTATCACAGTGGAACAACAAAGCATTAACCAAAGTTCCGCTACTATGTCCAGGGGAAGGATGAACAACCAAACCTGCTGGTTTATTCACAAAAACCAGAAACTCATCCTCATACAAAATATCAAGGGGAATTTTTTCTGGCGTAAGATCCAAAGGTTCAACTGGTGGTATGGATAGGTGGAGAGAATCGCCCGTCTCCAACTTTTGCTTCTTCAACCGACAAACCTTACCGTTTAACTCTACCCTTCCCTGTTCAATCAATTTTTGCATTTGGGAGCGAGAAAAATGAGACAATTTCTGTGAGAGCCAGCGATCTAGTCTTTCTCCTGTTGTTTCTACCTGTAAGTCAATCTCCGAAGGAATTGCGCTAGCTGGCTCAAATAATGACTCTGTGCTTTTCACTCTAATCCAATACTCGCTAATCTCAATGTATAGCAATTGAAGTTTAGCTATAGGATACGAGTCAAGCTTGTAACCAAAATAATATAATAAAGTGTCTTGAAACCAAGTATGCTTTTCAAGAGTCACTTATCAATAATCTCCCCCTGCTTCCCCTGCTACCCCTGCTTCCAAGGGCATCCAATCCGTTGATCTCCCTGCTTCCCCAACTCCCTAACTCCTCTACACTGGACACTTTACCAGCCAACGCATCAACTCCTGCCACTCTTGAGACAGACAAAGAGAATCAACATCTAACTTCTCCCCATAATTGCGAGAATATTCCGCAAAACTTTCTGTCCAACTAATCGCCGTTGCCACTGGTGAATAGTTACTATAGCGTTGCGATTGTTGCAAGTAATAAAGCATTTCGCGTTTTTGACCTGTATGATATAAATACCAGGCAATCCACACCAAAGTGCCGTAACGCAGCTGTTTCTCCAGTAAACGAATTGATGGAGGTACTTCTGGCTGACTAAAAAAATTATCTAATAATTTACTCAAATCACGCCCTTGGGATAAAGCATTACCCATTGCACTGCCCTCATGTTGACGATAACCAACGCTAAGACGAGGTAACCAAGCGCTTTTGCAGCCTTTAAGAGCTAATCGCAAGACCAAATCGACATCCTCAGCAACAGTATATTGCGAGTCAAAGCCACCCACTAATTCTAACCATTGTCGCCGAAACATCATCGCACTGGGTAATACAGGTTTCCAGCGCAACCAACTCTCTAAATTTAACTCAGGAATATTTTCCCAAAGACGCACCTCCAAGAGTTTTTTACCCTCACTGTCAACGCGACACCAACCGCTATGTACGATACCCAAATCTGGTTGGGCACTAAAGAGGGCGATTTGAGCCGCTAATTTATCAGAAAAGAAAAAATCATCTGCATCGAGAAAGGCAATAAAATCACCTTGGGCAAGCTCAATACCACGGTTACGAGCAGCACAAACTCCTCGATTGTCTTGATAGACATATCGCAAGCGATCTCGATATGGTTGCAGTAGTTGGTGCGTGTTATCTGTAGAACCATCATCAATAACAATTAATTCATAACTGCAACCTTGCTGTTTAAGGACACTATCAACAGCTTGTTTTAGGTAAGATTCGCGATTATAGGTAGGTACGATTACACTTACTTGAGGCACGACTTTTGCAATCACTAACTTCCATATTCTATTACCTAGCCTAGGCTCTCTAATTAGATTTAGATAATAGTTAATTTTTTTTTCGGATTTATTGTTAGTTTTTGTGTAGTTTCTTGCTACTTAAAAACTTTAAAAAGCGAAACAAAATCTAGTTACAAATACTGACAGTAATACGTGATTGTTCTGAATTAATGATGTTTTTAGGAATGCAAATATATCTTTATTTGCTTGAAAACAAGCTAATTAACGAGGTTCAAGGCTATTAATTACTTTTTTCAGTGATTATGCTTATAAATAAAGATTGAATCAAGATCTAACTACAAAAGCTTTGTTTTGGTTATGATAGTCAGGAATTTAGGTGCTCACACGGAGATAACTTGTAATGTTGACTACAAGCTAAGAGTTATCATCCTTTACCTGCATTTTCACTGGATGATGACTAGTTATTAACTCCCTTACTAATTCAAATAATTAAATCGAAATTGGATCATTTATTCAGTGCGAAGGGAACATTAACTTCGTCCCCAAAATTGAAAATAGTAAACTAATTCGGAGCTTAGATTAATATGTCAACAGTTCTAGATCCCACCACACCCGCAAGTGAATTGGAGAATGGAACAGGCGGTTTGAATATTTCCGGTTTTCGTGACATAGGAAACCGTTTCAATGGTAGTGAAGAGAGTGATAACATCGGAGGTGGATCTTTGTCAGACACCATCGATGCCGGTGAAGGAAACGATGTAATTTTCGGTCTTCTTGGTGCTGACACTCTATTTGGTGGTCCTGGTGAGGACTTGATTGATAGCGGCGGAGGTGCGGATCAAGTTTTTGGAAATGGTGGTAATGACCAGATCTTCGCTGGTAATGGTAGTGATATTGTCTTCGGTGATGCCGGCGATGATATTATTGATGCTGGCATCGGTAATGATATTGTCGACGGTGGCACTGGTAATGACATCATTGTTGGTGGTCGTGGCAATGATGTTATATTCGGTGGTGATGGTAATGACACCATTATTACCGGTGCTGGTAATGATACTGTCGAAGGTGGTGAAGGAGAAGATATCTTTGCCTTTGAATTCTTTGAAAATGCTGGTAGAACTAGCATTAGAGACTTCACCGAAGGCGAAGACACTATCCTAATTAATGGAGTTAGCGATGGTGCTAGTGTTACCTACGATGCTGCATCTGGCTTAATTTCTGTTGATGGTAATCCTACTATTCGTGTCACACCAGGCACAGAACTAACTATTGAAGAAAATGATGAGGGAGGTTTTGAACTCTTTTAGGGCAAGTGTTTAAGAGACTTAACTTGCCCTGTGTAATCTAACTAACTGACTGATTTAGCAAGCTAGGAGTCGGTTATAATGTGGCTCCTGGCTTTTTTATCTCAACTAACCATTATCTCATTATCAGACAAATTAACCTATTAATTAAGGTTAAATAAATTTGACCATTAGGGTTACAGCGCATCTACCTGGAGTGAATCATCCAACTAACTATACGATTGCAAAATATCGTCAAGCCTTAAATAATTATCCCCAGCACCTGGATTTCTATCTCTTGCTGGGAAGGGAACTGAGAGCCAAAGGAAAGCTAGCAGAAGCAATTGCTGTGTACCAAAAGAGTTTAGCTGTGCAGCCACGCCAGGCTCAAGTTGCAGCTCTTTTAGGGCAACTTTTTGCTCAGCAAGGTACACTATACCAGGCAAGTTATTACTATCAACAGGCTCTAGCATTGCAGCCTCAGCATAAGGAATGGAATTTTGAGTTAGCTATTGTGCTGCATGAGCTAGGAAGTTGGCATCAAGCGTTGATTTACTATAGGCGAATTCTGGAATTAGAGCCGGATGATGCTAGAGTGCACTATCATCTCGGTTTACTCTATAACCAGAGGGGACAACCAGAATTAGCTGCGGAACACTATCGCCAAGCTATTGCTCTCAAACCAAATGAAGTCAATGCTTACAACAATCTTGGTTGCATACTGATACAGCAAGGAAAGTTGGACGGGGCAGCACAAATTTTCCTCAGAGTTTTAGAGTTTGACCCAACCTGGGCGACAGTGCACAATAATCTTGGTCAGGTACTACAGGCTCAAGGGGAAGTAGCTGAGGCAATTGTAGCTTACCAACGAGCAATTGAGTTAGAACCCCAATTTTCCCTTGCGTACAGAAATCTGGGAAAAATTTGGCAGCGCCAGGGTGAATATGAGAGAGCAGAAGTGTGCTACGAGCAGATAATAGCCCTAGAACCAGACAATATGGAAGCTTATAGCGACTGTGCTAGCGTAATGATGGCTCAGGGGAAGTTGACTCTGGCACTAAATTATCTTCGGGCTGCCATCGCACTCCAACCAGAATTTACCACTGCTTACTGCCGAAGGGCAAATTTGTTGGGAGAAGAGGATTTACTCGAACGTGCCCACCTATGTTGCGCTCGCTTCCTGCAAGCACTGCAGCAACATTTTACCATCACAGAAGTCTGCGATCACCTATGGCAAGCATACTTGCATTTAGGTGATGTTTTATCGGCGTATGGGGCATTAAATCAGGCTGAAAGCTACTATCAAAAAGCGCTACAAATTGCACCACAACAGGTCGAATTATATCTGCGTTTGGGTAATTGTCTCGCCCAGCAAGGGTGCTTTGATGGCGCAGTGGGAGCATATCATCTGGGTTTGACTTTTGAGCCTCAGCAACCTCAACTTTTATCTGCATTGGCTAATCTATTAGCCCACAACCAACAACCTCTCCAGGCGATTGCTTACTATGAGCAGATGTTGCAATTGCAGCTTGCAGGGGAGAGTTTAGTTGAACTAAAATTTGGAGCCCAAGCACCGGAATTACCCCACAGTATTTATCCTGTGACTCGCGATTGGGTGGTGGCGACACAGTTGCAGGGGGTGGAATACTGGACAAAGGAAAAGACAAGCAATAGAGAAAATGGGGAGGCGATACGAGTAGAAAAATCCCTAGCACCAAAATCATCTGAGTGTGGTGGTGTAACCTGTGGTGCTTGTATGAATAAGTTGTGTCGCTTGTTTGAGCCATTGCATCTGAGTCATCAAGTGTATCGGCTAACTCGCCAGCAACCTTTACCTGTGAGCATACCAGAAACTTTTGTGGTCAGTATTCCTCAGGGTAGGGCTTGGATTGCACCTAAAACTAGTGAATGGCTTATTTGTAAGGCGATTGCGATTGTGACTCCTGATGATTATTTGTTAGGAGATGTGTCACGCCATTACCCTTGGTATTTACCTAACTGCAGTAAACATGATCCTACTCGACATGAATTATGGCAACTTGAAAAACTACCAGAGGTAAAGAAAATTTCTGGAAAGGTGGCAATACTGTCATCTCTCTCAGCTCATGTTTATTATCACTGGATGATTGATGTTTTGCCTCGTTTGGACATTTTGAGGCAATCTGGGCTAGATTGGGGTGAAATTGATTATTTTGTGGTAAATAGCTTGGATAAGCCTTTTCAGAGAGAGACTTTGCAGTTGTTAGAAATTAATACAGCAAAAGTAATTGAGAGTGATCACACACCTCATATTCAAGCAGAGCAATTGCTAGTACCTTCTTTTCCTGGACATCTTGACTGGGTCCCAGAATCAACAATCAATTTTTTGCGACAATCTTTTTTGGATCTAAATTCTTCCCTTACTATCAACTATCCAGCAAGAATTTATATCAGTCGCGCTCGTGCTAAGTATCGACAGGTAATTAACGAGGTAGAAATAACTGCTTTATTAAAGCAAAAAGGTTTTCAGGTAGTGTATCTAGAAACCATGACAGTTAGGGAACAAGCAGCTTTATTTGCCACAGCAAAAACCATTATCGCTCCCCACGGTGCTGGCTTAACTAATTTAGTTTTCTGTAGTCCCCAAACTCAGATTTTAGAGTTGTTTTCACCCAACTATATCCGTTCTGATTATTGGATGATTAGCCATGTTCTCGGGTTAGAACATTATTACCTTAAAGGAGAAAGTTTTGGTTGCTATCCCTTGCGTCAATTAATGTATCAAAGCACCTTAACAGAGGATTTTATCGTTAATCTTGAAGCCCTTAAATTAGCATTGCAAGCATTGGGAATAAGAACTTAAATTTGACACCCCTCGGAAAGATGATGATGACAATACCTAGTTATTTAATTAATGCCATTGCTGGTTGTGAACAAGCATTAACAACTGAGCCCCTCCAACAAGATGATTTGAAGGCAGCGTGTCGCACTCTAAGTAATATTTTACAGGGTATGGGGCGTTTTGAGGAATCGGCTACTTGGAGCTCTCACTCTCTGGATCCAGAGCTAGATCCAGTGGTAGTCTACACTAGTTTGGGTTTTCTCTATGCCAATCGAAAATTGTGGCGCGAAGGAATCGCTGCTTACAAGAGGGCATTGCAACTACAGCCTGATTGCCTTGATGCCTATTGGAGTTTAGCGCAGATTTACTCTCACTTGGGAGATAAGGAACAGGAGTTGGAGTGCTGGTTTCAAAGTCTGGAGTTAAAACCTGACCAAGCGATTGCCCAAGGGCATTATAAACTGGGGAAAGCTTTTGTAGAACAAGGACAACCAGATCGGGCAATTAGCTGTTACCAGAGAGCTTTACAAGCAGATGCTAAACTCTACGAAGCATACGAAGATTTAGGAGATATTTTCCTCGCTCAAGGAACATGGGAGGAAGCACGTAGTTACTATGAACAAGCCTTGGCACAAGATCCAGAACAGGCTTGGGCTTATTATAAGCTAGGTGTGATGTGGCTCAGACAACACAAGTTTACTGAAGCTGCGGATGAGTTTCGCAAATGTATTGATCTTGAACCAGATTATCCTTGGGCGTATCAGGGTTTGGTGAAAATTTTTGTTCGTCAGCAGCAGTGGGATAAGGTAATCGAAACCTGTCGTGCCATTATCTCAATGGTACAGGAATATCCCTGGGCATATACTCATTTGGGTAATGCAATGATGAAAACAGGAGAACGCAACAGCGCTATTGCAGCTTACCAGAAAGCTTGCGAGTTAAGCGGTTGGCACCAATGTCTGCGTAAAAATTATGAATTCACCCATGACTGGTTTAGCCATCGTATACCTGTTTTAGAGCGATCTTTGCATTCTTTGATTAATGTGGAGAATGTCCAAGGAATAGAAATTGGTAGCTTTCAAGGTATGTCTGCTTGCTGGCTATTAGATCGCATTTTAACCCATCCTAGCGCTCAGCTAGTCTGCATTGATCGCAATTTCCAGCAGCAATTTGACAGTAATATTGCTAAAAGTGGATTTGCTACTAAGGTAACTAAACTACGAGGTAATGCTGATGATTTGCTAGCTTCCCTGGAAGTGGAAAGTTATCACTTGGTTAATTTTCAGGACCGATTTCATGAAACTGCATACTTGCAACGCTGCGCCGAAATCGCTTGGCGACTCCTTAAGTTAGGAGGAGTTTTGATTTTTAAAGACTATAGTTGGGCAAGTGCTAGCAACAGCTATAACTGTGCCCAAAGGGGAATTAATACCTTTCTTAATTCCCTGAAGGAACAAGGAAGAATTTTACATCAAGCAAATCAAATTATTGTGCAAAAAGTAGTTTCTCAAGGCACAACGAATAATTATTGACTCCAATCTCTACAGAGTCTACCGGACATCTACTAATTATCCTATGGAAACTAATCAAGCAATTACCTATCTGCAACAGGCACAAAACTATTGTGCTAAGGGATTTTGGGAAGAAGCTGTTGCTACTTGTGAGAAGGCATTAACTTACTGTCGTTATCAACTATTGCATCAGGAACCAGGTCAAGCTACTTCTCAAGCATACCTGGAATTGGGTAATCAGTTTCGAGAGCAACAACAACTAGAGCTAGCGATTAGTTGCTATCAAAAGGCGATTCAGCTTAATCCCCAGCTTGTGGCAGCATACCAGAATTTGGGGCAAGCTTTAGCAGCTCAGGAAAAGTGGCAAGAAGCTGTGTTTTATTACCATCAAGCAGTTGAGTTAAGTAACACTGAGACACAGCCCAGTATAGAGGAAGAAGCTAAAGATATTTTCCCTCTCCCCAAAGCCCTACCTCCCCAAACCCCTATTAAGCATTACAAACAGGAGCTAGAAAACCAACCCGAATCGGCAAAGGTTCATGCTAATTTAGGTAGTGCCTATGCTCAGCAGCAAGATTGGCAGCAGGCAATTACCTACTATAAAAAAGCTTTAAATCTAGATCCGCAAATGGCGGGGGTGCATCGTAACTTAGCACGGGTATTTACCCAAATTAATCAGCCAGGAGCAGCAGCACAGTTTTGGTTTCAAGCTTTGAGATTAGAGCCGAGTTGGGCACAGGTAGAAGAACATTTAAAGTTGGGAAATACGCTGCGGAAACAAGAGAAAACTGAGCAAGCACAAGCTTGTTATCGTCGTGTACTCAAGTTACAACCTGACTCTCTTGAAGCTTATCAGAATTTAGGTGAACTGTTGACGGAGCAAGAGAAAATTACTCTCTATCGTCAAGGAGTTAAGGAAATTCCTGATAATGCCCAGTTACAGTTTCAGCTAGGGCAAATTTTAGCAGCCCAGTCTCGATGGCAAGGTGCAGTCAATGCTTTCCGTCAGGCGATTAAGTTGCAATCAGAAAACCCAGAGTGGCATCATTGCTTGGGAGATGCTCTAGTGCAGTTGGGTAAAGAGAAAGAGGCTATTGAGTCGTGGCAAAAGGCTTTGGAGTTAAATCCGGATTTAGGGAAAGTTCATCTTAAATTGGGAAATATTTGGCGCAAAGAGGGTAAATTACTCGCAGCAGCTCATTGTTACTTGAGAGCTCTTGAATTAGAGCCGGATTTACAAGAGCCCTATGTAGCATTGCGCTGCAATTTACTACGTTATGAAATTGCCAATAATCAAGAGTTTTTAGCCAAAGTAATCGTTAGTTGTCGGCGGATAATTGAGCAAAAACCTCACCATTTACTCGCTCAGAGTACCTTGGGTTACGCCTTGACAAAGCAGAGTAATTTAGACGAAGCGATTCAAATCTACCAAGCTGCCAGTTTGCAGCAAGCAACTAGATTGCGTCGACAAATTACAGATCAGCAATGGGCAAAGGCAACAAGAAAAGCTCCCACATTTATTGTCATTGGAGCAGAAAAATGTGGCACCACATCCCTGTATCACTATCTAAATCAACACCCACAAATTTTGCCTTCAGTTGAGAAGGAATTAGACTTTTTTGACCTGGAATTTAGCCAAGGAAATGATTGGTATCTAGCTCACTTTCCTCCTGTCCCCCAGGAAGATGGTTTCATTACTGGAGAATCTTCAGCTAACTATCTTTATCATCCTCAAGCGGCAGCTCGTATCAAAGAGTGTTTCCCAGAAACGAAATTAATTGTAATTCTCAGAAATCCTATTGATCGCACAGTATCTCGCTACTATATGCTAGCGAAAAATAATTCCTCAAAACATAGTATTTCTGCGGAAATTACAGCAGAAATACAAAGAATTAAAAAGGAAATTAAGGGTGATGTCATTCCTTGGCAAGTTTTGAATCGCAATCGAAACATTGGTAATAGTTTGTACTTATATCACCTTAAACCGTGGCTAAGTATTTTCCCTAGAGAACAGTTTTTAATCTTGAAAAGTGAGAATCTTTTTGCTAAAACTGGAGTGGTAATGAATCAAGTTTTTGATTTTATTGGTTTACCAAACTACTCTTTGACTGAATATAGAAAATATAATGCAGGTAAATATTTACCTCTAGAAACAGAAACACGACAAATGCTAGCGGATTTTTTTGCTGACTATAATCGGCAATTAGAAGACAGATTAAGCATAAAATTTAATTGGGATTAAAATAGTCACAAAAATATTAGATAAAATTCAGATTAAACTATATTTATGTGATGACAAATTAGAACAATTAAAAATCTTTATATAGCATCACTAGGCAGCTACAGTAGTAAGTTATCCTTCGAAAATTCATAGATAGCAATTGCTTCAGCAAGCAGTAAACATATTTAATTTCTCAGGTCTTCATCTACCATGCTGAACAAACTAAAAAAATATTTTCTTGAGTGTCACAACTCCGTAGACACATTTTTTAATGGTTGGAATGGAGCAACTTTGGCTACTCCCCATCAGCTTCATCTGACAAGTAAAAATATTCAGCTAACTTTACCTCCTAAGCTTAGAAAAATCCAGTTGTTGCCAGAAACAAGTAATGGTAAAAAGGAATTATCTAGTAAACAAGTGAAGGTAGAGTCTCAGCTAGATTGGGGCAATCGCTTACTAGAAGAAGGTTTACTCAAACAAGCTGCAACTTGTTATCGCCAAGTCATAGAATTAGAACCTCGAACGATAGAAGCCTATCAACAATTAGCGCAGGTACTAAAGCAGCAAGGCTCCCTAGAAGAAGCAATTAATTATTATCGCAAAGCAATAGAACTAAAAACAGTGGATGCACTTAACCCTGAAAATAGTAATACAGCAACAGCTACAACTAACGGTAATGGCAATGGCAATGGCAAAAGCCACATCATAATGCACACGCCACCAGCAGCTCTAGTCTATCTGCAACAAGCACAGATGTACTGTGAGCAGCAACAGTGGCAACAAGCAATTGCAGCTTGTGGACGCGCTTTGCAAGTGCAACCCAACTTGGCACAAGCGTATCAAGTGTGGGGCAAAGTGCTGCAAAGCATGGGGCGAGAAGTAGAAGCAATGGGTTACTACGCCAAAGCTTTAGAAATTGAACCAAACTTGGCAGAAGTTCATGCTAACTTAGGCAGTATCTATGCTCAGCAACAGCAGTGGCAGCAAGCTATAAGTTATTATCAGCAGGCAGTAAAACTTAATCCCACACTAGCAGGAGCCTATCGCAATCTAGCCAAGATTTGGCTCAAATTAGAGCAACCACAGCTAGCAGCTGAATGTAGCTACCAAGCGCTACTATTAGAACCTAAGAAAGCCACAGCACAGGAACATCTGCGTGTCGCAAATGAGCTGTGCGAGCAACAAAGGTACTCTGAAGCGATAGAATGCTATCGCCAGGCAGTGAAACTAAAGCCCGACTCAAAAGAGGCTAATCAGAAGCTGGCTCAGGTATTGACACAGCAAGGAGAGTGGCAAGAAGCAGCCCACTACTATAATCAGGCTCTCAATAGCAGCCCACAAGCAAATCAATCAGCTTCCTTGGCAATACCATATCCTCAGGCTCTTCCCGAAACAGTAGTCTCTACAGCCATTCAAGTAGCCAAAGGATTGAATCACCCTCAAGGGCAAACTCCTCAAAGCAAATTACAACAATACCAGCAAGCAGCTCAAGCACAGCCAAACTCTGCGGAAGCCCAGGCGAATTTAGGTAGTTTATATGCTCAGAAGCAGCAGTGGCAAGAGGCAATTACTTGTTATCAGAAGGCGATTCAAATTAACCCTAAGTTTGCAGGGGCGTATCGCAATCTAGCGAGAGTTTTTGCCAAGCTCGAAGATAACGCCAGAGCAACCGAGTGTTGGTATCGGGCACTAACCCTTGAACCAGAATCAGCAAAGGCAGAGCATCATTGCGAGTTAGGTGATACGCTATTGGGCTTGGGTAAGAAGGAGCAAGCATTAACTTGTTATCAAAGGGCGATTCATTTGCAGCCTGATTTTTCTGTGGCGTATCACCGCATTGGTGAGTTTGTCTTGCAGCAGGGAGATGAGGAGAGGGCTGTTAATGTTTATCAGCAGGCGATTGCAACAAATTCTCAGGATGGAGAATCTCACTACTATTTGGGCAAAATAGCAGCAAAGCGGGAGCAGTGGCAAGAGGCTTTAGCTTATCTGGAGAAGGCGAAGCAGCTAGAGCCCAATCATGGCATGGTACAACATCAGTTGGGCGATATATTCTTAAGGTTGCAAAGATGGGAAGAGGCGATTCCTGCATTTGAGCAGGCAATACAGTTGCAACCAGAGTTTTCTTGGTCACACAATGGTTTGGGTGAGGCACTGTTGCGATTGCAAAGATGGGAAGAGGCGGCGAATAGTTTCAAGAGAGCGATACAGTTGAATCCAGATTTTGCCTGGAGTCATTTTAATTTGGGTGAGGTGTTGGTGGAGTTGGAAGACTGGGAGAGAGCAACTTTAGCTTATGGCGGCGCTCTTCAGCTTAATTCAAATCTCCCTGAAATACATCAAAAACTAGAAAATTCGCTTATTCACAGAAAAAAAAAATCCGGGTGAAATGCCAGCTTTAAACTCATTCCAACCAGAAATTACACTCAGAAAAATGACACTAAAGCAAACCATTGACCATAGTCAAGAAGGAATAGAAACAACCTCTTACTCTGCCCTTTATCATTCCTACTTAGGAGAAACTCTTGTCAAAAAAGGTCAACTAGATGAAGCTATTACTTCGTTCCGTCGAGCTATTGAGCTTGATTCTACCTTTTCCTCATTTCATTTTAACTTGGCAGAAACCTTAAATCAAAAGGGACAAGTAGAGTCAGCTATTACTCATTACCAAACAGCCCTTGAACTAAATCCTGATGATTCCCTTTGTCAGCAACGTTTAGGAGAATTTTTAGTTAAAGCAGGACAACTAGAAGAAGCAATTGCTATTTCTCATCGTGCTATTGATAACAATCCTGATTCATATCAGTCTTATTTTTACATAGCAGAAGCATTGGTCAAAGACGAGAAAATAGAACAAGCTGTCACTTACTATCAAAAAGCTCTGGAACTGAATCCCAACGATTACCTATGTAATCATAATTTGGGAGCAGTACTTATCAGGCTAGGCAAATTAGAAGAGGCGATTACTTCCTTCAATCATGCTATTAAATTAAACTCCCAATACTCTTGGTCTTATCATCTACAAGGGGAAGCCTTGGCGAAGCAAGGTAAGTTAGAAGAAGCAATCTTAGCTTATCAAAAAGCAATTGAGTTAAATTATGATTTTCCTTGGTCTCATTATCATTTAGCAGAGACTTTTACACAGCTAGAAAGGTGGTCAGAAGCTGCCAGTGCCTATCAATCTGCCTTAGAAATAGAACCAAATTTACCGTTCACTCACTTAAAATTAGGAGATGCTTTTACACAGCTAGAAAGGTGGTCAGAAGCTGCCAGTGCCTATCAATCTGCCTTAGAAATAGAACCCGACTCACTCACTGTTCATGAAAAATTAGGTGATGCTTTACATAGCTCACCATCTCATAAGACAGATGAAGCACTGAGACACTATCAGCGTGCTATAGAGTTAAATCCTGAGTATTTAGAACTGTACTATAAGTTAGTTGAAGTACAACCTAATAATCCTGAACTTTACCTAAATTTAGTAAAGGCTTACATCAAACAACATCAGTTGAGTCATGCAGTAACGTTTGCTTATATAGCTTTACAAATTAAACCCCATTACCCTGAAGCTCATTTTCTGTTAGGTGAAATTGCCGAAAAGTATCGAGATTGGGAACAAGCTGTCATTTACTACCAACAGGCTATTCATTTCAATGCTGAAGAGGCATCATATTATCATAAGCTAGGAGAAATTTTTGAGCGCCAACAGCTCTGGGACAAGGCAACTACTATGTACCAGAAGACTACTCAGCTCGAGCCAAAATTTGCTCTAGCTTACCAAGACTTAGGAGATGTTTTAGTTAAAAAAGAACTCTGGGATGAAGCTCTAAAAGCTTATTATCAAGCAAGTAATTTAAATCCAGAAAGCGCGATTATTCATAAAAGAATAGGTGATTTACTAGCTAAACAAGGGAAGATTAATGCTGCAAGTATTTCTTACACAAAAGCTATCGAACTAGGATTTGAAATATATTAGTTTTTATAGAAAAAAGCATGAGTAAATCGCTAATTAATGATACAAAAGAAACATCTTATACTTTATTTGATAAAGGTAAGAGATTCCAAAGTAATAATCAATTGGATGAATCAATTGTTGCATATATTGAGGCCATTCAAGAGAATCGGGAATTAGTAGTAGATTTTTACTTTCAGCTAAAATTTGCCAATCTTAATTCTAAACATTTAGAACAAGTAATTGATTTTATAAAAAAGCAACTGCAAAAGCAGCCAAATTCCAACTTTCTCTATACATTTTTAGGCGATTTATTAACTAAACAAGGACGCTATAATGATGCCATAAATTGTTACAAAATTGCTAGCTATAGAAAAGTGACATCATTTTGTCCCGAATTTGCTGAAAAATACTGGGATGATAATAATAACCGAAAGCCAGATTTTTTGATTATTGGATTTGCTAAGAGCGGTACTACTTCACTCCACCAGTATATAGAGCAACATCCACGAGTATTACCTGCAATCAAAAAAGAAATTAACTTTTGGGTTAAGCAGGATATAGATTTTTGGCAGTCTCATGACTTTGAAAAAGGAATTGAGTGGTATTTGTCTCATTTTCCTCCGATTGCAAAAGAAGATCATTTTTTGACTGGAGAGGCTAATCCTTGGATATTCCTTTCTTCTCAAGCACCTAAAAACATACTTTCTCTTTTTCCAAAAGTCAAATTATTAGCTGTCCTAAGAAATCCTGTAGATAGAACTATTTCTCATTACTATCATATGGTTAAGCATGGGCAAGAAAAACGTAAACTTGAAGAAGTAGTCGATACTGAAATATCACTCCTGGATGGAATCAAAGATTTTTCTCAAATTAATCGTAATTACTGGCAAAGTCAGAGACTTTATCTCGCCACAAGTTTATATCTATATGGTCTTAAGAAGTGGCTCACTTTATTTGAAAAAGAAAAATTAATGATACTTAAAAGTGAAGATATTTATGATAAGCCTGAGACTACTATGAAACAAGTTTTTAGTTTTCTAAGTTTGCCAGACAATCAACTCAACGAGTATCGTAACTTTCTTCCTGGTTCTTATTCCTCATCTTCTACCGACTCTGATGTACGCCGTAAGTTATCAGACTTCTTCCAGCCTTATAACCGAGAATTAGAAGATTACCTAGGTATTAGTTTTGGTTGGAATAATAGCTAGAATCAACCTGACAAATCCAATCACATTACACTTTAGCTAATTAAAAGAAATGAATAGCAATTTAAAGAGATTAATACAATCAGAAGAATCAACTCAAAATTTTGAATTACTGAAGCCTTTTCGTTGGGGATTAGATGGAGGAGGTAAAGACTTAATCAAAGATGTTATAACTTCAGAAAAAATAAATTTAATGTTAGAAATAGGAGTGTTTTTTGGTGACTCTGTTAAACAGTGGTTAGAGACTTCAGAAGATTTAACTGTAATAGGAATAGATCCTTATCCATTTCCTACTTTTGTAAATTATTTCAAAAATAATGCAGAACTACATCACAGACAAGGTTTTCTAGATTATCAAGACTTAGATTATGATTCTCTTCTTGAACAACTTGATCAACCTGATGGCACTTATATAAATGTACTCTCGAATCTAAGAGAGTATAGAAATAGATTTATTCCTGTACGAGGTACTTCACCAGATAAACTATATGAAATCCACAAATTAGGTATAGTACCTGAACTTGTATATATTGATAGTGACAAGAAAATGCATGAGCTTGAAATCTGTCACCAACTTTTTCCTAACTGTATTATTTCAGGAGATGACTGGACATGGAAAGGTAAAGCGCAGCAAGATTTTCCTGTTAGACAACCTGTATTTGATTTTGCCGAACGTTATGGTTACAAAGTAATTTCTCGTAAAGCTACTTGGCTTCTTGAAAAGCAAATATAGATAATGTGCAGATCTCAGATGGCAGCAAACAAGACATAACTTAGGCGGGTGAGCTTTTTATCTTTGAGGGCGTTTGTCACTTAAAAAGCTTACCCTAAAAAGATTTGATGGCGGCTATCGCTCCCTAATAAAAAAAATGGCTAGTAAAGACAAATATCAATGAATGAGCTTTTAGTGCAAGAAATAGAAAATACTGTTTTTACGCAAACAAGCGCACAGTTGGAACAATGTAAATTTCAATTACAGAAACAAACAGAAGAATTAGAACGACTGAAATCAGAAAGAGACTGGCTAGAAGCACAGCTTCAGGCTTGGATACAGACAGCACAAAAGTGTATCCAAGAAAAAGCTAAAGAATTCAAAAGTAGTAATTAAGGCAGTTAAGTGTGAATAGAATACTACTAGAAGGCAAGGCGGAAGTAATCAGCGATCCTCGTCCTGATTTTGCACCACGAGTAAGTGTTATCATCCCCACTTACAATACGCAAGATTATATATGTGAAGCAGTAGATAGTGTACTCAATCAAACTTTAAAAAATATTGAGTTAATTATCATAGACGATGGCTCCACAGATAACACCCTTAGTGTATTAAAACCATACTTTCATACTATTCGCTACATTCGCCAGGAAAATAGTGGTCCATCAGTGGCACGTAATCGTGCTATCAATGAAGCCAGAGGAGAATTTGTAGCTTTTCTCGATTCAGATGACTACTATCTATTAACAACTAAGCTAGAAGAGCAATTGGCTTGCTTTGATGCAGATAATTATCTGGATATAGTTCATGCAGGATTGCGTGTAGTTTACGAAGGCAGCAGTAAGTATGCAGATAGAGAACTTTGGCGTAATTGTCCCACTCTAGATTTAGAAGGTTGGCTGAAATGGAAGCCTGTTTTCTTGGGTGCAATGATGATTCGTAGAGAATCTCTATTGCAAATTGGAGGATTTGATACTAGATTTCCCCCTTCAGAAGATGCAGAATTGACTTTGCGCTTGGGGTTAATGGGATGCAAAGCTACTTGGTTGAAAAAAATTGTAGTTGGTTATCGCCAGCGTAGTACTAGCATATCAAGTAATGCTGTGAAACAAGCCAAAGCACTAAAAGGAGTTATGAACAATTTCTTCTCCTTGCCTAATGTACCACCCAAGCTCAAAAAGATGGAGGGAGAAGTTAGATATGACACTCTGGTATGGAATGCTTGGTGTTTTTACAGCAATGGCAATTACTTTGAAATGGCTGAACATCTCAAGGAATCACTAAACTATACACCTTACTCCTTGACCAAAACTATTGCCGATTGGATCAACTTTTTCACTAATGTCGCTACTGATGGTTACGGTTATAAACTAAATCCCTATGACTTAAATAATCTATCCGAATGGAAAGAATTAATGCATTACGTCATTAATGCTAATTTGCAAAAACAAAAAACTTTAGCTTCTGTAGATTATGCATAAAAATATAAACTTAAATCCAGCATTAGCAGGATACTATGGTGGTCATCGCTCTGGTTTACTGTATGCAATTGAAGGCTTGAAAGAATTGCACAGCGATCAAGGTGCAATACTAGATCCCTTCATTGAGAAGAAATTTGCCTGGGAATTGAGCTTAAATCCAGAACCATACAAGAAAAATTGGATTGGGTTTATTCACACTTCTCCTGTTGCTCCTGATTGGTGGGATTATAGTCAGAAACCTCAGTGTATGTTCTCACTACCACTATGGCAGAAAAGTGTTGAGTACTGTCAAGGAATATTTTGTCTATCTGATTGGTTAAAAGATTTACTTCAACCTCAATTTGATTTTCCTGTATCGAGCCTGATCTTACCAACGGAAACACCAGAATTAAAATTTTCAATGGAAAGATTTCTTGCCAATCCGAACAAGAAAGTTGTTCAAGTCGGTTGGTGGCTCAGAAAGCTGCATTCTATTTACTATCTACCTGTAACCAAAATTCAGAAAGCTATACTTCATCTAGATAAACGCTTTGTGAACGAGAAATTTGCTTTGGAAAAGGAAAGATTTGGTCTAAAACCAGATTATGATTCTGTAGAAATAATCGAGCGTCTTTCTAATGAAGATTATGATACATTACTGTCTGAAAATATTGTCTATATGGACATGTACGATAGTTGCTCTAATAATGCTGTAGTTGAATGTATTGTTAGAAATACACCAATTTTGATTAATCCACTACCCGTGGTAGTTGAATACCTAGGTGAGGATTACCCTTTTTACTTTGAGAACCGTCGCCAAGCTGCTCAAAAAGTAGAAGATTTATCTATAATAGAAGCTACTTATAATTACCTGAAATTTCATCCTATCAAGGAGCAATTAAAATCAGATTACTTTTTGAATTCATTTATCGAATCAGAAGTTTATCAAAATTTGGATAACTATTGAAGCAACATAGAAATCTTTCTCAAGGAGAATCTTGATTTATTTGATATACGCAGTTGATTTTATCTAGATAAGGTTCTAAAACTTGACAAGTATTATCCGTAGAACCATCATCAACAATGATAATTGCGTAGTTAGAGTAAGTTTTAGCTAAGACACTTTTAATTGTTTGCCATATGTAGCGCTCGCAATTATAAGTTGGAATAATTACACTAATTTTGGTGTTATATTCATTTGATATTTTACAGTTCATATTCTATAAAAAAACTATTGTAAGTAATTATAGAAATCTGAATCAATTATTCATTAATACTTTTTTATGTCTGTACCTGATCCTTCCCCAAAACACCAACCTGGCGGTGGTAACATTCAATACAAAGACTACACTAAAGATGTCACCTGGACTCCCATCAAAATCTCCCTCTTAATTCTCTTCACTGTTATTCCCTACCTTGGCTTAATTACCGCCATATATTTGTTAGGTACGAAATTCCTCGCCTACATTCTCATCGGAATCACGTTTCTTCTCGCCTTTGTCGTCGGTTTACTTTACTGGGTCGCTAAAGCCTAATAGATAGCTTAGCTCAACTAATTGAAATCGACTCTTTTGGCAATATCTGTTCTAACTTTTAATTCTTTTAAAGCTTCCTGTTCTAATTATGCTGTAACTTTTGGAGGGTGTAACTGTTGCTGTTACAATCGCTGTCCAATTTCTAGTGGAAAAGAAAACTTTGACCATCTGGGCAATATGGTTGTAGTGTATCCTCAGATGACTTAAGCATTAATGGTTCCATCAAATCCAATCTTTCCTCACCACGCCACTAACCACTCAAATCATGTTGATTGGGATCGCACAGATAATAGCTGTTAACCTATATCTAATTAAGATTCCACTACACTCATCAGCAGATAATTAATGAAAAAAGCACTAATTACTGGAATTTCCGGACAGGATGGCTCTTATCTGGCAGAATTTTTACTAGCGAAAGGCTATGAAGTACATGGTATTGTCAGAAGACAGGCACTTGAAGATCCAGCAGGTAAATTATCTAAAATTTCTCAGATTAGAGACGAGGTTTTCTTGCACGTAGCTTCTCTAGAAAGTCATCTTTCACTTTACAAAGTAATCTCTGCAGTTAAACCTGATGAGTGTTACCATCTCGCAGCATCTAGTTTCGTCAGCTACTCGTTTGATGATGAATCTTCTATCTTGAGTAGTAATTTTAATGGCACACACTATTTATTAGCTTCAATCAAAGAGATTGTACCAGAATGTCGTTTCTTTTTTGCTGGTTCTAGTGAAATGTTTGGACTAGTGGATAATGCACCTCAAAATGAGTTTACTCCTTTTAATCCTCGTTCTGTCTACGGTATTTCTAAACTAGCCAGCTATCACTTAGTACAAAACTATCGCAACCAATACGATATTTTTGCTTGTACAGGAATTCTTTACAACCATGAATCGCCTCGCCGCGATTTTAAATTTGTCACTCGCAAAATAACCTCTGCTGTTGCGAAAATCAAATTGGGATTAGAAGAAAAGTTGTATTTAGGTAGTTTAGAGCCTTTAAGGGATTGGGGATATGCTCCTGATTATATCTATGCTATGTGGTTAATGCTACAAAAATCTACGCCTCAAAATTATGTAATTGCATCAGGTATCAACCACTCAGTACGCGATTTTGTTGAATGTGCTTTCAATTATGTTGGTCTTAATTACCAAGAATTTGTTGAACTAGATCCGCGATTTTATCGTCCAGCAGAAGCTACTCCTTTACGTGGTGATAGTTCGAAAATTCAACAGGAACTTAACTGGAAAAATAATAAGCAGTTTACGGATATTGTCGCTGAAATGGTGGCAAACGACCTACAGCTATTCTCAAAAGAATAATTTTTTTTAGCATTTGACAATTCTCAATTTCTAGCACATTTAGTCATTTATATCTTAATTGTCAAGATGGGAATCATTAATTTTTACCATTCTGTTAGATTAAAGATTCAACAGTATAATTAAGTCGAATTATAATCAATAACAATAATTTTATTGTCATTAAAAGTCTGTCCTAAGAATTTTTCAAATGTTTGATTAATGTAGTTGTAAAAGTTATAGTTGGGAATAATTAAACTAACTTTTAGTCTCATCTTAAGAGTGATATCTCGTGATTAAATTTTTATAAAGCAATTACCAGATATCAAAGACTACATATAATTACGTAAATCCAGATCTATTATTCACCAATATTATCCTATGTTTCCCCACGATCCTGCCTAAAACCATCAAAAGGTGGTCAATTTAGATACAAATATCAAAGCAAATACATTCGCTGGACTCCCACCAAAATCTTTCTTCTGATACTTTTTACTGTTGTCCCTTACATCGGTTTAATTGTCGCCGTCTATCTGTTAAGTGCAAAATTCCTTGCCTATATTCTCGCCGGAATCACCCTTGTGCTCACCTTGATGGTAAGTTTACTCTATTGGGTAGGCAAAGCTTAGACTTGTAGAAGTGGGGAAAATCAAAATAACTTGTAGCAATTGATTAGAGGAAAGCTTCTGGCAAAAGAATCTGACTCATCTCATTGGGAGAGAATTCAATTTCTGGCAATCATGTTTCTAACCATTCATTTTTTCCACTAGTGGAGAGGAAAGTATTTAACATCTGGGCAATTTAGCTGCAATCTATCCCTATCGAGCGAAACGGTAGTGTATCATCCGCTATTGGTTGACCACCGGAATCAGGATCGATAATATCACTCTCAGTCGTTGTCTTTACCGGAGAAAGGATTACTATTACCTTAGTTAAATCTTCTGTTGGTATGTAACTTGCGGTAAAAACCAACGCCCTGTCATGAGAGGAAAGCACTAAATTGCAACGCAGATGAACATAATAGAAACCAGAATCCCAGAAGTACTAATCATAGAACCAAAAATCTTTGGCGACCAACGGGGTTTTTTCTATGAAAGCTACAATCAACGCGCCTTTACCGAAAAGGCAGGAATTGGCGCTACCTTTGTCCAAGACAACCATTCCCGTTCTGTTCGGAACGTCCTACGCGGTTTACATTACCAAATTCAGCAACCCCAAGGCAAACTAGTACGTGTTATTAGTGGTTCAGTGCTAGATGTTGCTGTTGATATCCGTAGAAGTTCCCCTAGTTTTGGACAGTGGGAAAGTTGTATCCTGACTAGTGAAAACAAGCGCCAACTTTGGATTCCCCCCGGTTTTGCCCATGGTTTCCTTGTTCTTTCTGATGCTGCTGAAGTTATCTACAAAGCTACTGATTACTACGCACCTCAACATGAGCGTACCATTATGTGGAATGACTCTGACTTGGGTATAGAATGGCAACTTACAGATGAGCCAATTGTCTCTGAAAAAGATAGCAAAGGACAAGCTTTTAAAGTTGCACAGGTATATTCATGAATAAGATATTACTTATCGGTAGTAATGGACAAGTGGGACAAGAATTGCAACAAACTCTGCAACCTTTGGGTAATTTGATAAGTTTAGGACGAAAAGAGCTGGATTTGTCTCAGCCTGAAACTATTTCCCAATTTATTACCAAAATTAAACCCAGCCATATTATTAATGCTGCTGCTTACACAGCTGTGGATAAAGCTGAAAGCGAAAGCGAACTTGTCCAGATTATTAATAGTAGCGCCCCAACAATTATTTCCCAAACAGCACAAAAATTAGGTGCAACTTTTCTCCATATCTCCACCGATTATGTTTTCGACGGAAACAACTACACTCCCTATACTGAAACAGATACACCCAATCCGGTTAGTGTTTATGGTGAATCGAAACTATTGGGAGAGAAGGGAATACAAGAGAATTGCAAGCAACATCTAATTTTGCGTACCGCTTGGGTGTATGGTAATCGCGGACATGGTAATTTTGTGAAAACAATGCTGAGATTAGGTGCAGATAGGGAAGAATTGCGCATTGTAGCGGACCAAATTGGCACTCCTACCCACTCCCAGGAAATTGCTAAGGTGATTCCTCAATTACTGGAAATAGACGCTGCACCGGGCATTTATCATTTTACCAATAGTGGTGTTGCCAGTTGGTACGACTTCGCTGTGGCTATTTTTGAGGAAGCTAAACAATTAGGTTGTCCTCTAAAAATAAAGCGCGTTATTCCTATTACTACTCCTGAATATCCGACACCAGCAAAGCGCCCAGCCTATTCGGTGCTTTCTAACACTAAAATCAACCAAACTTTAGGTAACCATTCTCCTCATTGGCGAGATTCATTGCGAGAGATGATTAAAACATGGGTTATAAAAATGATTTAACCATAAACAAATAACAAACAACAAACAACCAATAACCAATGAAAGCACTCATACTTGCTGGCGGAAAAGGAACTCGCTTGCGTCCTTTAACTTATACTGGTGCAAAGCAACTAGTTCCTGTGGCGAATAAACCCATTCTTTGGTACGGAATTGAAGATATTGTTGCTGCTGGAATTACTGAAATTGGTATTGTTATTAGTCCGGAAACAGGAGCTGAAGTAAAGACAAAAACTGGCACAGGAGAGCTTTTTGGAGCAAAAATAACCTATATAACCCAGGAAAAACCCCTAGGACTGGCTCACGCCGTTAAGGTCGCTCGTTCTTTCTTGGATGATGCTTCTTTTATTATGTATCTGGGTGATAATTTGGTGCAAAGTGAGCTATTTTCTTTTGTAGAGCAGTTCAAAACTAAACATTTAGATGCTCTCACATTGCTGTGTCCTGTGGACAATCCTACCGCCTTTGGTGTTGCTCAGGTGGACGCGCAGGGAAAAGTTTTACAACTAGTAGAAAAACCTATAACACCACCTTCTAACCTGGCTTTGGTGGGAATTTACCTCTTCTCTCCTCAAATTCACCAAGCGATTGATAATATTCAACCTTCAGCGCGAGGGGAACTAGAAATTACCGATGCAATTCAGTATCTTATCAATCAAAAACAGCCTGTGGAAGCAGTACAAATTAGCGGTTGGTGGTTAGATACAGGAAAGAAAGATGACTTGCTGGATGCAAACCAGATAATTCTCGACAATTGCTTAGAGAAAACTATTGAAGGTGAGATTGATGCAATCAGTAAAGTGAAGGGACGAGTTCATGTCGGTGCAGGTTCACGTATTATTAATTGTACGATTCGTGGTCCTGTGACGATTGGGCGTAATTGCCATTTAGAAAACTGTTTTATTGGTCCCTACACTAGCATCGCAGACGAAGTAACCATCATTGATACAGATTTAGAACATAGCGTGATTTTGCAAGGTGCTAAAGTTGTGGCGATTCAGCAACGCATTGTAGATAGTTTAATTGGTTCACGTGCCAGTATTGTAAATGCAACCAAACGTCCCAAGGCTTTAAGATTTATGATTGGTGACGATTCTCAAATTGAATTGGCTTAAATTGTAATCTCTTATGAAACCTCGCAAATTAATTGTTACAGGCGGCGCTGGCTTTATTGGCTCTAATTTTGTCCATCATTGGTGCAGTAAGTATCCAGAAGATCGCATCATTGTTTTGGATGCTCTTACCTATGCTGGAAATCGCAATAATCTAGCAGATTTAGAAGCAAAGAAAAATCTTAGTTTTATTCAGGGTAATATTTGCGATCGCACCTTAGTAGATAAAATACTTGAAGAAGAAAAAATCGATACCATTGCCCATTTTGCTGCTGAATCCCACGTTGATCGCTCTATACTGGCACCAGATGCTTTTATTCAAACCAATGTAGTCGGTAGCTTCACTTTACTAGAATCTTTTCGCCAACATTGGAATCGCCAGAATCAACCTTCAGATTATCGCTTTCTTCACGTCTCCACCGATGAAGTTTACGGTAGTCTCAGCGCCACAGATGCTGCATTTAGCGAAACCACACCCTACGCACCCAATAGTCCCTATTCTGCATCCAAAGCTGGTAGCGATCATCTTGCTCGCGCCTATTATCATACCTATAAATTGCCCACAATTATTACCAACTGCTCCAATAATTATGGTCCTTACCACTACCCAGAAAAACTGATTCCCTTAATGTGCATTAATATCCTTTTGGGTAAAGCGCTACCTGTTTATGGTGATGGACAAAATATTCGCGATTGGCTGTATGTAGGCGATCATTGTAGTGCTTTGGATGTGGTAATTAACAAAGGAATACCAGGAGAAACCTACAATATTGGCGGTAATAACGAGGTAAAAAATATAGATTTAGTGCGACAAATTTGCGATTTAATGGATGAATTAGCACCAAATTTACCTGTAACTCCAGCACAAGAACTAATTACTTTTGTCAAAGATCGCCCTGGACATGATCGCCGCTATGCGATTGATGCAACGAAAATTAAAACAGAGTTAGGTTGGACTCCAGCGCAAACTTTAGAAGGTGGTTTAAGGCAAACTATTGAGTGGTATTTAAATAATCAGGATTGGTGGCAACCTTTGCTGTCTCAGGAGTATCAGGATTATTACAGGAAGGTTTATAAGGAAGTTTAAATTAGTACTTTTTAATGGAGATATCTAGCAAGTAAAAACATTTCACATAAATCGCCTCTACCTCTCTAGTTTGCCTCCGCAATTTCCTCAGTTCTCCTCTTTACCTGATACTTTAAGCCCTTTGCTTCTCTCTTGCAATTTTCATACTTCTCAATTCTTGCAGTCAAATTTTTGTCTAGTTCATAATCTCTGATGATACATTCGACTGCATTCTTGATTGCTGCAGCATCAAAACTAGTATCTGTAGTTAACAGAATATTGATTGTTTGTATTTATCAGTTTTCTTTTAGCCCTTTTACTCTTTTCTTAATATTTCTTTATAGGTAATCTTTAAAGTGTTACTAATTTGAGGTTACTTTTCAAATTTCCTCTTTGGAGATAAAATCAGATAGCCAGACAGAACAACACAAGAAACATCATGGCTATGAAGTTTAGTAACGTCAGAATTCAGTTTTTAAAGATAAGTACCATCGCTGTTATAGGAACAATTTCATCTACTTTAGTATTTTTAGCTGGGCAGCAGAGAGTATTTGGATTTGGTTCTTGTGATGTTCCGAGAAAAGTTAATAGTACTTGGAGGGTAAGTAACGGGTTTGGCTCTGAATTTACTGTATTTAATGATGAGCTTTTCTTTAAAGCTAATGATGGCATTCACGGAGAGGAATTATGGAAATATGATGGTACTTCTGTTTCTTTAGTTCAAGATATTCGACCAGGAGAAAAAAGCTCTAAATTACTTCATTTAACGGTTTTCAAAAATGAGCTTGTCTTTAATGCTGAAACTGAAAATGGAGGTGATGAATTATGGAAATATGATGGTACTTCTGCTTCCCTAATTCAAGATATCAGACCTGGCAACCACGGCTCTCATCCGGCTGACCTAACAGTATTAGATAACAACCTATTTTTTGTTGCCAATGATGGTGAATTTGGCTGTGAACCATGGAAGTATGATGGCACTTCAGTATCTATGATTAAAGATATTAATCCTGGTAATGATAGTTCTTTCATTAATTTATCAGAAGAAAGAAGCAACAAAATTATCTTTAATGGTCAACTTTTATTTGCTGCTCAAGATAACAAAGGAGGAATAGATATTGAACATAGAAAATTATGGAAGTTTGATGGCACTTCTATTTCTCAAGTAGTTGATTTTAATTCCACTGATAATCAGAATTTTACAACAGGTAATTTTTTAGGAGTATTCAATAACGAGATATTTATCAACCTTTATAAGCTAAGGAAAAGTTTTTCATTTTTATGGAAACAGCGTTATACTTATGATTCTGGATTATGGAAATATGATGGTGATTCAGTATCTTTAGTACAAAATATTCCAATCGAAACTTTATCTTTCCTTCGGAATGGTGTTGTTTACAATGGAAATCTGTTCTTTTCTGCAAAGCATAAAGAACATGGAATAGAACTATGGCGATATGATGGTACTTCTGTGTCTTTAGTTAAAGATCTTCGACCTGGTGAAAAGCACTCCAGGCCTCTATTTTTAAATGTATTTAAGGGAGCTTTGTTTTTTAGTGCCGCCCAAGATAAAAATGTGAGAGGATTCTGGAAAATTGAGGGCAATTATATTACTCCAATACAAAATATTAATCCAGAAAATGTTCTTAGTTACTCTGGATTTTTTACCTTGTTTAAAGAAGAGATAGTTTTTGTTGGTGATGATGGAAAACATGGATATGAATTATGGAGATCTGATGGTACTAATGCAGAGATGATAGCAGATATTAATCCTGATGGTCACTCATCTCCTAGAGGAATGACAGAGTATAAAGGTGAACTATTTTTCACTGCTTATAATAAAGAAAATGGAAGAGAATTATGGAAATATGATGGTGTTTCCATTTCTCTTGTTCAAGATATTAGACCTGGTGATAAGAGTGGTTTTGAAGTTATATTTCGTGATTAAAACTAAAAGTGCTTTGGGAGTTATATCATATCCGTCTGACTAGTTGCGTAAGATTAATAATGCACTAAGCCTTAATTTCTATTTTTCTCAAAAGTGTTGATTAAAGCTATATCGTCAGCGATTACCCGAACTTGATATTACTCCCTTCCCACCAAAAGAATACCGATTTCAGAAACCACTAAACCACAAAGAACACGAATAATAGGAGCAAGAAGATAGGTATCTTAGACCGGGAAGGAAGTAATGCTGTGCGATAGTTAATAAACTGTCCTAAAGCCATATGAAACTCAGAAACTTTTGAGGCGCTAACAAAGTTTTTGATTTCAACGGCTATTTTCTATGTATCTTTCTCTGCTGCAATTAGTTTCTCTAAACCCAAATCAATTTGAATATCAACTCCACCACAACGAATAGTTAATGGGTCATTTGTAATTATCCAACCATCTTTTTCCAATGCAACTCTAACAATGTCATGAAATAAATCACGAGCCATATTAATCAGTTTTCCTTGAATTACTAATCAGGTGAGTATTACCCACCTGACTAATTAAATTTTAGAGGAACTCTCGTGGGTCAGTTACATAACCAGTAATCGCAGAAGCTGCTGCTGTATATGGTGAAGCGAGATAAATTTGAGCATTTTTATCTCCCATTCTGCCAGGGAAATTGCGATTAGTAGTAGATACACAAACTTCTGGTTTATTCATCCTTCCAAAGGTATCTTTTGGTCCTCCTAAACAAGCGGCGCAAGAAGGCGCTGCGGGTTCAATACAACCAGATTCAAGGAAGATTTCCGAAAGGGTTTTTCCTTCGTGTTTGAGGGTAAAAAGGTCTTCGTAAACCTTCTGTGTTGCTGGCACAATATAAGTAGGAACTTTCACCCTATGACCTTTTAATAACTTCGCTGCACTCAAAAAGTCAGAAGTTTTACCACCAGTGCAAGAACCAATATAGGCGCGATCAATTTTAACATCGCTGCATTCCCTTGCTAAAGCGCGATTATCAGGAGAGTGGGGTTTTGCAACCACTGGCTCCAGGGTAGAGACATCTGCGTGCCAATCGCTGTAGAATGTGGCATCGGGGTCAGTGTAAACTGGTTCAAAGGGCTTATCGGTACGTGCCTTCACATAATCAAATGTAGTTTGATCTGGTGCAATCACACCATTCTTACCCCCCGCTTCAATTACCATATTGCATAGAGTCATCCGTTCTTCCATTGTCATGTTTTCCACGGCTGAACCTGCAAACTCCATCGTGCGATAGGTGGCTCCAGAAACGCTTATATCGCCTATTATTTGTAAAATGAGGTCTTTTGCCAAAAGATAGTCTGGCATCTCCCCATCGAGGACAAAACGCATCGTTGCGG
The DNA here is from genome assembly GCA_964633315.1 of uncultured bacterium. Classification (GTDB taxonomy): domain Bacteria; phylum Cyanobacteriota; class Cyanobacteriia; order Cyanobacteriales; family CAWCAG01; genus CAZWGS01. The sequence goes on along the minus strand of CAZWGS010000003.1, from coordinate 79,588 downwards.
GGACTTTTATGAGTAACTTCCCTGTTCCCATAATGAAACCAGCATCGGTGTTACCAATTCCAGTTGCAAACTGACCAAAAGCACCCGCATTGCAAGTATGGGAGTCAGTACCAAATAATACCTCACCAGGGCGAGTATGACCTTCCTGGGCTAGGGCAATGTGGCACACACCCTTATAATCAGGATTAGCTTTAAAGTCCGCACGGTCGATAATATCGTAGAAATATTTGATATCCTGTTCTTTCGCAAAATGGCGCAGAATATCTACATTGCGATTCGCTCGCTGGTCAGCAGTGAAGATATAGTGGTCAGGAATAAGTACTATTTTCTCTGCATCCCAAACCTTCGCCTCACTACCAAATTCGCGCTTAAACACGCCAATAGTACCAGGTCCACACACATCGTGGGTCATTAAAACATCAACGTTTACCCAGACATTTTCTCCTGGTGTAACGCTATCTCGCCCCGCAGCACGAGCGATAATTTTTTCTGTAAGAGTCATTCCCATTGTATTTGTCCTCCTCTAGTTATGAGTTGTATTTCTTGAAACGAAAATTTTAAATAGCTTTTCCCTTATAGGTGAAGTACAGCTCAATGTGCCATCAATAAAAACAGTATTCCAGAGTCTGCCTCATAAAATGCGAGAACTGCTATATTTTTTCAAGTTGAGGAATTATTCTACCAAACACCCCTAAATAAATAATGCCTGCAATGCAGGCATCAAAATCTTAAAACTTGCTCCAACTCCCGAATTGACGTGATATAAACAACACCTTACCTCTTATCCTCACTCTGAAACGGACTCAATAAAACAGCAACCCATCCGTTGTACAAAAAGTTGCTACCAATAACAACCACTCATCCGTTGTCCTCATACTGAAACGGACTCAACAAAACAGCAACCCATCCGTTGCCTCTCCCTTTCCAACCTACCACTTAAGCAAATTAAATTGCTCCATATCCACCGTATCTCGGTTACGATAAATCGCTAAAATAATCGCCAAACCCACAGCAGCTTCCGCAGCAGCTACAGTAATTACAAAAATAGTAAACAGTTGACCTTTCATACCTTGGGGGTCTAAAAAGTTAGAGAAGCACATCAAATTGAGATTAACTGCGTTGAGCATTAATTCAATTGACATTAAAACTCTAACTGCATTACGACTGGTAATTAAACCATAAATACCAATGCAGAAAAGAGCCGCAGCGACGAGTAGAAAATATTCCAGTTGTAGTTGCATAAATTCTCAATTAGTAAACAACAAATCTTCCTGTAACTAATAACTAATTACCCAGTTACTCACTATCGCCACTATCGCCACTCACTGAAGCTAATTCACGTGGTTGTTCTGGCAAAGTTAGGGCTGTAGACTTAATATCTGTAGTCTTACTCACCTCAGGAATAAAGTCACGACGCGCTAAAATAATCGCTCCTACCATCGCCATTAACAACAGCACTGAAGCTAACTCAAAAGGTAGTAAAAAGTCACTAAAGAAATGTTTGCCAATTTCTACCACTGTAGCTTCACCCAACACCGCAGACTCGGTAGCTAAAGACCAAGGTGTTATTAATACCATAGTACTGAGAAGGGCAAATAAACCAACACAGACTAAACCAGTTGCTGCATTGCGAATCCAGCGTTTAGCAATTGGTGCAAAATCTTCACGCTTATTCACCAACATAATGGCAAACAAAATCAAAACATTCACTGCACCAACATAAACTAGTATCTGTGCAGCAGCCACGAAATCTGCATTGAGGAGTAGGTAGAAACCAGACATACTAATAAAGACACCTCCCAAAAGAAATGCCGAATAGACGATATTAGAAAGCAATACTACTCCTAAAGCAGCCCCTATCATCATTACTGTTAGGATGGCACACGAAACTAGTTGAACTCCTTGAGCTAAATCCACTTTTTTATCCTTGCTTGTTGTTTTGCGGTAGGCAACGATAGCCAACTATAGGTTTACAATCTTCTATTGTTCCATTTCTTTGAGAATTTCTTCTGGACGTTTACCAGCTCTTTGGGAATTTTCTGGTAAATCGTGGGCTTCCACAACACCCTTGGGTAGGTAACCAAACTCCCTAATCGGTGTCACCATCGCATCTTGGGTTACTTTGTAGGGCAAACGTCCCAGGGCAACATTATCATAGTTTAGTTCGTGACGGTCGTAGGCTGCTAGCTCATATTCTTCCGTCATTGACAAACAATTAGTGGGACAATATTCCACACAATTACCGCAAAAAATGCAGACTCCAAAGTCGATGCTGTAGTGATTTAGCTTTTTCTTTTTCGCTACTTTATTGAACTCCCAATCCACCACAGGTAGGTTAATTGGGCAAACACGAACACAGACTTCGCAGGCGATACATTTGTCAAACTCAAAGTGAATTCTGCCGCGATATCTTTCCGAGGGAATTAGTTTTTCGTAGGGATATTGTACCGTTATCGGACGACGACGCATATGGTCAAAGGTAACAGATAGTCCTTGACCAATATATTTAGCTGCTTGGACTGTTTCTTTGGCGTAATCGCCTACTTGCTTGAGAATGTTAAACATGGTTGTTTGTTATTGGTTGTTTGTTGTTGGTGATTCGTTGATGGTTGATTTTTGATGGTTGATTGTTAATTGTTGATTGAAAGTAGGAGTAATAAGTTCAGCAATAGAGTAAAAACAAACAATTTTGGGTCTTAAACTTATTACTTATGTACGGACGTAACATGTTACCTCCCTCCTCGTCTAACCACCAAAGGCGAATGGAAATGCCAACTTTAATGCTGCTGTTAATAACAGATTAACCAAGGCTACTGGAAGTAGAAACTTCCAACCTAAATTCAACAGTTGGTCGATGCGTACACGGGGAACTGTCCAACGTATTAGAATCGCAATAAAGACCAAAAAGTAAGCTTTGAGAACAGTCATTGTTATACCTAAAGAGGCGGTGACAATTTGTAGCCAATAACTGTTTTCACTTACACCTAACCAACCAGCCATTTTGTCTAGGGGAAGAGGAAATTCCCAACCACCTAGATAGAGAATCGCTACCACCAAAGCGGACAAAACCAAGTTAACGTAAGAACCAACGTAGAATAAGCCAAATTTCATTCCTGCGTATTCGGTTTGATATCCAGCAACTAATTCCTCTTCTGCTTCGGGTAAATCGAAGGGAAGACGCTCACATTCTGCTAAAGCGGAAATCCAGAAGATGAGAAAACCCACTGGTTGTCGCCAAATATTCCACCCTAGGATACCGTAGCCGGCTTGCTGCTCTACGATGTCAATGGTGCTGAGGCTATTGGACATCATTACCACTGCTAAAACCGCTAGGGCGAGGGGAATTTCGTAACTAATTGATTGAGCGGCTGCTCGCAAACCACCTAAGAGAGAATATTTATTATTGGAAGCATAGCCAGACATCAGTAAGCCAATGGGTGCGACACTGGAGAGGGCGATCCAAAGAAAAATACCCACACCCAAGTCAGTAATCACGATATTCTGTCCAAAAGGAACAATCAGATAGGACATAAATACCGGAATTACCACCAAAACTGGTCCTAGGGTAAAGAGCCATTTGTCTGCTTTGGCAGGAACAATATCTTCCTTAAACACCAGTTTCAGACCATCAGCTACAGGCTGCAAAACTCCCAAAGGACCAGCATATTCAGGACCAATGCGTTGTTGAGCCGCAGCAGATATTTTTCTTTCTAACCATACAGTAACCAAAACGCCAACTGTTGCACCCACAATCATTAAACCCATGGGTAAGGGCATCCAGAAAGCTTTGGCAACACCGGAGGGAATTCCTACCTGTGTGAGCGATTCGATAAAACTTCCTTGTAGGTCAATTCCTGAATTCATGTTTGCCGATACAAGTATTTACTAGGGCGAAGTTAAGTGCACTTGGCATTGAAGCAATAATGCTGGTGCTATTTTCTATGAAGATTTTTTTACAACCTCAATGCTTAGTATATCGCCCGATGGTTTCCACCACCCACAAACAACTAGAAGTTATGCTTACAGGCGCACTTGATAAGCGGGGGATGCAGGGGAAGTAGGAGAAGCAGGGGGTGCAAGGGAAGAGAGGCGAGTTTTTTCCCTCTCACTCGAAAGTGCCTCGAAGCCCATTTTTTCGAAAATTGGAGGGATAGCCGCCCACCCCTTAGTCATTTTTTGTTTGAAAAACAACCAACAACTAACAACTAACAATACAAAATCCCTAGTGCTTTAGCCGGGGGATGAGTTAACTCATTTTCGAGCGCAACTGTTGATTATCCCGAAAGATGAGTTAGTCTTGTGTAGCATTTAATTAATTGTTTTTGGTGGTGGTGACGACAGCCTCGATTAACTTATTTCGGGTAAAGTACTCAGGAATAAGATCTGAGCCAGAAATTTTATATTAAAACTCCTGTTATTGTTACTAATATACACAACTCTATGATCCAGTTACGAGGCAAATGGTCTAACTTTTTAGTTCTAGCTACCTTAAGTTTACTCATTTGTTTTCCTCTCAAAGTAGGAGCAGTTTCCCAAGCTAGCCTTTTGGCTCAAACTCCAACAGCAGAAGCAGCCTCAGCTACAGAACAATTTAGTTTATTTCAAGCAGCAGTTTTGGGTATAGTTCAGGGAATGACGGAATTCTTACCCATTAGTAGTACTGCCCATCTTAAGGCAGTACCAGTGGCTTTAGGATGGGGAGACCCTGGTGTTACCTATTCTGCGGTGATTCAATTAGGTAGTATTGCCGCTGTTTTGTCCTATTTTTGGCAAGATCTAGCCACCATTACCACAGGGGCGCTGCGAGCGATTAGGAAATCAGAGTATGATGCTGTGGAGTTTCGCTTAGCACTGGGAATCGCTTTGGGAACCCTACCCATCGTTTTTTTTGGTTTATTAATTAAGTTCCTCATTCCCGACTTTGATAACTCGCCGCTGCGGAGTATGGGCGCGATTGCGATTGCTTCCATTGTGATGGCATTGCTGTTAGGATTAGCGGAACTACGTGGTAGTCGCAAACAAGATTTTGAGAGTTTAAGCACTAAAGAAGGTATCTGGATGGGATTTGCTCAAGCCTTAGCCTTAATTCCCGGTGTTTCTCGTTCTGGCTCTACAATTACGGCGGGTTTGTTTATTGGTTTAAAAAGGGATACTGCTGCCCGTTTTTCCTTCCTCTTGGGCATTCCAGCGATTACCCTTGCTGGATTGGTGGAATTTGTTGATGTTGTCCAAGGAGGCTTAAATAGTGGGGAATTAATGCCCTTATTGGCGGGTATTATTTCTGCTACTGTCTCTTCCTATTTAGCGATTTATTGGTTATTGCGTTATCTGAAAAAGCAAAATACCTGGGTCTTTGTTTGGTATCGTTTAATTTTTGGCATCGTAATTTTGGCTTCCCTGGCAATGGGTTGGCTGCAAAATTAGCGAGCTAGTTAATATATCATGTAGGGACGTAAAATGTTGCGTCCTTACTATGAGCGAAGCATCAATCAATCCCGCCCTCATTACCAAAGTTTTAGATGACTCAATCGCCTCGGAAGTGGGATTTGAGCCAGGAGATGCGATTGTTAGTATTAATGGTACTCGTCCCCGCGATTTAATCGACTACCAATTTCTCTGCGCCGATGAGATTTTGGAGTTGGAAGTGCGAGATGCTCAAGGTAAGGTGCATCAGGTAGAAATTGAGAAGGATTATGATGCTGATTTAGGGCTAGAGTTTGACACTGCCCTCTTTGATGGTTTAATTCAGTGTAATAATCGCTGTCCTTTTTGCTTTATTGATCAACAACCACCGGGGAAACGTGATAGTCTCTACCTCAAAGATGACGACTATCGCCTCAGTTTTCTCTACGGTAGCTATCTTACCCTCACTAATTTAACTGCTAGGGAATGGCAGCGTATCGAACAGATGCGTCTTTCTCCCCTCTATGTTTCCGTCCACGCTACGGAGGCGGAGGTTAGAATTAGTTTGCTGAAAAATCAGCGCGCTGGTCAAATTATGCAACAGTTGCAATGGTTTGGGGAGAGGCGATTGCAAATTCATGCTCAAGTTGTAGTTTGTCCTGGAATTAATGATGGCAAACATCTCGAGCGCACACTACTAGATTTAGCATCTTTTGGTGCTGGTGAAATTCCTGCTGTTGCTTCGGTGGCGGTTGTTCCCGTGGGCTTAACTCGTTTTCGCCCTAATCTGGAGGAATTAACGCCTGTAAGCCGTCTCAAAGCACAGGAGGTAATAAATCAGGTAGAAGCACTGCAAAAGCGATTTCAGGAGCGATTTGGCACTAATTTCGCCTGGTTAGCAGATGAGTGGTTTTTAATCGCCCGACAAGATTTACCCCCAGAATCGCACTATGAAGATTATCCTCAAATTGGCAATGGAGTGGGCTCTATTCGTCAGTTTATCAAGCAATTTCAAGCTACCGCTCAGCAGCTATTACCAAAAAGTATAGACACGCCTCGTAGTTTGACTTGGGTAGTGGGAAATGCAGTGGAATATGCTTTCAAACCTCTAGTGGCGCAGTTGAATGAGGTTACAGGTTTGGAGGTTAATTTAGCACCACTGTGCAGCAATTATTGGGGACAGGAAATTACAGTAACAGGTTTACTCACAGGACAAGATTTACTTGCTAGTTTGCCCAGCCAGAATCTTGGTGAAGCGATTTTATTACCAAGGGTCATGTTAAAGCATGATGAGCCACGCTTTCTAGATGATACGACGGTAACAGAAGTCGCTGAGAAGTTGGGAGTACCAATTTTGGTTGTCAATGGGATTGAGGAATTAGTAAACGCTTGCGTTGAAAGTTAGTAGGCTGATGATGTTTTCATTAATTCCCCACAAGGGAAAAAGCTATTTTTCTGATCTTAAATCCTGTCCTCAGAGTAACCATTAACGTAAAACTTCAAACCCTCTCCCCAACTCCCCATTTCCCCAATTACCTACACAAGAGAAAAAGCTACTTTGACAACCAGACTTAGAGTGAACTAGGCATTAAACTAGCATCCTCGCCCGCTATGATACCAGCCACAGCTACGAATACCTTTGCCATGGATAAAAGTAGAAATAAACAAAAAAATTGTAGATTCTGACTATCTGATGGTGCGTGATGACTCACATTTATATCGGTTGAATACTTACTATATTCGGGCAACAAAACAGTTAGAACAATTGTCTCAAGACTTTGGAGATGTGGAAATTTATCCCTGGAAAAACCAAGAAAGGATTTTAGATATGGATGCTTCAATTATGGAAACACAGCAATGGCTTTATTATCTATGTCAAATTAAGCCTGCTAGTTACTCTTAACTTTAATCAGAATCTTTATTGGGCTAATCTAAACATTTTTACCATTAAATTTCTAGCAAAAATATTTTATCTCCACTGTTGCACCCTTCACTCCACATCTACAATAATGCTAAAGTTGAGCGTGAGCTAAACCCGTGGAAATAAAACAACAGCAACGTACCTTAGCTGCATGGCAAAATTTTCTCAGTACCTCCCTAGATGAGGAATTACAAAAATCAGTAAATGCTGATGCTCAAGTTGCAGCCTTGGCATTATTTAACAATGTTATTGCCAGTGTACCTGCATACCGAGATTTCCTACAACAACAAGGTATTGAAAGCGCCACGATACAAACTGCTGCAGACTTTCAATCTCTCCCTTTAACCACCAAAGCTAACTACCTGCAAAAGTATCCTTTGCCTCAGTTGTGTCGCGATGGTAAATTAAGTAGCTGTGATATGATCGCCGTGTCTTCTGGTTCCACGGGAAAACCAAGTTTTTGGTCGCGTTTTATTAGTGATGAATTACCGATTACTAGAAGATTTGAGCAGATTTTTTGCGATAGTTTTAATGCAGATACTAAATCAACCCTAGCCGTTGTTTGTTTCACCCTTGGTACTTGGGTAGGGGGAATGTATACTACTAGCTGCTGTCGTCATTTAGCTGCCAAGGGTTATCCCGTTACCGTCATTACTCCCGGTAGTAATAAAACAGAAATTTTCCGAGTCGTACAAGATTTAGCACCCAACTTCGACCAGGTGGTATTGTTAGGCTATCCTCCTTTCCTCAAGGATGTCATTGATAGCGGCAGAGCTGAAAATATACCTTGGCAAGATTATGCCCTTAAATTAGTCATGGCAGGGGAAGTATTTAGTGAAGAATGGCGTACCCTAGTAGGAGAAAGGATAGATTCAACCAACTTCTGCTACGATTCCGCTTCACTTTACGGTACCGCAGATGCAGGAGTTTTGGGAAACGAAACGCCTTTGAGTATTTGTATTCGTCGTTTCCTCGCCAATAATCCAGAAGCAGCGCGTACTTTGTTTGGAGAATCTCGCTTACCCACCTTAGTACAATATGACCCACTCAGTCGCTACTTTGAAACAGTGGATGGTACATTACTATTTTCTGGCGATAATGGTATTCCTTTGCTGCGCTACCACATTTCAGATACAGGGGGCATAATTACCTATGATGATATGCTGGAATTTCTGGCTCAATATAACTTCAATCCCTTAACAGAGTTAGGTAATCGCGGAGTTTATCAGCTACCCTTTGTCTATGTCTTTGGTCGCTCTCATTTTACTGTTTCCTATTTCGGTGCCAATATTTACCCAGAAAATGTGATGGTGGGATTGGAACAACCACAAATTAGGGAGTGGGTAACAGGTAAATTTGTGATGGAAGTCAAAGAAGACCAGGATTACAATTCCTTCCTCAGCATTGTAGTTGAATTAGCACCCCAAATTGCAGCCAGTGAAGACAAAAAAGAAGCGATTGCACATTCCATTCGCACTCAGCTGCTACGTCTCAACAGCGAATTTGCTAACTATGTCCCCCACGCCGCGCAAACACCTCAAATTACGCTGAGAGATACGGGGGATAGCGAATATTTTCCTCGTGGCGTAAAACATCGTTATACTAGGCGCTGAAATAATTTTAGTTTAACTAGATCACCATTAAAACAGCACAAGAAATAAAAAAACCGGGGTACGCCTACAATGTACCCCGAACTTGATTTTTAGCTAAGTTTGTGCTAGCAACTAGAAACAAGTTAGCAGCCCAGCTTCTACTTATAAAGTTCAGTAGAGAGACGGAAAGCGAGAATTCCAGGAATGAGAGCAATGAACAAAGCTGCGATTACTTGGGTATCTGTTAAAGACATAATTGAAAAACTCCTTGCATTTTTTAAGAGTACTATCAAATTAATTTGCGCTATCGACGGCTCTTTGCGAAACATCTTGTAACAAGACTCAATATAATCATTGGTAAGAAAAAGCACTCAGCTAGCTATTTCTCCAGCTCTTTTGAGCAAAAAATAGCATCTTAGCGCTAAGCTGTAAAAGAGAAGTAGTTACTTTAGATTTGTTAATATTCCCCTAATCTCAATGTTGAACCAAATCATCTACTCTCCCTTTGCTCTAGATATAAAAACACCTGTTTTATTATTAATTCTGGTTGTCCTAGAAGCCGTACTCTCGGCAGACAACGCTATCGCGCTAGCGTCAATTACCCAGACTCTAGAAGATCCTAGAGTACAGCGTCGTGCTCTAAATTTAGGGCTAGTCATCGCCTATATTCTCAGGATGTTGCTTATTGTAACAGCAACTTGGGTCGTTAAATTCTGGCAATTTCAGCTTGTAGGTGCTGCTTACTTACTCTGGCTCGTTTTTAAATACTTTAGCTCTCCTGAGGAAGAACAACACCACAATCTCGGTGCTAGTTTTTCCTCCCTGTGGCAAATTATTCCTTTAATCGCGATTACTGATTTAGCCTTCTCTCTAGACAGTGTCACTACGGCCATCGCAGTGTCCGAGCAAACTTGGCTGATCCTCATTGGTGGTACGATTGGTATTATTGCCCTACGTTTCCTTGCCGAGCTATTCATTCGCTGGCTCAAGGAATTTTCCCACCTAGAAGACGCTGGTTACATCACTGTAGGCTTTGTCGGTATCAGATTACTACTCAAGGCGTTAACTCCCGATTTAGCACCACCAGAATGGCTAATGATGGTAGCGATTGCAGGGGTATTTATTTGGGGCTTTTCACAAAAAACGGAGGCTAGTCTAACCCCCGTTTCAGAAAAGCAATATACAGAATAGCCTTTGCCGTTAATTTTTACTCATACAGCCAGGATTTAGTACTTGGTTCCCAAGCAGAAATTTCTTCCTCTGAAAACCAGAGGTCAATTTCCCGTTGTGCGGTTTCAATCGCATCAGAACCATGAATCAAATTGCGTCCAATGCTGACTCCATAATCACCGCGAATGGTTCCTGGTTCAGCATTGAGGGGGTTGGTTGCACCAATAATTTTCCTGGCGCTAGCAACCACTCCCTCACCTTCCCAGACAGTCGCAACCACTGGACTAGAAATAATAAACTCCACTAATTTTGTGAAAAAGGGTCTTTCTTTATGGACATCATAGTGTTGCTCTGCCAATTCGCGGCTCACTGACACCATTTTTAAGCCAACCAGGGTAAAGCCTTTGGCTTCAAAGCGGCTAATAACTTCCCCTACTAGATTGCGTTGTACGCCGTCGGGTTTAACCATGATAAATGTCCGTTCCAAAATTCCCTCCTGAGATATTTATACGAATGCCTACAGAACTCAAGATTAGCCTATGGAGGTGACCTTCGCACTCACCAAATACAAAAAACAAATAACCAACAACGAACAACAAATGACTAATAATGTTAGCCTAAAAAAAGCTCTAGCTCGTGTTTCCGTCAGCACCCCGCACTAAAGCGACGGGGCTTTAATGCCTCCAAGTTTAGTTAGCTGACCAGCCTCAGACCTCCCTTGGTCTACGTTATCAGCAAGAGTTCAAGTTCCTACCTTGGAATGCGTGCCAGTTCCAGGCTCTAGAACCGAATAGTTAAACAGTTTTACGAGGGGTAAGACAGTGCTGTTTGGATAGTACCGACTGATAACATTGGCGAGGCCAACTTTACCCCTTTATGGGAGATTTGGGGGGATATAAACATTTCCCCCAGCCTCAACAGGGTCACTCACGGCTATATAGGTATAAGCATCCGTTGTGCCGTTGAACTATTTTTCCTCCGTTCGCTTAAGCGACACGGTTTCCCAATTGCGTATCTCATGGACAAAGTTGTTGTTGGTCTTTCGGGTGGAGTAGACAGTTCCGTTGCTGCTGCTACCCTACATCATCAAGGATATGAAGTAGTTGGTCTTACCCTCTGGTTAATGAAAGGGAAAGGTCAATGTTGTTCTGAAGGAATGGTAGATGCGGCTTTTATTTGTGAACAATTGGGAATTCCCCATCACATTGTAGATAGTCGGGATGTTTTCCAGGAGCACATTGTAGATTACCTGGTTGCTGGTTACGAAGCTGGGGTAACTCCTCTACCCTGTTCCCAATGCAATCGCACCGTGAAATTTGCTCCCATGTTACACTACGCGAAACAGGAACTGGGAATTGAGCGTATTGCTACAGGTCACTATGCTAGAATTCGCTATGATGCCCCAACTAGTCGCTACCAACTTTTGCGGGCAGTAGACTCCAATAAAGACCAGTCCTATTTTCTTTACGATTTAACCCAAGATTTATTAGCTGGTTCTCTATTTCCCCTAGGCGAACAAACTAAAGAAGAAACGCGTCGTCTGGCGGCGGAATTTAAGCTTAAAACAGCGGAAAAACCAGAAAGCCAAGATTTATGCCTAATTGAGGCTCACGGTTCGATGCAGAAGTTTTTAGACCAGTATCTAAATCAAAAAGAAGGTGATATAGTTGATCAGTCGGGTAAAGTTTTAGGTCGACATACAGGCATCCATCACTACACAATTGGACAGCGTAAAGGTTTAGGTATTGCAGCACCAGAACCTCTGTATGTGATCGCTTTGGATGCGGTGATGAATCGGGTTGTTGTGGGTACTCGCGGCAGCGCCAGTCGCCCTGAATGTAGCGTTAAGCGCTTAAACTGGGTTTCTATTGCCCAGCCCACAGCACCAATCCATACCCAAGTACAAGTACGCTATCGTTCCCAACCTGTAGGTGTGACTCTAATTCCCCTAGAAACTGGCGGTGCTAAACTCATCTTTGATGAACCTCAGTTTGGAGTTACACCTGGTCAAGCTGCTGTCTTCTACGATGGGGATGTGCTTCTAGGCGGCGGTATTATCGAGATTTAAGGTTTTAATTTCTCTCTACCAGATTTATTTGTCTTGAGCAAGAGAAATTTCCTCAATTTTGCTTTACTTTCTAGAAAGTTGTGTTAACTTATTAGTAGGTGATTGTTAGAGAACGTCAGCAAGATTCCCTCAGGGCATTGAGTCAGACGAATGGTGCTTAACCTGGATTATGTCACTGCTTCAGGTGTCATAGGGTTAAACCTAAAGCGCAACAACCTTAATAAAAGTGAATATTAGAGATTACTCTCTACTAACTTCTCTCGTTAGAGGCGGTAATTAAGTGTATTTTCTTAGGTAATTTACCTAAGCTCACTTCTCAATCGACACGAGAAATTACCCAAAAACTTGTTTAACTAGGTAGCTTCAGTCTACGCCTATTGTGTACAGTACACGATTCGTATCGAGCATCAGTTACATCAGGTAACTTTTACGCGCAAATTAAGCTTGGAAATCCAGCATTGCAGTTGTGTTTAACTTTCTGCTGATTGGATGAGTTAAGCCGTAATCACTATGGTTTCTTATTAACTCATGCCATTCTTTGAAGGTTAGCTGCTTGTTGAAGGAAAGCTGTGTGTGTTAGTGCTTGAGGCTTTCGGCTGTCTCTAATTAGTTAATCTTCCCTCACCCATACCTTACTCACAAGCTGCCAAGATTGGCAAAAAAATTGACGCGACGATGAAATTATTAGCTGCCCCTGTAATCACCCTCGGATTTTATCTGAATTCTTTTGTCCGTGAGCCTGTTACACTTTTAGCTCAAGAAGATCCTAATCCTATGGCTCTACAATTCCAGATGAGGGCACATCATTTGATGTATGTCTCAACTTTGTGGATGCTCAGCTTCAGTAATGTTTTAAGCTATACGCGTAGTGCGATCATGTTAGCGCTACAGTAGCATCGCCTCATGCTTTTAACAAGAGAGCTTCGCTAAAATTTCTTGAGTGACTGTCTCGATTACTGCTTCACCATTAATAGTGAGTAATCTGTGCGTGCCATCATAATATTCTAAAATAGGTACAGTACGCTCCTGAAACCTTGCTAAGCGACGCTGAACAATTTCTAGTTTATCGTCGGCTAAGGCTCTGTTGAGGGAGCGCTTTAGCATAACCGATTCTGTTAGTTTAAGGTAAATTGCCCAATCTAAGCTTTGCTGTAATTCTGTAAGCAGGAAATCTAATTCCTCCGCTTGAAAAGCAGTACGCGGATAGCCATCTAAAATCCAACCCTGACTTACATCTGGTCTCATCAGACGCTGGCGCATAAATTGAATTATAATTTCATCTGGGACTAATTCTCCCCTTTCCACGTAGGGTTTTGCTTGAAGTCCTAAATAACTTTGGTTTGCTATACCTGCGCGCAAAATTTCTCCCACAGCAATAACTGGGATTTGGAGGTGTTGGGATAGTTGTTTAGCTTGTGTACCCTTTCCAGCGCCGGAACCTCCCACCATTATTAATCTCACCGCTTTTCACTCCCTTTTTTGTAGGGCAAGTACTTTGTTTGAAGATTATCACAGTGGGGGAGCACGGTTAAGACAAAACCCAGTTTAACTAGATTAACTAATCCCTCGGCTAAAGTACGAGGTATTTCGCGTTGTTTGTTGTTAGTTGTTGCTTGTTTGTCACAACACAAAAAAACAAATAACTAAATTAATAGTAGGAAGTGATTTGAATAAGTTTATGGCAAAAATATGAGCCTGAATATCTATTTTCCCAAACTATGCAATCTGCCTTGAGATCAGCTGCTTAAATAATCCTTCTTGATCTGCTAAAACCTCAAAAGTGCCCTGTTGTACTACTCTACCTGCTTCAATCACATAAATGCGGTCGGCGTTGCGAATGGTGCTGAGGCGGTGGGCGACGACAATTCTGGTAACATCAAGACGGTCTAAACTAGAACTGACAATCGCTTGGGTGCGGTTGTCTAGGGCGCTAGTAGCTTCATCAAAGAGTAGAATTTTCGGCTTGAGTACTAAAGCACGGGCGATTAAGAGACGCTGTCGTTGTCCCCCAGAAAGATTGCTTCCACCCTCACTGATTACGGTGTGCATCCCCATGGGCATAGACTGGATATCATCGGCGAAACCGGCTAACTGTGCAGCCTCCCAAGCTTCATCCATGGAAACTACTGCACCACCGGAAATATTTTCAAAAATGGAAGCCGAGTTAATTCTACCGTTTTGCAGAACTACTCCCAACTGGCGACGAATCGCGCTGATATCGAGTCCAACCAGGTCTTGACCATCATACCTCACGGTTCCAGATTCAGGTACTTCAAAGCCCAATAAGAGGCGGAAGATCGTAGATTTACCGCTACCAGAAGGTCCTACTAAAGCAATAAATTCTCCTGGTTGCACATTAATCGTTACATCATCGAGGTTTAAAGGACCATCCTGACGATAGCGAAAGGTAAGATGATCTAGTTGGATGGAACCGAGTAATTTACCAGGATCGCTTTTATTGAGGTCAATTTCTGGCTCTGCTTCTAGGATAGGCTGGGCTCGCTTCCAGAGGGTAGCGATTTCAAGAATATCAATTACCGTGTCGCTGAGGTTAGTCGCACCATTAATAAAAATACCAAAGGCGACATAAAAAGCGAGGAAAGTTCCTGTAGAAAAGTTAGCGCCGCTGGTGGTTAAATTCCAAGCTACCCAAAAGAGTACTGTGGGAGTCAGTACTGGCATGATGGTATTAAATACACCTAAGTTATCCGAGAGTAGCTGAATATCACGGGTGAGTTTCATTTGCCCCGTATACTGGTTTGCCCAAGCAGCAAAAGCACGTTCCTCTGCACCAGCGACTCGTAGTTTGGAAACGCCATTGATTAACTGCACCATGAAACCAAAAATTTGCCCTTCTAATTCCAACAAGGGGCGCAATTGACGCAAAATCAAAATACCAGAGGTGGTGGTGAAAATAACAGTGACACCAGCTACCAGCAGCGCTACAAAAGCTAAACTAGGACTGTAGTAAAACAGTAGAGCTAGGTTAAGTAGGGAGAAAAGGCTAACAAAAAGAGTCTGTAAAATGCTACCACTGAGAAGACGGCGCATTTGGCTGATAGCAGAGACTCTTGATTGTAAATCTCCTGTAGAATATTGACGGAAAAAAGATACGCGCAGATTCAACAGGCGATCCCACACCGCAGCTTGAGTTGTTGCATCAGAGAGAGTTTGTAGACGGATACTAGCCAATCCCTGGGTTAATTGGAAAATTGCCGAACCAAAGGTGGCGGCGAGGAGAACTAAACCTAGTTGCCATAATAAACCCTTATTCGCATCGGGAATCGCTGTGTCAATTAAAATAGCAGTTGCTTGAGGAATTAGCATTCCCAGTAAACTCACAGCTACTCCGGTGACGAGAATAGTAATTAATTCCCTGCGCCTCCCAGACAGAGCAAATTTAACTAAGTCCCAAGCCTGCAATCGCTTTTCTGGTAAGGGTTTGTAGAACATATAGGCTTCCGGTTCCAGTTGGGCTGCACTAGAAGCATCTATCTTGAAGCGCTGGTTTTGGTTGGGGTCAAAAATCTCATAACTTCCTCCTTTTGCGGGAAGCAAAGCCACAGGATGAGAATCTTCACCCCAATAACCAAAAAGAGGTCCACAATCGTTGAGCCACCATTGATCTGCGAGAATGACGCGACGCAAGCGCAGACGGGAAGCACGAGCAATTGCTTCGAGGGGATTTTTGACGCGATTGAGGTTTTCAGACTTGGCTGGGGGACGAATCGGTGTTTGTAAGGCTCTACCCACAGCACCTGCTGCTCTTAATATATCTGAACCTTGGGGAAATAAATCTGTGTCTTTGGGTTCGAGAAGAGATGCTAACTTTCCCAGCGCACCTGTGGTTGCTTGTTGATTTAAACGCTGTCGTTCATAAAAACGCTGCTCTTCAGCTTCAGTGCGCTGCTTCTCTAGTAAATTAATAATAGTTAAAGCATAGCTGTGGAGATGGCGAATACTCGCTATCAGGCTAACAGTATCACTAATCGCGATTACGGGGCGAGTAGATAATTCACAAGTACCCTCTGGTTCTAACCACATTTTGTCACTCAGGGGTAGCAACCCAGAATCAGGAGTAACAGTTAACTCCTCAAATCCCATAAAACGAGCGCTTCCCGATTCAATTTTGACCCAGGTGAGAGAATTTTTGGCAGGGATAAAAATTTCCTCTGCGACATCGCTAATCGTAAAGTAGTGAGTGGTTAACGATGTTGATGCAGCTTGATCGCTATTTACTGCAGAACCCACACTCTGCAATTGTAAAAGCAAATTTCCCTCATCTGGTACTGCTAATTCCACAAAGGCTTCTGCTATAGTTGCACCTAATTGTTGTACCCAGGTTTCGATTAACTTGGCGATAGAGACTGCTTGGTTTGTCCACAGCCTATTTAAGGTATCCTTCGCAATAATTTCCAGCTTGGCTTCTTCCACAGCCACAGCCAGAATACCCCGTTTACCATCTTGGCAGTTATTCATGCCTAAACCAAGTAGTGCTTCTTGGGGTGCAATCTGAAATAGATAATGGCGTGTGCCGTAGGGAACACCATCTTCGAGAGCAACCGAAAACAGAGCAACAGAACCAGATTTGAGGATACCAAAAATTTCTGGATCGCTAATTAAAAGTGGCTCATTACCTTTAATGGTTAAATATTGTTCTGCTTCGCCCATACCAGATCTAAATCAAGCTAACAATTACCAAGTTAAAGGATAAGCGCGTTGTTTGAGTACCATAGAGTTTGGATTCAAATTTAGCAGCAACAGCCTGACTCTATCGTGTGCTCTTAAAAGGGAGTATAGATCTGCTACTGGACAAAGTTAAATTACCAAAATCCACGCCTACCATTAGGCAAAATGGTTGCCCAATTAGTCTTGGCTTGGGCTAATTGTTCCTGTGTAATTCTCGCTTTGGTTAAATTAGCACCACACAAATTAGCTCCTTTGAGATTAGCATTACTTAGATAAGCAAAGCTTAAATCTGCTCCCCGCAAATCTGCTCCCTCTAAGTTGGCACAATTAAAGTAGGCTCGACCTAAATTAGCATCGCGCAACACTGCATTATTTAAACTAGCTTGACCAAAATTAGCATTAGCTAAGTTAGCACTCCTAAAGTTAGCTTTACTCAGTCTGGTTTTTTGAAAACTACCACCAGCCAATTGTGCTTGCTGAAAATTCTGCAATCGCAAATCTAGTTGGGTAAAATCACGTCTACCTTTAACGTAAGAGTCTAAAACCTGTCTTGCATCTAACTTGGAGATTGTTTTCCTTTTTGAACTTGAGCGATTTCCACTGTACCTGTTTTGCAGCGAAAGAGAAGAGCCTTGATTAATACCTCCGCTTGCACCTTTAGCTCTATACTGGTACTTTCCTTGACGAGCTTTCTGTTGTTTGCGCGCCTGAATCGCCATTGCTAGCTTAGCTGTAGCAGAGGAATTGGGATCTGACGAAGAAGAATGATTAGATCCATCGTAGTCCCCTAAGGAAAAAGGATGCTTATCTGACCTCGCCTGGTGATTATTTTTTACCACCATGCTATCTTCTAAACCTTTGATGTAGGGTTTGAGTTCCAAAGCCCTCAATACATCTTCTGAGCATTGGTAGCGATCACGCACCGATACCTCTAACATTCTCCCTAAAACAGCCGCTAAATGATCGCGAATGTTGACGTATTTACGCCAGACTATTTCTCCAGTATTGGGATTGTAATCTAGGTCTTTAGGAGATTTTCCTGTCAATAAATAAATGCAAGTAATTCCCAGAGCATAGATATCGCTAGCATACACTGGTCGCATGGCCATCTGCTCTGGTGGTGCAAAGCCTGGAGTGCCGACAGCAAAGCTAGTGAGTGCTGTATGCTCAGAGCTATTGGCTGCTGCAGACACATCCACCTTATTTTTAACAGCGCCAAAATCAATTAATACCAGTTTTTTATCCTGAACGCGACGAATTAAATTAGCTGGTTTAATATCGCGGTGAATTACCTGCTTGGCGTGAATTTCTTGAATAATCGGTAATATTTCACTAAGAAATTGCTCTACTCCAGCCTCGCTAAAAGGACCATTCTTTTTCACTTCTTGCTGGAGATTATGACCTTGAACAAATTCTTGTACCAGATAAAATTGTTTACTCTCTTCAAAATAATTAAGTAAGCTAGGCACTTGGGGATGATTACCAATTCGTCCCAGTGTCTGCGCTTCACGTCCAAATAACTCTCCTGCCATCTTCAGTATATTTGGATCATTGCTCGAAGGGCGCAGTTGCTTAATTACACACAGAGGATGTCCTGGAAGGGAAACATCGACGGCTAAAAAAGTTGCTCCAAATCCACCTTGACCAAGGATTTTCATAATCCGGTAGCGGTCACGCAGCAGTAGTTTTGTACCGCAGGCTTGACAAACCTTGGTATTGCGAGGGTTTTTGGGTTGGGGACACTGGGGATTTAGGCAGTAGCTCATTCAGCTTCACCAATAAACTATTGTCCGTTTTGAGACCATATCTTACACTCCAAGAATTTGATTCACCTGCTACATCAGTAAGCTAAATTATTGACTACTCTAACGTTACCCAGTCATTTTGATAGTGACTAAACTTAATTAGAAGATAGTCCATTGTTGGTTCTTGGCGTCTAATTAGATTTTGTTTAGGTTTTATCGTAAACAATCATTTATTTTTGAGTGAACATTTGCTGCGTAACCCTAAGGCTGCAGCAGACATTGTTATCTTTAACAACAGCATATCCTAATTTTCCGAGAAAGCTGCTTTTGGAGTATGAATCATAGCTCAATGCCACGCCACTTCAACGGTTAATTGTATCAAGATTGTAAATTTAATTATTAATAGTCTGTGAACTAATACCGTAAAGATACTTAAGAGTAACATTCACTTCTTCTCAGTATTAATACTAGATCAGGAAAGAAAATCAAAAATTTACTTAATTTGATCAAGAATTAGGAACTCGAATTAACTCTACAGCGTCTCGTCCATCCACATCCTGAAAATATACCTTGACCTGTTCTGCAGTTGCGGTAGGTAATTTTTTGCCAGTAAAGTCAGGATGAATGGGCAATTGACGATGTCCACGATCAACTAAAACTACTAGCCAAATTACCTCTGGTCTACCATACTCTGTGACTGCATTTAAAGCAGCACGGGCAGTGCGCCCCTTGTAGATTACATCATCAACTAGGACTACAGTCTTGCCTGTAATATCAAAGGAAATGTCTGTTTTGGCTGGAACTCGCACACCAATGCGATCAATATCATCTCGATAGAAAGTAATATCAAGAGCACCTACTTGAACCTCAATGTTTTCTAGCAGTTCAATCTGATTGGCTAACAAGCGAGCAAGAGGTACACCCCTAGTTTGGATACCGATAAAAACTAGTTTTGACAAATCACTAGCTTTCTCGATTATTTGGGATGCGAGACGGTTGAGAGTACGACGTATTTCTTCTGCACAGAGAATTTCAACAATCTGAGGAGACATGATAAGCGATCAAATATCTAGAATCTAGCAGCGCAATCTTTAGCCTATCTTGTTTTGTCTCTCCTGTTCCATATCCTCATGCTCCTGTGACAGTTACATTGTCTTAGTTTCCTTTGATTGCTGTGGTAGCGGCAAATAAGGCTACCAAGGAAGAGCACACTAATACTAGTGATCGCTTTTGGTTGCTACTTGCTCTCAACTTTTGCTTCATCAACCTAGAATTCTCCTAGGCAGTTTAGGTGTGAGTATCTGCGAGTTCTTCCCTATTTTTCTCCCACTCAAGAATAAAAATAAGTATTTCTTAGTTTTAAGCCTTTAACTCAGTATTTTTCTTAATTGTTTTTTCTGAGGTATTTTCTGCTAAGCTCAAGTATCAGGACTTAACTCAATCCTAGTCAACCGAATAAACTTTGAAATTTTGCTCATGATTTAACGTTGATGAGACTATATTTTAAACTTGGGTCAAATACTTACGATAATTTGGGAGTAAATTCACTGAGATGCAAACTTCACAAAAAATTTTTATAAAATAGCAAACTACTCTTGTAGCTAGTTAAAATATCTTTACTCTATAAGCAATAGAGAAAGATAGAATGTCTTGTCCCAACAAGAATTTTGGTTAATTTAGGCACATTTGACAAAGATTGGGAACGAGTTACTAGGGACTTTATCTCCAGAAGTAACTGGGTTAGAGTTAAATTATGGCAACTATCAGTATTTCGGGTATTCAGCACACCTACGAGTTAACTCCAGCAACAGATAATTCTGACAGTCCTGTTCTGGTTTTTATCCACGGTTGGTTACTCAGTCGTAGATATTGGCAACCGTTGATAACCCATTTATCAAACAGATACCAGTGTCTCATTTACGATCTTCGTGGTTTTGGTGAGTCTCAAACCTATGTCTGTGATCACAATCGCAATCGTCTATCTAATGACGAATTTAGCCCAGGCTATACTTTAGCGGACTACGCTAAAGACCTCAAGCTCTTGCTGCACAATTTACAGATTGACAACGCTTGGCTGATTGGTCACTCTTTGGGGGGTAGTATTGCCTTATGGGGAGCAGATTATTGCCCTGAAGCAGTTAAAGGGGTAATTTGCCTGAATTCTGGCGGCGGAATCTATTTAAAAGAAGAATTTGAGCGATTTCGAGTTGCGGGTCAAAAACTGGTGCAGTTGCGCCCCCGTTGGCTATCTTACTTACCTTTTATCGATTTGATCTTCGCCAGAGCCATGGTAGCACAACCAATAGCTCGCCGTTGGGGAAGACAACGGGTAATTGATTTTGTTGTTGCTTCTCGAGAAGCAGCTTTAGGATCATTGCTTAATTCCACCACAGAAGAAGAAGTTAGCCTACTTCCTCAAATACTTGCACGACTGCAGCAGCCTGTTTATTTTCTGGCTGGAACCCAAGATAAAATTATGGAATTAAAGTATGTTTGCCATTTAGCTAGCTTCCATAAGTTGTTTCAAAACTGTGCTAGTAATGTACTCGAAATTCCTGAATGTGGTCATTTTTCGATGTTAGAGCAAACCGATCTTGTCTGCTCAAAAATTTATTCTATTCTCATGCATCATGGCTATTTAGTTTAGTTTTCAGGAATGAGGCATCTAACTTTTTTACTGTAATTTGCTATTGAATGTTGGCTATTAGCTAGTCTCTTTAAATGTTTATTTTTGGTTTAACATAACAAGTGCTAGTTGTATCTAAAAGTATCTGATAACTGATGCTAATCCTCTTGTTCCAATCCCCTTGACTTAAGCAGACTAGCTCTCTTTTTCCGAGCAATTTCTTGCAGGTTAATAATTTTATCTGTTTCATCCACAATTTCTCCTGTGAGTACTTCTAGAACATCCTCTAGGGTAACTAAACCGGAAACGCCACCATACTCATCAAGTACAACGACTAAATGTTCGTGGGTTGACTGAAATACATTCAATAATTTGTCAGCACGAATTGTTTCTGGAACAAAACGAACTCGACGTGCTAAATCTGCAATATTTTGCTCTTGTTTACCTTCAATTATTGCCGTAAGTAACTCATGTTTTAAAGCAACTCCAATCACTTGGTCAATTGAATTTTCAATAATCAGAATTCGGCTATGCTGAGAGGTAATAATTTTGTCTTTACAAGCCTCCAAAGTTTGCCCGCCATCAAGATGAGTAATAATAATACGGGGAGTCATTAAGCTAGCAGCAGTTAAATCATTTAACTGGAAAACGCGCTGAATCATTTCCGCTTCATCATCTTCAATTACTCCTTCCTGATAACCGATTCTGGCGAGGAAACGAATTTCGGCTTCATTGGTAGTGGGAATTTTATTCTTTTGGGTAAAGGGTGCTGTAACTTTTTCTAGCAACCACACCAGAGGAGTAAAAATTAAGGAAAGAGCTTTAACTGGAATCGCCACCAATAGCCCAATAGTTTGAGCATAGCGCTCACCTAATGTTTTGGGAACAATTTCACCAAAAACAATGATGAGGAGAGTGAGAATACCAGAAAATAAGCCAAGCCAGGCATCTTCTAAAACTTCAGCTGCTAGGCTACCAATAACGATACTGCCAATGATATTAAAAGTATTATTGAGTACAACAATTGTGGCTATTGGTCGATTAATTTTTTGGCGAATCGCTTGTAATGCTAAAGCAGCAGGCTTTTTGGACTGTGCTAATTGTCTAACTTTGATCGGAGATATGGAAAGCAGTGCAGTTTCTACCGCAGCGCAGATAGCTGAGCCGCAAAGCACTATTAGCACAACAATGGTTATTTTTAGCATCTAGTATACAAGGTAGAGACACATTCATCTCTACCCATTAATTAAGTCACTTAAAGATTTAATTCGTTGTAGCTGCGATTGCTGACTTAGAAGCAGAACCTTGAGTACCTAACTGAATTAGCTCGATCTTATAACCATTAGGGTCTTCAACAAAAGCGATTACTGTAGTGCCATGCTTCATTGGTCCAGGCTCTCTGGTTATCTTACCGCCTCGTAGTCGGATCTGGGCGCAGGTGTCATAAATGTTATCTACACCGAGAGCAATATGACCGTAGGCGTCACCTATATTATATTCCTCAACGCCCCAGTTGTAGGTGAGCTCAATGACTGTATTGTCAGATTCATCACCATAGCCAACAAAAGCAAGGGTAAACTTACCTTCTGGATAATCTTTTTGTCGTAGCAATTGCATACCCAGAATATCACAGTAGAACTGGAGGGATTTTTCTAAATCACCAACCCTCAACATGGTGTGTAGCATTTTCATGGGTTCATTGTTCACTCACTGGTATCACTATTATGCCTTGATTTTATTGTTTGCTCTCGCTACCACTAATTTTTACCAGACTTGTTACCATCTTAATCTTTATACAAGCTGTGTCTATAGGAATTGACCTAGAAGTTAAGACAAAATTATAGGTAAGTTTGTAATCTAAATTACAATCTATTATTCCTTTTGCTTTTTAGCTTTTGCCATAGCATCAGATTTGAGGGGTTCTTTATCAAAAAAGTCCTACATTTTACAAGTTTTGGGAATTACCAGTCAATAGTATTGCTTTAAATAGTTGTTATTTTCAGTTTACTAACTGTCCTTTTCTTATTCTGAACTCAGTTTTTTTTTGGTTAAGCTTAATTTGTGTTTATAAAGATATTAGATAAAATACTTTGGGTAATACCAGCATGAGCAAAAGCGTCAATTTAAACTCAACTGTCAGCTCATCTCAAGGGCTATCATCTAGCTTAGAGTACTTGATATCCAGTATTCAAAACCAGCCACAGATGACACCAGAAAAGGCTCGTCAGTATCTGGTTAAAGCTCGTGTCAATCCTGAAGAATTATCACCTTGGGCTAACTTCGACCATTCTCCTGCTGATAGCTATGGTCGTCAAATGGTTTATGATGGCGGTTATTTTGAGGTAATGGTTATGTCCTGGGTTCCTGGAGACCACAGTGCCATTCATGACCATGGTAGTGCTCAATGGGGAGCAGTGCAATTTTTCGGTGAAGCGAAGCATTTCGTTTACACATTAGAAAATGGAGTACTCACTACCAGTGCCGAAATGAATTTTAAAGCAGGTTCAGTGTGGAGTGTAGATCATGATTTAATTCACCAAATGGGTAATGCAAGTCAATCACCTTTCCTTAGTTTGCATATTTACGGTGGGGATAAACTCACAGGTTCAGTAACTAGTGATACTCGTCTCTTTGACCTCTTTGAAGGTAGTATCCAGTACACTGATGGTGGCGTATTTTTTGGTTTGCCAGAAGCGCAAATTTCTCAACGCAGCTATGGTTTGCGTGGAGATTGTGCAACGACACTGCGCCACAACCAGCAAATGCGAGAACGAATATGTCGTATGCTTGCAGCTAATAATTATTCGGATACTGACCTAATTTCTAAACTAGAAATTTTGGAGCAAACAATTAGCTTGCTCAAGCAAGAAACTTCATTGTAGAAAATTAGCGATCTGACGTAAACAAAGTGGGGACGTAGAGTACAATTAACTCTCTGAATATAATTAATTACGTCCCTACGCAAAGATCGCGATTATGGCGCTACGCATAGGCAATAGACAAAGCTCTGGCTAGAAAATCATTTCAAATTTTACTAATTCACTAACCTCTATGCGTAGTGCCATAACTATCTTTTCAAAAACTAGCTCCCTATTTTAGAGTTTAATTTTTTCTGAATCAGAGAGTTTTAGTTTCCAAGGCATTTCCCTGATTTTGAGTGTGGAGTCAACAATTATTACCAATTAAGGAGTGCATTGTCTAAATAAGGTTCCCCTGAATAGGGCTGTAAGCCAATAACAGGATAGTTATCATCACTGGGGCTAAAAACCCTAACTACTGCCTCGGAAAGGTAGATAATTGAACTTACCAACGAGTTACGAATAATATTCATTAGATTTAACCTAAATCAATGGATTATTACTTAAAACATGAGAGCATTATTTGCTTGAAATAATTACATCCCAATTTGATTGACTTAGCAATTAAATCCAGTTAATTTTATAACTTATCAACATTTTGTTAACAGTATTTGCAATAGTTAATCACAGAAAAGTTTTCACATCATCTGTGTTTAACTAATTTGGTGTCAAATCGCGATTTTTATAAAAAGTTTCTAAGCTATCTTGATCCCCAACATAACGCCAATGCCAAGGTTCGTAGTTAATACCTTGAGGATTGTCGCGGGGAAAGGAAAGTTCAAAACTGTAGCGAGGAGCATTTTGTTGTAGCCAAGCAAAGGCTGCTGTATTCTCGAAACTAGGGCTTAAATTAGTACCAGGTACTCTGCCATCACCAATATCAACAGCATAACCAGTATGATGCTCACTGTAGCCTGGGGGAGCACTAACTTCGGCTCGTTTGCTAGTATCTTGACTGCGCTGCTCTTTAATGCCAAAAAATAAATATCTTTGTTCTTCCAAGGAACGGAAACCAGAAATTGGAACCAGACTAATACCACTTCGACTAGCTGCTGCTACCATTTCTCGGAATTTTTGAGCCGCTGTAGTGCGCAGGCGCAGGTAACTTCCTGGATAAATTGGTTGCAGTTCGGAAATTAGCGCCTCTTCGTAGGCAAAATGTCCTAAAACTTGGTCTTGCTTTGGTTCCTGAGCTAATGTAGCTTCTGTAGGAATGAGTTCGTTTTCTGTTTCAGAATTAATTTCCCCAGAGGATAATTGAGTTTGAGTTTCAGGAATAGTGTCTGCACTCACATTGCTCTCTCGAAGTTGCCCAGAATTTACTATGGTGGTGATCAATGCGATTGCAATAACAAATATACTTCCTCCCAACCACCAGATGGGGTGTACCTGAGCCAAAAAATTAACCTTTGGTTCTGGGGTGTCGCGCAAAGCTTCTGGAATATCGTCCACTCTCTCTCCCACAAGATGGTTTTTCTTACCCATGAGATTTAATTTTTTCAATCCCTTTCTTCAAGACCAACTCTACATAAAATAGCGATTCTTCTCGATCAAAGCTAGTCCAAATTTAGGAATAGGGAGTTCGGGAAGTAAGGGGAACAGCGAGATCAAGTAATAAGTAATGAGTAATAAGTAATAAGTTTGATTGACAGTTAATCACCAAAATGAACCTAATTACTCCAAAACACCAAATCTATATAATCCGATCTACAATCCACAATCAACCATTAGCAATCAAAAATGAAATATCAACCATCAGCGTAAATAATTAATTACACCTCTGGCGATCGCATTAGCCATTTGTTGACGGAAGGCAGGATCTTTTAATTTTGAAGCATCGCTACGCCCTGTGACAAAACCCACTTCTACCAAAGCTGCGGGCATAGAGGTATTTCTCAATACAGAAAAGTTGGCACTTTTGACACCCCGGTTACGCATATTAATACTTTGAAGAATACTACTTTGGATGCTCTGTGCTAATTGCCTTCCTCTAGAGGAACTGGGATGGTGGAAAGTCTCCACACCATTGACATCGCTACGCCCACTACCAACAGCATTAGCATGGATACTGACGAATACATCCGCACCTGCTTGATTCGCCAAACTTGCTCTACCTGTAAGAGTGACAAAGCTGTCATTGCTACGAGTTAATTGTACCTGGGCTCCCTGCTGTTGTAGGATGCTGGCAACTC
Source organism: uncultured bacterium (assembly GCA_964633315.1). Lineage (GTDB taxonomy): Bacteria > Cyanobacteriota > Cyanobacteriia > Cyanobacteriales > CAWCAG01 > CAZWGS01. The sequence goes on along the minus strand of CAZWGS010000003.1, from coordinate 53,324 downwards.
TTCTAGAAATGTCTAATACTACATCTTTTTCTCGTAAGCCACCAATACCAATTGCACCAGGATCTTTGCCTCCATGTCCAGGATCTACAGATACCAAAATTCTGCTATTAGGAATTCTGGGAATAGAAGAAGAGGGCGTTGTTGGGCGTGGCGCTGGTGCTGGGGTGGGTACTGTTCTGGGTGCAGGAGGCTTGGGAATGGAAGCACTCGGTGAACCATTACGAGGTGTGGGTGAGGGACTTTCCACGGGAAAGGTAGCAGGAATTGTACTCAGGGGCGGTGGTACAGGAATTGCAACTGAACTAAACTCGTCAGATTTAGGCTGATTTCTGGGCGGAGTTGCAACAGGTTCAACTGTAGCTGAGGGCGGAGTATCAAGCCGACGAGCAGTTGTCATATCGCCATCAGGTACAATCACCAAGCTACCAGAGCGAGTGAGGGTAGCCGTCCAATTTGGGCTTTGGGGATGAACTTTGAAGGTGAGGCGTGTTGGTGTAAATTGAGCCTGGTTTACGCCATAACGTTTCACATCTAAGTTTTGTCCCACCAAGGAAGCGGGTAAATTGATTCCCTCTAAATCAATTTCAATTTGCTCAGCACTAGTGCGGCGTACTTGAACATTACCATTTTCTCCTCCACTCAAACGTAGATAAAAACCGTTTTGAGTAACCTGAAAATCGCTCGTATTAGCTGGAGTTGGAGCTTCGGCTACTGGTGTGTTTACTATCTTAGTTGGCGTTGGCAGCTGCACAGACCACTGATTGGACGTTTTGCCAACAAATTTAACCTTTTGGGGGTCAATGGTGTGTCCTGGGGCTAATTCCACCACGAGACGAGTGGTATTGGTCTGGAACTGCCCAACACGTACACTAGCAATGCTACCTCCCACTTGCCTAGAAGCAGTAGGACTATCCAAGGTAGTTCCCGGCACATCGATAACCAGGCGACTAGGATTAGAAATAAGCTGGGCAGATGGTTGCACTCCAGTATCGGTGGCAAAATTGAGTTTATTATTATTTAAGTCAAACTGCCAGGAAAGTAACTTAGCTGCTTGTGCAGGAGCGCTAGAGAGGACAACTCCTGCCATACTCATAAGCAGTAAACTAGATTTCACGATGATTACTCCTTGTGTATAGAAGGTGAAGGAAAAATGGGCAGGGGAAATTTTACGGATGCATCCGTAAGTGGCTAGATAAATATCCAGCCTCAAGGACTATGAATCGCTGCTTTCCAATCCGATTTAAATCCTAAGGAAAATGCACCAAAACCTGGTTGGACGGTAGCTCCCTTGGTATGATTTGGGCAATCAGCGCTAATCTTTTTCTCCGCCAGTGACCATACCCTATCAGGGTAATTTCCTGTCTGCACGTAATTTCCTGACGCGGCTGTGGCAAAAAAGATTCCGTTTTTCTCAATTGATACCAAATCCGGTTCTCATACCCCACTTATCTGCAAAGCCCTCATCCCTGGAATAAAATTATTTGCTCTATTTTTTATAAAGGGGTTGTTGCAATTGTATTTAGTATGATTAGTAATTAAATAACCAGAGGTTCAAAATACCTGTGATTCACGATTTGTTTCTGTATTAATAATACTGAAAATAGTTATAAAAATAGTTTTGTTTGCTGGAGAATTAAGTATTTTAATTCACAAATAGACTAAAGCATGAGTAATTTAGTGTTGTTTGTTGTTAGTTGTTGGTTGTTTGTTCAATAAAAAAAACTAATATAGCGCTATGTATATAGATTAGGAAGTATAGATCGCTTAAACGTGAATAATAGCAAGAAAATAGGGGACATTTATTTGTCCTAATGTTATCTCGTAACGCTATAAATAATAATAAATTATTTGGATGTTATCGGTCCCATATTTGAAAAAAAGGTAGTAATAAATATGTAGTTATCGAGAAAAGCAACTTATTTTTCAATCCTTAATTTATACAATTTATACTGATTATTAGAGAGCAGAAAAAGAAACAGGAACAATCTGGCGCTGAACGAAGTGGCTGCCGAAGGGCAGATTGCTCCCTCACTCTAAAATAACTACTTCTATAGGAGTATCTTAAAGTCTTGTCACCGTTGTATACTAGTTTTATTACCAAAGTTCCCATGGAAGATTTAATTAGTATGGTGGTAACCATACTGCAAAAAACTAGGGCAATACCGAAGCTGGGGCAAAAGTTTTAGAAATTAAAGTACACATTTCTTGGGTTTTTCTCAAAGATATATGGGTGTATCGGAGAAATAAGAAAAATCTCTTCAAACACAGTGGTGCATACGGTGTTACTTTTCTCAGGGTAAAGTTTTCATACTCTTTGTAAGTAATAATCTTCCTATTTATTGCGCAGTGTAATTTCAATAGTATTTGGCAGTAATAGGGTCAAAAAATATTCTGCTTCAAAGTCAAATTTGAGTACTTTATAACTAATTCCATGCGGTACAAGTTTCTACAGGGTTGTACAATTTAATCTACATATTCACGCCGTTTAACGACGTAAAAAATAACGCCTCAGTCATAAACCAAATAGAACATCTCACTTTTCAGGAGAATTTAAAGATGAAACGTGCAACTGTAGCCAAGCTTGCTAGTGTTGTTATTGGTGGTGCAATTCTCGTTCAAGCTAATGTAGCTTTTGCTAACCGCTATGTAAATAATATTAGAGGGCAGTTACTTGCAGCTGCTGTACTTGCAGGAATAGGTGGTGCTGAACTTACTCATGAACCCTCCATAAACGTAACTAACCACAACACCTATAAAATCGTTACTTTCAATTTGCGAAGAGGCTATACTTATCACATTTTAGGTGTGTGCGACCAAGATTGCCGCGATTTAGATTTAAAGCTATACGACGAAAATGGTAACTTACTTGTTCAAGATACACGAAACGACGATACACCTTGGGTAAAAGTTACTCCTCGTTGGACTGGTGCATTTGCAGTGAGGGTAGAGATGCACAGTTGTTACGACAATCCCTGTTATTACGGAGTAGGAATTTTTGGTAATTGATTGGCAAAGCGCTTGGTGGGTGTAATACCCACCTTACTCTATTAAGAGGAATAGGAAAGTAATTTTATACTTAACCATAAGTGTCAAGCTTGCAAGAAAAAAATCTACCAGAAAAGCGAAATTGATGAATTATTTTTTAATTACCAATATATTTAGTTATTTATGTCAAGCTACAAAAAAAAGGGCTTCGGGGCCCTTTCGATGTTTAATAAAGTAGAGCTACTTAGTAAGATTGGAGGAGATAGAAAAAATAAACTCTTTTGAGTTGGTTTAGTGATAGACTCAAAAAAAAGAGGCATCGCACCAGTTATTAGTACGATTGCCTCTATTCTAAATGAAAAAGCTAAATAATTTAATTGTTACTAGAAGCTGTATTGCTCTAGCCAATTATTTACCGCACCAATCTTGTTGTAATTATCTGGTATTTCCTGAAGTAGTTGTGCCGCTTCTGGAATATTGCCAGAAGAAGCTAACACTTCAATCGCATACTTGTGTTTGAGAGAACTGAGCATCTGTACTCCCTGTTCATCCAATTTTAATTGCTTTTGTTGTTCACGCTGTCGCAACTGTTCCAAAGGAATTCTCAAAAATGAGGGGTCTTTGGTACGTCTAAAATCTTCAATTGCAGTAGCAACTTCCGTTGATAATTGAGCTTTATCCTGCTGAGATGTGGAAGTAACATTAGTGATATTTGGAGTGAAAAATCCCTGAGAAGCAACTACAGGAAATTGCTTGTGTTTCGCCAAACCACCTACCAGAAGTAAGGTTGTGGCAGCAGCAATAGAAGCCGTACTCAAACTCACAGCGCGAGACTTGTTTTCTGTTTCTTCTTCCTCTGTTTTCCACTCAGCCTTATCCAGAGGTAAAGTATTAATTACAGAACGAGATTTCAGCTGTTTATGTAATATTTGATTCCCAGGATTTGAACTTTCTAGGTTCTGAGGTTGAGAATCGCGACTTGTACTTTCTAAACGCTGATTTATCTCAACTATTGGTTCAGGAAGTTGCTGACGATAAACTCCTTCATGAGACCACCAAGCTAAGGTTTGGCTATCTATAGCACAGAAATTTGGTAATTCTGGCTCAAGATTTTGTTGGTTTTCAAGAGTTGCAACTAAATGAGGATGGGTAATTAAAATTACTGCCGCATCACGTCGCTGTTCAGCTAACTTGAAAGTGCAAGTAAGAATGTGGCGATCTCTGAGATTAATTGTTGGTGTCAGAGGAATAGCTAAATTATTGTCTCGATAGAGTATTTCATAGTTCTGCCATTCACTAATGAATTTGATAAAATGCTTGGCTTTTTGATGACCTTTCTTCGCCCATTTTAATAATTCAACTAAAGTCAAGCTAGGAATATAACAATTTCCTAAGCGTTGGTAGTTGAGCCAGTCTAGTTGAGGATTTTCGGGGTTGGCACCAAGTAAAGCTGCATTATCAAAAACAAGTAAATTCTTTAGGCTAGATGGATGACCTTGACAAGATAAGTAGAACATCAAACTGTCTGCTTCAGTAGTAAAAAGAAAATTTCGAAATTTTGTGAGATTTATTACTTTTACTACTGTCAGAAATCAGATCAGGAACCAGAAGTAGGGAATATTTTTTATTTAAAAGAGCTTAATAAACGGTAAATCTTAGAAATTAGTTTTTTCAAATTAAGAAATTGAGCTTTTGTAACTTAATCTCAGCTTTTGGGAGCAAGATTAACGAACCAGTAATCAGCTCACGATACAATTGTCCCTGTCCTACTCAAGCTACATCACCTATGTCTGCTTTCTCCGAAGCTCCCTTTAAACCGGAAGAAATTGCTGCTGAAGGCATCAAACCAGAAGAATATGCCGAAATTGTCCAACGCCTCGGTCGCCACCCCAACAAGGCTGAATTAGGAATGTTTGGTGTGATGTGGTCGGAACACTGTTGCTACAAAAATTCTCGACCCCTGCTCAAACATTTTCCCACCACAGGTAAACGTATTCTAGTAGGACCAGGGGAAAATGCAGGTGTAGTTGATTTAGGTAATGGTTTACGCCTCGCTTTCAAAATTGAATCCCACAATCATCCCTCTGCTGTAGAACCCTTCCAAGGTGCAGCGACGGGAGTGGGGGGTATTCTACGTGATATATTTACCATGGGAGCACGTCCCTTGGCAATTTTAAATTCCCTGCGTTTTGGTTCCCTAGAAAATCCCCGTACTCGCAGGCTATTTGAGGGTGTAGTTGCAGGAATTTCTCACTATGGTAACTGCGTTGGTGTACCCACTGTCGGCGGCGAAGTTACCTTTGACCCCGCCTATGCAGGTAATCCCCTCGTTAACGTCATGGCGTTGGGATTAATGGAAACCTCAGAAATAGTCACCTCTGGCGCTAATGGTATTGGAAATCCAGTGCTCTATGTTGGTTCTACCACCGGAAGAGACGGAATGGGAGGCGCTAGTTTTGCTAGTGCGGAATTAACTGATAAGTCTATGGATGATCGCCCGGCTGTGCAAGTGGGCGATCCTTTCCTGGAAAAATCCCTAATTGAAGCTTGTTTGGAAGCCTTTAAAACTGGTGCTGTAGTAGCAGCGCAGGATATGGGTGCAGCCGGAATCACTTGTTCCACCTCGGAAATGGCGGCTAAGGGTGGTGTGGGAGTAGAACTGGATTTAGACAAAATTCCAGTGCGGGAACAGGGTATGATTGCCTACGAATACCTACTCTCAGAATCCCAGGAAAGGATGCTTTTTGTGGCGCACAAGGGACGGGAAGAGGAATTAATTGAAATTTTCCAGCGTTGGGAATTACAGGCTGTGGTAGCCGGAGAAGTAATCGCAGAGCCAATAGTACGCATTTTATTCCAAGGTCAAGTGGCTGCGGAAATTCCAGCTACGGCTTTGGCAGATAATACACCAATCTATCACAGAGAATTGCTGCCTGAGGCTCCTAGCTATGCCCAACAAGCTTGGTTATGGAGTGTGGATTCTTTACCTGAATCTAGCATTGAAGGTATTACTGTTGAAGGTAAGTTGCAAAGTTGGGATGAGATTCTCCTCAAACTACTCGATACACCAACTATCGCTTCAAAGCGTTGGATTTATCGCCAGTATGACCACCAAGTACAAAATAATACCTTAATTCTGCCTGGAGATGCGGATGCGGCTGTGATGCGGATGCGCCCGCAGGTGGAGTTGGAAGCAGGGGAAGCAGGGGAAGAAAAACTATCCCAAACCTCACACCCGAATATTGGTGTAGCAGCAACAACTGATTGTAACTCCCGTTATGTTTACCTTGACCCCTATGAAGGTGCAAAGGCGGCGGTGGCGGAAGCAGCGCGGAACCTTAGTTGTGTGGGTGCCCAGCCTTTGGCGATTACCGATAATCTTAATTTTGGTAGTCCTGAAAAACCAGTAGGCTATTGGCAATTAGCTTCCGCTTGTCGAGGAATTGCGGAGGCTTGTGAGAAGTTGGAAACCCCTGTTACAGGGGGTAATGTGTCCCTGTATAACGAGACGGTGGATGCAAAGGGCAATCCCCAACCAATTTATCCTACACCTGTAATTGGTATGGTGGGTTTGATTGAAGATATTACTCTGGTAGTAGGACAAGGCTGGCGAGAGGAAGGTGATTTGATTTACCTTTTGGGAACCTCTGCCTCTCCTAGTTTAGGTGCTTCTGAATATTTAGCTAGCATTCATGGTACCGTGGCTGGGAAGCCGCCCAAGGTCGATTTTGCATTAGAGACTCAGGTGCAATCGGTTTGTCGAGAAGGAATTCGTCGCGGTTGGCTTAATTCTGCCCATGATTGCGCGGAAGGTGGCTTAGCTGTGGCTTTGGCGGAATGCTGTATTAGTGGTGGTTTAGGGGCTGAAATTCATCTGCACAGCAATAGTCAGCAGCGCTGGGATAATCTTTTATTCGGTGAAAGTGCTAGTCGCATTGTGGTTTCCATCTCGCCAGAAGCAAAAGGGAGATGGGAAGCTTATCTGAGTGCACAATTAGCTCATAACTGGTGTCAACTTGGTAGTGTGAGAGCAGCAAACACTAAGTTCAAAGTTTTTACTGATGACGATTTTACTCTAGTCAATGTTAAGCTATGTGAAATGAGCCACCATTATCACCATGCCATTGAGCGCCGTCTGCAAACTTCTAACAATGGTGCAAACCTCTGAAAAATATAGGTTTAAGGGATGCTACGAAGGCAGTAAAGACGAGAATTACTGCTACTCTTGTGTTAAGAGATTGTTAAGTTTAAGGAAAGCAAAAAGCGACTTTCGGTTAAACTCCAATCTCTCCTCAATTACCGCTATTGATTACTAAGCGAAGCCAGAGCATGAATTTTCATCTATCTCTCGACTCCTACCAGTCTACCAATGCCAAACTTGATAAGCCGGAAGAAGCCTGTGGTGTTTTTGCTATTTATGCACCCGAAGAAGAAGTTGCTAAGCTGACTTATTTTGGTCTCCATGCATTGCAACATCGAGGACAAGAATCCGCCGGAATCGCCACCTTTGATGGAGACAAGGTGCGTTTTCATAAAGATATGGGATTGGTATCTCGCGTCTTTGATGAGAAAATTTTAAATGGATTACCAGGAAAGTCGGCTATTGGTCATACTCGTTACTCAACTACAGGTTCTAGTTTAGTTGCCAATGCCCAGCCCATACTAGCGGAAACTCGTCTGGGAACTTTAGCTCTTGCACATAATGGTAATCTTGTCAATGTCATGGAGTTGCGAGAGAAACTGGGGGCGCGTAACTGCAATTTTAGCGGTACTTCAGACTCGGAACTTATTGCCATCGCCATCGCTGAAGAGGTGGAAACTGGTAAGGGTTGGCTAGAGGGAGCAATTAGTGCTTTTCAAATGTGTCAGGGAGCATATACCCTAACTATTGGCACTCCTGAAGGAATCATGGGAGTTCGAGATCCCAATGGCATTCGTCCTTTAGTTATTGGTATTCTTGAAGGTAATCCTCAACGTTATGTTTTGGCTTCAGAAACCTGCGCTTTGGATATTATTGGTGCCCAATATTTACGGGATGTGGAACCAGGAGAACTAGTTTGGATTACTGAAGCAGGTATTTCTTCCTTCCATTGGGCGCAAAAAATAGAGCGCAAGATGTGTATCTTCGAAATGATATACTTTGCCAGACCTGATAGCGTGGTGCATGATGAAACTATCTACAGCTATCGTATGCGTCTAGGGCGACAACTGGCTTTGGAATCTCCCACTGATGCTGATATGGTAATTCCTGTACCCGATTCTGGCATACCCGCCGCTATTGGTTTCGCAGAAGCTTCGGGAATTACTTTTGCTGAGGGACTAATTAAAAATCGCTATGTAGGACGCACTTTTATCCAACCTACTCAGCATATGCGCGAGTCTGGAATTCGGATGAAACTCAATCCTCTCAAAGATGTGCTGGAGGGTAAACGAGTAATCATTGTGGATGATTCCATTGTACGTGGTACCACCAGCCGTAAAATTGTTAAAGCACTGCGGGATGCGGGTGCAACTGAGGTTCATATGCGGATTTCTTCGCCACCAGTAACCCATCCCTGTTTTTATGGTATCGATACCGACGATCAAGATCAATTAATCGCAGCGACTAAATCAATAGCAGAAATTGCTAATCATATTGGAGTGGATTCCTTGGCTTATTTAAGTTGGGAAGGAATGTTGAAAGCGACGGGTGAAGATACTGAAAGTTTTTGTTCCGCTTGCTTTACAGGAGATTATCCAGTTGCGATTCCAGACCAACTTAAGCGTTCTAAATTGATGTTAGAAGAGGTGAAGGTTTAGGTTTTCAAGAAATTAAAGAGTAAGAGAAAACCGCTAAATATTATCTGTATTTAAACAACCCTGTTTTGTAACTCTAGCTGGAGGAGAAAGCAGGGTTATTTCTTGATTTAAATTCAAGCAAAAAAATCCTGGACTTGCTACAGTATCGCGCTACGTATTCACGTTAGGACAAGTTAAAGTCCTGAAATCTTCCGTGAGTATACTTCTGCTTCCTGCCACCTGTCCCCTGCCTTGCGCGTAGCGCTATTATACTTGATAAAAATACATTTTAGTTTAAAAAATCAAGATATTTTTGTAATAGAAGCTTACTTTAAGTAATAAGTAATAAGTAATAAGTTGAGAAAGATTCGAGGTAATTAATAGTAGTATTAGTGCCATAATATCTAGTCCAAAACAAGCCCTCTTGAGCAGCCAGTTTAGAAGATGATTGAAAGTCTAGCAATCGTTGTTAATTAAACTGTCTTCACTAGAATCGCATTGACACATATGATTGCTAATATTATTGCCCATCGCTTGTAATCGCACCAGGTACAAAAACTAGACTCTAGTGGCTGCAAAAATAGCCCCTGACCCTCCTGTATTTAACGCGTGGAGATTTTTTTTGTCGGTGTTTTGGTAGTGAAGTTGGTAGAGAGTGATGGTGATGGAGAGTAGTCAAGGACTTTGCTGCTATTATTCCTTGGCTAGTTCCCAAGAGTTCTTTTTTCCCATGACCTTATTGACAATGATTTTAGCGATCTTGTCGCCCAAATAGCCTGCCTGGTATAAATCCTAGCGCCGTTTCCACAAAGTGAAAAAAGAGAGATTAGATTATACTTTTCCTAAAGTGAAAAAAGAGGTATAGTGAATATACCTAGGAAAAGTGGCTCAAGCAACCAGAGCATTCCTATTGGTGTAGTGAGGAAGTAAAAAAAACCAACTCAAATTTCAACCCTAACAACATTCTAGATAATGGGGTTTGATTAGTAATTGACCCCTAGTCTAATTGTCGCCTTTATTCTATTGAAGGAGTTAATGATGACAACTTTGAGTATTGTTCAAATTACTGACAATTCCTCTAACGATATCAACCCTCAAGTTTCTTCATTTGGAGATATCGTTTGGGAAAATGAATTTAGTTTGTTTGACACCGATATCTATTACTACAATGGCATCACTGCAAGTACTATAATCCTCGCTAATAGTTCAGACAATGAACTCAACCCCCAGATTTCTTCTTCGGGAGATGCTGTTTGGGAAAGTGAGTTTAGTTTGTTTGACACTGACATCGATTTTTATGACGTTGGTACAGATACTATCAGTTCCGTTGCCAGTAGTTTCAGCAACGAGTTAAATCCCCAAATTGATGGTGATTACGTAGTTTACGAGTTTGAGTTTAGTCCTAATGATACGGACATCAATCTGTATAACACTTTCACTGGCACAACTACCACTATTGCCAATGATTTCAACAATGAGGTAAATCCCCAAATTGCTGGTGATTACGTAGTTTATGAGTACGAATTTGGTTTCAATGATACTGATATTCGTCTCTATGACATCTTCACTGGCACAACTACTACTATTGCCAATGATTTCAACAATGAGGTAAATCCCCAAGTATCTGACACTGGCGATGTGGTCTATGAGTACGAGTTCAGTGATTTTGACACGGACATTTACTTCTATGACAATTTAACCGGAAATACCGAGATTCTTGCTGCTACTAGCTTCGACGAGATTAATCCAGATATTGCCGGGGATTACGTTACTTGGCAAGCCTGGGATGGTAACGATTGGGAAATTTACCGTTACGACAGCTTAACTAGCTCCACTATTCAAGTAACAGACAATAACACAAATGATGTTAACGCCCAAGTTTCTGACTCTGGTTTAGTGGTTTGGGAATATGAATTTAGTGCTTTTGATACTGATATCTATCTGTTCGATGGCATTGATAATTTAGGTATAGCCACTAGTTTCGGGAATGAAATTAATCCCCAGATTTCTGGTAATGAAGTTACTTGGCAAGCTTGGGATGGTAATGATTGGGAAATTTACGCTGCGGAAGTTTTTGTATAGTTCTTTTGTTCTTTGGTCTGAGTAATTTAACTTTTAACTAGGACTGGCTGAATAAAAGTAAAAATAAATGCAATCTGCCGAAGGCAGCCACTTCGTGATAGCAAACAAAGATGCGTGATCTGCGAAAGCAGGCGCTCAAGAGAGCTTGTATAGTAAATCTGAGAAGGAATACAGCACATTGTCTAACTCTCCCGAAATCGCTAGCATCGCAACATCGCGCTTGGCAAAACAGGTAGGTAGCAGGAGTATAGTGTAAACGGGTTTCAAGACTTTAGATTGTCCTAACCTATGTTGGTAGAACTATAAAACTTCTCCTGCTACCTTCAAAATAGTTTTTTTCTAATTTAAACTTGGTCAAAGTTGTTAATTTAGGTATCTTCTGTTCTCATTTGAAACTTACGCAAACGCAGCGCATTAGTAACTACAGAAACGGAACTAAATGCCATTGCACCTCCAGCAATAATAGGGTTAAGTAACCAACCAAATAAGGGGTAGAGAATTCCGGCGGCGATGGGAATTCCGGCGATATTGTAGATAAAGGCAAAGAAAAGATTGCTGCGGATATTGGCGATGGTGGCGCGACTGAGTTGAATGGCGGTGATAATGCCTTGTAAATCGCCGGAAATAAGGGTAATATCGGAAGCTGCCATGGCAACGTCGGTTCCTGTACCAATGGCAATACCTACATCCGCTTGGGCTAATGCAGGAGCATCGTTAATGCCATCTCCTACCATTGCCACTATTTTCCCTTTCTTTTGTAATCTTTGTACGGTACTAACTTTTTCCTCTGGGAGTAGTTGGGAAAAAACGCGTTTAATACCAACTTCCTGGGCGATTGCTTGGGCTGTTTTGTCGTTATCTCCCGTTAGCATGACTACATCTAAACCCAAATTTTGCAATTGTTTTACTACTTGCATAGATGTTGGTTTGAGGGTGTCTGCAATACCGAATAAACCCTCAATTTCTCCATCCACAGCGATCCAGACTACGGTTTGACTTGCACTTTCCCAAGTATTGGCATAATCTATAAAAGCTTTGCCGGAACGCGTTTTCACTTCGGTATCGATGCGAAGTTCTTCTAACCAAGATTTCGTCCCTATCTGTATCAAGCGGTCGTTGATTGTGCCCTGCACCCCTCTTCCAGTTACTGCTTGAAACTGTTCTGGTGAGGGCAAGGGTAGCTTGATTCCTTGATTTTGGCTGTAATAAACCACCGCTTGGGCTAAGGGGTGTTCGGAGCGATTTTCTAGCGCCGCCGCCAGACGTAGAAGCTTGATTTCATTGCCGTAGGCGCTTCCTTGTACTGTGACGAAATTGGTGACGGTGGGCTTACCTTCGGTGATGGTTCCTGTTTTATCTAGGATAATAGTTTGCAGTTTGTGGGCGAGTTCAAGACTAGTTGCATCTTTAATCAGGATGCCATATTCAGCTCCTTTCCCTGTTCCCACCATGATTGAAGTTGGTGTTGCTAAACCTAAAGCACAGGGACAAGCGATGACTAAAACGCCGACGGTGGTGAGGATGGCGAGGGTGGGATTGCCTGTTGTTACCAACCAAGTTATAAATGTTATGGTGGCGATTATTATGACTACAGGCACAAACCAACTGGTAACTTGGTCTGCCAACTTCTGAATCGGTGCTTTGGAAGCCTGGGCTTGTTGCACTAGCTGCAAGATTTGGGATAGTAGTGTGTCTTTTCCTACCCGCGTCGCCTCAAACTGAAAGCTTCCTGTTTGATTAATTGTAGAACCAATTACTTCATCTCCTGGCTGTTTGGTAACAGGTATACTTTCTCCTGTCACCATCGCCTCGTTAATTGTGGATGTTCCCGATTTAATTTTGCCATCTACGGGAATTTTTTCTCCTGGACGCACCACCAGAATATCTCCCACTTCTACTTCTTCGATGGGGATATCCTCTTCTTGATCATCGCGGATAACATGGGCTGTTTTCGCTTGCAAACCCATTAATTTATGCAGCGCCTCTGAGGTTTTTCCTTTGGCGTTATTTTCTAGCCATCGCCCTAGTAAAATGAGGGTGATAACCACTGCGGTAGTTTCATAGTATACGTCTGGTTGTAAGTCTTGGGAACGAAAAAAAACAGGGAAAAAAGTAGGAATCAGGGAATAGAAATAGGCTGCGCCAGTGCCTAAAACAACTAAAGTATTCATATCAGCGCTAAAATGGCGCAAAGCTTGAATCGCACCTCGCCAAAAAGATGCACCACACCAGAATAATATTGGCGTTGTCAGTATTAGTTGAAAGAAGGGATTATGTAACCAGTTAGGGATTGCAGGAATAGTTATTCCTGTCATCATCGGCAGAGAACCAATAAAGATGATAATACTTAAGGCCGCACTAAGCACAAATTTGCGTTGCCAATCACGATTTTCCTTTGCTTCTCTCTCTTCTACTTGTTCATCCCAGATTGGCATAGGGTAAGCTTGATAACCAGCACTAGTAACTGCTTGTTGAATTGCTTCTAGATTAGTTTGCTGAGGGTTGTAGCTAACGCTTGCAGACTCTAGGGCGAAGTTAACGCTGGATTCGGTTACACCAGGAACAGCTTGAATTATCTTTTCAATTCTACTGGCACAGGCAGCACAACTCATACCACCTATTTTGAGAGTTAGTTTAGCCATGATACGGTTTTGTCCTCAGCAATAAAGTCATAGTGACATACTCCAGTTAACTAGAGAGTCAAGGAAAATTGAGTTGGTGAATTTAGTTTTTAAAATTACTGTTGCAAGTTAGTAACTCCCAATCCTGGTAAATCATTGGGTAACAATCGCCCTGCTTTTAAAATCGCACCCTCAAAAGGATCATCAACTAAATTTAAATGGCTATCTAAATCTAAGTAATCAGCTAAGGGTGCAAGGTTTGCCATTGCTGTGTTAGCTAAACTACTGTCAGAATAGCAACCATACATTACATCCAAACCATGGGCTTTGGCTAGGTTTACCATGCGCATCGCCTCGCTTAAACCTCCAGCTTTCATAATTTTGATATTAATACCGTCAATATAAGGGGCTAAACGGAGAATATCGCGACTGGTAAAACAACTCTCATCCACAAAAATAGGTAGGGGCGATTCGTTATATAATTCCGGTAAGTTCCCCTCATCTCCCACTGCTAAAGGTTGCTCCACATATTTAACTCCTTGCTCTGCTAGCCAATGACACATTTGCAGTGCTTGGGGTAAATTCCAGCCTCCATTAGCATCCACCATTATCATTGCCTTTGGTGCTTCCTGGCGCACTGCAAGTAACATGGCTTGGTCTGCTGCGATACCATCTGGGCTACCTAATTTTACCTTCAAAACGGTTGCTCCCATCAACTTTTGCCAAGCACGCACTCGCTCTTTTGCTCCCTCTGGGGAATTGATACCTATGGTCACAGAAATTGGTACAATGCGATCGCGGTCTAAACCCCAAATTTGCCACAGGGGTAATCCTGCACGCTTACCTAACCAATCGTACAGCGCCATATCTATAGCCGCTCGCACGGAAGAAGAGATCTTTACTTGTGATAACATCTCTTCAATGCCTTGCCTGTCTAGGGGACTAAATTGCTCTAATCTAGGCATTAATTCCTGCAATTCTGTGAGTAAAAGATAGGTTCCCTGCTTGTCTTGACGCACCACAGAAAAAGGGGATGCTTCACCCCAACCTTCAATCCCATCTTCTTGCAAACGTACCCAAATATTGGTATTGCTAGCGGTGGTACCACGACTTATAGTAAGAGCAAATCGTTTGTGAACTGTGAAGGTTTGAACCTGAAGACGCATAAATTTATTTAATTTCGAGCGATCGCTTTAAAAAACATTAGACATATGACTACTTTCTACCATATTGGCTTCAGTGCTGCAGATTTCGGTGCCAATCCGCCGCAAATTGCTCTACTTTCAGGCGATCCAGAACGTTCTCGCTCGATTGCCTATAATTATCTCCTGGAAACACGTACTCTTTCAGAAAATCGCGGTTTAAATAGCTATCTTGGCTTGACGAGCAGCGGAAAGCCAGTTTTGTGTGCTACCAGTGGTATGGGTGCTCCTTCCTTGAGTATTGTAGTTAATGAGTTAGTACAAGTAGGGATAAAAAAAATTATTCGCATTGGCACTTGCGGCTCGATTCAATCCCATGTCAATGTAGGTAGTGTAGTAATTTCTCAGGCTGCTTTGTCTCGTCAAGGAGCAGCGAATGATATTGCACCTCTAGAATATCCCGCCACTGCCGATCCTTTTCTCACCGTTGCTTTAGTTAAAGCGGCACAGGAATTAGATGTGGATTATCATATGGGTATTACCGCCTCAGTAGATACTTTTTATGAAGGACAAGAGCGTTGCGATTCTTCTGCTAACCCTTACTTGCAACGATGGCTCCAGGGTATCACAGAAGAATATCGGCGTTTAAATATTCTCAATTATGAAATGGAAGCAGGCACTTTGTTTAAAATGGCTAGTGTCTATGGCTTTGCAGCAGCTTGTATTTGCGCTGTATTAGCCCAGCGTACAGCAAATGAGAAAGTAGTCTTAGAAAGTAAAGCAGAGGCTGTGGAGAAGGCGATTAGGGTTGCTTTGCAGTCTTTACAGTAGACATGTGGGGAATTTAAAAACCTAAATTCGTACCTTTTGTAGGGACGTAAAATTTTACGTCCCTACATTATTTTTCGGTTTTACGTCTCTATATTCTTTGCCAGAGATGTCTAATATGTTATGGCGCTACGCCCTAGGGAATAGGCAACAGGCAACAGGCAACAGCAGATTGTGAGAGGGTTTCAAGATTTAAAAATTTCCTAACCTAAAAAAACACATCGTTTAATAACGAATACGCGGATCTATATAAGCATTGGCAATATCAATCAGAATACTGGCAATGACCACAATCGCGCCGAAAAATACCATTACACCTTGCACTGTGGGATAATCCCGCAGAGAAATCGCCTCATACAAGCGATTACCTAAACCTGGCCAGGAAAAGGTGACTTCTGTCAAGACTGCACCACCTAAAAGGGCGGCAAATGTGAGTCCGAGGACTGTAATCACGGGAATTAGGGCATTTTTTAGGGCATGGGCGAATAAAATTCTTCTTTCCGGTATTCCCCTCGCCCTAGCTGCTTCTACGTAGTCTGCTTGCAGAGTTTGCTTCAGGTTAACCCGGACGATGCGCTCAAAAATACCACTGAGGAGAATTCCCAGGGTAATGCAGGGTAGGGTGAGATAGTAAAGGGAAGTGAAAAATTGATTTAAATTGCCGTTGAGAATACTGTCTATGGTATATAAACCAGTAATGCTAGACGGTGGTGGGGAACTAATGGGAAAGCGAGTTCCCAGGGGAAACCAGCCCAATTGCACTGCAAAAACTAACTGTACAATCATTCCTACCCAAAATAAAGGTAAGGAGTAGGTAATAATGCCAAATAAACGCCCACCCACATCGAAAAAAGTACCAGGGCGAGAAGCCGATAGCATACCAACACCAATACCTACAATAACTGCGATCGCCATGCCAAAAAAGGTTAATTCCACCGTAGCAGGAAAATGTTGTTGAATAATTTCCCACACTGGTAAACCGCGACTGGTAAGAGAAGTTCCCAAATCCAGGTGGAAGAGGTTACCCAGATAATGCCAATATTGTAGCCAGAGGGGATCTGAAAGTCCCAATTGTTCCCGCAATGCTTGTTTTGCTGCTTCTGGCGCGCGATTACCTAAAATCGCATCCGCCGGATCGCCAGGAGTTGCCCTGAGGAGTAAAAATACTAGGGTGGTAATTGTCAGCAGCATTAGAGGTGCTAGCAGCAGACGGGTGAAGATATAGTATTGGAGGGCTTTGGCGCGAGACATTAAGTTAAGTAATAAGTAATAAGTAATAAGTAATAAGTACTCTATAAACTAAGTTTTACGTCATAGCAGTTTGCCGAAAAACCTGATATTAGGCTGATATGTAATTCTGCGGTGTTGCAGGATTTAATTTATAAAGTAATAAGTTAAATAATGAGTGTCTTAATTGAGAAAAAATTTATGACAAAAGTATGTTTGTCATCAGTCTAAGCAATACTACCTCGCTTCCTAGCTTCTTTGTAAGAAATACCAACGTTACGTAAACCTGCGCGAATCATTTGCGCCTCCAGAAGGGCGAAAAAGCGCGTGCGATCTCCTCCACGAATTACTGCTTGGTTATGGGATTCGGCGAGGGCAACGGGATAGCCATAGCCTTTGCTAACTTGCCCTAGCATAATACTCAAGGATCGCTCGAAAAGTTCTTTATCTTGTGCTACCCAAGCTGGTATTTCCACACGGGCGATTTCGGTGCCAACATGAACGTAGCAGAAGTAAATGCGTAACGGTTCGGGATATAATTCTAGAATGCGGGCCGAACTACGCCATAAACAGCTCCTTTGTCCTGGTTGAAGTAGGTTCGCCCAGAAGGTTGCATCTCGTAGCGACTCCATAACATGGCATGGTGGAGTTTCACTTTTACTGGCACAATTGACACTACAGTTGGGTGTTTCGTAGGTACAAGCGGGTAAACGTAGAAAACTCAAGGCTTCGGTACTACGAGAAGCACTCAAATAACCCATAAGAGGAATTTTAGTTTGACGCAGTTGTTCCCAGGCTTCGAGAATGGGAGGAAGTAGACAATCGCGTGCTGGTTGGGGTAAGTTTTCTAGAAACCAGTAAATAAGGGAACCATCCACCATCGCCAGATTGGGGGTATTATAGTGTGCACCAGGAGGTTTCACCCAACGACACGCCATCTCTGCAAGGGTTTGCGCTTCGGAAACAGTGCGTCGATAACCCATCCATTCTTCGGTGCGAATTCCCCACTTTCTGGAAGCATAGAGGTCTTCTGGTTTGTAAAATACTTCCGGTAAACTGTCGAGGAGAGGATGCAAACTTTGCCCGTAGTGCAACATAACCCGCCCTACGTTGATTAGGTAGCAGTAGGCGATTTCGTGGTGTGAGGGGGCGATTTGGGAGCCATCAGTGGCAAAAATGCTATGACTTAGGGGTGGTGGATTAAGATCAATGCAGGTATCGAGGGTTTCAGTGGGAGTGGCGCAGTTAAAAATTAAACGTTCACGCCACTGATTTTGCAACTCAATTAACTCTTGCTGTCTGGATTTCGCCTTCTCTAGCAAACTTTGGGCGAGTTCCCAGCGTCGGCGATTCACCATTGCTTCTGCTTTGAGGTGTTTGCTAATACCAGGAATTTGCCCTGCAAGTTTGGCTAGATCTAACATGGTTTAATTACATCCTAGGGATTCGCGAGTGAAGACTCCGGTTTTGGAATTAACGCCATCGGCGTAGGTACAAAGTTGTTTGGTCTGGGCGCGTTCTAAAATCGCTAAAGTAAAGTCAGCACCAGTAATTTTGGCGTTTTTAAAGTTGGAACGCAACATATCTGTATCAACCAAAATAGCATCAGTGAGATCGGCGTTGGTAAAATTGCAGAGGTAGGCGATTCCATAGGTAAAGTCGACTCCATGCCAGTTAGATTCAGTAAGCTTGGTACCATTGAATACTGCACCACGCAAATCAGCATTACTAAAGTTGCTGTTTCCTAAGTCTTCGTTGGCGAATTGGGCTTGAATTAAGCTTTTACCGGAAAAGTCTTTACTGACTACTTCTTGGTCATCATAGGCGCGAATTAGGGAAGAACTTCCTGCTTGGGCAGGTTGGGGAAATATTAGAATCGCGATTGTAAGTACAATAGCGCACAGGCGTAGCAGGAAAGTCATGAATTAAGAATTATTACTAATTTGGGCAACATAAATGATTTTAAAGTAAACAGTTGCCCAATCCTAGATGTAATACCAAATCCGTTTTCAAGAAACTACTATTACCAATAAAGCTCCGAAATATGGAGAAACTAATGAATTTTGAAGCAATCTGGTCAGAATATCGAGCTAGTCTCAAATCATTTTTACATTCAAGAGTTTCGTCACCAGATGATGTTGATGACCTACTTCAAGAGATTATTATTAAAATCTATAAGAATTTGTCTACTCTTAAGTCAGATAGTAGCGTCAAGTCTTGGCTGTTTCAGGTTGCAAATCATACCATCATCGATTTCTACCGCAAGCGTGCGAAGTTAAAGAAGAAGTTAAACAATGAAGAGCTTTGGTATAGGGAAAAAAGTGACGATATTGAACAGTATTTATCTCAATGTGTACTTCCGTTTATCAATGCTTTATCAGTTGAAAGTGCTGAACTTTTGAGGGAAATTGACATCAAAGGACAGTCACAAATATCCTATGCACAAGAACATAAGATAAGCTATTCTACACTGAAGTCTCGAGTTCAAAAAGCTCGAAGAGAACTACGAGATTTATTTGAAGATTGCTGTGCTTTTACTTTCAACAGCCGTGGCGAGATTGTTGATTTTGAGGAAAAATCAAATAGTTGCCAATATTGCTGAATATTTTCGTCTTTTTGATAACTGCTTCGTCTTATAGGTAAATTAATCCAAGACGTGAGTACAACATGATTAAGGTAGTAAGTTTCAAGATTTGTCCATTTGTTCAGCGCGTTACAGCATTACTAGAGGCGAAAACACTTTCATATGAAATTGAATATATTAGCCTCAAAGACAAACCTCAGTGGTTTCTTGATATTTCTCCCAATGAACAAGTACCAGTATTAATCACAGAATCTGGTATTGCACTATTTGAATCCGATGCTATTTTCGAATATCTCGACGAAATATATACTCCCATTGAGACAGGAATAACTGCTGAGCAACGTGCAATAGATAGAGCATGGAGCTATCAGGCAGTTAAACATTATCTTGTTCAGTGTAGCGCAATGCGTAGCGGCGATAAAGATACATTAGCAGAGCGCACCGAGAAACTAGGTAAGGCTTTTGCCAAAGCCGAAAATAAATTGGGTGATGGGCCATATTTTAAGGGTAATAAAATCAGCAATGTTGACATTTCTTGGTTACCTTTACTTCATAGAGCTTGGATTATCGAGAAACATACTTGTTATGATTTCCTTTTCCAATACCCCAAAGTTAAGCAATGGCAAAAAGTATTGTTGGAAAGTGGTTTGGCGGAAAAATCGGTAGCAGACGATTTTGAACAAGCTTTTACCAACTTTTATTTATCAGATAATACGTTTTTGGGAACAGGGTATGATTGCTCTGGAAAACCAGATAATCTGTGTCTCGATAGTGTTTGTTGCTAATAAATAGTGCTGCGCTTACAGCAGTTTTCAGTTGAGTAGACACCAACATTGGCTCAGCTAAGATTGATCATTATTTATGCTAATTACATACTGCAGTCCATTCATTTGAAATCGCTGTAAGCAACTTTTTATCCTTATTTTCAAGCTGCACTACGCAGCGAATTATTAGCTAGCTTGCCATCTTCCATGTGTACAATGCGATCAGCGATGTCAAGGATACGGTTGTCGTGGGTTACCAAAAGAATGGTGCTTCCCTGTTCCTTGGCTAATTTTTGCATTAAATTAACCACATCTCGCCCCGATTTACTATCTAATGCAGCGGTGGGTTCGTCGGCAAGTACAATTGCAGGATGAGACACTAAAGCGCGTGCAATCGCAACTCTTTGTTTTTGTCCCCCAGAAAGGTTATCTGGATAGTAATTAATATGCTCTCCTAAGCCTACTTCTTCAAGCATCGTTGTTGCGCGATTACGCATTTCGTTTCGGGAAAATTTGCCATGTACTTCTAATCCCATTTGTACATTTTGCAAAGCAGTTAAACTACGGTGTAAATTGTGAGCTTGAAAGATATAGCCGTTACGCCTTCTTGCTTTTACTAACTGCTCTTTTGTTGCGCCACAAAGTTCTTGTCCTAATATTTTTAAACTACCAGATTGGGCAGAACGCAAACCACTAACTAAGGTTAATAAGGTAGTTTTACCTGAACCGGAAGGTCCTGTCATCAGTACGATTTCTCCTTGGTTAATTTCTAAATTAATTTCAAAGAGAACTTGTTTACGTAGTTGTCCTTGACCAAAGTAATGGTTGAGGTTTTGGATAGAAATGGCTTGGTTCATGGCTGATTGTGGATGGTTGATTGTGAATGGTTAATTGTTAATGGTTGATGGTTGATTGTGAATAGTTAATTGTTAATTGTTGATTGTGAATGGTTAATTGTTAATAGCAGTTACTTTTTGTTGTTGAAAGATTTGAGATATGCATTGAGTCTTGGTGATAGTTCATCAACAAGAGGTTTGATTTTACTCACTTGTTGTTCAGTAATGAGTTTTCGATAGCAAGCTAATCTTAGCCAATGTATTTTTTCATAAAGAGAACCTCTAGCTATTTTGACAAATCTTTGATTATCTTTGCTGTTGTAGCGACCATTTCCTTCAGCAATGTTTGAACCTATACTGTCGGCTGAACGAACTATCTGTTTTCCTATAGTATCTTTAGCAAAGTAGTTCCAATCACTAACAATATCCCAAATTAGGTTGGCTAACTTTTCAGATAATTTGTAAACTTCTAAATTTTCAAAATCAGGTCTACCCATTTAACAATCAACCATACACAATTAACAATCAACCATCCACCATCCACAATTAACTAAAAAATATCTGCTGGATCTGCTGCTTGTAATTTGCGAGTCGCTATTGCACCGGAAATACCACACATTAAAATGGTTAAAATGAGAACTAAAATTGCTCTAGATAAAGGCATAGCTAAAGGCAGTGCAGTTGCTGTTGCTGTTAAGCCGTATAATCCAGTAGCAATCGCCACACTGGGAAGAAAACCAACTAGCGCTAAAATAATCGCTTCTTCAAACACTACACCGAGTAAATAGGTATTGCGATAACCCATTGCTTTAAAAGTAGCGTACTCAGCCATGTGGTCATTTACATCTGTGGAGAGAACTTGGTAAACAATAACAATTCCCACTACAAATCCCATCGCACTACCAAGGGTAAAAATAAAGCCAATTGCCGTATTAGTTTGAATATGATTTAGCTCTGCTTCTATATATTCTTGAGCTGTAAAAGCTTGCACGTCTTCGGGAAGATAGGCATTTAAAGCTGCTCTCACTTGCTCCGCATCCCTACCTTCTTCAAGATTAATTACTCCTAAACTTACAGTTCCCGCTTCCTTGCGAGGAAACAAACGTAGAAAATTCTGATCGCTGGTAATTAAAGCACCATCATCCTGAAAAGAAGCACCCAATTTAAACAATCCACCGATAGTAATGGTATTTCTATCGCTTTCTGTCGTAACAACTTCCCCTTGCTCAACTTGCTCAATTACTTCTTGATAATCGCCCCTTGATGCGCGATCAAATAACACTGTATAGGGTGTTTTTACTTTATCTAATTGCTGATTAACCTCAGGCAAATTGAAAGCAGGTTTGTCTGGGTCAAAACCAATCAGCATCATTGAAGTTTGTTCTTTGGTTTGGGGATTGCGCCAGTTTAAAGAACCAATATACACAGCATCTGCTGACTCCACACCAGGAACATCCATCGCTTGATAAAGTCGCCTTCGCGAAAAAGTATATAACTGATTAAAATTTTTCGCTCTAGTACTAGTTAAAACAATTTCTCCTTGCAGATGTCGCGGATATTGAGTATTAGTGCGATAAAGGGCTTCCTGAAAACCCAATTGCATAAAAATTAGAATGTCTGCAAAAGCGATTCCTGATAGTGCTGTGAGTAAGCGAATTTTATCATGTTTGAGTTGTAGCCAACCCAAAGGTGTTCTATTACGTAAGGCTCGAAAAATCATGATACTTGCCAACAGGTAATAATTGCTTTTTAGTTAAACTTGGTATTTATTAATCGCGATTAACTTAGAGTTTAATTTGCACAGTCACCGAAAGATTAGTAAACCCCGCAACCTTCTCACTCGACTGCTCATCTAGCCTAATTTTCACCTCAACTACCTTGGCATCGAGATTAGCTGTAGGATCGGTATTAACTATTTCCTGTCGTTGCACTTCTAAGCCAATATTTTCCACTGTGCCGTGTAACTCCTCTGCTATTGCACGACTAGTAATTGTGGCTTTTTGCCCTAACTTAACCTTAGCAATATCACTTTCATAAATTTCTGCAACAGCGTACATTTGGCTGGTTTTTCCAACTCGAAAAATACCCTCATCACTGGATATGACCTCACCAGGACGAGTTGAAATTTTCAGCACTCTACCTGCTTGGGGTGCTTTAATATAAGCGCGATCTAATTCTGCTTGGGCTATCACTACTGCAGCTTGTGCTTCCCTCACCTCTGCAGCGGCTACTTCCACATCCACTGGACGAACTTCCGCAATACGATTTAAAGTAGCTCTGGCAGCATTGATTTGTTGCTCTTTCGCTGAGCTAGTACGCTCCAAATTAGCCTTGGTTTCTTCTAACTGTCTTTTTGCTGTTTCTAAACCAAGAGCCTTACTATCTCGCTCTGAGGCGGAAATAGCGCCTTCTGCGTACAATTTCTCGTAGCGCTGGTATTCCACCTGAGCATTTTTAAATTCCGCTTCCATTCTCGATACCATCGCTGCTTGAGCCGCGATATCATTGTTTCTTTCTGCTTGAATTTGAGCTATTGTCGCCCTCTGCGCTTCTATTTCCCCAGTTTTCGCCCCTGCTCTCACTTGAGCTAATTTAGCCTCTGCTAGCCTCACTCTTTCTTCTGCTTGTTTCAAGGAAGCTTGCAAACGACTGCGGCTATCTAGAATCGCTATAACTTCCCCCTTCTCCACCTCATCTCCCTCTTTAACTAGCAACTCTTCTATACGATTACTTTCAGAGGAAGAAGGTGCAGAAACTTGGATAATCTCTCCACTAGGCTCTAAATGCCCTAATGCAGTCACTGTCTTGATTTCTGGCATTACTGTCTCCGTTATCTCCTCTGGCTGAGACAAGGAAAACTGGCGTAGTGAGTAAGCTGCAATACCTCCAACTGCTACAGTTGTGGCTACAATCAGTGCTGCCCCACGACGCATCAAGAGTTTTGTGGATTTAGGGACGTCTGTTGCTATGTAGTTCATCGCTAAAAACTAGACTGTTTAGTTAAACTAATTCTATAGTAAACTAAACTGATTAGTTTATCAACTGTCGATTCAGACTAGAATAAACAAAGAGGCGAAATGTAATTATGGATACCGGAGAAACTTCTAGAGAGTATTTTCAACTTGGTATTTAAAGACCACAAACAATAATGACAAAGACAAAAACTAACAATTCAGAGCGTCCAAAATCAAAATCAGAAGCTAAAACCAAAGCAATTTTAAAAGGTGCAATGCAAGAGTTTCTGCAACATGGCTATGCTGCTACCAGTATGGATCGAGTAGCAAAAGCAGCAGGAGTTTCCAAAGCGACAGTTTATAGTCACTTTAGCGACAAAGAAGGATTATTTAATGCTCTAATTCAAGATTTAGCAGAGGAAAAATTTCAGACAGTTTTAGGTTTACAAGAACCTCAATCTTTCGAGCAAGAGCCTAGCATCATTCTGCGACAATTAGCCACAAAGGCATTAGAAAATGCACTTAACGACCCTGCCTTTCAAGATTTTATTCGCATTATTATTGGTGAATCGGGGCGTTTTCCAGAACTAGCACAAGCCTACGTTAATAACGTTGCCAAACCAGCAATAGAAACTCTAACTTGCTACTTCCAACATCATCCTGAAATCAACCTCAAAGACCCAGAAGCAACCGTCAGAATTTTTGTGGGTAGCTTAGTCTATTTTATTATGTTGCAAGAAATGCTCCACGGCAAAGAAATTTTACCCCTAGAGCCTGAACGTTTAGTTAATAATTTGATTGGTCTTATTACAGAAAAAAGCACTTAATTTTATTCATTTACTTGAGTAATATACTTAATCAAAGAGCCTAGAAGCTGGCTGATATTACTAATACTTGCTTCTAGTTGCTTCAAACAATCTCGACTAAAATATTCTAAATTTGCTGCTAAGTAAACTAATGTTAGCAGCTCATATAGTGCTGTTTCTGCTTTTTCTAAATATTGACATAGCTCTTTCCTATCCTGACATCTAGAACCTTGGGCTATCAGAACTGGCACCAAGGTTGCTGCTTGATTAATCTGAATACTTAAACCAGACTTATCCTTTTCAGGGAAGAATTGTGTCAGACGGTGAATACTGACAGTTAACTCCATTGCCTTCTGCCAAACAATTAATTTTTTGAATTTGTAAATCATATTTGCCTAGTTATTAACTTCTCAACAATTAGAGCTAAATCGAGGTAAAAAAAATCCATAATTCATAAATAAAATCTGAATATAGTCCTACGTAGTAACAGTTGATAGTATAGTTAAGCCCACAACACCAGCCCCAACTAATATTCTTTTGTCTTCCAAGACATGAAAATTTTTGCCTACATCTACAATGATCCGGCGCGGAAAACAGTCACTGATTTAGAATTAGATTCATTTACCATAGACAAGATTTATCAAGATTGGAGAGAGAGAAATCAGTTATCACAACTGATTAAAGATTGCCAAAAAGAACCTCCCGACTGCTTATTAATTAGTCACTGGCAAGAATTAGGAGATTCAGCAGCAGAAATTGAGGAAATTTTAGACATATTTTCTGCATTAGGAGTCATGGTAATTACGACAGCACAAACCGATAGAAAACAACCAGAGTTGGTGAAACTAGTAAGTTTAATCCAAGATGGTCAACGTCGCCAGCGTTTGCGTCAAGGACACGCCCGCAATCGCCTCAAAACTTTACCACCACCGGGAAAAGCCCCCTATGGCTATCGTCGTGGCAAAGAACGTTATATCATTGACCGTAGTACAGCTCCCCTCGTAAAAGATTTTGTCGCACGCTTTTTACTCTATGGTTCCCTACGTGGTGCAGTACGCTACTTGGAAAAGAAATATGGGAAAAAAATTTCTGTCTCTACTGGGCGACGTTGGCTTACTAGTCCAGTCTATCGCGGCAACCTGCTCTACAAAGGCGGCGATGTGATCGCTAATACCCATATGCCAATTATCGATGATGAAGAAGCAGCGCAAATTGATCGCCTCCTAAAACGTAATAGTAAAATTCCTTCTCGCACCGCCAGCGCACCTCGTTCCCTAGCTGGTTTGGTAATATGTCAACAATGTCAATCAGGAATGACAATTACCCGCGTCACCACCCACAATCGCAAACGAGAGTACCTCTACCTGCGTCCTGTAAACTGTTCCCAAAGTCCTAAATGTAGCGGGATTGCTTATTATGAGGTATTGCAGGAGACTGTTGAGCGTATTTGTCAAGATTTACCCCAAGCAGTAGCAAAAATCCAGAACCCTAATTCAGAGACAATTAAGGATAGTTTACAAGCAGAAATAAACAAAAAAAAGGAAATATTAGCACAATTGCCTATTTTAAAAGAACAGGATATTTTAGATAGCGAAACAGCAGCTCTACGTAGCTATAAGCTGCGTGCAGAAATATCGCAAATACAAACAAAAATTGCCCAATTACCCCCAACAAATTTACCTGGAATTGCTAAAACTGTTTCTTTACCCCAATTTTGGTTAGACTTATCAGAAGCTGAACGTCGCTTCTATTTTCGAGAATTTATCCGTCGCATTGAAATAGTGCGTCAAGAAGCGAAACAATGGCAACTTAAGTTAGTATTTATTTTTTAATTGGTTGTTGGTTGTTGGTTGTTGGTTGTTGGTTGTCCTGAATTGATTAGCAATTAGAGTATGAGCTATTAATTCAGTAAGCAATCCACTAAATGGATAATTCAGAAAACAAATATTAAATAAATTATTACTGTCTTGTTCTGCTAAGCCTTTCATCAACTGGAAGTCTCGGCGCTATTACTTATTACTTAATGATGATTAGTTATCTCAAAGGTAAAGTTATTGAAGTTGTTAAAAGCAACAACAATCGCCTAACCTTAATTCTTGAAGTTAATCAGTTAGGTTATGAAATTCAAATTCCTTCGCGTTTAGCCAAACAATTACCCTTGGAGAAAGAAGAATTAGTGCAGGTTTTTACCCATCTACAAATTCGGGATGAACAACCCATATTGTACGGTTTTTCTTGCGCCGCTGAACGAGATTTATTTCGCCACTTAGTTAGTGTCAGTGGTATTGGGGCGCAGTTAGCCATTGCCTTAATTGATACCCTAGGCTTAGCTAACTTAGTGCAGGCGATTGTTACCGGGAATGTACAAACCCTCAGTAAAACTCCTGGTGTTGGAAAAAAAACTGCTGAACGCATCGCCTTGGAATTAAAAACTAAATTAGCCCAATGGCGACAATTGGCGGGAGTTTCCGCCCCCACTGCAGCAACTCCCTCCCTTGCTATACTTGAAGATGTAGAAATGACCCTACTTGCCCTAGGTTACACCAACCAAGAAATTGAGAGTGCGATTGCAACCATTAGTCGAGATGCTCAAATTGCCAAAAATCCCCATCCTGAAGACTGGATTAAAGAAGCGATTTCCTGGCTAAGTAAGTGACTTCCTCCCAACGCTAATTACTCCTTAAGTCGTAATCTAGCGTGGGCTTCCCAATTCAACCGCCTACACCTTCTCCTCAAGCCCGATAATTTGGTCTGATTCTGCGTCCGCGGTTAGACTCCCTGTACCTGTCAGGAATATCTTTTCTTTGACCCTTGATTATTGTATTTAGGAGTAGGTAGTATCATACTCACCCTGTCTGTGTTACCATAAGAGGCTCTGTGCAATTCATAAGGAGCTGTGTGGCTAATTATTTGGGCACCCTGTAACTCCCTACCACCGATAAATCGAGGGACTTCTTGCAGAAAAAAGTTTAAAAAACTTATAGGAGAGAGGTCAATCTCTTGTGTCAAGTTTATTAAAGATGCCAAAGCTTGAGAATTTATGAGCAAGAAAGCAGAATTGTTAGGAGTAATCGCAGGCAAAAATCGAGGTTTACTAGCCGACGAAATCGAAAAAGTAGCAATACTTTCAGCCATCGCTCAACTAGAAGACTTCAATCCTACCCCTAAACCTCTAGAAGCTACAGACTTATTAGCAGGTGATTGGCGTTTAGTTTACACCACCAGTCGTGGACTTTTGGGGCTAGATAGATTTCCTGGATTGCAGCTTGGTCAAATTTACCAATGTATCCGTACTTCCGGAGCCAAGGTTTATAATATCGCTGAAATTGTTGGTTTACCTTTCTTTGAAGGATTAGTAACTGTTGCTGCTAGCTATGAACCTGTTTCAGAACGCCGTGTAAATGTCAAGTTTTCTCGATCAATTCTTTGCCTGCAAAGGTTAATTAATTATCGCTCACCACGTGAGTTAATTGAGAAAATAGAAGCAGGTAAAAAATTCCCTCCCCTAGACTTTAGTATTGACAATCGAGAACAACAGGGTTGGCTCGATATTACTTATCTAGATGAGGATTTACGTATCGGTAGAGGCAATGAAGGTAGCGTTTTTGTCTTAACTAAAGCTTAGTTGTTATACCAAGTCCGCTCTTCAAAAGCTTCTTCTACTAATAAAATCTTGCTACTAAGTACTACTTATTCCCTGCTTTTTTTGATAGTAGTCTCGTTAAACCAGATTTTGTATAACTGGGACAACAGAAGAAATTTCGGCTACTAATTGACGGTATTTTCCCTCTTCTAAAACTGGCACACTATCTTCTAGGGAAATAGTTTGTGCTAAATTAATCCAAGATTTACAGCCCCCATATTCAGCAAGGTAGGGAATTGTAACTGGTAGCGCCAGTCGGTAAGTTCTCAGCATTAGCAAATAAAGCGCTTGGCGTGGTTTCCACTTGTAGCGCTGATAGGCAAATTGCTCATTCCAAATGTGATAGGGTAACAAGGCATTCAAGGTTGCTGATTCCTTAAGCTGTAGGACATCGGTTACTATTGCCCAACTACTAATTGCCACTGCTTGCGGATGCCAACCAGAAGCGACTGGTATCACCTGTTTTGCATACTCTTCCTTCAGTAATTCCGATTTTTGGTGTTCGTAGGTAGGATAGAGTAAAACTTGCCGATGTAGCACCTCAAAGTGCTGATTCTGTTCGCGGATACCACCTTTTCGCAGCAACAAAATAGTTTTACCATCGTGTAGGGCATTGACAGCTACAGCCCATTCTTTTAAGGCATTGGTGGTAGATTTTTTGTCCTTAGTCATTAAATAAAATTGAAAATTAAGCTGTTATGATCAATAGCAATGTAGAGGAGTAACATTATCTCCACATCTTGTTTCCTGAACTGTGTCTCTGAAAATTCCCCCCATTAGTAACCGTGACTTACTCAACCAGGCACTCACCCATCGCTCCTATGTTAACGAAAATCCCCATGCTGGAGCGGATAATGAGCGTCTGGAGTTCCTCGGTGATGCTGTACTTGGTTTTGTGGTTGGAGAACTACTTTATCAACGCTATCCTCAAATGAGCGAAGCTGAGTTAACTCGTATGCGTTCAGCTTTAGTTGATGAAAAACAACTAACTAAATTTGCTCAACAAATTAGCTTAGGAGAATTGATGCGCTTAGGCAAGGGGGCAGAAAAAGATCGAGGTAGACAAAGTCCTTCCCTTCTCAGTGATACCTTTGAAGCTGTGATTGGTGCTTATTACCTTGATGCGGGGATTGAAGCCGTACGCAGTTACCTCTATCCTCTCCTATCTGCTACCTTAGAATCCATCATCTTACCTTCAGAGGTAAATATGCCCAAAAATTTGGTGGATTGCAAGAATCGCCTACAGCAATGGGCACTGGCACAATTCGGTCAAAATCCACAATACCTGATTACAGGCGAATCCGGTCCAGACCATGCCAAAGTCTTCACCGCTGAAGTGCGCATCCAAGGCCAAGTATATGGTGTGGGAGAAGATCGCCGCAAACAAGAGGCACAAAAACGTGCGGCTGAAGATGCTTTGCAAAATTTAGGTTTAGATTAAATTTGTCTTAAATGTACCAAGGGATCCAACCCCAGAAAGTCCATCCTAATTTAGCTACAGTCGTGCTTCCATTATCTTTGATTTAGTGAGGTAGTATGTCACGATTAACTACCATTAGTAGCAAATATAGACAGCACTATGCTTGATTTGAGCTAAATCGATGACACTGACACAGGTTTGGGGTTCTCTGGTAATCTTCATTGTCATTCCTCTACTGGGAGGCTTACCTCTCATTAACTGGATGACTTTTGCTTTAACCAAAAAGCGCTTGCAACAGCTAGGTACAGGTAATATTTCTGTTTCCGCTGCTTTCTATCATGGTGGCACACTCGCTGGTATCTGCGCTGTCCTCTCAGAAGCCTTGAAGGGCATCGCCGCCGTCTTAATAGCGAGGGCTTTTTTCCCCACAGCACCAACTTGGGAATTAATTGCTCTAATCGCCCTGGTTATGGGACGCTACTGGATGGGTAAGGGCGCAGGAACTACCAATGTTGTCTGGGGTATTGTCGTACACGATCCCATCACAGCGCTGTTTGTCTTCCTCATCGGTGGTATTAGTTTTACCATTTTCCGCAATCGCAACTCTGGACGTTTAATTGTCCTCTTTCTCCTCTCCTTCATCGTGGCGATGCGCTATCCCGATGAAGCCTCCAGAGTTGCTGCTGCAATCACCCTTTCAGCATTAATTGCCTGGATTTATTATAGAATCCCTGACGATCTCGAACTATCTGAAACCGAAGTACAACCACAATCAAGCAAAATGTTTCGTTTTTTCCGAGGCGATGCTGGGATTACCTCCCTCGACAACCAGCTAGATGCACTCAAAGTAGGTAACAAAGCGGCAAATCTCTCCCAATTAAAGCGCTGGGGTTATGCAGTACCCCCAGGCTGGGTATTACTGGCGGGAGATGACTTACAAGCTTTGGTACAAACCCTCCAACCCTCACCCGCAAAACCCTTTGTGGTGCGTTCCTCCGCCCTCGCAGAAGATTCTCTCAATGCTTCCGCCGCCGGAATGTATCAAAGCATTTTAAATATTAACTCTCCCGAAGCCATGAAAGCAGCGATTGTAGAGTGCTTTGCTTCCTACAATAATGCCGCCGCGATGCAATATCGGCAAGATCGCAATTTACCAGATACGGGCATGGCACTTTTAATTCAACAGCAAATTAATGGTGCTTTTTCTGGAGTTGCTTTCAGTCGCGATCCCATCAATCAACTCAATAGCGCTGTGGTGATTGAAGCCCTACCAGGAAACGCCACCCAGGTTGTCTCTGGACAAGTTACACCCCAGCAATACAAAGTCTATTTCCACGAAAACGAGACAACATCTACCATCGATGGTAGTGGTGATTTACCACCAGGACTATTACAAGAAGTAGCCCAAATCGCCAGAGAAATAGAAGATATTAATCATGGCATTCCCCAAGACATTGAATGGACTTACGATGGACAGCAGTTGTGGCTACTGCAAGCACGACCCATCACCACCTTACAACCTATTTGGACACGCAAGATTGCAGCTGAGGTGATTCCCGGCGCCATCAAACCCCTCACTTGGTCAATCAATCGCCCTCTTACCTGTGGCGTTTGGGGCGATATTTTTACCCTGGTTTTAGGTTCTAGCGCCCAAGATTTAGATTTTGAGCACACTGCCACCCTACATTACTCCCACGCCTACTTTAACGCCACCCTCCTGGGAGAAATCTTCCTACGCATGGGGTTACCCCCCGAAAGCCTAGAATTTCTTACCAGAGGAGCAAAAATGAGCCGACCCTCTTTTGTTTCCACCTTGAGAAATATACCAGGTCTAGTGCGATTACTGGGTCGAGAATGGCGCTTAATTGAGGATTTTGAGCAAGATTATCAAACGGAATTTGCCCCTCTAATTGGCTATCTCCATAACCAAAAGACAGAAACACTTACTTCTGAAGAATTACTCAAACGTATCGACCGAATTTTGCAAGGACTGAAAAAGGCAACCTACTACAGTATTCTTGCACCCTTGAGTTTAGCGCTACGTCAGGCGATCCTTTCTGTAGAAATTGAAGCTTTAGATAACTCCCAAACTCCTGAGGTTGCTTCCCTACAAGCATTAGCTCGTCTGGCACAACAAACACGCCAGCTACTTCCCAAAGAGCCATTACCAGATACTAGCGCTGCTACCCTCTTTCACTATCTTGCTACACATCCCCAGGGCAAAGTTGTCTGTGAAAAATTTGATTGGTGGCTGGAGCGCTATGGTTATTTAGGTGAGGCAGCAACTGATATTGCTGTACCTCGTTGGCAAGAAAATCCCCAAAGTGTCAAGGAATTATTTGCCCAATATTTATTCAATCAGCAATTGCCAGGGCAACCAGAACCAAAATTAACTGCCAAAAGTTGGAAAACCCAAGCAGTGCAAAAGCGTCTGCAACTTAAAGGTCAAGCTACAGAGGTTTACTCACAATTATTAGCTCATCTACGTTGGAGCTTTTTGTCTTTGGGTACAATACTGACTCAGGTAGGTACTCTCACCCAAGCAGGAGACATCTTTACACTTAAGCTTACAGAAATTAACAATTTGATAGAGAACAAAGACTCACAATGGCAACGAAAATTACCCCAGCTACTAGCTAATAGACACTCACAGTTTCAAAAAGACTCCCAGTTAACCCATGTACCCCAAGTTGTATATGGTAGCGCTCCTCTTTCTTCCTTTATTCCACCCCTGTCTAGTCTATCTGCCCAACAGCAACTACAGGGCATTGCTGCTAGTCCAGGACAAGTACAGGGCAAAGTTAAGATCTTGCGCACACTGCAAAGTGTGACTAATCTTGAGCCAGGAACGATTCTTGTTGTTCCCTACACCGATTCTGGTTGGTCACCAGTTCTCTCCCTAGCTAGCGGTATAATTGCCGAAGTAGGTGGCCGTTTATCCCACGGCGCAATTGTCGCCCGCGAATATGGAATTCCTGCGGTGATGGATATCCATCACGCTACTCAAATTCTCCAAGAAGGTCAACAGGTAAGCATTGACGGTAGTCGAGGACTGGTGGAAGTTTTGGCTGATTCACAGTAAACTAACTTGAAGAAGTTTTTCTCAATATCTGCTAATTACAACCTATTTTCAGCAATAATCAAACTTCATCTTGTCCTTATTTGTTTCCCAACAGCAAGTTAAGATGATAGGGCAAAGGAGTCACATTTAAAGTTAAAGTGAACCTTAAGGTAACACCAATTATTGAGCAATCTAGATTTAATTCTTAGTACATGAAAACTGTTCTCTTAGTAGAAGATAGCATCACGGAAAGAGAATCCTTGACGGCGCTACTACAACAAGCTCGTCTGTTAGTTGTCAGTGCTTCTAGTGTAGAAGAGGCTGAAGGCAAACTTAAAGAGCAAAAACCTGATTTAATAGTTCTTGATGTCATTCTTCCTGGTAAGAGTGGCTTCGAATTTTGCCGTGAACTCAAAGGAAATCCTGATACCAAAACGATCCCCATAGTCATCTGCTCCACTAAGGATACCGATGTTGATAAAATGTGGGGCAATATGCTGGGAGCAGACTTTTACTTACCAAAACCTGTTAATTCCGAAGCCTTAACCACTACAATCGAGAAGATACGAGCTAACCACTACAATGGGTAAAGCAATCTGATTTTTAACCAACTACTCTAGATAGTAGAGTATTTAGGTTAAAAATCGTGCTGAGTTAAAGCAATTTAGGCTTTGAAACAGTGATTACGTATAATTGTTAGAACTCGCTTGGTATCTACTGGTTTGGTCAAGAAATCCGTTGCACCTACAATCTTGGCACGCATTCGGTCTACAAAACCATCACTAGCAGTGAGAATTACCACCGGAGTGTCCTGGAATCTGGAAATACGGCGAATTTGAGAACAAACCTCATAACCATTGGCGATAGGCATAATTAAATCTAGAAAAATTAGATCCGGCTTGTATTTCAAGAGTATAGGCAAAGCCTTGATTGCATCTTGTATTGTTAGAGAGCGATATCCTCCATTTGCCAGAAGCTCTTCCATCATTTGGCATGTTTGTGGGCTATCATCAATGCAAGCGACTAAAGGTGATTTGGAGTTAACAGCAGTAAAGTTAGGGTTTTTACATACAGTGCTATTGGCTACTCCTGGAAGATTGAAATCTGGTATTCTAACGAGGGAAATCAGCTGCTGATTAATGTAGGGTCTAAGATAGCGAGTTAACTTTACCAAATCCTGTCGCATTAACATTGCCACATCGCGCAAAGTCCGCCTACCATTAATCAATGCGTCCAGATTTCGATACGCACTGGCGGAAGTCACTCTTTCTAACTGAGATCTATTATTCAACCGGGGTGCCAAATCTGGTGAGCAACTTTGCAAACCAGCATCTACCCAATGTTTCCAAACTTGCTGTGCCTGCGATAGGGCTGTATCCACAGATATCATCCATGTTGGAGGTAGTCTCGTGTTCCTACATGGATGAACTAATAACTGACGCTTAATTTCCAAGCCATTAATAGGCTGTTTTTCGTCAAAAATCGAGGTGTCGGGAGAACCATCAATAGACTGAATAATGTCAAACAGCACTTCTGTCTGGAGAATATCAAACAGCACTTCCGTGATTGTGCCTTCAACAACAGCAATAATTTGCTCTTGACTAATGATTTGTCTTTGAGCCAGTAGTGTTAGAATCTCGTAGTCCCAACACACTGATTTGTCTGTCTGTCGCAGTCTAAGTGCGCGAGGATTAATGTGGGGACAGTGGCGAGCAAGTTGTCGCCGCCAGCGCCTGGCTGGATGAATACCGCCTGTTGCCCACATTAAACGTCCCCAACTTAAGTACAAAACCCAACATTTACCAGTGGGTGCTTGTACATTAAGTTTTCCTGTGAATTGCCTCTGGTGGTATATGGTTAACTGGGAACTGATTTTGCTAGGGATAAGCTGCTCTGGGGATATTGTGGTCATCATCAGGATCTAACCGAGATTGCTGGGAAGAAAGCCATCTTCTATCACCAAATTTATAATGATTCACAGCACGAAGTAGGGCTTGTCAGTAATTCTGGCTCAGTCTTGCTGTTTGTAATTTTACTTTTTTAAATATGCTTATGTTACGTTAATAAAGTAATTCTTTACATCAGTAGATGTACTGAGTATTTTGTGGTACAGAAATTTTACCCTAGCTTTGCTGAAGTTTTGTTAAGATAGCTGACCGACCATTGATATTGAGTCTCTACTAATCCCATAAAGACTTAACGGAATAACTATCAAGATCACAAAAAAACTTACTAGGGTGAGGGATCAGTCTTTAGCTT
Organism: uncultured bacterium; assembly: GCA_964633315.1. Classification (GTDB taxonomy): domain Bacteria; phylum Cyanobacteriota; class Cyanobacteriia; order Cyanobacteriales; family CAWCAG01; genus CAZWGS01. The sequence continues at coordinate 18,334 of CAZWGS010000003.1, read as the reverse complement.
AAGCATATTAAATTTGGTTAGCAGATTCACATTCTCCGGTGTTAGCAATTTCTGTAGTTCATCCACCTGATTGAGCAGAGCAATCTCACGTACGAATTCTTCACGCAAAATTTGTAAGTAGCGCTCTCGCTGTTCCTTAGACTGCTCTTGATCTAGCATTTCAATTGCTAGCTTGACGTTGGATAGAGGACGACGCACTTCCTGATTGAAATTATCTAGCATCTCATCCTTTGCTTCCATCAATTGCCGAAATTGATCCAATTGCTGAGCTAGCAGTTGTAATCGTTTGTGCATCACCTCTTGTTTTTTGAATCTGGCATTAATTGCGCCCAACAATTCATTGCTATCAAAGGGTTTGATGAGATAGTCATCTGCCCCTAGCTCAATGCCTTGACGTATCTCATCCCGATTAGATTTAGCAGTAAGAAAAATAAAGGGGATTGCTACTGTGTGTACATCTTGCTGCAAAGCTTTCAAAACTCCATAGCCGTCAGTTTCTGGCATGACAATATCACAAATAATCAAATCAGGAGCATACTGCTTGGCTAATTTGATACCAGTAACACCATTTTCTGCAACTAGGCACTCAAATCCTTCGGTTTCTAGAATCTTAAGCGTTAGGCTACGAACTGCAGCGTCATCTTCAATTATTAGAATTTTCCTCATTTTTCCCGCCACTATCCCCATTATTCTAAGTTAGCTTGAGAGCTCAGTACAGGGGCAAAACTAACGATGTTATCTATTTGCCCGGACTGAGGAGAGATTCCTAAACTTTTCATGACCCAGCAATAGATAAGCTACATAGTTAATTTCAGAGGTTTGTATTGGGGAGTTGGTGAGCACAAAAGCAGGAATCACTGTTATGTTTAAGTAAACACTCATCCCAGCAGTTGGAGCTAAGAAAAATGTTTTTGTTATGACTGGGATCCTAAACTAGCAGAATGCCAAGTAGTACAAAATAATATTAAGCAAATTCACTGCCAAAAGTCTACGCACATCTACGTATGTATATCCACCACAGTATCTAAAACACATTTTTGTAGATTTACGGTTGTTGAAGCTTGGGGATTTACCTTAACTTTGTAAGCAAGTCAGTAGCATCAATCACTGTAGGGTAACAAAAGGTGAAGCTCCTATTAATATTGATTGGTGTGTACTCAAGATTAACCTTACGGGTAGTTTGTTTACATAGCAATTAATTGAGTTGTAGCCGTTATGAGGTCATCAGTAATTCCCAGAAACAAAATTATGCCCGTAGTTGCAACTACCAGTTCTTTTGAGTGCAACAGTTTCAAGTCTCAACTCATGCTCTACACTCAGAGACAATTTACAGGTCGACTCGACTTGCAAATTTCCCCTCAGCATAAGTGGAGTCTTTACTTAAATCTGGGGCGTTTGGTCTGGGCAACTGGAGGTATACATCAAACCAGACGCTGGCATCGTCTCATGTCTCGTTATTGCCCTCAACTCAGTTTTGACCAAATTACTCTACGTCATACTGATAAGTTTGAATGTTGGGATTACCATTTGTTGACGATTCTAGTCAAGCGTCAGATTATAAGTTTGGAAAAAACCCTGAAGGTAACCCGCAAGGCAATTGCAGAAGTTCTTTTCGATATTGTTCAGAAGATAGAAACTGCGAGTTTAGGCAGTAGTATGGTGAAAAATGAGCGAACTTTAGCAGTTTCACCAGTAGATCCTCCTGGTGGGATCCCACTCAAAAAGTTTCAGATGAAGCATAAGTTGGGTGTGCGTCCCTCGAATCAAGGTATTCTACCTCCAAATTGCCTTCTACCCACTGACTCTCTACTCAAACAGGTACACTCAAAGTGGGAAAAATGGGTAGAAGCAGGATTAACCTATTGCTCGCCCAATTTAGCACCCAAAATTAAACAAAAGCTGCAGTTACAAGAAAAAACCACAGCTAGTGTTTATCAAAACCTGGTGACTTTAGTTAATGGTCAGAGAACACTGCGTGATTTGTCCTATCTGATGAAGCAAGATTTGCTCTATTTAACTAAGTCCCTAGCCCCCTACGTACGCAAACAGCTAATTGGTCTAGTAAAAATTCCCGATCTAACTCGCCCCAATTTTATCTATTCTGCTAACACTCCTGGTAACTTTTTTTGTCCCTCAGCTCAAAAGTCACGAGAATCACTCATTGCTTGTATCGATGATAACTCGGACTTTTGCCTGACAATGGAGGAGTTGATTCACAATGCAGGTTATCGCCCCCTCACAATCAAAGACGCATTGCAGGCACTACCCATGCTACTGCAACACAATCCTGATTTTGTCTTTCTTGATTTAGTGATGCCCATTGCTAGCGGCTACGAAATTTGCGCTCAGATCCGCCGCATTGCTAGATTTCAAGCAACACCCATTGTCATAATCTCCAGTAATGACGGTATTATGGAACGCTTACGGGCGAGAATGGTGGGGGCGACAGACTTTCTCTCTAAGCCCATAGAAGAGCGTAAAGTACTGGAAGTCTTGCACAAATACCATTACAATCAGTGTTGAGTGTTCGATCACTAGTGATTTTTGTTTGTTGTCGGTGAATTGATTTGATTACAGCCACAATTAATAGCACCATCGAGCAAGCTTTAGTCGGAAAGGATCTTAGCCGCGCCCAAGGGCTTATTCTACTGCAACAAACTGAACCGGAAGCTAGGGAAAAGATTCTAAGGGCAGCCGACTTACTTCGTCAAAGGCAATCTGGCGATGTAGTCACCTATGTGATTAATCGTAATGTTAATTTTACGAATATTTGTGAGCAGCATTGCAATTTTTGTGCTTTTCGTCGTGATTCTGGACAGGAAGGAGCTTACTGGTTAGATTACTCACAAATTCTTGAAAAAGCTACTGATGCTGTTGAGAGGGGAGCAACAGAAATTTGTATGCAGGGAGGGCTAAATCCTGCAGCAAAAATAAATGGAGCCAGTTTACCCTACTATTTAAAACTCGTAGAAACCATTAAGGGAGAATTTCCCCAACTACACCTCCACGCCTTTTCACCTCAAGAAATACAATTTATTGCCCGTGAAGATGGTTTAAGTTATGAAGAGGTAATTTTTGCTCTCAAAGAAGCTGGTGTGGGCTCAATGCCAGGAACTGCAGCTGAAGTTTTGGATGATAAGGTAAGACGCATTATTTGCCCAGAAAAAATTAACTCTGCCACTTGGCTAGATATTGTCAGCAGTGCACATCGTCTGGGATTACCAACTACTAGTACCATGCTTTCTGGTCATGTGGAAACTCCAGAGCAACAAATTGCCCATCTAGAGAAATTGCGATTGTTGCAACAAAGGGCAAAACAAAAAAACTATCCAGCCCAGATTAGTGAGTTTATTATCCTTCCTTTTGTGGGAGAGAATGCGCCCCCAAGCTTGAGAAAGCGAGTTGCTAGAGACCAACCAGTTTTGGCAGATACTCTACTATTAACTGCCGTTGCTCGCCTTTTTTTGGGTAACTGGATTAGCAATCATCAACCTAGTTGGGTCAAATTGGGCTTAGAAGGGGCGAAAAAAGCCCTGCAAAGTGGTTGTAATGATCTTGGTGGCACTTTGATGGAAGAACATATTACGACGATGGCAGGGGCAAAAGGAGGCTCTTGTATGGAAGTTTCCACTTTAAAGTCAGCTATTGAGTCCCTTGATCGTCCCTCAAGGCAAAGAGACACACTATACCAATTACTTTAAGACTAATTCCAGTTATAAAAATAGCTTTTTTGCTAGTGGAGAATTAGGGAATTGGGGAATTGGGGTAAGAATTATAGGTTTTGCCAATAATTTTACTAACAGAACCGGATTTAGTATGACTTGAGTTGGGGTTAATTGTGTGGGAATTACCGCGATAGCTTTGCACCATAGCAGTTTTTCCTTGTTTGTCCTAAATTAGATTGGCAGTGCCATAAACTAGCAGTCAAAATATTAGGCTAGGCAAATCCAACTAATTAAATGTCAAACTCACTCCCCAACTCCCCATATTCCTAAGTCTCTAAAACAAGACTATTTTGCATTTCCTCAATTTGAGCTATCTATTACTTAGGTGTTACCGCTTTGATAGACCTAACTTGCTCTAGATGGTGTTCTTTACCAGTAAATTTACCATTGTTGGCAAAGTGGGGGAGTATCTCTTGGCTAAAGGCTTCTGCAGCTTTAGAGCGATAGCGATTGGGGTTAAAAATTACTGCTAAAGTTCGTTTTACTACCATGCCTTCTATTTGGACGCGGCGCAAAATTTCCATCTGCAGTTCTTTTTCAATGGCAGAAAGGGAAACAAAAGCAGCTCCTAAACCTGATTGCACAGCGTTTTTGATCGCTTCAATTGAGTTTAACTCCATTTCCACCTTTAAACGCTTGGTGTCAATACCCCAACGTGTCAATACTTGGTCAATTACCTTGCGGATTGTGGATTGGGAATCAAGTACGATAAAGTGCAGTTTATAGAGGTCTTCTTTTTGAATTTTCTCTATTTTTGCCAGAGGGTGAAACACGGGTAAAATTAGAGCCAATTCGTCTTCTGCATAGGGCACTATTTCTAGAGTATCTTGGAGTTCAACGGGAACTTCGCCACCAATAATGGCTAAATCCACCTGTCCATTGGCAACACTCCAGGAAGTACGTCGTGTAGAGTGTACTTGCAGTTGTACGGAAACGTCAGGATATTTTTGGCGGAACATCCCAATCATTCGCGGTATCAAGTAAGTTCCAGTGGTTTGGGAAGCACCGACAATGAGAGTTCCACCCTGAAGATTCTGTAAGTCTTCAATCGCACGGCAAGTTTCTTGACAAAGACTCAGAACTTTCTCACCATAGGCTAGTAGTAGATGACCTGCTTCTGTTAGTTGCGCTCTACGTCCTCCTCGGTCAAACAGAGGAACACTAAGCTGTTTCTCTAGATTTTGTACCTGCAAGCTAACGGCTGGTTGCGACACATAAAGGCTATCTGCAGCACGCTTAAAACTCCCTTCAGAAGCGATTGCTTTGAGAATCCGCAGTTGATCTAGAGTGAAAGGAATGTCAGACATATGTCTAAGGGGAGAAACGGTAAGGAGCGAGGAAGTAACCAGAAATTGAGTGAGATTAGGGATTAGGAGGGGTAATAATAGCTTCTCCTTGGATTTTTCCCAGATCACAACTATTTTTTGTGTGATTGTGAGTGATGTTACTCCTGACATTGACAGTAACATAACTGAGGGTATCAAGTCCCTTTACAATCAATAGTTAGCAAACAATCTAAAAATAATATTAAGGTGAAATCTATGGCATTAGCTAGCTGGTTAACTCCCAGTCATGGAATTATGTTAGGGCTGTTGGTGCTATTTGCGATTGCCCACAGTGGTTTGGCAGCACTGCGTTTCTGGGGAGAAGCTAAAATTGGCGCGAGGCTTTATCGCGTGTTTTTTGCTTTGGTCAGTTTGCCTTTAGCAGTTCTTCTAATTATTTACTTCCTCTATCATCGTTACGATGGTCAGATTCTATGGCAAGTGCAGGATGTAGCTGGTGTCGTACCCACTGTTTGGATTTTATCTGCCCTCTCTTTCTTTTTTCTCTATCCAGCTACCTTCAATCTTCTGGAAATCGCAGCGATTCAAAAGCCTCAGGTACACCTCTATGAAACTGGTATTATTCGCATTACACGACATCCACAGATGGTAGGGCAAGTAATTTGGTGTATTGCCCACACTCTCTGGATTGGCACTAGCTTCACTCTGCTGACTTCTTTGGGCTTAATTGCTCACCATTTATTCGCTGTGTGGCATGGTGATAGACGTTTAGAACAACGTTATGGAGATGCTTTTATCGAGGCTAAAAAGCGTACCTCGATTATACCTTTTCAAGCAGTTTTCGATGGTCGTCAAAGCCTCAAATGGCAAGAATTTTTGCGCCCTTCATATCTAGGTGTCACCATTTTTATTGGTTTGCTGTGGTGGGCACATCCTTGGTTGTTCTTGATTAATTTTTAGTTCTTTTTCCTTGGTTATCGCTGATTCACTCTAGCGGAAATTAGATTCAGCCTCTTGTAGATAATCCTGATTGACTAATTAACTACGAGTAAATATAAATCAGTATCTGCCCATTAGATTCCAGGTTGCACCCAACTATTTCAACTATTGATTTGATGAATATACCAGTGATTACCCTAACTCTATTGCATCCTAACCAGTCTAATCCCATCCAAAGCTGGATTTTTGATGCTCAACCAACAATTTACATTGGTCGCGCCCAGGATAATGATGTTGTACTCTACAGTGCAGTTGTTTCCCGACATCATCTAGAAATACGACACAATAGCGGGAAGTGGGAAGTAATTAATCATGGTGCTAACGGAACCTATCTCGATGGTCAACCCATTACCCAAGTAACCCTCGACGATGATATGGTAATTTGTCTTGGTGAAAGTGGACCAAGAATCCTAATTCAGCAGGATTCCGTTGACCCAAAAAACCTAGGCAAAATTGCTACACCCTCCAGAAGCAACAGTAGTGGTAACCAGAATATTCATCGACAAACTTTTATTACTAATCCTGCTCAGACAGAGTGAAGTGAACAATTCAAAACTTTAAGAATGTGGTTGCGCTACTTTAGGAATGCTAGCCTGTTAACCAAACAGTAACTATTCTTCGCCTTAGTGCTATGTATCGCCTTGAGCGCCTTCATCTCGAAGTTACCAACGTCTGTAATTTTAAATGCGAATTCTGTCCTGATGCGATTATGAATCGTAAACGGGGACATATGGATCTTGCTCTGTTAGAAAAAATTCTAGATGATGTGGCAAACAATAACATTGCTCGCATTATTACTTTTCACCTGATGGGAGAGCCTCTTATCTATCCCCACATCTTTGAAGCGATAGAAATGGCAGTTAACAAGGGGCTGCAGTTGCACTTAACCACAAATGGCAGTACCTTTGCCCTCAAAAGCGATCACATTGAGCGCTTAATCGCCTCCCGAATCCCGAAAGTTACGATTTCTCTGCAAACTCCAGATCCCGTTACCTTTACCATTCGAGGTGCGCCTCCCCGCCTCAATCCAGACCAATACTTTGATGGTATTATCCGCTATATTCGGGCAAATTTGGCAGCAACAGACTCTCCAACTCGTGTTCACCTCAAATTCTTGGATACCACTCCTAATCCTTTCCTGGTTCCCCACAAACCATTAAAGGTCATTGAGGGCAAAGCCCAGGTACAATATGAGTTAGCGCGTTGGGCAGAGCAACTCCTGGCTGATTATCCCCATCGCCCCGATAGTGACTCAATTAAGCAAAAAATCGCTCAGCATAAACCAGGGCGTTGGCAAGTTCTAAAATTGGATCCTAAGCTAGCTTTGGAAACCTTTCCCCTTGATAGTTGGGGTAATGTGGAAACAAAAGAGGTAATTCCTGCTTCTTTTGGTTATTGCAATGGCGCTTCTGGACAGGCTGGTGTGCTCTATGATGGTACATTAGTACCTTGTTGTAAGGATTATGAAGGGCACATACCTCTAGGAAATCTAAAACAACAATCCCTGGATGAAATTTTGGATGCAACTCCCGCTTGCACCCTTAGACAAGGTTTTAATCGTCTCAAGGTAACCAACAGTGTCTGTAGACGCTGTTTGGGTGCTGATAGCCCCCATAAAGCCTTCGCAAGACAGTTAGCATCCATTGGCTATTTTAAGGTTTATAGTCCGGTGATGAAGAAATTACAGCCTGGTTGGGGGGAAGTTTGATAGTTGTTTGTTGTTTGTTATTCGTTTTTGGTTGTTAGTCAATAGCCTATCCGTGGCGTTATTCTCTATACCTGACTCAAGCCAGATCATAAAAACAGTTCAGCAAAGCTTGAATTAAGGAGTGAACTTTCAAGGGTTTATTGATATGGTTATCCATACCAGCATCAAAACAAGCTTGACGCTCTTCAGGTAGGGTATTGGAGGTAAGGGCGATGATGAAAGGGCGTTCCTGGGGACTCCATTGTTGACAAATGCGACGTGCAGCTTCTATGCCTGTCATATATGGCATTTGTATATCAGTGATTACTACATCATAGTGCTTTTTCTGCAGTGCTTCGAGTAGTTCAACTCCATTAACAACTGTATCGGGTTGATAACCAAGGGATTTGAGAATGCGTGAAGCTACCATGCGATCTATGGAGCGATCTTCAGCGAGAATGATGCGTAAGGGCAATTCTTGAGCTAGATTATTTAGCTGATGGGGATGTAAATTGGAGAGGAAATTTTGATCACGATGGGATCCTCCCCCCAAAGTCACTGAAGCTGTGGCTATTTGGTGTTTTTTACTAGATATGCTTTCCGTCTCATTTACTGCTGTAATGGTTCTAGACATACAATTTTTCCTTGAGAACATTAGTTAAATGGAGCTTTCATCTCTCGATAGTCACAATTAGTGAGTAAAAAGCGAAGTTTTAGCCAGTATAAATACTGCTCACCATAATAATTAGATAGCTTACTCCTACCTAATAAATCAGAATATTTTCTGATCACGCGGTTAAAACTAGATTTTTCACCAAAACTTCAAAATCTTGAACCATCGAGTAAAGATTGGATTAAGAGCCAGATTTGATGCCAAATTTTGCTACCCTTGCTACATTGTATTGAGGCAAGATAGGCAATTAATGACGTTAATTGCTGATTTAGTGATGCCAGCGTTTCTGATAGAAACGAACCAGGAAAGGCATAATGGAAAGCAAAGAAAGTAGCCCTAAAGCGAGGATAAAGGGCATTTGATCGCCACCTTCTAGGGCTTGTAAACCACTTACTCCTAGCCATGTGTAGGCTAAAGTGCCGGGTATAATGCCAATAAAAGTACCGATAAAATAGGGTAACCAGTTAATTGGGGTTAAACCAAAGAGAAAATTAACCACATTGAAAGGAGAAATGGGGGCGAAACGCACCGCCAGCACAAAAGCTAGGGGGCGATGGGTTACAGCCTGGTTAAACCTTGCGAGAGTGGGATTATGACCAAATCGATGCTTAATCCAGTCGTGGAGGAGATAACGCGCTGTCCAAAACGCGCCCATTGCGCCCAAAGTTGCTCCTAAAACCGACCAAAAAGTACCCCAAGATAAGCCAAAAACTACACCACCAGCAACGGTGAGGATAGTCCCAGGAATGCCGATAATTGTTAGTAGGATGTAGGCTATGAGGAAGATAATTACCGCCCCATAGCCGTACATTTGGAGATAATTTACCAAAAAATCATGGTCAAAGAGGAACCTGAGGGGACCAATCGTACATAGTAAAATACAGCTTAAGATTGTGATCCCTAAGAGCAGGCGTTTGTTCATCAGTACTTTGACCAAGTTAGGCATTTTTATCAGACGTTTAATTTTCCGCTACAGCGTCTTTTGTTTCCGGAACAGCCTCTTGTAGGGCTTTACGAGCTACTTTAGTAACGTAAACTGTTACTGCAACTGTTGCGATAAAGCCAATGATGCGGATTGCCCAGGTAATTGTAGGATTAGAGGGAGATTCACCTGAACCGAGGGTGGCTAAACTACCAGCTAAAGAACCCAAATAAACGTACATAATAGTTCCGGGAATGATTCCTGTGGTTCCTAATACGTAGTCATTGAGAGATACTTTAGTTAAACCAAGAGCATAGTTGAGTAGATTAAAGGGGAAGGCGGGAGAGAGACGAATCAGGAAGATGATTTTGCGCCCTTCACGCCCAATTGCTTCATCAATGGCTTGGAATCTATCGTTACCAGCAATTTTCCGGGAAATCCAATCTCTGGCAACGTAGCGCCCCACAAGGAAAGCGGCGGTTGCACCCAGCATCGCGCCGATGAAGACAAAGATGGAACCTTTGACTACACCGAAAACTACACCTGCTCCTAATGTTACGATTGAAGCGGGCAGGAAGGCGACTGTGATGACGATGTAGAGTAGGATGAATACTATTGGTGCAATCACGCCTAGGTTTTCAATCCAATCGAGGATATTAACTAGGGCTTGTTGAGGTGCAAATCCTTGGGCGAGGGCGGGAGTTGCAGGAAAGATAACTGCTGCGATCGCAACTAGCAGCAAGAGGTGAGTTAATTTGGTAGGAAATCTACGTGGTAGTTTGTACATAATTAAAATTAATCAAATATAAGCATAGTTTTAGACAAGGGAACCGCCACAACTAGAACCACAACCTGCGGTGCAACCGTAACAGAATGGAGCCGTTTTTATTTCTTGAATCGCATCTAGATGACCGATTTCTAGTAATTTGGCAACGGTTATTTTTTCTCCTTCAGGAGTTGTAGCTGGTAGGTTTTCCATTTGATTAAAATCGCAATCGTAAACATTGCCTAAATAATCAATGGAGAGTTGATTACGACACATGAGGTGGGATAGGGTCGTCCCGTTAAAGTTATTCTCTAGGAAACGAAGATAGGGCAGGTATAAGTTTTGGCGTTCTAAGAATTGTTTAGTACGACCAACAGGTAAATTGGTAATTGTGAAGAGGTGATTAAAAATAATACCAAAATATTCTTCCAGGTAAGCCTTATAATCGCCTTCTAGTTTTTCTTGATTTGGTGCGAGAGAGAAGTTCTCACTAGTAGGCAGTGCAGGATTATAAACCAAGTCGACAATCAAATTATTGTCTGTTCCATAGCCTAATTGATTGAGCTTTTGCAGTGCGATAACAGAGGAATTATAAACTCCTGCTCCCCTTTGTTTATCTACATTTTTTTCTAGGTAGCAGGGCAATGAAGCCACAACTCGCAACTGATTGGCGGCAAAATATTCTGGTAAGTCCTCAAAACCTGGCTCAAAGAAAATAGTTAAATTGGAGCGGACAATTACTTCTTTCCCCTTTTTCCTAGCTGCTTCTACTATGGGCTTAAAACCATAGTTCATCTCTGGTGCGCCGCCAGTAAGATCCACCGTTTCAATCTGCTCAAAACGGTTAATTATTTCAACTAATTGCTCACATACCTCTGGGGATAACTCCTCTGTTCTTTTAGGACTTGCTTCCACATGACAGTGAGTGCAAGCAAGATTACAACGACGACCTAAATTAATTTGCAGTACAGTTATTTTCTCCTTAGTTAAAGGAATAGCAATTTTATCTTTAAAGGGTGTAACCTTAACCCCTTGGTACTGGCTAGCAACAGATGGTTTAATCATGACTCAGAGGAGTTTAAATTTTCTTAGAAGATGGGTTTAGGTCAGCTAATTACTGACCCGATCACCCTAATTTAGGCACTAACTAACAACATTCACTAGGGCTACAACAGCTAGCTCCATCATTAGTTACTGTTAGGTTATAATCCAATCCTTTTGTTTCTTGAGGCTGCCTAATTGCTGCTTTTTTGCAAGCAAACTCTCGCGCTTCCTCCAAAGGAATATTATGGTAAGGTGCTACAGGAATAAGATCCTTTTTGTAAGGGCTATTGGGCTGAGTTAAAATCTGGTAGGTTTTGTCACAAACCGCCATACGCTCTCCCCGATAGTAAGTATGTCCATCATCATCGGTGACTTGTTTCCAGGGACCTTTGTAGATTACTGCTTGGTTGCGTTCCCAACAAGGACCTTCTTTACCTTTATAGGCGCGCACCGTTAGAGAACGGAATTCAATTCCCTCAACCACTTGCCAGGGGTCTGCTTGGCGGGTGAGAATTTCAATACCGTAGAATCCTGCATCCTCAAACATTTGCAAGAAAGCATCTTCTCTGAATGCTCCAGAAATACAGCCACTCCATAAATCTGGGTCATTGATCATCTCCGAAGTGGGTTCCTCATCACAGACAATATCAGAAATTACAGCCCTACCACCACGCTTGAGAACACGGAAAATCTCCTGAAATAGCTGCTGTTTGTCCTGGGGACGCACCAAATTGAGTACGCAGTTAGAAACCACCACATCAACGCTAGAATCGGCAATTAGAGGCTGCTGAGTACGCAAACGTTCGCACTCTGCATTGAAAGCACTCAATTGTGTCAAGTCATTAATAGGATTGGCTTGCAACCAGGGTTCAATTTTCTCTAAATTGAGTTTCAGGTCTTGAATTTTGCCCTTGACAAACTCCACATTGCCATAACCCAACTTCGAGGCGATTTCTGAACGATACTTGCGTGCTAGTCCCAGCATCTCGTCATTGAAATCGACACCAATAACTTTACCCTGTACCCCTACCTTTTGTGCCATGATATAGCAATTTTTGCCTGCACCAGAGCCTAAATCCACCACCGTTTCTCCAGCAGCGACATAGCGGGTAGGATCGCCACAACCATAGTCTTTGGCTACAATTTCTGAGGGTAAAATTTCCAGATAATTGCCTTCATAATCGGTAGGACAACATAAACTAGGTTGTACCTGCTGTGCGCCAGCTTGATAGCGTTCTAGAACTGCACTTTCATAATTTTGCTCCTCGGACAAAAGTTGTTGCTGGGTGGTTATTTCACTCACTGATTAATTCCTTTGTTCTGACTTACATAGCAGACTAGACAATCAAAAACAGAAAATTTGCCAAGTCAAGCTCTAATTACTGTACTGCAAGGTTATTAAAGTTCTCACAACTGAATTTTCCCTGAGAACTAGCTGGGGATTATCTTTGAGTTATGGTGACCAAAAAAAGTGGGTTAAGAAAATTAATTGCTTAACCCACCCAATAAAAATTAGCTTGTGAGAAATTTAGGAGTTAGGAGAATTGTACTTCCACCACCATATCTTCAAAGTCGAAGTCAGAAATACCATCTGGTAAATCTTCAAAACCAAAGGTATTGTCGCCTAAGAGGCGGATATGATCTGCACCATCAGGGTTAGCCTCAAAGTAGGGGAAGAAAGCAAGAGGATTCCTTCCTCGTAGATTTCTGGGATTCTCTTCCAAAAATTCCTCTGGTGTCGCATTAGCAATAATATAGGGAGCCAGCAAACCTTCCAACTCTACATCATCTGTACCATCGCGACCAAAACTGACCACTGTATTCTCAATCGCCGCTTCTGCATAGCCCACATCTCCAGGGTTGAGGGTGATAAAATTAGTGCCAGTATCATCAACAGTCGTAATTGTACCCTCAGGATTATCAACTTCGTAGAAACCGACAGTATTACCAAAAGCAGCATCGTCTTGGACTAAAAATTGCGCTTCGATATCATTCAAACCACGCAAATCAAGTAGTTCCACTTCTCCTTGTAATCCAGTTCCCACTAGGTCAGGATTTTCCGTTAGCTGCAACGTCATGATAAGGTCGTTGAAGTCGTTATCACTCTCCTCATCACTTGCTGGTAGGTCTTCCCAACGTAAGGTAAAGACATCACCATCTTGATCTATTTGCAGTTGTTCATCGCCATCATTCGCTTCTGGAATCGCAAAGAAAACATTGGGAACATCAGCAGCACCAGAATCTAATCTTTCCCTGACAGTGTCAATGCTTTCATCTTGGACTAAGAAAAATAGTAGGCGATCGCCGGAAAAGAAGTCTAGCTGGCGAGTGGAATTAACATCAACAATTACTCTTTGGGTTAAAGCAGAGAATACTACTTGCGATTCTTCAATCGCTTCTCTTAAATATCCAGGATCTTCAGGAGAAACACCATTAATTCGGTTTTGCGAATCAACTCTAACTACACCAATTTCATTCACAAATGCGGCGCTACGTCCCTGTAATTCCATGGAAAGCTGGAAGGGAGATTGGGTAGGTACGTTATCGTTTCCTGAGATAAAGAATATACTATCATCAGTTTCTAGAGTACCGGGAACATCTTCAAAGACATTGACAAAAACTGTAGCTTCAGCGCTACTTTGTGGACCACCAGTTAGAGATGTATCATCTTCAATCTCGTAGGTAAAACTGTCGGTACCAACAAAACCAGAAGGTGGAGTATAGCGTAAAAAGTCGTCGTCAGGATTGTCGGGAGTGTTATTGTCATCCCGAACTACCGTACCGCCTTCACTACTATTTTCATTGAATTCTAACAAACGAGGATCGCGCTGGGGATCAACATCATTTGCCAAAACATCAATATCAATTGGTGTGTTCGTTAAGGTATTAACGATATCGTTAACTGCAACTACCTGGTTTAAATCAATGTCTAAATCATCACCAAGAAGTTCTTCTTCTCGCAAAAAGCGAGTTTGATCTTGGTTTTCGATGAAAACAGCAGAGTCAACAATGTCATCAAAAGTATCGGCGATGACAATTCTAGCAGTGTAAGTTTCACCAGGAATAATATCTTCTGCTCGTGCTTCAAAGATGGTAGTTAATTGACTAGGATTAAAGTCAAAGATAGGTTCCCCATCAAAGAAGAGTTCGTTATTTTGTCGAAATTCCTCTCCTGCTACTTCCGGATCTGTTGGGTCTATATTTGAATCAGTCAGTGTACCTGGTGCGGGATTAACAAAGGCAAAAAAGTTATCTAATAAAGTTTGTAGAGTTGCATCACTCAAGCCAGCAACATCCACAATTAAACCTTCTTGGGCTTCTACTAAAAGAGAACGGAAACCACCAACGGTTAGTCCTAAATCTTCTCTATTTTCAAACAAGATTGCTACAATTGCACCGCGATCTGTTAAATCTGGTATCTCTTGAGCTATATCTATACCTGAAAATAAAGCTGAAGGAGGTTGATTTGCATCGCCTATGAAGTCATCTCTGGCGGTGTCCGTAGTAATTAAATCTACGCTGTTAAACAACCCATTAACAGAAACCGCTAAATCTGTATCTGGAATTTGAGCAATATTTTCATTTAGGAAAGTAGAACCATCCTGACGTGGTCCACTTAAGAAAAAAGCAAAAGCATCATTAAATTGACGATTATCAAACTCACTATACTCATCAGAAGCAAAAATAAAACGAAATGCTAGAGTTTCTAAATCTGGGACGAAATCAAACTCCAAAACCGCAGCATCACTTGTCGGATCAGGAGTAATTTGTGCTTCTAAGAGTGCATCTCCTGCTAAACCAAAAGCAGTACTGTCTTCAAAGGGAGGTTCTCTTACATCTTCAACAGTTGGTATGTCACTAACCAAACCAGTACTTAGAACAACGCCATCAAAAATGGTATTTGCTGTTGCACTACCGTTGGGCGTAACACTTCCCGGTGGTAGAAAACTAGCTTCTTCTGCTGTGAAGACAGGAATTCCCAAGGTAGAGTTAGCAAAGTTGACGACATTTACGCTTGTCGCCTCACCTGCTATTGTTCTCTCTACTGAACTTGTCTCTGGTTCAATAGTTTCAGGAATAATTTCTGTAAAAGATTCTCGCAGAACAATTGTATCAACATCATCTGGATCGAAATCATCAGAGAAAATACCTGCAGCGAGATTGGAACCAGTGTACTCTACATTACTGATGGGAATTGCTCGTCCCACAATTGTTTGAGCAAGTAATTCCGGAGTCGTTAATTCATCATCAAGGTTGGTAATATTTAAAACCATAAATCTCTCCTCACAAGCTTCTTAGATATCTAGCCAGATTATATTAGTTCTGAGCTATTCGCTTCACGCCAATTTAAAATAAAACTGATAAAAAGCCGAGAAATACTGACATCTAGTATTCTTTTGGTCAAAATAAAATCACCTTTAGGAGTTTTCTGGCAATTTTATCTGCTCAAAAATAACTAGATATCTCGCCCCAGATTAACTTGAATGTTCTTCCAGTCCATTGTTCGAAACCTACGTGCATTTTTTAACCCCCAACGTTTAGTTCGTCGTTCTGTTGAAACCCACTATGCTTTAGCAGAAGCGTGTTTAATTGGTTTAGTCTCTGCTTTGGCGGCTGTACTACTTAAACAGGGAATCGCTTGGTTGGGGACATCTCGCATCCAAATGGCGCAACACTACGGCGCATTTGTCGCTTTACCCCTCACTGGTGTCACTTTGGGATTAGTCGCAGGTTGGGTAATAGAAATATTTTCCCCCGCAGCTTCTGGAGGCGGAATTCCCCAAGTTAAAGCAGTTTTGGCGCAATTTCCCATTTCCCTCTCTTTGCGAGTTGCGATTGCCAAAACCATCGGCACTATCCTTATTTTAGGTTCTGGCTTAACCCTAGGTCGTCGTGGACCCACAGTACATATAGGCGCCGCCTTAGCAGCGCAACTGAGTAGCTGGGTTCCCACTTCTCCGGAACATCGTCGCCAAATGATCGCTGCTGGCGCTGCTGCTGGTTTAGCGGCTGGTTTTAATACCCCCATTGCTGGCGTCATGTTTGTAATTGAGGAATTGATGCGCGATGTTTCTGACTTGACGCTAGAAACAGCGATTCTCGCCTCCTTCACTGGCGCGGTGGTATCTCGCCTCTTGGGTTCAGCGGATCTCAATCTTGCTGTTACTAACTCCCAAGGTAGTTTATCAGCACCAGAAATCCCTTTCTATCTCTTGTTGGGTCTACTTGCAGGTCTTTTAGGGGCGTTATTTAATAAAGGTATCCTCCTCAGCCTCAAGTTCAACCGTCGCCTCAATTTAGCTATGCCTTGGCGCATCGCCATTTCTGGTTTAATCTCTGGTTTAGTGCTGGCTGCATTACCTGAATTTTTTCGGAACCATGCAGGGCTGCGTGAATCTTTGATGATGGGGGGAAATTTAGGCTGGGAAACCATCGCAATTGCCTTTGCAGCCCATTTTTCCCTTACTCTCCTCGCTTACGGTTCTGGCGCGCCTGGAGGCTTATTCTCTCCCGCCCTCATTCTCGGTTCAGCTTTGGGTTATTTGGTTAGTGGTATTGCCATTTTCTTTTTGGGTGAGGCTTCCCAATATACCTATGCTTTAACGGGTATGGGTGCTTTTTTTACAGCGGTGGTACGTGTACCGATTACGGCGATTGTTATTATTTTTGAGATTACTGCAGATTTTAATTTAGTTTTGCCGTTGATGATTGGCTGTGCTGTTGCCTATATTGTGGGTGAAACTGCCTTTCCTGGTTCTATTTACCAACATTTACTGAAAAATAGTGGCATTCAACTCGAAGAAAGTCACGGCGATCAATTTTTGGCGGGGATTACGGCGGCGGAAGTGATGCAAAGAGAGGTGGAAACTCTACCTCTGGATCTTAATTTAGAGCAAGCCTTGCAGATTTTCTCCCGTTCTTCCCATCATGGCTTTCCAGTGGTGGAAGATGGAGAATTGGTAGGTTTGGTCACTCAAACGGAGTTGGCTAGTCTGGGGCAAAAATCAGGACAGCTAACCCTCAAAGATGTTATGGTTCCGCGCCCAGTGACGGTAACCCCACAAGCTACTCTTAGTAGTGTCTTGTATCTTCTCAATCGCTATCAGCTTTCCCATCTCCCCGTAATTGAGGGACACAAACTTCTAGGTATTATTACCCGTTCTGATGTGATTCGAGTGGAAGCAGATCAACTCAGTGGTGAAGCAAATCAGGTGGGATTTAAGCCTCAACCATCCTATGCAGTGTATCAAACTCGCGCTCCAGTGGTAGGTAGAGGGCGCATTTTACTACCCCTAGCTAACCCTGAAACTGCCCCGGATTTGTTAAAAATTGCCACTGCAATTACCCATCACCGTCAATACGAATTAGAGTGTCTGCAGGTCATCAAAATACCGCGTCATCAAGCCCCTGACCAAACACCAGTCACTACCACCAGACAGCGCAGGTTGTTTCGCCAAGCTGAAAAATTAGCAAAACGCTGGCAAATTCCTCTCCATACACAGATTCGTGTTGCCCATGATACTGCCGAGGCGATTTTAGAAACAGTCCGAGATCGCCATATCGACCTTTTAATTATGGGTTGGAAAGGTACAACTGTGACTCCAGGACAAATTTTTGGCTACGTCACCGACTCCATTATTCGCCAAGCCCCTTGTGATGTAATTTTAATTAAGCAAGGTTCCCACACCTACTCCTATCCCCGTAACAAGGGTAAGGAAACGAGTTGGTTAATTCCTATTGCTGGTGGTCCCAATACCCAACGTGCCTTACAATTATTACCTTGTCTGACTACTTTAGCGCCCAATTCTCAAATTTGGCTGTGTCAAGTTTTCCCACCAACAGAAACAGATACTAGTTACGAAGCTTTAGCTAGCACAGCCTATGCACTGAAAAAACAATTTTCTTGTTCGGTTCTGCCTATTCCCATCCGCTCCTATTCTATCTCCGAGGCGGTGATTAGTCTGACCAAGGCAGAGAATTGCAATGTGGTGGTTTTGGGGGCGACGCGAGAGGGATTACTGCAACAGGCGATTCACGGTAATATACCCCAAACTATTGCCCAAGGAGTTGATAGTACCGTGATTTTGGTTCGAGGAGCCCTTTGAGGTTAAGAATTGATATTATCTCAGACATGGTACAAAAAAAGTGGCTGTAAACTAAAAATTTGGATTCATCAAAAATATTGGGTCTGAAACCCCGTTCTTCTAGGACGGCTTGACAACTGTCCACTG
>CAZWGS010000002.1:0-141290 GCA_964633315.1 uncultured bacterium | reverse complement strand
TTTTATTATCTTATCTTGAATAGTGAAAAGCAGTATACTAAAAATCGGAAAAAGCTGTCCTTGAAGAACGGGGTTTTAAACCCATTTTTTTTGATAACTATGCACGCCCTTTCAATTCCCACTTGGATTATTCACGTCTCCAGCGTCATTGAATGGATTGCTGCGATTTGGATCATTTGGACTTATGGAGAAGTTACCAAAAACCGCGCTTGGCGGGTATTGTCTTGGGCAATGTTACCTGCTTTAGTTAGTGCTATGTGTGCTTGCACTTGGCACTTTTTTGATAATAGTGATTCTTTAGCTTGGTTAGTGACAGTGCAAGCATCGATGACAGTAGTAGGAAATTGCACTCAATGCGCCGCCGCTTGGTGGATTTGGCGTTCAGCAAAATTAACTGAAGCGAAATAAATGATTACTAAAGAGACTCTATTTGCTGTTTCTCTCTTTCCCTATTTGGGGTTTTTATGGTTTATTACTCGTTCTGGAAAAACACCGCGTTTAGCCTTAATAGGATTTTACGCACTTCTTGTTTTTGTCGCCATAACTATTCCGGCTGGAATTTACGCACAAAAAGTATACGGAGAAACCTTGGCCAATGTAGACTGGCTACACGGTAGTGCAGAAGTATTTTTAACTCTCTCTAATATTTTGGTGGTTTTGGGTTTTTGGGGGGCGATTGTTAAACAAAAGAAAGAGTTAGCAGAAAATCCTGAAGATAAGTAACTAAAAGCATAATTAAATTTACTATTAAAACTCATCTCCATCCTCTCTCCTTTTAGGAGAGGGTTAACCCTAAGTGGGGAGAGGTTTTATCTTTAATTTGACCTACTTACGATTTTCGTTCCATAATTAGCTGGTAGCGATAAAGTGCCACCGGACGACCCGCAGCGGTAAAATAGTTGGGGTCTTGGGGTGAAAGATAAATAGCCGTTACCTGATCCGCTGTAATTTGACCTGGTGCATCTAAGCTATAAGCAGTGGTACTTTCCACCTCATTGAGATAAATTTGTGGTGCGCCTCGAAAAACTTGATTGGTTATTTCCGTCGCTACAAATTGATTTGGGGCATTAATTTCGCTACGACGAGCTGTTACCGTAGAGATAAGCTGACGTTGTTTCGAGAGTCGAGTCAGTTGGCGATTGGGATTTTGAGGATCTACTTTTACCAATATTTTTGAATTTTCACCTAGATAAGCTTTTGCAATTTGTGTACCATTAAAGGCGCGATCTGAAACTATAGGCTGTTTTCCCTTAGGTAATATAGAAAAAGGAAAAGTCTTAAAAAGAGGCGATTGTGGGGTAAATCTTACTAAGAAATTAACTGGTTGCTGGAGATATTTACGATTACCTTCAAATCCCGGCGTGATAATTTCTGGTGCTAGGGGTGCAACTAAATCTACCAAAGTACTGGAAACTTGCCAAGTTCCTTCCATCCAATCTGGATAAATTAAGTCTCCTTGGGCTATTGCTACAGTAGGTTTGCTTTCCCAAGCGGGGAATTTTTGCAAGCGATCATTCAATGATTGTGCCATCGCATTGCTAGTATTGATTAGCAAGATCGCAATTAGTATAATAAAGATTTTTAACCACATATTTTTATTTCTTTTTTTTGCAAGTGTATTTTTTTTTGATACTCTTAACTAGTAAAAAAATTAAGAAAAATCAATCATGAATCAATATACCAAAATCACTGATTACTATGACCTTTTAATGACACAAGGTTATTACGACTACCAAGGAATGGCTGATGCAGTATTTTCTGTCATGGAAAATCATCAGAAAATACTTGAATTGGGTGTAGGTACAGGATTATTAGCGGAAAAAAACGATCCCTAGCTCCTGAATCTGAATTTACAGGAGTAGATATTACAGCGTCAATGCTAGAAATTGCGAGAGAAAGGTTAGGAGAATGGGGAAAACTAATCGAAGCTGATGTGATTGAGATGGATCTCCAAGAAACATTTGATATGGCTGTTTCTAGTGGGGGAGTTTGGGTTATAAATGAACGATGTAATCGCACTGATTTAGGAACTCATGATAGCGACATAGATCAGGATATTAATGGGTTAGCAAATGTTGCTAAACATCTGCGTCAAGGTGGTTTGTTGCTTTTAAGTATCCAAGGAGATCAAAAAAAATATGACAAACAACTCACACCAGAAATTATTTACTCTCAGGACACAAAAAAACTGGCAGAAGATGATGAAATGGAATTAATTGAGAAAAGTTATTTCTTTAAGAAAGATGGTGAGATAGTTGCTCAGCAAAAACTGAGGCTAAAGTTCATCAAAGAATGGAAGAAAGAAGAAATTCTTGATCAGGCTGGATTTAAATTCCTTGGTGTTCATGACAGCCAGAAATTTCATATTTATATCAAAAGCTAGCTAATTTTCGAGCTGACTCCAGGAGCATCTTCATGACACAATGGTACAGCGAAGACCTAACCTATATTCACGACCAAGGATTTAGGGATTACGCGCTTAAATCAGCACCAGGAATCATCGCGATTCTCGAATCCTGTCAGATTACAACTGGCTTAATTGTTGAATTAGGTTGCGGTAGTGGACTTCTAGCACATGAACTACATCAGCTAGGTTATCAGATATTAGGCATTGATATTTCTGAGGCAATGATCGCAATTGCCAAAACTAGAGTACCTACTGCGCAGTTTCGTGTCGAGTCCCTTTTCTGTACCGAAATTCCCCCCTGTAGGGCTGTGATTTCCCTTGGGGAATGTCTGAATTATTTATTTGATGAAGAAGCTGATATCGCTCTAAATGGTTTGTTTGAGCGTATTTATCATGCTTTATCACCAGGGGGAGTTTTTATTTTTGATGTGGTTATTCCTGGACAAATTCCTCCCAATGAAACCAGAAAAAGTTTTACCGAAGGAGAAGATTGGCTCGTTTTGGTGGAAAAATATGAAGATATAGAGCAGGAAATTTTGACTCGTCGTATTATCACTCTACGTCAGACTGGAGAGCTTTATCGGCGCACAGAAGAGATACATCGTCAGCGATTATTCAATGCTGCAAAGTTGAGTGAAACATTGAGCCAAATTGGGTTTCAGGTGGAAGTAATGAATCGCTACGGAAATTTTAGCTTACCACCTGCACGTGTTGCTTTTGTTGCTCGTAAACTCGGATAAATCAGAATCAAGCCTATTTCTACCTTTGCTATGGAATCCATCTGAAATCCCTGTTGTAGCGAGAACAAGGTGAGTTTTCAGAAAAAATTCGACGCTAACTCGAAAAATTCATAAATGGACTCTTGAGATCGTCTTAATAGTATATGACGCTGAAATGCGATCGCAAGCCAAATCCCAATGAGTGTACCAAAAATAACTGGAATAGAGCCTCTTGAGAATCAAACAAGGGGCGATCCTACTATAGAACCAATTTGATATCTTTACTGATTCGGTTCGGAATCTATCTATATTGCTTAGAAGTGTAGCACTGCTACAAAAAAGAGTGTAAATAGGGTTATTTCATGGTTTAAATTTAAATTTGCGGTAACATTTACAAGTTTTTACGCATAGTCGTTTGATTGATGACACTGTTAAAATTGCTTGTAGCAAGAAAATTAATTTTGGCTTCATACAAAATGCAAATCGGCAGTTATGTTGCCGGAAGTTTTATGATGATTAGACCTTAGGTAAAATTACTTTATTGATTTTGTTTTAATTAATTTTTTACCCTTTTCCCACATCTATTACTCCTTTCTAACTTCTACAATAAGTCTATTTATCCGTCCCATCCTTACAAAGTAGATTCAATGGAAAAAGCTTTCAACTTTCCCATGTCAAACGGACAAACGGCATCTGCCATTCGAGTTAAATCTGCGAAAGATTTGTCCCATGCTAGGTCGGAACTAGGTTTTCAAAGTCCGCGTCCCGTCCTCGTAATTTTGGGTGGTGCTGGTAAGATGAGTGAGAGCGATTTGAAACGTCTGCGCTCCTTATTTATCAAAGTACTAGCGACCTTGGTTGAAGTAGTAGGTGCATCTGTTGTGGATGGTGGTACTGATTTTGGCGTAATGCAGATGATTGGTCAAGCTCGTGCTGAAATATCAGGGACATTTCCCTTAATTGGTGTAACTCCAGTGGGAAAAGTAGCTCTTCCTGGTAAAATTCCGCCTGAAGAAATTACAGCATTGGAACCAAACCACAGTCATTTTGTGCTGATTCCTGGCTCTGATTGGGGTGATGAATCGCCTTGGTTGGCTCAGGTTGCTACTGTAATCGCCCAGGGAAAGCCATCTGTCGCACTATTAGTTAATGGTGGGGAAATATCTAAGAAAGATGTATTCCATAGCCTCCAAGAAAATCGAACTGTACTTGCTGTAGCTGGAAGTGGGCGATTAGCTGATGCACTAACAGCTGCGCTAAATGGGGAAAGTACAGATGAAGGGATAAGGGATTTAGTTGCTTCTGGGTTAGTGCAAGCAATTGACTTCAAAGAGAGTTTTTATAGCTTAACTCAATTAATTAAATCATATCTGAGTTAAATAAGGTTCTTGCTCGAAAATTCAGGAATCAAGATGGAAATTGTTTTGCAATACCAGCAAATAAAAATTCTTTTCTTGTTTCCTATTCTATTCATCAAAAGTGAGTCTTCTCGTCAACTATCTAGAAATTAAAAGGAATTGAATATGTCTGTATACGATAAAGCAAACAAGAAAAATCCACCCTATAAACTTTTAGCCCTTGACGGTGGTGGTATTAGGGGAATGATTTCTCTTCAGGTATTAGCTGAAATTGAAGCAACTTTACGCTCAAGTTTAGGTGCTGATGATAATTTTGTCCTCGCCGATTACTTTGATTATGTTGCAGGTACAAGTACAGGTGCAATCATTGCAACTTGTATTTCTTGGGGTATGTCTGTAGCTCAAATTCAAAAGTTTTATCGAGACAGTGGTGAGAAGATGTTTGATAAAGCATTCATCCTCAACATTACTAGAAAGATGCGCTACAAGTATGGGGATGAAAATCTTGCAAAAGAACTCAAGAAAGAATTTGGAGAATATACTACCTTCGGTAGCAAGGATTTGAGAACTCTGCTGATGCTGGTAATGCGTAATGCTACCACAGATTCGCCTTGGCCTCTTTCTAATAACCCCTATGCTAAATTCAACAATCCAGAGAAGCCTAACTCTAACTTGAGTCTTCCCCTTTGGCAATTGGTAAGAGCTAGTACAGCTGCTCCCACCTTCTTTCCACCAGAACAAGTTCAGTTGGGTGATAAGAAGTTTATTTTTGTTGATGGTGCTATAAGTCCCTATAATAATCCTGCTTTCCAACTATTCCTCATGGCTACTCTTGAACCCTACAACCTTAAGTGGCAAACTGGTGAGGATAAAATGCTGTTGGTTTCAGTTGGTACCGGTACAACTCCTCAAGTCAATCCCGAATCTAAATTTTATATGCCAGGAGCTTTAGATAATGCTCAGAAGATTCCTGGCGCATTAATGCTTGCGAGTCAGAAGGAACAGGATTTTCTGTGTCGCGTTTTTGGTAAATGTTTATCAGGAGATGAAATTAATGGGGAAGTTGGTGATTTAATTGGAACCAAAGGACCTATGGAATCAAAGCTATTCACCTATTTGCGTTACGATGTTGAATTGACTCGTAAGGGATTGAATAAATTAGGTGGTTTAGATGATATAAAACTAGAGCATGTGCAACAAATGGATTCAGTCAAACATATGACTGAATTAGAACGTATTGGTAAGGAAATTGCCAAAAAAGTTAAACCCCAGCACTTTGAGAATTTTTTAGATTAAGTAACTGTTTTAACAATAGTTTTTAATCTAAAATCGAGTATTTTGACAAAGAATGGGGCTAGCGGTTGATGACAAAGTTTTTTGATGCTTTTATCTCCTACGGACGAGTTGACAGTAAAGAGTTTGCCATAAAACTTCAAGCTAACTTGAATAAAAATGGGTTCCAAGTTTGGTTTGATTTTAATGACATTCCCCCAGCTGTTGATTTCCAAAATCAAATTGATGATGGTATTGAAAAAGCTCATAACTTCTTGTTTATCATCAGCCCCCATTCTGTAAATTCCCGCTATTGTCGCAAGGAAATAGAATTAGCGATTAAGTTTAATAAAAGGATTATTCCTTTACTACACGTTGATGAAATTAGTAGGGAAACTTGGCAACAAAGAAATCCTAATGGTACGGATGAAGAATGGGAATCATACAAAGCTGCAGGGAAACACACCTCTAAGCAAAATATGCACCCAACTATTCGCAAGCTTAATTGGTTGCCTTTCCAAGAAAGTCAAAATAATTTTGACCAATCCCTAGAAAAATTAATTGATTTACTTAATGCTCATGGCGATTATGTAAAACAGCATACCAAGTTTTTAGATAATGCCTTGGCATGGGAGAAGAATCAAAAGCAAACGAGTTATCTATTAGTTGGGGAAGAAAAACAAAAAGCTACAAGTTGGTTGAAAATCCGCTTCAAAGATGAACAAGCACCTTGTCTTCCTAGCGATTTACATTGCGAATACATCACTGAAAGTATCAAAAATGGTAACAATTTGATGACTCAGGTGATGCTCTCCTATGCTGATGAAGATAGAGCAACGATGGAGAAAATTCGCACTAGTTTAAGACGAGAAGGTATTACGGTTTGGACAGATACCACAGATATTCAAACAGGAGAAGATTTTACAAACTCGATTAAACAAGGAATTGAAGGGGCGGATAATTTAGTTTATTTACTTTCTCCTAATTCAATAAACTCGAGTTACTGTCAGCAAGAATTAGATTTAGCTGTTTCCTTTAATAAGCGGATTATTCCTCTGCTGGTGCAAAACACTGAAGACTTAGAATTACCATCAGCACTAAGAGATTTACAGTATATTGACTTAACGGATAATGTTACTGCAGGAGATTATCAACTTGATGAAAGCCAGTTACTGCAAATATTATATGAGGATGCAGCTTACTACAACGAGCATAAAACTCTGTTGACTAAAGCCCTGAAATGGGAACAGCAAAATAAAAATCCTAGTATTTTACTACGGGGATATAATCTACGGAGTGCCAAAACTTGGTTGGAAGTAGCACAGAAAAGAACACAAAATTCACCTACTTCATTACAATCAGAATTTATTAACGCAAGTCTCCAGCAACCTCCCTTAGATTCTCTGGATGTGTTTATTTCCTACTCCCGTGCTGACTCAGACTTAGCGAGAAAGTTGAATGATGCTCTGCAGCAACAGGGAAAAACAACTTGGTTTGATCAAGAAAGTATTGCCTCGGGAAGTAATTTTCAAGAAGAGATTAATCGAGGAATTAAAGTATCTGACAACTTTCTATTTATTATCTCACCACGTTCTGTAAATTCGCCTTATTGCAAGGATGAGGTAGGGTATGCTGCTTCCCTGAATAAGCGGTTTGTAACATTGCTATATCAGGAAGTAGAAACAAGCAAATTACATCCAGAGTTAGGTAAAGTGCAATGGATTGATTTTAATAGCAATGAAAAAGATTTTAATGCTAACTTTAAAAAATTGCTGAGAACTTTAAATACTGATAGAAAATATATTCGTAGTCATAGCAAGTGGTTGCAAAGGGCATTGGAGTGGGAGAAGAAACAGAGAAATGATGATTCTTTATTAAGGGGTAGTATTTTTTCAGAAGCTCAAAAATGGTTGATAGCAGCAGAAAATAATCAGAAAAAACCAACTCCAACAAATTTACAAAAAGAGTATATTTACCAAAGTAAAAAAGCCAAATCTAGGTCATTACTTTTTAAATTACTGTTTGGTTGTACTGCTGTATTTACACTAGCAACTATTAGCCTTAGTACTTATACTATTTGGGAAAAATTGAATGACGACAACGATTGGGTAAATAGTTTAACATTTAGTTCTGATGGTAGTATGATGGCTTCTGCTAGCGACAACAACAAGGTCAGAATCTGGAAATCAGATAGTACAGGAACGCCAAATTTTGAAGAGTTGAGACCATCGAACTCAGATCCTCAAGAAATGCCAATCTTTGAAGGAAATACTGTCGCATTTAGTCCTAATAACAATACGATTGCCTCTGGTAGTGATGATAATAAGGTAAGATTATTTGACCCAGAAGGAAATGAAATTAAAACGCTTGAAGGACATGAAGATAGAGTCAACAGCGTAGCTTTTAGCCCCGATAGCAAGCTGATTGCTTCTGCTAGCGATGATAAAACTGTCAGACTCTGGAACCTGGAAGGAGAATTACTGCACACTCTAAAGGCACATGAAAAGTTTGTTATTAAAGTCACATTTCACCCCGATGATAAGTGGATTGCTTCTGCTGATAATGACGGCACTGTCATAATTTGGGACACAGAAGGAAAGCTAATCAAGGAATATAAAAGGAAGAAAGAGCCATTGTTCATAAAATTTTTAAACTATATCAAGAAATGAGTTACTCAATAAAAAGGCTCTATTTCCTCCCACTCGCTGTCTGTCAAAGTACTTAAGTAAGTATAAAAATTTTCCCCATCCTACTCCACAGCAAATATCTGATACTAAATCCAGTTCTGTGAATAATATTATTGGCAAAACCTATAAGTTTTACCCCAATTTACCAATAGCAAAAAAACTATTTTGATAACCGTATTCAGTATCAAATAGATTCTACAAGCGACAGCGTCCAGATTCTGACTTGATTTTTTGCTCTCGCAACCCTATTATTTCTTGTATACTCGCCCTTCCCGTGAGTTTTAGTCGCCAGTCTGCCCAAATACCATATAGCCAGTTTGCTATTGCACCAATTACTGGTAACTTAGTTGCAGCATAAACCCAACCCATACCCAACTCTTCGTAAACTCGTCTAAATACCTCCACATCTTTAATCACACTACCATCAGCCAAGACAGCGTGAATACGCCCCATCGCTGTTTCGAAATCTACGCCTCCATTGTCTTCTGGTTGATAGTTAAGATCTGCAATATCAACAAATTTTACGATACCTCTACCAGCATCTCGCTTGAGCAAAAAATTAACTTCACGCAGACACAGAGGACATTCACCGTCGTACAAAAGTTTAATTTTCCAAGAGGATTTAATTGGAGATTTAGCAGAAACCATAGATTTTTTTATATTGCTTTTATTGAAAGTATAGCGCTACCCATATAAGTTAGGACAGGCTAGATCGGTTAAAAGTGAACAATAATAAGGAAATAGGGAATAGATAAATATCCTAATCTTGTCCCGTAGCGCTAGATAAAAAATTCTGGACAGTCTGGTTAAATTGACAAAAAAATGTCCACC
The DNA here is from genome assembly GCA_964633315.1 of uncultured bacterium. GTDB lineage: Bacteria > Cyanobacteriota > Cyanobacteriia > Cyanobacteriales > CAWCAG01 > CAZWGS01. The sequence goes on along the minus strand of CAZWGS010000002.1, from coordinate 132,016 downwards.
TCGAGGTGGACTTTAACCTTAAGTTAATCAGATAGATTTAACCAATTATAAATTTTCCGGTGAATGGCATTTGTTCTTCTATATTTGGTTGATAAATAGCCTTACTTTGTTCCTCTGTCTTACTGGTATCTTTGAAATGAAGATATGTAGTAATGGATTTTTGAATTTGACTTTCTTCTATCGGTTTACCTAAAAAGCCATTAGCTCCCACCATTTTGGCACGAAAACGGTCAACGACACTATCTTGAGCTGTAAGAATAACGATTGGTGTTTCTTTAAAAGCAGACATCCGGCGAATTTGAGCACAGATTTCGTAACCATTAGCAATGGGCATAACTAAATCAAGAAAAATCAAACTGGGCTTGTGTTTCAGTAGTGTTGATAAAGCTTCCACCTCATTTTGAATCGCCAAAAATCTACAGCCTGACTTTTCCACAAATTCCTTCATCATAAAGCAAGTTTGCGGACTATCATCAATACAAGCGATCAAGGGTTTATGTTCTGTTTTGTTGATAGGAGAAGGTAAATTTAAGCCCAGATAAATAGTATTCAAAGACGGGGTATTCCAGTCCTTGATTAGAATCAATTTCATCGATTTTTTCTGAACAAAAGGTAATAACCAACTTGTCAGTTGCAAAATATCTTTTTTGATAATCCAAGCAATTTCCCTAAGGGTACGTTTGCCATTAACTAACTTTAATAGTTTTTTGTAAGTGCTGGCAGAAGTTTGTTTTCGTAGTGAGGATGAATCTTGCACTACAGGTACTAAATTGGGAGAGAAAAATTTTAAACCAGCTTTGAGCCAAGCTTGCCACAAATCTTCTACACGAAGAATGATAGAGTCTAAAGGTAACACTCGTGCAGGCGGTAGGATAGCGTCTTCAGAAGGACGTACACTAGGCCAATAAACTATGTGGATTTTCTCTGTAAATCCTTGCATAAAACTTAGCTGAGGCAATTCTCCCTCTTGTTTATGCTTGTGACTAGCCAGTTGATAAATGCTATATACTTCCAGATACTGGAAAATATCAAAGAGAATTTCTTGGGTAATCTCTTCAAGCACTTTGATCATGCATTCCCATTCGATGATATGTCTTTTTACCAATACTGCTACAACATGGTAGTCCCAACATTCAAAGCTATCTGTTGGCCGCCAACGAAATTCCTCAAAGCTAATCTGGGAAAAATTGTGGGATATAATTCGATGCCAACGTCGATTGGAGTGAGTGCCGCCGCTTACCCAAATTAAACTCCCCAGATTAAAATATAAACTCCACTTTAACCCTTGGTGGGCAACAATATCTAGCTTACCAGTAAACCTAGCCTGGCGAGAAAGTCGTATCTGTTCAAAAAGCTTGTTTCGGGTAGTGTGACCTTCCAATTTTTCTACCATGCTATACCCTATGAACGTCAATTGTTCAGAATCTTGCTTCTTTGCCCATCATGACTTTCAGAAAACACAAATGGTTAATATATGAATGAAGAAGAACTTCTATTTTTTGTTTTTTCGATGATGCTTTTGTAAAGATGATCCTGAAAGTATCTGTAAAAGCAACAGTATGGATAAAAAAAAGATGAGTAGCATTTAAATTCCAAACTACTCATCCTTAAAATACTAGTCAATCTCTTGGTTTTTAATCCTCAACCTCTGGAGACTCGCTACTTTTTACCTTAGTCTTATTCTGTTTAATCGTTAGATAGCGAATTACTTCATCACTCAAACGCATATCTCTTTCTAGAGGAGCAATTGAACTACCATCAGCTTGGAAATTCATCTGAATGTAAATACCATCGCTGTGATTTTCAATTTCGTAAGCTAATCTGCGTTTACCTAAAATTTGGACTTGCAGATCTTGTGCTCCACGCTCATTTAAAAAATTGCTATACTTGGTCAACATCTGATCTACCTGCTCTTCCGATAAAACTGGACGCAGGATGTACATCAGTTCATAACTTCCCATTTCGGCTCTCCTTGTGGACAAAAAGGGCTTCTTAAAAAAACTTCAGAAGCAAGGATGTATAATTGTATCATTTGTTGGTCAGAACCGTTCTAAATATATCTAAGAATACCCTGATCGCCATCTAACTCCACAGCTTGTCCCACTGGTAAGGCAGCGTTTTCCCCATCATGACCAAAAGGCAGATTAGAGACAATGGGAATATTTAAATCACCCAAGCGATCTAACAATACTTCCTCCACCGTCCAACTAGAAATTCCTGGGGGTGCTTGACAACAGCTAAAATGCCCTAGAGCAATCCCTTTTACTCCTTGCAATATCCCAGACATCCGCCACTGGGTTAACATGCGATCAAGGCGATAGGGGGCTTCACTCACGTCTTCAAGCGCCAGGATTGTACCTGTAAAAGATGGTTGCCAGGGGGTTGCTAATAGAGCTGTCGCCACGGTAAGATTAGCTGGTACAATAACGCCCCTGGTCTTACCTCCACCCCAGCCTCGACCTTGTAAATCGGTAAGAGAACCACCGGAAACGGAATCAAAAAGCCTTTGCAATGACCATTCTGGTTCCTCGGCAATAGTAGTTAACAGAGGTCCATGAACACCACCAATGCCTACTTTGGCGAGACTCCACAGCAACGCCGTGATATCAGAAAAACCAATTAGCCATTTACTATTAGTTATTGGTTGTTTATTAGTTATTTGCCAATCCCAATCTTCTAGCAAACGAGTAGCACCGTAACCTCCTCGAATGCAGAGAATGCCTTTACATTCAGGATTTCCCCATGCTTGAATTAGCGCCTCTCGCCGTTGTTGATCATATCCTGCTAAATAACCACAACTAGCATTCCAATTGCTACCAAATTCAACCCGATAGCCTTGATTTTTCCAAATCGCGATCCCTTTTTTCACCGCCTCTTGTTCGCGCAAAGGACCACTAGGGGCGATAGCATAGAGCAAATCTCCTGGTTTAAGAGGTGGTGGTAGAGTCAGGGTAGATGGGAACATTTAGATTAAGTAATAAGTAATAAGTAATAGCGTCGAGAACCCGCGTCGCACCCCCAAACTCCCCACCCCCTTCAACTTCCCCCTACAGGGGGAAACCATCGGTTCCTCTCCTGAAAGGAGAGGGTAGGAGAGGTGGGGGAACGTCAGATGTCTCTCCACCCCCAAACTCCCCCTAAAAGGGGGAACATCAGATGTCTCTCCTTTCAGGAGAGATTTAGAGAGGTGAGAGATTTAGAGAGGTGGCGCAAGGGAACGCTCGACAAGAAAGTAATAAGTTTTTTTGTTCTGTAGGACTTATTATGCCAAATTATTCGTTTAAAATTGAAAAAAAATCCATCAGGGATGCAAGCTTAAAATGAATTAAAAATTCAATTTTTGATTAAATACCTATTTTTTCTTGATTTAGCATAATTTTTAAGCTGTTGGTGAGATAATTTAGCATGCCAGAACCGAAGGAGCCAGTTTTTTAGTGCTTTTGATCGCTTGTAGACTTCCACTTTGTAATGTTGTTCAACAATTCACAAACAACAAACAACAAATAACCAACAACTAACAACTAACTACCAAAAAACAATTCTAATCTTTTTTGCGATGCTTCCAGAGCTTGTTGTGGACTTTTTTTCCCAAGTAAAGACGCTTCAATTGCTCGTCCTAAATTTTCTGAAAGGCGACTATATCCGGGTAAAATGGGACGAGATCGCGCCCACTGCATTTGCTGTAAAAATACTTCCAAAACAGGATTTTGGCGTACAAATTCTTGATATTCTTCACTAACTTGCACTTGGCGATTAATAGGTAGATAACCTGTTTCTAAAGCCCAAGCTGTTTGAAATTCTTCTCCCAATACATATTCTAAAAATTCTAGCGCTGCCTGTTCTTTTTGGTAATTTGTTTTAAAAACAAACAAATTTTCTCCTCCTACCACAGCAGCTTTTCTCTCCTGTTGTGGAATCGGAAAAACACCGTAGTCGACTCCAGTAGATTGCAATTGTGCTAAAGTCCAAGGACCTGTAATTTGCATTGCTGCTTGACCTTGGATAAAGCTATCAATTTCATAGCCCCTTTCCGGCGCAGATAGTAAAGCTACTCCATCTTCCACTAAATTAGCACCAAATTGCAGCGCACTAATCGCACCTTGATTAACTAAATCTGGCTGATTATCAGCAACTATGTCACCACCAGCACCATAAATAAAAGGTAGCCAAACAAATACGGTCCATTCACCCTTGCCTAGGGATAAGAATAAACCATACTGGTCAGTGCGACCATCACCATTGGTATCTTGAGTTAGTTTATTCGCAACGACACGCAATTGTTCCCAAGTCTTTGGTAACTCAGTAATTCCTGCTTGCGCCAACAGCGAAGGACGGTAAAATACAGCTGTGTTATTAGTTGCCATAGGAATTGACCACAGATGGTTGTCCAATTCCATAGATTCAAACATCACCGGGTAAATATCTTTCTTTAGTGGAGAATTATTCAGCCACTCTTCCAAAGGTACAATGGCCTGTAATTCTACCAATTGACCAGTTAGCTGAGGTGTAAACCAAAGAAGATCTGGCGCTACATTACCCACAACAGCGGTAAGAATTTTCGGTAATTGTCCATCTGGTTGACCAATATAAAGCGCTTCTAGCTCAATGTTAGTGTGGCTTTGATTGAATTTGGCAACTAATTGATTAAAAACATCGCGATTGGGTGGAGGATTGATACCATGCCATAGGGTAAGATGAATCACATTATCCTTAGCAGGATTTTCCTGACAACCCCCTAAACAAATCAAGCTAAGAGCAAAACACAGCAGTAAAAACCGCCGCAACCACCAGGAAATCTGACACAGGAAAGTATGGAGATTTAGCACAAGGATTTACTAAAATTTTTATTGGCTCTTTCGCACCTCTTTTAACATCGCGATTAAGGTATGATGAGCATCCTCTGCATCCGCTAACTCATGATCAAAATCGATACGCAAAGGTAAAGTTTCCCCCTTAACCTGTGCATCTAAATTCATTCCCTGAGGGTCAATAGACACCATTTTAGCTGAATCTGCTTCTGGAGATTTACCATAGGTATGTGCATAGAGAACAACAGCTTCAGCATGATCCTCATTCATATGCTTGCAAATTCGCTCACTGATCGCAGGTGTAATTGATTCTGACATTTGATTTCAATCTTGTTAGTAGTTACCAATTAACCATTAAAAAATATATTGGCGACAAAAAGCCAAGATTTCTGCATAATTACTGGTTTGCTGAGGATAGGTTATGCTTGGACGTGCAATCACAATCAAGGTAGTCTCTAACTCCTGCGCCACCATACGCTTAGTTTCCTCTCCTCCAGCACTACCAGAAGCTTTGCTTACTACCACCGAAACATTCCATTGCTGCCATAAAGCCCTCTCCAATTGTGCCGTAATCGGTGGACGTAGGGCTATAATGCGATTGGCAGAAAATCCCGATGCTAAAGCAACCTCCAGAGATTCGATTCTAGGTAAAATGCGAGCAAACAACACACAACACTCTTGCCATGATTGGAAACGAGGTAAGGCTTGATAACCTAAAGTTAAAAGTACCCTTTGAGCCTCTAAATAATCTCCAGCTAATAATTCATCCAGGCTAGCTAATTCAATTACATTAGCACTCGAGACACAAGTTTTAGCCACTGGACGTTCATAGCGTATATAGGGTAAATTGCAGACTGCTGCTGCTTTAATCGCATTCTGAGACACTTCCTTGGCATAGGGATGGGAAGCATCAACAATGGCAATAATATGCTGTTGCTGGCAAAAATTAACCATCTGTGAAGCACCAATTTTCCCTACCCAAACTCGCAAACCAGCTACCTGTGGATAAAGAGCCTGTGCTGTGGGGCTAGTTACCGTAACTATACAGGGAAACTGCCACTTTGAGAGTAAAATAGCGATCTCGGCGCTGTCACTAGTTCCCCCAATGAGCCAAATTTGTCCTTTGCTGTTGGTTATTGCTTACTTCTCCTTCCCTAATTCCCTATTTCCCTATCTCCCTATCTCCCCAACTCCCTATTTCCCAATGGCTATATTGCTGACAAAGTTGTGATTTTTCAATCCAATGATAATCAAAAAAAACAGGTTTTCTCCCCCAGCCTCCCCAGCCTTCCCCTGCTTATCTAAAACCTGAAGCCAAAAAAAATACCATTGAAAGCTCTCCCTACCTACCCTTCAAAGCCTTTTGAAAGTTACGACGATAGGATTTATTGACCACTAGTAAAGCAGGCCAACATAGAGACAAAATAAGCTTATTGGGCAAGCTAGATGCAAAATTCGTTCTTTCGTAACCTCGCCAAAATTTCCATAATCCCCAACCGTAAGCAGCCAATAACAAAAACGGAATTAATTTAATCATCTTTAGTCAATACTCAATCCAAAAAATCAACTTAATGGTTACTTTTCTCTTTCCCTTCAATTTTAAAGTAACTCTCAAAAAACGTCCTTCTCCAGCCATCTAGGGCTCATTGACCAGTAAATTAACAGTAGGGTACACCCAAGAAGGTAAAATCAATATAAAGTCAACTAAGCTATGCCTTGAGCTACATTCTCAAAATTAAAAATTTTGGTAGCTTAATCAAAGCTAATGAGCAAATTAAAGGGAGATTAACTGAAAATTTTCTAGACAAACACTGAAGGTCTAAATATTAAATTTCAGGGAAACAATTATCCCTCTTGAACTCAACAGATTATATATGTTTAATTTAACAGGCAAGGAGGATTTATGCGTGCAGTGCTGATGGCTGGAGGCTCTGGAACCAGACTAAGACCACTAACCTGCGATCTACCTAAGCCAATGGTACCAATTTTAAATCGACCCATTGCAGAGCACATCATTAATTTACTTAAACGACATCACATCAATGAGATTATTGCTACTTTGCACTATCTTCCCGATGTGATGCGAGATTACTTCCAAGATGGTGAAGAATTTGGTGTGCAAATGACCTACGCTGTGGAAGAAGATCAACCCCTAGGTACAGCAGGTTGCGTCAAAAATATTGCTGAGTTGCTCGATGAAACCTTTGTTGTCATTAGTGGTGATAGTGTTACCGACTTTGACTTGAGCGCAGCAATTGAGTTTCATAAACAAAATAACTCAAAAGCCACTCTCGTCTTAACCCATGTTCCCAACCCCATTGAATTTGGAGTTGTGATTACAAATGAAGACGGTAGCATACGCCGCTTTTTAGAGAAACCTTCCACTAGTGAAATTTTCTCCGATACTGTCAACACCGGAACCTACATTTTGGAACCGGAAGTTTTACAATATTTACCTGCTAACCAAGAATCAGATTTTTCTAAAGATTTATTCCCACTGCTTCTAGAAAAAGGCGAACCCATGTATGGTTACGTAGCAGAGGGCTATTGGTGTGATGTGGGTCATTTGGATGCCTATCGCGATGCCCAATACGATGGCTTACAGGGTAAAGTCCAGCTTGATTTTGCCTACACAGAAGAAAAACCTGGTGTGTGGATAGGGCAAAATACCTACATTGATGAAACCGCCAAAATTGAAGCTCCTGTTTTAATTGGGAGCAATTGTCGCATTGGCTCACGTGCTCGTTTAGAAGCAGGTACCGTTATCGGTGATAATGTAACCGTCGGTGCTGATGCGGATCTCAAACGTCCCATTATCTGGAATGGAGCGATTATTGGTGATGAATCCCATCTACGAGCTTGCGTAATTTCTCGTGGTACACGTGTAGATCGCCGTGCCCACGTTTTGGAAGGAGCCGTGGTGGGTGCTCTCTCTTCTGTGGGTGAAGAAGCCCAAATTAGTCCCAGTGTACGTGTTTGGCCGAGCAAAAAAATTGAATCAGGGGCAATTCTTAATATCAATCTCATCTGGGGTAATATGGCTAAACGCAACCTCTTTGGTCAAAGGGGTGTTTCTGGACTAGCTAATATTGACATCACCCCAGAATTTGCCGTTAAGCTGGGCGCAGCCTATGGCTCTACACTAAAACCAGGCTCTGTAGTAGCAGTGTCACGAGATCAACGTAGTGTCTCTCGTATGGTCTCTCGTTCTCTTATTTCTGGCTTAATGTCTGTAGGTGTCAATGTCCATAACCTAGAAGCAACAGCTATTCCTATCGCCAGAACCATCGTAGCAACAATGTCGGTGGCTGGAGGAGTTCATGCGAGATTACATCCTGATCGACCAGATTCTCTACTGATAGAATTTTTTGATGACAAAGGTATTAACATCTCTAAAGCTAGGGAAAAGAAAATTGAAGGCGCTTATTTCAAAGAAGATTTGCGCAGAGTACCAATTCACGAAATTGGCAATGTTTCCTATCCTTCGCAGGTTTTAGACACCTACAGTCGTAGCTTTGAGAAACTACTGAATGTAGAAGCGATTCGCACCAGTCGCTCCAAAATTGTGATTGATTATGTTTATGCTGTTTCTGGAGCTGTTTTACCTGTCCTGCTTGCCAAATTTGGCTGTGATGCAGTTGTTCTGAATGCTAGCTTGAGCCAAGCAGCCCTTTCTAATGAGGAAAGAGAGGGTTTATTAAATCAACTTGGTCAAGTTGTAGAAGCCCTAAAAGCTAACCTGGGTGTACAAGTATCCGCCAACGGAGAACAGTTAATTTTGGTTGATGAAGCTGGTTTACCTATTCGTGGTGAACAGCTAACAGCATTAATGGTAAATATTATTATGACTGCTCATCCTCGAAGCACAGTAGTTGTACCCATTCATGCTTCTAGCGCAGTAGAACAAATTGCTCGTCGCCACGACGGACAGGTAATTCGCACCAAAGCCAATCCAACAGCGCTAATGGAAGCAGCTCAAGAAAATAGTAATGTGGTACTTGGGGGTAGCGGAGAGATGGGATTTATTTTTCCCCAACTGCATCCCGGTTTTGATGCTATGTTCTCCATTGCTAAACTGATTGAGATGTTGACTGTACAAGAACGTTCCCTAGCAGGACTACGTACCGAATTACCCCGTGTGTGCCACAAAAAATACACCATGCGTTGTCCTTGGACAGTCAAAGGTGCTTTAATGCGTCATCTGGTAGAAACCCATCCAGCGGAAAATTTAGAGCTAATTGATGGTGTGAAAATAATCAATCCCCAAAACGATAACTGGGTACTAATTCTACCCGATGCTGGTGAACCACTAGTACATATTTTTGCGAATAGTGATGACCGAGACTGGGTAGATTTTTCAATTAGAGAATATCGCCAACGTGTCCAAGAGTTTATTGACCAGGAGCAAGGAGTAGAGACAATGGTAAGTGTCTAGAATTAACGTAATTGAGGCAGAAAGATGGTAATCAAAAGATCAAAATCTGCCTCTTCTCACCAACGGTCAGGCAAGCCCCGTCGTTTTACGGCGGGGAACCTGACCTAACTTCCTAGGCTCTGGAATTGATATAATACAGTTGTTCTAAAAAATAGAAATAGATGAATAATTGCGTTTTAATGGTGCGGGTTTTAGATCAACCCCAACTACGCTACACCTCCGATACCCAAACGGAAGTAACAGAAATGATGGTAGAGTTTCCTGGTCTGCGATCAGAAGATCCTCCATCTCGTTTGAAGGTAGTAGGTTGGCGCAATTTAGCATTGCAAATTAAGGAACAATACGCTCCCGGCGATCGCCTGATTATTCAAGGTAGTCTAAGGATGAATACCTTTGAGCGCCAGGAAGGATTTAAGGAAAAACGAGCTGAGTTAACTGCTTCATCTATCGAAAAAATAGGTCAGGAAGATAGTTCTTTTTCCAGCAGTGCTAAATCTAATTCTCCCAGTAGTAATGTGGTGTTGATGGACTCCTACAAACCATTAGTTCCCGAAGTGGAAGATCAGGAACTAACTAAGGCTTCTCGTCCTCAAATACCAGAACCAGAGACGGTGCAAGTTAAATCTTCTGGAGTAGAGAAAATCGATGAAGATCAGAATTTAGACGAGATTCCTTTCTAATCTCAAAAGAGTGAAGTGAAAAGGTAAGCTAAAAACCCATTACTTTCGCCACTGCTGCCAATTGAGGCTCAATTCCAAGCTTAACCTCATTTTTACTGTGTTCAATGGCACAATCGGGGTCTTTGAGTCCATTACCAGTGAGGACACAGACAACCTTTGCCTGATCAGGAATTTTGTCTTTAACCTTAAGTAAACCAGCCACAGAAATTGCGCTGGCTGGTTCGCAGAAAATCCCTTCCTGAGATGCCAACAGACGATAAGCATGGAGAATTTCCTCATCGCTAATGGCATTAAATTGACCCTGGCTTGCTTGTTGAGTCGCCATCGCCTTGTTCCAACTAGCAGGATTGCCAATACGAATTGCTGTGGCTAGAGTTTGGGGCTCAGAAACTGGTTTACCATGAACTAGAGGTGCAGATCCGGCTGCCTGGAAACCCATCATACGCGGTAGTTGAGTGCACTTTCCATGTTGATGATATTGACAAAAACCCATCCAATAGGCACTTATATTACCTGCATTGCCCACAGGGATACAAAGCCAATCAGGGGCATCTCCGAGAGTATCAACTACTTCAAAAGCACCAGTCTTTTGTCCCTCCAAACGGTAGGGATTAACTGAATTAACTAGGGTAACTGGATAGTTCTCTGCCATTTCCCGAACCAACTCAAGGCAGTCATCAAAATTACCCTTCAATGCAATCACCTCTGCCCCATAAAGCAGTGCCTGGGCTAATTTTCCCAAGGCAACATAACCATCGGGGATTACCACAACAGCACGCATCCCAGCACGACGGGCATAGGCAGCAGCAGCAGCAGAGGTATTACCTGTACTAGCGCAAATCACAGCCTTGGCACCCGCTTCCTTCGCTTTCGAGATCGCCATTGTCATACCTCGATCCTTGAAGCTTCCGGTAGGATTTAAGCCATCGTATTTTACCCACACCTTCACGCCGCGACCAATTTGCCGCTCAATTGCAGGTATGGGGATCAAGGGCGTATTACCCTCCAGTAAGGTAACTACAGGAGTGGCATCATTGACAGGTAGATAGGCACGGTAGGCTTCGATTAAACCAGGCCAATTAGTGGGATGCTGGGGAGCATCCTGACGATTCTCAAAATTAGAAGCAGAAATGGACAGATCCACAGGAATTATTTTACGCGCTCCGGGTTAAGGGATGAAGTTTGAAGTTCTGGTAGATTAGAACAACTTAGCGTATTCACTAGCCTGCTACTTCTTGCTTCATCCTTTTGTTTAGTTTACCGTGACTGGTTTGGTGTTACTGATCGCTTATATTTATTGCGATTCTGACGAGGCTTGTTAATTTTTGGTCGCTCGGTCTTAGGTACATCCCAATCTACCTTCATCCAACTGGGGCAACTTTGGTCATAAACCATCTGCAGTGTTGCTGCAGCAATTGCCTGGGGATCATACTCAGTACTGAGTTGACGTACAATCGGCAGGAATGAAGCCATGCGCTCACCAGCCAAGGCTTCTTGAACCTTTTTCTGTAACCTGGCGATGCGGCGGGCTTCGACTTGAGCGCGGCTGGGGATCTTACTAATATCTATGCGCTGACGCAAACGGCGTTCAATTAAGCGCAGTAGACGACGATCTAAGGGATTAACTAAGGAAATTGCCGTTCCTGTATTACCTGCACGACCAGTTCTACCAATGCGGTGGATATAGGTTTCAGTATTATCGGGTAAGTCATAATTAATTACATGACTTAAATTATCTACATGAAGACCTCTGGCGGCAATGTCAGTTGCCACAACTAGCTTCACCTGACCGTGACGAAAACGTTGCACCAGGCGATCCCGTTGGCTTTGACTCAAATCACCATGGTACTCATCCACGCTGTGGTTTAAAGCCTGTAATTGGCTGGTAATCTCGGATGCAGAACGCTTGGTACGAACAAAAATCAGCGCAGCTTCCGGTTCCTCCATCTCCAAAATTGGTAGCAGTGTCTGGGTTTTTGACCAGCCTCGCGGTACCATATAAACTTTTTGTTCAATTTTGGTAGGAGCGGCTTCTGGTTGTTCTACACTGACTGTTACTGGTGAGTTCAAAAAGTTCTCGATTAAATCGCGGATTGCCCTGGGCATTGTGGCAGAGAAACAAGCCGTTTGCCTCTCTTTGGGGGTTTTACGTAAAATTTTCTTCACATCATCAATAAAGCCCATACTCAACATTTCATCGGCTTCATCGAGTACCACCCACTTAACCTGTTCTAGTTGCAAATCTTTACGTTCTAGTAGGTCAATGACACGTCCTGGGGTACCGACCACAATTTGTGAACCCCGCTTCAAGGCACGAATTTGACGCTCGATAGACTGACCTCCACAAACAGTTAAGACTCGTAAGCGGCGATCCCCAGTAAAATCTTTAATTGCTTCACTTACTTGTTGTGCCAATTCCCTAGTTGGTGTCAAAATCAAAGCCTGTACCGCCGGATTTTTGACTTCAATACTTTCGAGCAAAGGCAGAGAAAAAGCAGCAGTTTTCCCAGTACCAGTTTGAGATTGACCCACCACATCTCGACCCTGCAATAATTGAGGAATCGCTTGGGCTTGGATCGATGTGGGATTAGTAAATCCTAGTTTTTCTAGCTGTTCAACCCGAGCTTCTGATAGTCCTAGGCTGGTGAAAGAAGTTGTCATAGTTTGTATTTTGCTCTTGTTGGTTTTCTGAAATTTAAATTACTTAACATTTTGAGTTAGTTTAAGTACCTGCTCCCGGGACAATCCGAAAATCACCAAAAACTAACTATTGGCTATGGCAATGCGTCCTCTGAGGTCATAGATCTCAGCAGAAGTTATGTCTACAGGTACAATTGAGCCCAGGGCAGCTTCACCCTGAACATAAACAACACCATCGACTTCTGGTGCAAAGCGTGTTGCCCTACCGATTAATTCCCCTGTATCAGGGTGCTCTTGTTCAATCAGAACATCAGTAACCTTGCCCACACAAGCCTGATTTTTCCTCGCTGCGATGGGCTGCTGAAGCTGCATTAAACGCTCTCGACGCTCGTCCATCAACTCTTGAGGAATCTGCTGAGGTAGATCGTAAGCCTTGGTACCCTCTTCGGGGGAGAAGGTAAATACCCCTACATGATCAAATTCGTGACGCTCTACAAATTGTAGCAGGTGTTGAAAATGTTCTGCGGTTTCACCCGGAAAACCGACAATAAAAGTTGTTCTCAATACAGCTTCTGGTAAAGCTTGTTTAATTTGTTTGATAATACGATCATTCACCTGTCCTTGCCAGGGTCGGTTCATTGCTTTGAGAATTTCCGGATGGGAGTGCTGTAGAGGCAAATCAAGATAGGGTAATATATTTGGGGTTTCCGCAATTGCCGCCATTACCTGAGGAGTTAATCCTGTGGGGTAGGCATAGTGCATACGAATCCAAGGTACACGCACCTGACCCAATGCCCGCAGTAGCTGGGCTAATCTAGGCTCTCCATACAAATCTAGACCATAGTTGGTGGTAATTTGAGAGACCAGGATAATTTCCTGGACACCTTGCTGAGCAAGAGATTGAGCTTCGCTAACAATGGATTCAATGGTACGAGATCGCTGTTTACCTCGCAGATGCGGGATAATACAGAAAGCACACTGGTAGTCACAGCCCTCTGCAATACGCAAATAGGCAACACCTTCAGTGGTAGTGCGATAACGAGGAGTTGTTTCATCAGCAATGTAGCTTGGTTGAGGAGAAACAGCTGTGACTTTCTCTCCTGCTTCTACGCGCTCAATAACCTCTACTATTTGATGGTAATCGCTGCTGCCTACCACTGCGACTGCTTCGGGTAACTCTTCGAGTAACTGCTCAGAAAAATGCTGTGCTAGACATCCAGTAACAATAACTTTCTTTTTTTCCTCGGCTAGTTCCACCAGAGTCCTTACTGATTCCTCCCGTGCAGCTTGGATGAAACTACAGGTGTTGACTACTACGTAGTCGGCTAATGCTTCATTTGTATCTATCTGATAACCTGCCTGTGCGAGTAAACCGAGCATATGCTCAGAGTCAATTCGGTTTTTGTCGCAGCCGAGATGGGATAGTGCAATTGTTGGCTTATTGCCCATGCTTGATTATTTACGGTGGCTGTTGCGAGTTCAGTAGGTACCCTCAGCGTGATCATCCTTGCCGTTTGAGCCTGAGAAATGTTCTAGAGAGTTCTAACCTAACTCGCTCTTCATTGTAGTGGACATCATAACAAATGTTAACACTTGAGTCAGGAGGCAGTAGGAGTAGTGAGAATCTAACACCTCTTCCCAGACACAAGAGGCAGAATCGGAAAACTTTTGATTATCAAACCAATATCGTTGACTTCCGTTAACCTTCCAGGAGGTGAGCTTGCCAGTGCCCTGATTTTCTGTTTAGCCGCACCTCCATAGACAATTGACCAACAACCAACAACAAATAACCAATAACTAATCCAGGGCAAAATAGTTGACAATAATTAAGTTAAAAGCGCCAGTGAATTCCAAATAAACTCAGTGGACTTAAAAGAAATTTTTTCCAATTCCAACCCTATTATTGGCGTGGTTCATCTGCTGCCTTTACCCAGTTCTGCCCGTTGGGGAGGTAACCTCCAAGCAGTTATCGACCGTGCAGAACAAGAAGCCGCCGCCTTAGCAGCCGGAGGCGTAGACGGTATTATTGTCGAGAATTTTTTCGATGCTCCCTTTACCAAAGATCGAGTCGATCCAGCGGTAATCAGTGCGATGACGCTAATCGTACACAAAATAATGAATTTAGTGATGTTGCCAATTGGCGTTAATGTGTTGCGCAATGATGCTTTAAGCGGCATGGCTATCGCCTCGAGTATCGGAGCTCAATTTATTCGTGTTAATGTGCTCACGGGCGTAATGGCGACGGATCAGGGCTTAATTGAAGGCAAGGCAAACCAACTTTTGCGCTATCGTCGCGAACTAGGCAGCCAGGTGGCAATTTTGGCGGATGTGCTGGTGAAACATGCCCAACCCCTAGATGCTCCCAATCTCAAGCTTGCTGTCCAAGACACTATAGAACGGGGCTTAGCTGACGGTATAATTCTGTCTGGTTGGTCAACGGGTAGTCCCCCTAGTGTCCAAGATCTAGAACTTGCTGCCACTGTTGCCAAAAATACACCCATATTCGTGGGTAGTGGAGCCAATTGGGACAACATAGGAGACCTAATGAGTGTGGCTGATGGTGTCATTGTCTCTAGTTCCCTCAAACGTCACGGACGCATCAGCGAACCAATTGATCCGATTCGAGTCCAAGCTTTTGTTGAAGCAACACAGCAAAGCTTGCTACCTAAGGAAAAAGGGTAAGCTGGGAACCAGTCTCAATTTACCCAATCTATTAGCCTCCAGACTACAATTTGTCTGGAGCCAATTGCTAATATTTAGTGTATCTCCCATCAAACACTTAGTTTCATTGCTCATGAGTCGCCGACGTTCTCTTCCCTGGATTTATCGCTGGTCTCGTCCCATAATTAGCACTATCTCGATTGTAGGGGCCCTGCTAACAGCTTATCTAACGGTAAATAAACTCACTGGTAGTGAAGTTGCCTGTGTTGGAGATGCCACTGCTTCTGGTTGCAGCGATGTACTCTCCAGCGCCTATGCCAGTGTTTTCGGCTTACCTTTGCCACTGTTTGGTTTCTTAGCCTACAGCAGCATGGCAAGCTTTGCCCTTGTGCCTCTGGCTATAAATCGCGATACCAGCAAAAGTCTGAGAACGAATCTGGAAAATTGGACTTGGTTGCTGCTTTTAGTTGGTGCCACTTCTATGGCTACTTTTAGTGCCTATTTAATGTATATTTTGGCTACCAAACTCCAAGCTACCTGTATTTACTGCATCAGTTCTGCTATTTTTGCTCTGAGTTTATTGATTTTGACTGTTATCGGACGTGAGTGGGAAGATCTTGGTCAAATTCTCTTCACTGGTCTTATTGTCTCAGTAATTACTCTAGTGGGTGCCTTGGGAATCTATGCCCCCCTTAACTCTCCAGCTGCTCAGGGAGGAACAATTCCCCAAGCAACTGGCTCTCCTCAAGCACCCGATGGCTGGAAAATTAACACTACATCAGGAGCTGCAGAAATAGCTTTAGCTCAACATTTAACTGCAATTGGAGCTAAGAAATATGGTGCTTTCTGGTGTCCTCATTGTTATGATCAAAAACAACTATTTGGTCAGCAGGCCTTTGCACAAGTTAATTACATCGAATGTGCTGATGGAGGGAAAAATGCTCAGCCCCAAGCTTGTCGAGAAGCTGGCGTTCAATCGTTCCCCACCTGGGAAATTAATGGTGAAAAATATCCAGGAACTCAAACTTTAGAGAGGTTAGCTGAACTCTCAGGTTACCAGGGTTTAACTGATTTTAAATATAATTTGCCGGGGCGTTAATTTCACATTGGTGTTGGGAACTCTAAAACAGAATATTTTTACCAAAGCTGAATGACTAAGCCCTATGAACTTGCTTCTTAAATTAGTAGCTCCGAAAACTATCGGCGGGAAATTGAAGCGGTGGGTTAAGCAAGAGCGTCGAGTTTTACTCACCTCCGGTGGCGTTGCTACCTTCGTCATACTCTTGCGTCTTTCAGGGTTGCTACAACTTTGGGAGTTGGCGGCTTTCGACCAACTCTTTCGTCTACGCCCCACTGAATCGGTTGATGAACGAATTTTAATTGTTGAAATTAGTGAAGAGGACTTGCAAGCTGCTGGTACTTGGCCTATCCCTGACCAAACTATGACAGAGTTGCTCGAAAAAATCCATAGCTATGAACCGAGTGTCATTGGTTTGGATGTGTATCGTAGTTTTCCTGTGGAACCTGGTTCTGAGAAGTTTCAGCAATTTGCTAGTGAGACTTCTAACCTTATTGGGATCGAAAAAATTGAAGATACCCTCTATCCGGCTACGCCACCTGCACAAATTTTAGCTGCGAAGGATCAAGTTGGTTTCAACAATGTGATGATTGATCTCGATGGTAAGGTACGTCGCAGCCTACTCTATTGGACTGGTGAAGGTCATAGTAATACTGGTTTAGCTCTCAAACTGGCTCTGCATTACCTCCAAAATAAGGGAATTATACCTCAGCCATCTGCTAACAATCCTAACTATCTCCAACTAGGTCAAGCTGTCTTTCCTGACTTTAAGAAAAATGATGGTGCTTATGCTAGAGCTGATGATGGTGGTTATCAAGTTCTGGTTAATTTCCGCGATCCACACAGTTTCAATAAAGTTACCATGTCAGATATCTTGACAGGAAAAGTGAATGCCTCTCAAATTCAGGGCAAAATTGTGATGATAGGCACTACAGCGCCCAGTCTCAAAGATATCTTTTACACCCCCTATAATACTGATCTCATTGGCTCTACTGAACCAATTTATGGTGTTCAACTGCAAGCTAATTTTGTCAGCCATATTCTCAGTGCAGCTCTATCTGAACGACCCATCATTAAAGTTTGGTCGCAAACTGGAGAATGGCTGTGGATTTTTGGCTGGTCTTTTATTGGTGCTGTAGCAATTGTTAAGTCTCGCTCACCTTTGCAAATGCTATCGGGTTTTTTGAGTACAGGTATTATACTTGGTGGTATTGTCTACCTCGCTTTTTTGGGTGGCTGGTGGATTCCCTATGTATCTCCTCTTCTAGGATTAGCAGGTTCTGCAATAGTACTAACCAGCCAAATTGTCTATCAACAAGAGGAACTAAAGCGCTCTAAAGAATTTTTACAAACTATTATCGATAAGATACCTGATCCGGTTTTTGTCAAGGATCAACAACACCGTTGGCTATTGCTTAACCAAGCTTTTTGTCAGTTCAGTGGCTATCCCTTGCGAAAACTATTGGGTAAGTCTGAGCGCGATGTGTTTCCTGAGTCAGAAGCAGAGATACTCTATAGGCAAGATGAAATGGTGTTTAACACCGAAGAAGCTCAAGAGGATGAAGCACCATTTACTGATGCTGCTCACAACCAACGCCTCATTGCCACTAAAAGATCATTACACAAAGATGCTGCTGGAAACATTTTTCTGGTTGGCGTAATCAGAGATATTACTGAGCGTAAACAGATTGAAGAAAAATTGCGACAACTAGCTTCAGAACTCAGTCGTGACAACGCCAAGCTTAAGCGTTCTGCTAATCAATTAAAGCATGATGCCTATCATGATGATCTCACTGGTTTGGCTAATCGCAAGCTTTTCTACGAAAGCCTCATGCAATCTTTAGAATGGGCTCAGATTAACCAGCAATTGGTGGGATTACTGTTTGTGGATTTGGATGGATTTAAGGCAGTTAACGATAATCTAGGACACGACTGTGGAGATTTACTACTGAAAACTGTGGCGAAAAGACTGGTCAATGATCTGCGCAGTAGCGATATTGTCTCACGCTTAGGAGGTGATGAGTTTACAATCATTCTTCCTGGAATTAAGAAAATTGAATACACAGCTACAGTGGCACAGAAAATCTTGGATACATTATCCCAACCTATAATCCTCAATGAAAATAAAGCCCACGTTACTGGTAGCATCGGCATTAGCGTCTATCCCCATGACGGAGAAACTATAGAAGATTTAATTAAGCAAGCTGATAGTGCCATGTATAGAGCGAAAAAACTTGGTCGTAATCAGTATCAATTTCTCAAGAGCTAATCAGTTTTTTGGCTTCTACTCCATAGCATATCCCTCCACAGACAGATTTAATCGGTGTTGCACTAGGGGTAAAAGTTAGGACTGAAGCTAACTGTGTTCTCAGTTAAATAGGAATACTATTGGTATGGTTGTCGCTTTTGCGTATTTACACTTGCACTAATTGAAAATACGCATTATTATGTAAGTACATACACTTAAGACGAGTCACTGAGGCTCCGACTCAACTTTCTGAGGCTAAAGTTATGATCACTTACCAGCGTCTTGCCACTACAATAGCCTATACTTTAATCTCCATGCAGTTAGCGAACCTCAGGGTCACGTCTAATTTTATAAGTGCCAACAAAGATATTCGCTCACTCCATCAAGCGCAACTTGTTGCAACAAACGATTTAGCAAGCACTTCTTTCTCTAAGGAATTTACTCCTCCTGATAAACCGCCACCAAAAAGTACTGGTGGTACAGGTACTTTATAAAGTTGAATTTCAAGAATACAACTTTACAACTAGAGGAAAAATAAGGATTGAGTTGATTTATTGAAGAAAAATCTTTCTAGTTTAATGAATCGGCTCAGTCTGTGTTTTTCCAGATGTAAGCTTCACCTACTTCAGGCACTACTTAGGTATCTCAAATCAATTCTACGTAACTAAAACTCTAATTTTATTCAAGAATAAATCCTCAATTGAATATTCGCTCCCAATCCAATCTAACTAAGATGCTGAAGTTGCAATAGCTTTTTTACGCTTATTTAGATTTATTCTTTAAAATTTAGTGCTAATTCATTATACCTAATTCATATTTTAGGTACTTTTGCCCATGCCAACAAAAAAGTTTAACATACTATAATATTAGATATTTTAAGATTTTAGTATATATGTCTAATTGTTTTAATAATTCGAATCTAATAGTTACAAATGATGGTTCATTTAGTTATTGCTTGAAATATAAGAAGAGAAAAAAGTACTTTGTGAAGTAATAACAAACACTAATTCACAGTAGTGTTAAACACAAGTATTAAAATATATCAAAAATATGTAAATATACGGATAAATTGATGTTCTAATACGAGACATATGCTGGAGTGTTCAGCTAGGGTCTTCTACATCTGAAATAGTAAAATAATGTTTAGGTCAAGGGATTTCGCCAGTTTAATTACTTTTATATTAGTTAGCACACAGCTAATAGTCAGTGCAGCACAGTCAGTAGAGGAGAAAAACTTTTCTCGTTTCTACCTCGATAAGCACAAATCAATCATCCTAACTAAAAGTGATGGTTTTGAGAAGCAAAAAAACTTTTCTCCTCCTGATGATCCACCTCCTAAAACAACTCAAGGCTCAGGTACTCACTAACATACATGCGAGTGTAGCGGCTCCTATATTAGTGAAGTACAACCCAAACAGTTATCAACAGCTAACCAAAACAAGATCTTGGAGCGTGTTTCGTAAATTTTAAAACTGCCATACATGATAGTATAATTAGCTGTAGTAAAACTTTAAACATCCAGACTAAAAATTATAACCTACCGCTAGTATAAGCTGCCAGTCTTCCCAACACTTTGGTATACATTTGTTTTTGAAGAGTTGTCTGAGATGCAGTGAGGTGATTTCGTGCTTAAGGTAGGACAAGTTAAACTTTCCCCAATTAAATTAGCAACATCAACGAGGATTTAAAGTTTCTCAAGCAGGAGAGAGGAGCTTGAGCTACTAAATTGAAGCCCACCCCAAAAGGAGTGGGTCAACAATAGCTAGATTATAGATAGTTTCTCTAATCTCTGGATTCCAGCTTAGTAGAGACCAGGATTGTAGCGGTCATCTCCATCATTGTAAACATCGACAGTTTCTGTAACCACAAATTTATCCAAATTAGCTTGCAGGCGCTGTTTCTGACTCTCACTCAAGCCAGGAATTTTGAGTACATCTTCTACTTGTTCGTAAGGAGAATTTTTAATAATTTTCCCCGCTAGACCAGGGTAAAAACCCCTAATTTTACGGAAATCACGCGCATGGCTATTGTTAAGGTTAAGTTTTTTACCACGAACCTCAGCAAGTTTATCATCAGCAGCATTACGATACTGGACCGCAACCAAACTAGAAGCTGATTGCCAATTCAGATCACTGATACCTAAAGCTAGTGCTTTTGATTGTCCAAGACAGCCAAGACAACCCAAAAACAATATCAAAACTGAAAACAGGCTGACCAATCTTCTCATCAACTTTATCTCTCCTCCCAAAGCTTTGTCTGCATACAGATCGCTATCTAGCTTCTGTATATCTTTAACTTTTTTTTATATCATCTCATTTTATCTCACCACTCACTAGATCCATTTCATCATTCCCCACAGATTGTCTAGAATTGTAATAAAGATCTAAAAGCCGATTGGGATACCGGGGTTTTGTGGCAAGATAAAAAATCTCTCCATTAAGTTTTACAGGAAGGAAGATTATGTCTTTGAGATTAGGCGATACTGTACCAGATTTTACCCAAGCTTCCAGTACAGGAGATATTTCTTTTTATGATTGGGCAGGAGATAGCTGGGTGGTACTATTTTCTCACCCCGCAGACTACACCCCAGTTTGCACCACAGAGTTAGGAGAAGTCTCCAAACTCAAACCAGAATTCGATAAGCGCAATGTGAAAGTAATTGCTCTGAGTGTGGATGACGTAGAATCCCACAAAGGTTGGATTGGTGATATTGACGAAACTCAGAGTACTACCGTTGACTATCCCATTTTGGCTGATGCGGATAAGAAAGTGTCAGATTTATACGACATGATTCACCCCAACGCCAATGCTACATTTACGGTACGCACGGTTTTTGTTATTGACCCAGCCAGGAAACTACGCTTAACTATTACCTATCCCCCCAGCACTGGCCGTAATTTTGAGGAAATTCTCCGAGTAATTGATTCCCTACAACTTACCGATAATTACCAAGTTGCAACTCCAGTAAACTGGAAAGAAGGCGATGATGTTGTCGTTGTACCAACAATTCCCACTGAAGAAGCTAAGCAAAAATTCCCCAAAGGAGTGAAAGAAATTAAGCCTTATCTACGAATGACTCCTCAACCAGATAAGTAATCAGCAACAGCTCAATTGAGCTTCAACTAGGCTTAGTTTGAAATTAACCATAGATTACGAGCTTTTAGTAGGGTAGGCATTGCCTGCCCTACTCTCTTTGGTAATCTGAGATCTAGCAGGGTAAGTAGCGCAAAGACAACAGAGAAGCATAAAAAAATGGATATCAAAGCAGGTTTTGTGGGTAGTGTGGGCAATACACCCCTAATCAGACTTAATAGTTTTAGTGAAGAAACTGGTTGCGAAATTCTTGGCAAAGCGGAGTTTCTCAATCCCGGTGGTTCAGTCAAAGATCGAGCCGCCCTCTTTATTATCGAGGATGCAGAAACTCAAGGTTTACTTAAACCTGGAGGTACCGTAGTGGAAGGTACTGCTGGTAACACAGGTATTGGTTTAGCCCATATTTGTAACGCCAAAGGCTATAAATGCTTAATTATTATCCCTGAAACTCAATCCCAAGAAAAAATTGAGCTGCTGAGAACCTTAGGTGCAGAGGTTCGTACTGTGCCAGCAGTACCCTATAAAAATCCCAATAATTACGTTAAATTGTCGGGGCGTATCGCTCAGGAAATGGAAAATGCGATCTGGGCGAATCAATTTGACAATCTAGCTAATCGCCAGGCACACTACGCTACCACAGGAGCAGAAATTTGGTCACAAACTGACGGCAAAGTGGACGCTTGGGTTGCAGCAACAGGTACAGGAGGAACTTTCGCCGGAGTTTCCCTCTTCCTGAAAGAAAAAAAGCCCCAAGTTAAATCTATTGTCGCCGATCCCATGGGTAGTGGTCTTTATAGCTATGTTAAAACCGGCGAGATTAAGCCAGAAGGTAATTCGATTACCGAAGGCATTGGCAATAGTCGCATCACAGCTAATATGCAGGATGTACCAATTGATGATGCGATTCAAATTGACGATCAAGAATGTCTGCGCGTTATTTATCAATTGCTTAACCAAGACGGCTTGTTTATGGGAGGATCTGTGGGTATTAATGTTGGTGCAGCCTATGCCCTAGCAAAAAAAATGGGTCCAGGTCATACAATTGTTACAGTACTGTGTGATGGTGGCGCTCGCTATCAATCTCGACTATACAATCGGGAGTGGTTAGCATCTAAGGGACTAAGTCTAGATTAAGCTTTAGTCAATCTGGGCGTAGCTGCTCTGCTTGAGAAAAGCGCTATGATCCAGAGTAAAATCTGTTTGTTTTTATTGTTTCAGTGAGCAGAACCTATGACATCATATGCAGCCTCTTCTGCTAGAGCCGAGATGAGTGAACTCCGGCGCTTGAAAACTCTGTTACCACCAGAGTTACAAAGCTGGGTGATGGTGGAAGGAACTACAGAAATTAACCCTCCCCTAATACGTTGTGAAGAACTCGGCAAGGATGAGGTTGAAATTCAAATTGACCTAGCGAAATGGGAAAACTTTGCCATCGATCAGCGTAATCTCTTGTTTTGGCACGAAGTAGCTCGGATTCAAAATGATACTATTCCCAGAGAAGGCTGGGAAATGGCAGCCTTGGCAATTGGCTTAGGCGGTGCTGTAGGCGAACTTTGGGTACAAGATGGCTTATTACTCTTGCTAGCTTTAGCATTGTGCGGTGTTTCTGGCTATCGACTATGGCAAAAAAATAACGGTGATCGCACCCTGCAAGAAGCGATTGAAGCTGATGAAAAAGCGATTTCCCTTGCCACTCGTTTTAACTATTCTCTGCCCAATGCCTACAAAAGCCTTGGTAGTGCCCTTAAAACCCTAATTGAACAGACTCCTGGGCGCAGACAACGTAAAAAATATGAAGAACGTTTGCAGGCACTCAGACGCAGCGCTGCTAAAGCCAAAGCTAAGATGAAAAACCAGCGCGAGGAGAGAAATTTCTAGTTTTATCTTGGTTTTTGGGCAAGATAGCTCTTGCCCTATCAAATCTAGAGTTGACCAATCATTTTATGGGTTTGTGGTACTACTCGCACCACACAGAGCCATTGCTTCATCAATGCTTGCCACATAAGCACTTGCTCTGGGGTAGGTGCCACAATTGCTTTTGCTGTTGATTGGCAAGTGATAGGCGTTACAGGTTGCAGGAATAAGGGAATTTCTGGATCAATAGCAGCTACTAATTTTGCTGCTTTTTCTAGTTCTAGATTATCCGTTTGTTGAGAAACTATTAATTTTACAAAAACTTTTACTGAACCATTGAGACAGTTCTGAAGAAATAAAGTATGGGATTGCCATTTCTGTTCACCACTAACACTAGGCAACTTCAAATCCATACCGACAAGATCTAGATAAGGTAAAATCATTGCCAATTGTTCTGGACGATGACCACCTGTTTCTAGGTAAACTGGTAATTGAATTGATTGCTTTAACTGGGGCAAAAACTCCCTGAGAAAGGGAGCTTGTAGCAATGGTTCTCCACCTGTCAGACTAAGACTATCGTGTAAACCTGGCTGGTTTTGCTGCTCAACCCACTGCTTCAAGGAAACTAAGGTAACGGGATTATTATGTTTTTCAAAGTCACGTTGACCTGGTGTTTTCTCAACAAAACAAACTGGAGGCACACTCCAAGTATGAGCACTATCGCAAAAGTGACAACGTAGATCACACAGGGCAAAGCGAATGAAAATTTGACGACTACCAACATTAAGTCCTTCCCCTTGTATGGCGGAAAAAACCTCAATTAATGAAGCAGTGAAATTCCTATTTTGGTGGCGGAGCATAAGTAAAAATAACTCCTAATGTTAATAATTCTTAGTGAGTTGGGCAAGCTAGGTGCATAAATCTTTGTCAACAACAGGATTGAGTATACATTGAGTAGCGGGTGCCAATGACTATCCAAATCCCAGAAGAAAAATTAATGATGACCTTTCTTGAGGAAATCCCTGTAATTCAATTGCCAACTCGCTTGACAGGATTGGAAGCAGTTGCTTTCAAAACTCACTGTCAACAGCTGATGCAAAGGCAAAGTCTTCCTAGGTATATTATCCTCGACTTTCGGAAAACTACTTTTATTGACAGCAGTGGTCTTGGGGCTTTAGTTAATAATCATAAAGCTGCACGGCAGAAAGAAGTTGATTTAATTCTGCAAAATGTTAATCCCACCGTCATGGCAGTTCTGTCTATGACTGGATTAGATCAGGTCTTAAAAATTCAGTCTCAATCACAACCACTCCCATCCCATATTAACCCTCCAGAAGAGAAAAAACTACCTGAAACTCATCCTTCAGTTCGTTCTCCTGTAAAACGATTAATCGATATTCTAGGAGCGATTGTGGGTTTAGCAATTACATCTGTACTATTTATTCCTATTGTGATTGCGATTAAACGGGATAGTCCAGGACCAATTTTTTTTGGTCAGAAGCGTTGTGGTTGGTTGTGCCGTGAATTTACCATCTGGAAATTCCGTTCTATGTGCAGCGAAGCCGAGGCACTCAAGCATACAGTAAAAAATGAAGCAGAAGGTGCAATTTTCAAAAATCGCAATGATCCCCGTGTTACAAAGGTAGGTCGTTTCTTGCGACGTACCAGCTTGGATGAATTACCTCAATTTTGGAATGTACTGAAGGGAGAAATGAGTTTAGTGGGTACTAGACCTCCTACTCCCAACGAGGTTGCCACCTATGATGTTCCTGAATGGCAGCGCCTAGATGTGAAACCAGGAATGACAGGCGAGTGGCAAGTAAATGGACGTTCTCAGGTGAGTAATTTCCAAGATGTTATTGAGCTAGATTTACGCTACCAGAGAAACTGGAGTCTAATGTATGATCTCAAGCTCATTTTTAAAACAGTGATGATTTTATTCAATAAAAACAGTGGTGCTTATTGAAAATTTCGATCAAAATCCCTCCTCAATGCCTAATGATCAGCCGATCAATGAGTTCTATCTCCAACTCACAAGTGAGCTAGAGGCATTAACAGAGCTTTTAGCTTGGTTTGAGCAAACCATCATTCCCTTGATTCCTGAACAATGCGGTTGGCAGTCCCAATTAGTATTGGTAGAAGGATTTACAAATGCTGTTCGCCATGCCCATCAAAACCTGCCCTCTACTACTCCTATTGACTTAGAAGTTAAACTATTTCAGCAGTCTTTAGAGATGCGAGTTTTTGACCAAGGTGAACCATTTAACTTGAAAGAAGCACTAGAGGATCAATCTAGTCGCAACGAACAACTAAAACTGCACGAGAGCATTTTTCCAGAGGAAGGTTGGGGACTAATTTGGATGCAGCAGTTAACAGATGAACTAGATTATATTCGCTTACCCAATGAGCGAAATTGCCTCATCATGCGTAAAAAACTAATTGATCAAGGTGCTAGTGTAAAAAATAGTATCAAGCATTAATCTCTTCCCGTTGCTAAAAGCTTGGAATGCCTAAAACTCAAAGTTTTCGGTTGAGAATTTTAATCCTAAGCTCTGCGATAGTGAGATTAAGACTAAATAACTATTGATTTAACATCTCTAGGGTGCGTGCCTACCACTATCTGTTTAGCTATGCTATTTTGCTAAACTTACTACCTCAGAACCAAACACAGGTTACAAAAGGCTTTATCCTTGTTCTAACCTCTGCAGGTTTTGTCAACTTTAAGTATTGAACTTCATGTCTACCTTATCTAAGGTATGGGAGCAGTTTTATTGCACTACTGCTTCCAGCAACAATTTATGAGTTGCTAAATAGGCGAGATTATTCTCCAAGGCTTCAATGCCTCTTCTTGAATTAACAAGGAAGATATACTTGCCCATTTCAACACATGTCTAAATCTCTGCATAGGCTCGATCTATCAAGCGTTTAGCAAGAGTTTGAGTCCCAGTATGTTCATAGTAGTTTGTGGACATATCTAAAAAAGCGGCTAGATAATCCAAGCGATCATCGGAAACCTCAATAAAATTTTGGAGCTGACTGGTAATATTTTCTCTGGTGAGATCATGCTCACTGACAAAGTTACCCATCCACTCTTGAACAGAATTGAAGCTATCACCAATAAAATTGAGTTGACCTTCAGGATTACCGCCAGGAATCAGGCTACTGATTTGACTAAAAGTAGAATTTTGGGACAATTCACTAGGTCCAAGTTTTTCCAGAGTTGATTGCGCTTGCATGATAAAGTCAGGACCCAGGGGAATGAGACCATCGAAACAAATCAGCGCCACCATTCGCATCAAGGATTCACCACCGTAGTCTGCCAAAGAGGCAACAAAATCACCGATACTATCTCCGGGAATACCGTTAATTTTACAAAAGGCGACTAGCTCCACAACAACTTTAATGGAAAGGTCGATTGCTTGTAACTTGTCTGCCTTGGGAGTAAGCTTATTCAAAAAGCCAAATAAGGGAATTTTCTCTCCTACTTTATTGGCTAAGGCTGCCGTACCGAGAGCAGAGTCAGTGCTGTCGACAGTTTGGTATAGCCACAGGGCATTTTGGTAGCCTTCGGATTTGTCATTGTAGAGCCAAACAGCGCGATCTCCGATTTGTTGAATTATCGATTCATCATCTTCCCCTGTTATCTCGCGAATTGTATTTTCAAAACCCACAATATTTTGCCATTGACCAGGAATCACAAAATCTAGGGCACGTAAAGCATAGATTGTAATACCACTAGTGGGTAGTTCATCAACAAGCTTAAAAATCGGTTTACTCACAATTGTTTTTTCCTTACCTAAGATTAAGTTTTGAGGAGATTATTACTTAAGTTGAGCCACACCATTGAGGTCAAATTTTTGCAACCACTGTCGGCGATCGCTAGGGCTGAAGGAGTCACTACGGGAGGTAACCTTTATCTGAAAGCGATTATCAACCAAAAGGGCTGTCGTTTTACTACCTTGTTCAATTAAGGGATAACCATTAAGCTTTTCGCTACTCTGTTGGTATTTCTGTGCTGCACTGGGATTGCTTACAGTGTCTGTAATCGACAGCATTGCTACCTCCCTACCATCTTGCTTCAGTTTGGCTAGGCTAGAACCTTTCTTTTCCTGGGCAAAAACTAGCTGATAACCATCACTGGAACGAGGAAAAAACTTGTTAAAACTCCCTCCTGCGACTGCTTCTTTAGATACAGCATCCGCACCTCTTTGGGTACTTTCTTGCTGTGCTTGGTCAAAACGGGAAGGTGGTTCATTGTTGCAGGCACTAAGCAGTAGTAAAGCTGCCAATAGCAATGTGACTAAGACCCGGCGGAAATTACTGAACATTTTTAGTTTATTTTTGAAGATTTAGTGAATACAATCCAGTATTACTGATCCTCAGGGTCTCTTTAATAGCTAAGCTATTTTCTCTAGGTAATTTTAAGTTTTAGTTTAAAGAATCTTTAAGTATGACCACTGGAAATTAAAGATTTCGTCAAGATTTTATACTAGTACTATTTCTGAATACCAAATTCCTCTATTCTCAGGTCATATTAAATATAGGGGCATCGCTACTAATGAAAGTCATTTCTCTTGGTCATTTATTCCCATCATCTATTTCGAGTGTATTGGCAATCAAGAGACAGACAAAAAGAATAAGTAATTATTCTTAGTTACTTTGTAAAAATATGAAGTCAATTAAGTAATTGTTAGCGGAAACAACTAGGATGAATTTGTAGTTTTAAATAAGATAACATAGCCTTCTTTTCTTAGCTGTTATCACTACAATAGAAATCAAAAGAAAGCTTGTTTTCATCTGATCTTATTAACTACGACTGGTAGACACCAATGACACTAATAAAATTAGACATAACTAAATTTCACGTTAATTGTACATAGTGTTTTGGGTACTCTATATCCTAGGGAGCATATACCAGACTGATTAAAGAATTACTGACAACATTAGTTCAGAAAACCTATGCGAATTGTCATTTATTCCTACAACTACTACCCAGAACCAATTGGTATAGCACCACTGATGACAGAACTTGCCGAAGGTTTGGTCAAAAGGGGTCATAAAGTGCGTGTGGTCACTGCTATGCCAAACTATCCAGAAAGACGCATCTATCCTGAGTATAGAGGTAAACTATACACAACAGAAGTTAAAAATGGTGTCGTTATTCAGCGTAGTTATGTCTGGATTCGCCCTCAGCCTACTTTGCTAGATCGATTGTTACTCGATGGTACCTTTTTACTCACCAGTCTGATTCACGCCCTTAAAGGTAAACGACCAGATTTGGTTTTGTACACAGCACCTCCCCTACCAGTGTCCATACCTGCTGCGATTTTGGGCTGGTGGCATCGCTGTCCAGTGGTATTAAATCTTCAGGATATCCTACCAGATGCAGCGATTCATGTTGGCTTGTTGACGAATAAGAAGCTAATTAGTGTATTTCGAAATTTAGAAAAATTTGCTTACAGTACAGCGACTAAAATTAGCGTTCTTGCCGACGGCTTTGTGGAGAATTTACAGGATAAAAATGTACCTTTAGAGAAAATCGTTAAAATACCAAATTGGGTTGATGTCAACTTTATTAAACCTCTATCTAAAGAGAATAATGCTTTTCGTCTTCAACACAAATTAGAAAACAAATTTGTTGTTCTCTACTCAGGTAATATTGCCCTCACCCAAGGTTTAGAAACTTTAATCGAAGCGGCAAACCATTTGCGGGGCATTAAAGAGATTGCTATTGTGATCGTAGGTGAAGAGGCAGCTCTTGGTAAACTGAAAAAATATTGTCATCGTCAAGGTGTGGAAAATGTATTATTGCTACCATTTCAGCCACGAGAAAATTTGCCACTAATGTTAGCGGCGGCGGATGTAGGAGTGGTGATGCAAAAACACAACGTAATTTCCTTCAATATGCCTTCAAAAATCCAGGTTTTACTAGCAAGTGGTCGTCCCATTATTGCCTCTGTACCTGCTAATGGTACTGCCGCTAGAGCAATTAAAAGCAGTGGTGGTGGTTTGGTAGTTCCTCCAGAATCACCTGAACAGTTAGCTAAAGCAATTGTTAATCTATATTCTAATCCCTCTAAAGTTGAAGCCTTAGGTAAACAAAGTCGCAGATATGCTTTAGATAATTATTCGTTGGAAGCAGCACTAGACCGCTACGAAGAATTATTTGCTGGTATGGTCGAGCCAGTGTCAAGATATGTTACTGAAATTTAATAAAATAATTCAGCCCTTACATTGCATCCATAGTTGGTAAGATTCTTGCTCGTTAGAGTGTTCCTAAACGAACGGTTATCGTTACAATAGAAACACTTTTCCTTGACAAGATAGAAATAAATTCTAATGCAATGCGCGAACGCGTAATTTCCTGGTTAGCTGACAATGTGCCGGAGGCGCGGCTACGCCACATTCTGGGTGTAGAAGAAATGTCAGTTGTCCTTGCTAAACATTACCAAATTGATGAGATGCAGGCAGCCCAAGCAGGCTTGATGCATGATTTGGCCAAATACTTTCAAACCAAAAAGCTCCTGCAAATGGCTCAGGAGCACAATATTGGTATAGACTCTGTTTGTGCTGCCAATCCTCATCTATTGCACGCTGATATCAGTGCAATTGTTGCTCAGCAAGAGTTTGCTGTAATTGATGAAAAAATTTTAGATGCGATTCGCAACCACACTTTAGGTCGTCCGCAAATGAGTGACTTAAGTTGTGTAGTTTTTATTGCCGATGCCTTGGAACCAGGTCGAGGAAACACACCAGAATTAGAGGCTATGCGCCAGGTGAGTTTCACAAATCTCTACAAAAGCGTGTGGCAGACCTGTGATTATTCTCTAAAATACTTGTTAGATAAGAAGCGCATAATCCACCCTCGTGTGATTTACACACGCAATTGGGCAATGGAGCAGGCGAAAAAGCAAGCCAAAAAAATATTGAGGTGATTTACTTATCACCTTAAACTAACCACAAAGTAGCATTTGTAGGACAAAAAGCAAAGCAAAAGGAACAAAATACTTAATGTCAGATTACTCTAAGTCCCATAGTTCTTCAACCACAGTAGACAATAAACAAGGAATTCTAGACCTGAGGCAACACTTAGCTTGGAAAGTTGCTGAAGCTGCGGAAGATAAAAAGGCTGAGGATATTGTGTTATTGGCAGTGGCAGAGGTATCCTATCTGGCGGACTACTTTGTTGTCATTACTGGTTTTTCCAAAGCCCAGGTTAGGGCAATTTCAGACTCCATAGAAGCCAAAGTGGAACAGGAATTAGGTCAGCAACCACTGCGAGTAGAAGGAAAATCAGAAGGATCTTGGATACTTCAAGATTATGGTGATGTAATCGTACATATCTTGCTCCCTGAGGAACGTGAATTTTATAATCTAGAAGCGTTTTGGGGACACGCAGAAAAAATCGAGTTCTCCAGTTTACAATCCCACAGCAAGACAAAACCATGAGGGAATCATCAATCTCCGTTTGCCCTGTTCCAACAGAACAGCAACCCTTAAATGAATACCAACAACTGCGAGAATCTTGGCTATTTGGCTGGGCAACTAAAAGTAGGTGGGAATATAGTCGTAAACTTTTTTGGGTCTGGACTTGGGGCTGGGTAATTTGCGGACCTATTGCTGCAGCTAGCTTCACACCATCTAAATATCCTTTGCAATTTGCTATATCTGGTGCTGCTGGCGCTTTAATTTTAGTAGTTTTAGTATTGCTACGAATTTACTTGGGTTGGTGGTACATTCGTGATCGCCTAGCTAAAGAAACAGTTTTTTATGAAGAGTCAGGTTGGTATGATGGTCAAACTTGGCGGAAACCAGCTGCTACAATCGCTCGCGATCGTCTGATTGTTTCCTATGAAATCCAGCCGATTATGGCGCGCCTAATGGTCACTTTTGCTATTATTGCTTCTTCAATTGGTATTGGCACTCTCATTTGGTGGTTGTTTGCCTAGTAGTCATCTGTCCAATTACCAATTATCAATCCATCATTCAAATCGTAATGTCTAGGGGAAAAAGAACTCAAGCACCAGAACTCGAAGTGCACCTATTGAGGGAAGGTATTGTCGAATCAAGCCACTATATCAGTGCAGTTGTTTGTGATGATCGGGGGCGAATTTTGTCTGTAGCAGGAAAGAATGAAACTGCTGCTTTCATTCGTTCTGCCCTCAAGCCTTTCCAAGCTTTGGCAGTAACTACTAGTGGAACTTTAGAAAGCTTTAATCTCAATGACAAGGATTTAGCCATTATCTGTAGTTCCCACCAAGGTAGCGTAGAGCAAGCACGCCAAGTGTTTAATATTCTCTGGCGTTGTGATATTGATGCTAGTGCTTTGCAGTGTCCCCTACCGCAGGATTCTCAAAGTCGCTTGCAACACAACTGTTCAGGGAAACACGCAGGTATGCTGGCTGTGTGTCAGCAGCGCAGTTTCCCCTTAAACACCTATTTACAGCGCTCTCATCCTGTGCAAAAGTTGATTTTAAGTAAAGTGGCAGAACTGTTGCAAATGCCTGGAGAAGAGTTAATTAGCGCCCATGATGATTGTGGTGCACCCACATATTTCATGCAACTGGGACAAATGGCAACTTTGTATGCTCAACTGGCTTCAGGAGATAATTTAGCCTTGGAACGTATTGTTCGCGCCATGACTTATAATCCAGCAATGGTGGCGGGAGTAGGGCATTTTGATACCGAGTTAATGCGTCTTACAGAAGGGACAATAGTCAGCAAGTCTGGTTCTGAAGGCATTCAATGCATTGGTCGCATTGGTGAGGGTATGGGTTTAGCCCTGAAGGTAACAGATGGTTCTAGAAGGGCTAAATACGCAGTAGCGATTCACCTATTGAAGCAGATGGGTTGGATTACTCCCACCGTGGCGGAAACTTTGTCGGAGAAATTTATGTTGCTGAGTGAGTACAAGCGCCTGGAAGTGACAGGGGAATTGGCGATACTCTAATAATTAGATCTGTGCGACATGAATTTGGGGACGTAAAATGTTACGTCCCTACAATGGTTAAAAATTCAGATATTGTTATATGACTGGTTACGACTTTAGTTTTCACCGCGATCTGTCATCATTTTCAGGCGTACCATGCGCTCTCCCGCTTCATCGAGGTTGACCTCAATTACGTCGTTAGTTAAGGTTTCCAGGGCAGAAATGAGCGAACGCAAATGGGGATTACTCGCACCTGTATCAACGTAGAGGCGGTCGGCTAAATTTCCTAAACGTTTCCAGGTGGTGTAGAGTTTGGTTACGGTTTGCTCGAGGTTAGATGCCTGCTTGACTAAATCTGCCGCTGTATTAATACAATCTAGGCGAATCGCTTCATCTAGTGCCATTTCCATATCCACCGCAGTATTATTAATCGCTTGTACCTGCGCCGCTGCATCAAGATACTTAGAGAGATTACGACTTTGGGAAGTGAGTATTTTTACTGTTTCTACATCGGGACTATCAGCGACTTCTTTTTGAATTTCCTGCAGATGAAGATCTGGTAGTTTCTCCATTTCTTTAACCAACGGCGCGAGGTGACGTGACGGTAATCCTCCCTCAGCAGCTTTTTCCTTCACCTCATCTGGTAAAAGTTCCGAAGTCATAGCTGTCCATTCATCGGATAATTGTTTGACTTCCCTACTGGTAATGCGATCTCCTTTTTGCGCCGCTTCACTGACTAATTTTTGCACTTCTGGTACTGATTTAGCTGTTTCGACAAAGGCACGCTTACTAAAATTATTAATCGTTTTTGGATCCAGTTGTCCTGCTGCGAGGAGAGTATCAGCACTATCTGCTAGTTTAATTAAAGCGTATGCCTGACTTTTGGTAATTTCGCGCTTTTTAAGCCAGTTAATAAAACCTGTACCTCTACCATCACCACCTTTCTTTTCGCGATCTCGAATCGTCCGCAAAATCCTACCGCGCCAGATATCAGTTTGTAAGTCAAAGCGATCGCAAACATTCCAAACTAGATCCAATTGCTTCTGAAAGTCAGCTTCCAAAATCTCCTCATCTTCAGGATCTGGAATTTGGAAATTGAAGTCTACAGGTGTTTCTAGCGCAGCAATTAATTCTTCGGCGGATGCAGGAGTTTGAACCATATCGACTGTGAGAAGCGACAATCGACTTATTATTGCATGAGTTTGGTTATTGGTTGTTGGTTGTTGGTTGTTTGTTGTTTGTTGTTTGTTGTTTGGGGAAACGGATGATTGATAGTACTACAGCGTAATTGATAGTAATGACAACGGATGAGTAATGCATTACTAGCGACTTCTACTCTCCCTGCTTCCCAATTCCCTATCTCCCTAACTCCCTAACTCCCGAAACTAACTTTTTCCAGCAATCTTCAGCAAGGGTGTAGAGTACTGGTACAACAATTAAACTCAGTAGGGTAGAGGCGATTAAACCACCGATAATTGCTACCGCCATTGGTTGACGTAATTCCGCACCTGCTCCCCATCCTAGGGCAATAGGTAACATACCCAAAATAGTTGAAGCAGTGGTCATTAAAATTGGTCGCAAACGTACCAATCCGGTTTTGAGGATAGCATGACGGCGTTCCATACCCTGATTGCGTAGCTGATTGGCATAATCCATCAACAGGAGGGCATTTTTGTCTAGTAAACCTAGCAGAAAAATTAACCCAATTAGAGAAATCATGCCAAAATCGCTTTGGGTAATTAACAGTGCCAACATTGCCCCTACAATGGACAGAGGTAGAGATAAGCCCACTACTAAAGGTTCAAGCAATCTGCCAAAGAGTAAGAGCAATACCAGCAGCATACAACCAACTGAAAGAGCTAGGGTTCCGGTGAAACTGTTGAGGACTTCGCTGCTAATTTTTGAGTCACCGCCGAGATCTAGAGTTATGCTATCAGGGATAATTGATTTAGCGATGGCAACTGCCTCTTCTGTGGCATCACCCAAAGCCAAATCTTCGCTTAAATTAGCGGTAATAAAGGCAGCCCTTTGACCATTGGAGCGTTCAATAACCACAATATCATCAGTGTTATTGGCTTCTCCGGTGGCGGTAATATCTACTAATCCTGGCATTTCCTGGAAGCGATTTTTGAGTTTTTGGGCAGTTTGGCTTAAAACAGTTAAATCATCGCCTAAGAGTTCTAATTTGAGCGGTTTGGTGCTGTCTAATTCGATAAACTGGATATCTTCGATGCTGATGGCGACTCCATCAAGTTGTGGTAGAGTCTCTCGCAACTGTTCTTGAACTTGAATTGTATCCAGTTGTCGCTTGTCTTTGAGAAGTACATAAAGTTTACCTTTATTGGGTTCACCACGAATACCGATGGTGGTAAAAACCGACGCCACATCTGGATGGGCTAAAACTACTTCTTCAATTTCTTGTGCTACTTGGCGAGACTCGTTGAGGAGTAATTTCTGGGGATTTTGTAACAAATCTGTTAGCCAGCCAAAGGAATTCTCGTTTTCCTGTGATTCTGCTTTTTCCTCTATCTCTGGTTGCGATTCAATTTTTGGTGCAGCAGAAGGAGTTTGCTGGGAGGGAAATGTACCCTGAAAGTTTGGTAGAGGGGCAGTATAAACAATATTAAATTCACCCCGGTCTAATTTGGGAATAAAACCCTTGGGAATGAGGGGAATTAGGGCAATGCCAGCAATGAAGCTTAAAATAGCTAAACCCAAAACTAGAGCCCGATGATCCAATGACCAACTCAGTAGGCTATGGTAGTAGCGATTAAATCGCGATTCTTGAGACTCAACGGTTGTTGAATGTTCTCTCGGACTTGATTTAAGCCAATAAACTGCTAAAACTGGCGAGAGAGTACGGGCAACTAAAAGTGAGATAATAACAGCGGCAGAAACTGTAAGTCCAAAGGGTTTAAAGAATTGACCAATTGTCCCCTGCATCAAAGCCACAGGTAGGAAAACCGCGACGATAGTTATGGTGGAAGCGGACACTGTTAAACCAATTTCGCGGGTAGCAATGAGTGCAGCTTGTCGTGGTGATGCACCAGTTTCTAGATGCCGAATAATATTTTCCACATCTACAATGGCATCATCGACAATAATACCAATTACTAGGGCAAGGGCTAGCAGGGTAATGGTTTCCAGATTAAAACCAAAGGCAGCCATAATTATGGAAGTTCCCAGTAGGGAAATGGGAATGGCTAAAGCAGTGATTAAAGTTGCCTGAAAGTTACGCAAGAAGAGGAAAATTACCGCCACTGCTAAGACAATTGCCAATAGTAAAGCATCGATTGTTGCTTGGGTGGCTTCACGAATATAGTTTGCTTGGGTAGCTGCGAGGATAATTTCTACCTCTGGCAACTCATTTTGCAGTTTGCCTAGGGCTGCTTCTACCTGACTTACCACTTCTAAAGTATTGGCATCACTGCGTTTCACCACTTGAAATGCCAGGGAATCTTCACCATTGAAACGGACTAAAGTATTAACTTCATTGGCTGGTGAGTTATCAGAGGTAGCAGCATCACCTAATAGGTTAACCTTTAATACTCCCGGCAATTCCCTCAAAAGAGGAATAATTTGTTCTTTAGCAATCTGGGTTAATTCCCTGAGGGTTTTGGTTTCACTTTGAATTCCATAGCTAACAGCAGCTGATTCATTCAAGTTGAGAGGAATTACCTTAAAAGTAGCTTGGGGAGTCAAGTCTAATTGGGTTACCGCCTCTTCCACTGCTGCTGTGGATGCTTCCAGATTTGTCCCCACCTGGAAAGTCAAACTAGCAACCGTTTGACCGCTATAGGTTGAGGTGCGAATATTATCTATACCGGGAATATTTTTTAATTGCTGCTCTAAAGGTTGAGTTAGCTGTGCTTCGGTTACCAAAGCAGTTTCCCCGGTTGCTGTGGCATTGACAACCACAACGGGAAAAGTAATATCTGGAAAGAGGGCGTATTTAAGTGAACTAAATGCCAATACTCCCGCCACTGTAACAGCTAACCACAAACAAATAGTCAGCCAAGAATATTTAATCGCCCATTGAGAAATATTCAAGCGCTCTCGCAGCGAGATTTTTTTGGGAGGCTCAAACATGGGCAAAGTATTCAATGGTAGTGATTGGTGCCATCATACCGAAGGTTGGGATTAGTTAGCATTCAATTGTTGGGCGCAAGATTGTCCTACTTCTACTAAAGCAGTCAGGGCATCTCCACCTTCTTCCCTAGCTTGTCTAGTAATAGCCTTAAACTCTTCGACACTATAGCGCTCTTGGAAGCCATCTAAAATGCAACTGCAAAGTTGTTTAGCTTGTGCTTGAGATAAATTACCAGCAACAGCGCCAGATTCACATTCTTGGCGATATTGAG
Source organism: uncultured bacterium (assembly GCA_964633315.1). GTDB lineage: Bacteria > Cyanobacteriota > Cyanobacteriia > Cyanobacteriales > CAWCAG01 > CAZWGS01. The sequence continues at coordinate 95,229 of CAZWGS010000002.1, read as the reverse complement.
CGAAAAATTCTTGATTACTAGTACTTTGAGCTATATGGTTATTGTTTGCCCAAGAACCAGAATAGTTCACTAGAAGAGAGGTTAAGCAACCAGTACCGACTAGAATTAGGTTACGTAATTTTTGTTTCATCTGTATAGCTTCTCCTAACTTTAAGCAACTACAGTGGCAAGTGAAATAGTACTATCTTGACAGAGCAAATTGGCAAACTGTTCCCCTGAGTATCAAAAAACCTATGAGTTTGCCCCCTAATTATATTTTGGTTCCCCAAGGAGCTGAAGCAGCAGCAATTCGTCGAGGATTAAAGAAAGTACCAGTATTTCCGCCTCTGGTATTGACAACTCCCATGTCTAGTCTACCTTTGCAAAATTATCTGCAAAAATGCTTACAAGAGGGATATTTTAATCAGCACACACCACCACGAATTTTGCTCATGGGTTTATGCGGTAGCCTCTCCCCTCAGTATCAACTGGGAGATATCGTAATTTATGAAAGCTGTATTTATGCCGCAACCAAGGGCTTATTGCGGCGAAATTGTGATGTATCCTTGACCAATTGGCTGCAAGAGCAACTGCCCGACTCCGCTAAGCTAGTTACAGGGCTAATGAGCGATCAAATTATCTGTCAAGCTCAAAAAAAGCAGCAATTAGCACAACAATATCCAGCCCAAGTAGTTGATATGGAAGGCTTTAGCGCCCTAGAAATTTTTAGTACTACTTCCATTCCAGTCGCTATGGTGCGGGTAGTTAGTGATGAGATTAAACAGAATCTACCAGATCTTAATTTTGCTGTCACTACTGATGGTTCCCTCGCCACCCTTCCCCTCGTATTAGGGATGTTACGACAACCTCTGGCTGCACTAAACTTGATTCAAGGTTCCCTGCAGGCAACTCAAATATTGCAACAAATCACAACTATCCTTTTTTCTGCATCTGGCTAACAAAGCAATTAATCTTTACAGCATTAGTTCCTAAGATGAAGAAATACTCAGCTTTAGTTAATATTTAGATGACACAAATAGTAATTGAAACAGTATTTTTGGGCATCCTTTACCTAGGATGCAATTTTTTATCAGAGTGGCATCTTCCAGAAGACATATTTTTTGCCAATTCCAATTAGGGAATCTAGATGTCAACGCCAAAATCAACCATACTTAAGCTTTTTCAGGCTCGTCTATCGCGACGCATATCTCTGTGTATTTTTGCCAGCATTATTTTAATTGAAACAATTATTTTAATGCCTTCCTATTATAAGAGAAAAAGTGATTTACAAAAGCAAATAGAAAACGTCTCTGAAGCAATCGTCACCTCAATAGTTAGCTTGACGAGAACTAACATTATGAATTCTGAATATCTCTTTGCTCAAGAAGTTCAGGAATTAACTCAAGACTCTATTATTCTCGGCGTGACAGTGTATCGTTCTGATGGCAAATTTATGCAATCTTTTGGCGAGCAGCCAGATATTAATCTAGAAGATTTACAAAACTCTAAACAAAGAAAAAATCAACCAACTGGACAGCTTAGTCCAGACGGTCAAAGATATGATATTGTCTGGAGTTCTAGTAAACTCCAAGCACCATATATTTTAATTACTCGCCACGATTCAAGTCACATCAAGAAAGAATTAAATTCTTTTATTCTCAATATAGCTGGGTTAGTGCTTTTAATCTCTGCTTTTGTGGTTTTAACCACAATGTTAGTTTTAGGCTACTTTATTATTGTGCCAATTCTCCGTTTAAGAACAGATTTAATTGCTGCTGGTGAGGCATTGAGTAATAATGACCTAAATTTTTCTTGTCATTCTTTTGCTTGCACAAGCACTAATGAGTTGGGAGAATTGATGGCAGCATTCAAGCATATGTTTCAACGTGTTGCCACAGAAATAGAGCGGCGTAAACAAGTAGAAAAAATACTACTTGTAGAGCAGCAAAAATCAGAAAAATTACTCCTCAACATTCTGCCACAACCAATTGCCAAACAGCTTAAAGAAGGTCAGAGTAACATTGCTGATGGTTTTAATGAAGTCACAATTTTATTTGCTGACCTTGTGGGCTTCACTCAACTTTCGACACAAATGTCTCCCCAAGAACTAGTCAAATTACTCAATCAGATTTTCTCTGCTTTTGATAACCTTACAGATCAATACAATCTAGAGAAAATCAAAACAATTGGTGATAGCTATATGGTTGCTGGAGGATTGCCTTTGCCATGTCCAAATCATGCTGGGGCTGTGGCTGAAATGTCTCTAAAAATGCAAGAAGAAATAAAATTATTCAATGAAATAAATAGTACTAATTTAAACATCAGAATTGGTATTAATACCGGAGTAGTTGTGGCAGGTGTCATTGGTAGAAAAAAGTTTATTTACGACCTTTGGGGAGATGCAGTCAATACTGCCAGTCGTATGGAATCGCACGGAATACCAGGAGAAATTCAAGTTTCCAAAGATACCTATATTCGGCTTAAAGAGCAATATGAATTTCAAGAACGAGGCGTAATTGAAGTTAAAGGAAAAGGAGCAATGACTACCTATTTATTGCGAGGAAGAAAAGCAGCTCAATTAACAATGGCAGAAAAAACACAGAAAACACAGTAACAAGAGCAAAATATTTTCGCTTTAGTAGATGATGAAAGAAAGATAGTAACCCCAATCATCTACCCCAAAGCCAAATATGGACAATCAACCTCCACGCTTTCCCGACATTGAAAACCATTGGGCGCGCCCTTTTATTGAAGGATTAGCCGCCAGGAAAATAGTTAGTGGCTTCCCCGATGGTACCTACAAACCCGAGCAACCCACCACTCGTGCCCAATTTGCAGCCCTAATCACCGCGATTTTCCGTACTGGTGTCAATCGCCCCTATGTTCCCTTCATCGATGTTTCCAAAAGACATTGGGCGGCTAAGGCGATTCAAAAAGCCTATGAAACAGGTTATTTATCCGGTTATCCAGGCAATCGCTTTCGTCCAGAAGCTAGTATCGCACGAGTAGAGGCTTTAGTTTCTCTTGCTTCTGGCTTAGGTATTGATGTTGAGGGTACGACACAAACCCAAGCTATCTTACCTGAGATTTACGAAGATGCAAAACGCATTCCCAACTACGCAACACGGATGGTTGCTGCTGCTACCTACGGCGGTTTAGTGGCAAATTTTCCCAATCTTAAACTACTTCGACCCACAGAAGTTGCCACCCGCGCTGATATTGCTGCTTTTGTCTACCAAGCTCTAGAACTAGGTGGTAAGGTAGAGCCTGTCACCTCAGAATATCTGGTAATTCAGCAACGCAGTGCCATTACCGATCATACCAGAGAGTTACGGGGAGTTTGGCTAACTACGATTTGGAGTAAGGGTTGGCCCTCTCGACGTGGTATGAGTGTAGAAGAACAGCAGCGCGAACTACGAGAAATATTAGATCGCATTCAGGCGCTGAATTTAAACCTGGTTCTTTGGCAAGTGCGCCCCACTGGCGATGCCATGTATGCTTCTGAATTAGAGCCTTGGAGTGAATGGTTAACAGGGGTTGAAGGGCAAGCCCCAGAGCCTTTTTATGACCCCCTAGAGTTCATTATCGATGAGTGTCATCAACGTGGGCTAGAGTTTCATGCCTGGTTTACATTGTATCGAGCCAGGGTAAGTTCTCTTAAATCTCCTAATGTTAGTCCCCATCTGGCGGTGACGAATCCAGAGGTGGTTTATGAATATGGTAGCTTTTTGTGGATGGATCCAGGTTCGCAAGTGGTTCAAGATCGCATCTATAACGTGATTCGGGATGTAGTTAATCGTTATGATGTGGACGGAATTCACATTGATGATTATTTCTATCCCTATCCTGGTGCAGGCGCAGGTAAGCCTTTTCCCGATGAGCAAACCTATGAGAGGTATGTGGCAAGTTTGGCAACGGATGATGGGTTAGTGGGGGAACCAGGTGGTGTTGGGGACACGGATGATGGGTTGGTTACGCCGGAGGGTGATGTTGGGGAAACGGATGATGGGTTGGTTACACCCGAAGGTGATGCTGGAGGGATGGTTAATGAGGGTTTAACGACGCAGTTGGAGAGTGGAGAAGAAGGAAGAAATGAGGAGTTACCGGAGTCTGGTGATGTGGAAGAGGAAGTTGATGAGATAACGGATGATGCATTAGAGGAAACGGAGGGTGAGGAAGGAGAAGAGGAAGAAGAGAAAGATAAGATTCTAAGTTTGGCGGATTGGCGCAGGGATAATGTGAATCGCATTGTGGAACGCATTTCTGGGGCGATTAAGGAGATTAAGCCCTATGTAAAGTTTGGTATTAGTCCTTTTGGTATTTATCGTTCTGGTGAGCCGGAGGGGATTACGGGGTTTAATCAGTATGATGGCATTTTTACTGACCCGAAGCGATGGTTGGATGAGGGTTGGGTGGATTATTTAGCGCCTCAATTGTACTGGGGAATTGAACCACCTGCTCAAAGTTATCCGGTACTATTGCGTTGGTGGACACAGCAAAATCCGCAGCAAAGGCATATTTATCCTGGAAATGCTTTGTATAAGTCTGCCACAAAAGGCTGGAATGCTGCTGAGTATGAAGCACAGGTTGATGAAACTCGGCTGCTAATGCAGGATTTGTCTTTGGGTAATATTTTCTTTGAAATGAAGATATTTAATCGCAATCCAGCTTTGGTGGAGTTTTTTGAAGCTAATATTTATTCTGAGCCAGCTTTAGTACCAATAATGCCTTGGTTGGTGCAAACACAACCGCTTACTAACCCTGTGCGATTGCGGGGAAGAGAAGATCGTTTGAGTTGGTGGTTGCGAGAGGAAAGTGAGGAAGAAATTCGTTCTTGGAGTTTGTATCGTATGCAAGGCGATGCTTGGAGGTTGGAGCAAATTTTGGCGGCGGCGACAAGGGAAGTTATGGTGGAACCAGGAACCTATGCTTTGTGTGCTGTAGATCGCATGGGACAAGAAAGTACTGGTATTGTGGCTGTGGTAGCCCCTGCAAGTAATCGCTTGAGGTGATGATATTTTTCTTAATCGCTAATATTTTGACTATGTTGGGAGAACCTCAATCTGGTTAGATAATTGATCTATTGTTCACTGTTCATTCCCTAATCAATGTTACTGGTATCTGTAAACTGGCTACGAGAACTCGTAGATCTGACCCTATCTCCTGAAGAATTGGCGCACACCCTTACTGTGGCTGGTTTTGAGGTAGAAAGTATTAATGACCTTAGCCGTCTCGCTGATGGTGTTGTTGTGGGTAAGGTAGTCGATTGTCAACCCCACCCCAATGCCGATAAACTCAGAGTCTGCCAGGTAGATTTAGGTCAAGAAGAAACAGCGAACATTGTTTGTGGTGCGAGTAATGTGCGATCAGATATTTTTGTCCCTGTCGCTACTAAAGGAACCTATTTACCTGCTATTGACCTGAAAATTAAGTCTAGCAAACTCCGTGGTGTACGCTCTGAGGGAATGATTTGCTCCTTATCAGAACTAGGTTTAGCAAAAGAATCTGAAGGCATTAAAATCCTCTCAGGAGAAAATTTACAACCCGGTGCAGATATACGCCCTCTGTTGGGCTTAGATGATGTCATTCTGGAAGTTAGTTCCACTGCTAACCGCGCTGATGGTTTGAGTATGGTGGGTATCGCCAGGGAAGTTGCAGCCCTTACTGGAGCGTCTCTACGGCTACCCAGTGTCTCTATCCCAGACATAGCCCAGAAACAGGGGTTAAAAATTCAAATTAGCGATTCCCAGGCTTGCCCAGCCTATTTTGGCACTGTGGTTGAAGGTTTGAAAATTTCTCCCTCTCCTGAATGGCTGCAATGGCGCTTACAAGGGGCTGGCGTGAGACCAATTAATAATGTGGTGGATGTCACCAACTATATTTTGCTGGAGTGGGGACAACCCCTACACGCCTTTGATCGCGATCGTCTGCAAGATACAGTGGGAAGTAAAGACCTCACTATTGGTGTACGCTTGGCTCAGAAACAGGAAAGCCTAACGACCTTAGATGGTCAAGAACGCTCCCTTTTGCCAGAAAACCTCCTAATTACCGCCAATGACCAACCTGTCGCCCTGGCTGGAGTTATGGGAGGAGAACAAACAGAGGTACACGAAACGACCGAAAATATTCTTCTGGAAGCCGCACTTTTTGACCCTGTAGCCATTCGTCGTTCCTCCCGTTGTCAAAGTTTGCGCACCGAAGCCTCCGCGCGCTATGAGAGGGGTGTGAACCAAGCAGAATTGGAAACCGCCAGTGCCAGAGCGGTGGAACTTTTAGTAGAATTAGCCCAAGGTACTCCTGCTAATCGCGATTTTGCCGACACTCGCCCGGATCAAGATAATTGGAGTCGTAGCATTGAATTACGCTTAAAACGTGTCCATCAGGTTTTGGGTGCTGTTAAACAAGGGGAATTAACAGCTGCTGATGTTGAGAGAATTTTAACTGCTTTGAATTGCCAATTAACACCCACCACAGCCGATACTTGGAAAGTACAAGTTCCTCCCTACCGTTATCGCGATTTAGAGAGAGAAATTGACCTGATTGAAGAAATTGGTCGTCTCTACGGCTATGATAATTTCTGCAATACCCTACCAGCTAAAACAGAACCGGGATACCTACCTCTCAATATTCAACTGCAACGCAAACTGCGTCAGGCTTTTCTGGGAGTAGGACTAACAGAAGTAGTCCATTATTCCCTCACTAAGCCAGATACAGGGGAAATTGTCCTCAATAATCCCCTTCTTAGTGAATATTCTGCCCTGCGTACCAATTTAATTGATGGTTTAATTACCGCTTTTGCCTATAATCAATCCCAGGGTAATGGTGCTCTTAATGCCTTTGAAATCGGACGTATCTTCCGACGCCAAGAAGATAAATTAGCAGAAAGCGATGCCATTGCTGGGATTATGGGAGGTGATTTTTTCTCCCAAGGGCGCTGGACTAATGGCGGTAAAAACCAACCCATGACGTGGTTTGAAGCCAAAGGAATTTTAACCAGTGTCTTCACTTCCCTAGGAATAGAAGTAGAATATCAAGCAGATCGCCAAGATGAGCGTTTTCATCCAGGGCGCACTGCTTCTCTGTGGTTAGCAGGGGAAAATTTAGGTATTTTTGGACAACTCCATCCCCAACTGCGTAATGCAAAAGATTTACCAGATGCAGTATATCTGTTCCAACTCTCCCTCGCAGTACTCGAAGCTAAAATTAGTAAGGAAGGAAACATGATTCCTGTCTTTGCTAACTTCAGTACTTATCCCGCAGTGGAGAGAGATTTAGCGTTTTTTGCTCCCACAGAAATTACCGTCGCTGAATTAGAACAAACCATGAAGCAAGCTGGTAGCAAATTACTCACTGCGGTGGAACTATTCGACCAATACCAAGGCGAAAACGTCCCCCAAGGAGAGCGTAGCTTAGCCTTTAGCCTTAGCTACCGCGCCCAGGATCGTACCCTCACCGAACAAGAAATAGAGCCAGTACACCAAAAAATCCGTCAAGCCCTAGAACAAAAATTCCCCCTTACCCTCAGAAGTTAAATAGAGTTTAACTCATCCCTCGTGCTTTAGCCGGGGGATAAGAGTTTGGTTTGTTGTTTGACTTTCAACAAATAACAAATAACAAATAACAAAGCGGTGGGCGGCTATCCCTCCCATTTTTTCAAAGATGGGCTTACCGCCGCTTTCGATAAATGCTTCTGGACAGACAAGCCTCTGGTGTTTTGACGAAAGTCAATAGACTAAGCTTACTGAATCAAAGAAGAATCCCACGCGCTTCTAGCCGTGGGAATGTCAAAAAAAATCAACCCAGCGACTACCCAACTCCAGCCCAGTTTGAGCTAGATTAACAACAAAGCAACACCATGAGGTAAAAGCCATGTGTATTTGTGTCAACTGCTACTTTGTAGATCGTTGCCAAACCTATCATGCAGTAGAAACCCAGCATCAACAACCTCATCTAACCGAAGAACCCGATTTTGAACCCCAAGAACCCTCCATCAACGTCAATATCCGTCCCCGTGAAGATTACGTCGAGATGGAATGGGATGTGGTTGGTTGCGAGAGCTTCTTACGTGAAACTGGTAAATGGGCACAATTACGTCCTGGAGAACCTATTCCTACCTAGTTAAAATAGTGATCGCAACTCGATCCAGAAAATTGACACTTTTCCCCGGATCGAGCCAAGATGAGAAAGTTAGGTTAATCTTCATCAAAAATCTACTGGATGTCTTTTGAAGTTTTGTCGCTGGAGTTCATCCAGGAAATGGCACGCCAATACGGTTATTGGGCTGTCTTCATCGGTATAGCCCTCGAAAATACAGGAATCCCCATACCTGGAGAAACCATAACCCTAGTTGGTGGTTTCCTAGCTGGCGGTGGTGACTTAAATTACTGGTTGCTGCTTGTCAGCGCCATTAGTGGTGCCGTAATCGGTGATAATTTTGGCTACTGGATTGGTAGAATTGGCGGTTGGCCTTTTTTACTTAAAGTTGGTAGCTGGTTCAAAATCACAGAACAACAGCTAGAACAAGTTAAAGCCCAATTTAGTGCTAATGCTCCTAGAGCCGTCTTTTTCGGCAGATTTGTGGCGCTACTGCGTATTTTTGCTGGTCCAATGGCTGGTATTGCCCAAATGCCCTATCAACAATTCTTTCTCTGCAATTTAGGTGGGGCAACAGTTTGGGCTAGTGTCATGGTAACCCTTTCTTTCTTCCTAGGCAGAATACTTTCCCTAGAGTTTCTAATTCAGATTGTGACTAAATTTGGCATTGCTATTCTTGTTCTAGTTATTGCTTGGATTGCGATTCCTCTGTGGTGGAAATCACGCCAAAAAGAGATGGAAGCAGGCGAATAAAATTTTATCCTCTTCAATAATTAGGGTGACCATTAGTGGTCACCTCAAAAGCTATACTACATTTCCCTGACTACAGGCTGACCATCTTTAATTTCACCAATTAAAACCACATCAGCCACGCCAACAAATAAGCCATTTTCCAACACACCAGGAAGATTATTAATAGTTTTCTCCAAGTTAGCTGGATCTTCAATTTTGTCAAACTTGACATCAATTACCAAGTTACCTTGGTCTGTTACCACAGGACCTGCTTTTTTCACTCCCATCCGTAATTGTGGCACACCACCCAACTTTTCTAGTGCTTTCATAACTGGTGTTATAGCCATGGGAATAACTTCCACTGGAAGCAAGAAAGTGGAGCCCAACGCCTCAACAATTTTGCCACTATCTACAACAACAACAAATACATCTGCTAGAGAATCTACTACCTTTTCGCGCGTATGAGCCGCACCACCACCTTTAATTAAATTTTTGTTGGGGTCAACTTCATCAGCACCATCAATAGCAATTTCCATGCGATCAGCAGCATCCAAAGTAATTAGAGGAATACCATATTGTTTAGCCAAAACTTCTGCCTGAAAAGAAGTAGGAACTCCTTGAATATTTTCTAATTCTCCACTTTGAATACGCTCACCCAAGTATTGAATGGCATAAGCTGTTGTAGAACCAGTTCCTAAACCCACAATTGAATTAGATTTTACTAGCGCTGCTGCTGCTTTGCCCACTTCCTGCTTCATTACTTTAACAGGATCAATATTTGCCACCATGATTAAAAATCCTCAGAATTATCTTCGTCTTCTTGATTGATTTTCCCAAAGAAGGTGACAGATATTTCAGCATCCAAAAATGTTGCTTACGATTCTAAGGTTGTGACTCAATCTGATTCATCTAATAGGTGATTAAAAATTTTAATAGAAAAGTTTGACCTATAGCGAAAAATACTAAGGACAATTGGGCAGCAATCAAAAATAAATTGAAGCTGCTATTAAAGCTTAAGCTATTGAAATATTCAAGCTACTAGCAAGAATAATCAAAAAGTAACAGACAAAAAGATTTAAAGACGCTATTTATTAACAGACTTGATAGTATTTCTTCTATCTACCATTATGTGAAACATCTGATTATGCCTTAGCTTAAGCTTGAATCTAAAATTGAGGATTTGGTCTGCAAGAGTTGATACTAACTTTAGAGTAATCACTAAGGTTAGCTCTTCTCCCAGGCTACTTGCTTCTTAAGCAATCAGGCACAATCTATAAGCTTAAAAATTAGGAATTGCTTGCTTGAGCTGCTAACATCTCCTTCAATTGCGCTAATTGATCAGCCCATCGGGGATCTGGCTGTATACTTCCACTATTATTGTTGCCAGAGCTATTGTTGCTGCCTTTTTTACCCTGGTTACGTTTTCCACCAGCAGGCTTGGGAGAGTTGCTTCCAGAGTTCGACTCATCACCAGATTTACCCTTAGAGCGAGGCTGAGCTTTTTCAATTGTAAGCTTGGATTCCATAAAGGATTGACCATTAAACTTCTCAATAAAAGCTTGAGCTATTTCGTCTGTGGATACGGTGACAAAAGCAAAACCTCTACATTTCCCACTCTTGCGATCTTTGATCACCTTAGTAGAAATCTGGTCGCTAAACTCGACAAACATTTCGTGCAGCTTATCACGGTCGATAGCCTCTTTGGGCAAATTACCTACATAGATACGTACTGACATTGAAATTATCTCCTAACTTTAACTAACAACACTAACGCAGGGGAGGAACCAATTGTAAACAAACCAGAAATAGCAGCCAAGTTGCTAATTAACTTAGCAAAGGCTAACTAGCTGGCATCTACTGCTACTTGGCAAGTTATTGACTAGGGTAATCATGACAGACATCCCAACCTCTATACCTACCCAAGATAATTACCAGATACAGCTTCGTCGTTGAACATAACCCGGCGCTGGTTTAAATTTAAAATCTTACCTCTACTCTGATTATTACAGAATGTTTACACCATTGACTAAGGTATCATGCTCTCTCCAATGAATCTAGCTTGATCATCAAAAATCCAATCAATATAACTAGTAAATACCACACTAGAAAACAACTTTTTTCTGCAATTGACTAGCTATTGTGTTCATAATGAGCAATTTAGACTCAAAGTAATTGATACAAATATCAAGTAATTCTTGTCTGAATTAGTAATTTGTCTCTCATAACCAGAACGATTTCAACACTCTCGCTACGCCCACTTGTTCCCGTTTTGGTTTCATCTTCGAATTTTGGCAATATTTTGTGTAACCGAAAGCCCCAATACCAATATATGGACATCCTGTCAATTATTTGTTATTGTTTTTAACAACAGCAAATTAGTAGGCAACAAATAAGCTAGCTAGTTTGTCTATGTAAACAGGTTGGTCAACTACTTGTAGTTCCCACCAAACTAGTTAATTAATCACTTTCAAGATTTAGCCATGTTTGAATCAAACAAGCTGTCTCTCGAACAGCAATTCAGCATCCGCTCTTTTGAAAACCAGGTTCAGAAAATGAGCCATGAGCAAGCTCAAGATTTTCTTGTCAAGCTCTATGAGCAAATGATGGTTCGTGAAAATATGTATAAGGAGTTTATTAAGCACGAATGGGGATTAGAACCAAACATATAATTCAAGAGTCTCAATAGCCTGTAATGGGCGACCTCAATCTCTGGCTTAGTTCCAAAGCAGAAACAAGCTGGGGGTGCTGGGGCGTCAATTACGAACAGTCCAGGTATAGTTGCATTAATCGATTTTTAGCTAACTCATTAACCATTTCTCCACAGGTGCAGATTTAGTTAGCCAGAGCATCAACAGCCAGAAGTTTTTAAAGTAATGTAAGAATCCCCTTGTTTGGCACTTTAGCAAGGGATGATGGAACTATTAGCGCCAGCAGAATCAAGAGTTTACATCCCTATGTTCAAAAGTTGCATGATTTGCACCGATTTCTCTGACGGTTTACACCGCCTAGTGAATTTTATTCCCCAACTAGCAAAGGGTGGGATCAAACAAGTTGTTTTTGTTCACAGCGTACCTTTATGGGAGGAAGGAGAAATTCCCAGAGTTGACCAAGAAGGTATACAGAAAGCACAAGCTTATTTATCTCAAGCACTGGTGAAGGTTCCTGAACAAATTGATGTCAAGATTGAAGTTCCATCCGGAAGGCCAATTGATACCATTCCCCGCATTCTTGAAACCTACAATAGTGAAGTGATTATCACTGGAACACCAATTCGCAGCCTCTTACAAGAGAAAATTTTTGGTAGTACCAGTAAAGGACTAGCTAAATTAGTGACAATACCACTAATGACCCTGCGTCCTGAATTAATTTCCACCTATACAGATGAAGAGTTGTCTCTACGCTGTCAGCATCTGTGGCGTTATCTTCTCATACCCTATAACGATAGTGAATCAGCTCGCTACCTAATTAAAAGAATTAAAGAATATGCCCAGAAGCGACCAGAAAACTCACTAGAAAAATGTATGCTATGTTCGATTGTCGAGGAAGGAGGAAGAAGGGGTATTCCCATAGACTATCGCTTGCAAGAGGCTCAAGAAAAACTTGAAGAAGCTAAACAAGAACTAGAAGAGGTAGGTTTGCAAGTTCAGATAGAGGTAAAAGCTGGTAATCCAATTCAAGAAGTTTTGCACTTAGCACTCGATTTTGATATCAGTGCCATTGCTATTGGTGACGTAGGTAGTTCTAATTTGTTTGAATGGACCAAACCAAGTTTTGCCAGTGATCTTCTTTGTCGCAGTTGGTTTCCAGTCTTGTTATTCTCCCCAAAACGCTAGCTTAAATCAAGAAGAGCAGCTATTGTGAGTTACCTGTAATCCTTTGATTGTGGATAGCATCGAGCTTAGCTTGAATTTTCGGCTTCAGCTTTTCTAGCTCAGTTTTCAGAACCTGTTTACTGATCTTAGGCGAGCCAGAAGTTCCACTAATCCAAGCTTCTTTAGCCCATTTGCTAAGCATTTTACATTGTCCAGGATCGATAATGAACTTAACCACCTGTTGGCATCTTTGCGATTCTTCCAAAGCAAAAAAGAGGAGTCTGTAGGAACCAGATTTGCCTAATATACGGGCTGTTCGCTGGCCATTCTTGGTTTTTAAATCTAGGTAACAAGGAAGCCAAAGAGGACCTTTTTCCTGACTATAAAGAGCTGTGAGCCACAGCAACATGGGGTGGGGTGACATCAAACACAAAAAGTGATTATAGCGGGTACTAGCGCGACGATTATCAATATCTCTTTGAGATAACATTACCCAGAGAGTGGGTATTACTCCCAAATTAGTGGGTAAAACTTGAGGAAAGACAATTTTTTTAATTGGTTTATCTTCAGGCCAAGTATGTTGGAAACAAATTTCCTGTATTGATGGAGTTGGATCTTTTTTTTGACTAACGATCGCTGGCTGTGATTGGAGAGAAGGCTTAGTATTATAGCTGGGGTGTCTCTCTAGAAGTTCTATTATTTTCAGGATTTCCGTAACATTCTGGGGGCGCTCTTCAGCTTTCTTTGCCATACAGCTAAAAACAAGATGTTTTAGAGGTAAAGGCAAATCGATAGCAAAAGGTTTTGGTGGGGCTTCGTGATGGGCTTTAAACCAGCCACCAAAGGAATTTGTGGTCGGGAAAATTGGCATATCGCCAGTAAGAAGCTCATACATCATAACTCCAAAACTGTAGATGTCAGAGCGACTGTCAAGTTCTCTTCCTTCCATTTGCTCTGGGGAACAATAGGCAAGAGTTCCCATAAAAGAGCGAGTTTGGGCTCCGTCTGATTCAATGAGTTTGGCGATACCGAAATCTAGTACTTTGACCAATTCCCCTAGGGTGGAGTCCTGAACCACTAAAATATTGCTGGGCTTAATGTCACGGTGGATAATGGGACACAATTGACCCTTGTAAACAATGCCATTGTGAGCTGCTTGCAAACCAAGACAAATTTGGCGAACAATACTGACAAATCTAGACAAGGGCAAAGATTGAGATTGGATTAAATCACCTAAACTTTCCCCATGGAGAAATTCCATGACATAGAAAGGAACTTCACTCTCATCCAATCCATAATCGCGCACACGGACAATGTGAATACTCTTCTCGCCTAATTTGGCACAAATCTCCGCCTCGCGGAAGAAGCGTTGCCGCATTTTGGGTGTCAGCATGGTTTGAGAGAGAAACTTAACAGCAACGGTAACACCGCCCAATCGAGTATCCTCTGCGAGATAAACTCGCCCCATCGCACCTTTGCCTACCAACTCCACCAGTTGATAGCGTTTAGATAGTAAGCGACCATTATTGGGGTCTGTCATCGTCAGTTAGTGAGTTTATGAGTTCTCTTTGCAGCAGATTTTTTAACTACAGACTCAGGTGTGAATTTCTTACCTGATGCTCACGGAAATGCCAAGTGTCAATTACTTAGTTCGGGTTATATTTGGCGCTTGATAATGGCATCCATGGTGCTGTTGAGATAATGACCTGCCATAATGCCACTACACAAGTGGTAGGTATTATCATTGATACGATATAGAGTTTCAAAGCCACTACGTCTTTGACGATCCTCTAGTACCCAGTAACGCTGAATAATTGATTGAGGTGAAATCCAACCTTCTCCTTCAATGCGACCTAAAATACTTTGCTGCAGCACATAGTTATACTGCCGTTCTCCTTTAGCCAAGCGTCCCCGATATTGAAAAGAAATTTGTTCATGATTACTACTAGGAAAAACTAATTTTGTTGCCATGGTGAACCAGTTATCTTGAGTCCAGGCGATTATGGTTTTACCCTTGACAGGTATAGGCATACCGTTGCGCTCCAGCCAACTTCCTTCTAGTTTCCAGCGTCCTTCCTCCATCAGAAAGGTGTGACTCACCGTGCTACTCCTTTACCTTTTGTGTGTGACTCAAGATTGCAATTTACCCCACAGCAAAGAGATAATTTGCTTTGCGAAATGCCAAAAGGCTCAAATCTAAAGTATAACCATACTCCTGGATGATTAGATGGCTGTGTTTAGTAGATGGGTTTAATGTCAAGATATGTGAATTTCTCCCAAGAGGATGGCTTTGTTGGCTCCTGTAACTTGAGGTAAGTTACCAGGAAAGTGGCAATTTTGCCGCCAATAGGCAAGGATAGCAAAGGCAATTGCTTCTTTAAAATCAACGTCCATGCCTATTGAGTTTGTGGTCAATACTGGAATTGGGTCAAGATGAGTGGCTAGGCGTTGCTGGAGATAGAGGTTACGGCTACCACCTCCACACAACAAAATTTCATCAGGTAGGCGAGGTAAGAAAGTTCGGTAGCTGTGAACAATCGCTGCTACACTCAATTCCGTTAGTGTCGCTAGCCAGTCAGCACTATTGAGTTGGTAAGTTTGAGCCTCTTGCCAACATTGTTCGAGATAGGCACTACCGAATAACTCTCTACCTGTGGATTTTGGTGGTGCTTGACCAAAAAATTCTTGCTTGAGCCACTGTTCCACTAATTCTTGACAGGGAGTGCCTTGGGCTGCCCAACTACCATCTTGATCGTACAGTTGTTTGCCTCCTGTTAATTGCTGTACAGCGAGATCTAGAAGAGAATTAGCTGGTCCTGTGTCCCAGCCACAGATGGAATCTTGCCAGTTGTCTTCCTGGCGAGCAGGTAGATAAGTTAAATTACCAATACCACCTAAGTTTTGAATGCATCGGAACTTAGTGGGATGACTCAACAGACAAGCATCTATCTTGGAGACTAGGGGTGCTCCCTCGCCACCAGCAGCGATATCAGCAGCTCGAAAATTAGTTACTGTGGTAATCCCTGTCAGACGAGAAATTAGCTCTCCTCGACCCAATTGTAGGCTATAGGCTAGTGTGTCTTTCGCTTCCTTGTCTGTGGGGCGGTGGAATACAGTTTGACCGTGAGAACCAATTAATTGTGCTTTTCCATGACTTGTCTGAATTGCTATCGCTGCTTGAGCAAATTGATTCGCAATTGCATCATCTAGGGCTGCTAAGTCTTCAACAGAAACAGCTTTACCACCAGCAACTGCTAATATTTGTTCTCTTAGCTGTTTAGGATAAGGATAGGTAGCACCAGCAACTAACTGAACCTCCAAGTCGAGATCAATTCCCTTAATCTCAACTAAAGCAGCATCAATACCATCCACCGACGTACCACTAATTAAACCAATTACTTTCATTGGCTCCTGTAGAATGTTAAGCCTGAATATTATAGAACTTAGAGCAAAACCCACGTACTTTTAGCCGTGGGAGTGTTAAATATTGAGCCTATCTTCTCCATCTGTAGCGCTGCAAAAAGATCACAACTTGACAAGAGATTATGAAATGAAGGTTCATAGATGAGGTATTCTTGGGAATAATTAATTTTCCGTTTTGAAACTGGGTCGATGAATAGGGCGGATTGTTACACTTTGCTGGGTCTGGTTTATGGTGCAGATCTAAATCAAATTAAGAGTGCTTATCGGCGTTTAGTACGTCAATATCATCCTGATCTCAATCCGGACAATCCAGCGGCAAAAATAAGATTTATGGAGCTAACAGAAGCTTATAAGTTTCTGTTGTGTACTGTTGCGCCCACAGTTAACCCCATTGATATTCCTGGTGCGAGCCAAATCAAGCGTCGCCAACAGCATCAGGTACACATACCCAAACTTTCGGAGTACGAGCAAAAGCTGAAGGTGAATAGCTATGAACTACTCAAGAAATTGCTTAGAGAACGCCGATTAGCCAGAGCAATAGCTCTAGCCGAAGGTTTAGCCCAACGCCTACCCAAAGACCCAGAGGTACGCCAATGGCAGGCTATTACTTATCAGCAGTGGGGACGACAGATGGTTCAAGAACAGAGGCTGCAACAAGCAAAAGCGTATCTGAAAAAAGCCCTACAAACCGACCCCTATAATCGTTCTCTTTGGGCAGCAGTGCAGCAAGATTTACGCCGCGTTGAACAAATGATATAAATCTCATCTGTGTTGGTAATTCCTAGGCAGACAAAGCTTTTTCCGGCTTTGCCTTCATGTTTAGTAGAGCAGATTTAGAGTCGAACTCTTAAATTTTCCTGCAGAAGGGGAGAATTCTTCAGGAATCATTTCCGGGAGTGATGTATATTAATTTGTCCCCATGACAGAAGTCACATCTACCATCTTAGCTAGCTGCTTATACTAGAAGCATACGGGGTGAACAGTGCTTACAAAAAAAATTAGTAAGCAGTGTTATCTTTTCGCAAAGATTGGGAACTTTAGGTCTAGGAAACAACGCTAAGTAAATTCCTGTTGTCATTACCGATTGTAATTGAGAAATCACTATGCCAGCTACTGATGTTTATGTCGGCACAGAACAAGCCCTTCCAGAATATGGCTTCGATCCCAACGCATCTGATTCATCTTCATTTGAACTAACCGACAACTTGGTTGACCTAGAAATCCAAGGTAAAGACGCAGCTAAGGCAACCAAGAGAAGTAATCGCAGCACCACTGATATGGTCCGACTATATCTTCAAGAAATAGGTCGGGTACCTCTACTCAAGAGAGATGAAGAAGTTGCTGAGGCGCAGAAAATCCAACGCTACATGAATCTGCTCAATGAAAGAGCCAGCGCAGCCAGCGAAGGAGACGAGTTAATGCAGTGCTTTGTCGGCTTAATTGACATTCATGACCGCATGGCAGCACAGTTAGGTCATCGTCCCTCTTGGCAAAAATGGGCTGCTGCTGCTGAGATGGAGGTAGCACAGATCAAGCAAAAGCTGGCGTTAGGTAGAGAGCGTTGGGCACAGGTGGCTAAGATCAGTGTTAAGGAACTTGATCGCAGCCAGAAAGCGGGATTGCGGGCTAAAGAGCATATGATTAAAGCTAATCTACGCTTGGTTGTTTCCGTTGCCAAAAAATACCAAAATCGCGGTTTGGAATTGCTCGACTTAATTCAGGAGGGCACTTTAGGATTAGAACGAGCGGTAGAAAAATTTGATCCTACTAAAGGCTATCGCTTCAGCACCTACGCTTACTGGTGGATTCGTCAAGGAATTACCAGAGCAATTGCGACCCAAAGCCGCACGATTCGCCTCCCTGTCCACATCACCGAAAAGCTTAACAAAATCAAGAAAGCTCAGCGCAAAATTTCCCAGGAAAAAGGTCGCACTCCCAGCATAGAAGATATTGCGAAGGAGCTGAAAATGAGTTCTGCTCAGGTGAGAGAAGTCCTGTTGCGGGTACCTCGTTCCGTTTCCCTGGAAGTTAAGGTGGGTAAGGAAAAGGACACAGAATTGGGTGATCTTCTAGAAACAGAAGGTATCTCTCCAGAAGATGTTTTGATGCGTGAAGCCCTGCAACGTGAACTGCAAAACCTACTTGAAGATCTCACCCATCGGGAACGAGATGTGATTCAAATGCGTTTCGGACTACGCGATGGTAATCCTTACTCTTTAGCAGAAATTGGTCGTACTCTAGAGCTATCTCGTGAAAGAGTACGCCAAATTGAATCTAAAGCTTTGCAAAAATTACGTCAGCCTAAGCGCCGTAACCGAGTACGCGATTACCTAGAATCCCTCAGCTAAATTTTTATCTCCAGAGAAATCTTGCTTGAGCCGACAGTAACTCGTCGGTTCTTTTCTTACTTAAGAATCTGCTGACATATACTACTTCTGTAGAGGTTAAGATAATCTTCAGTAAGTAACTCAGTATTCGGTGAGCTAGATCACAAGCTCTAACTGATCTGGCAGTAACCTAGCGGTATTTGCCATTGTTAAACTTTACTAATGAACCTTTATGCTACCGATTTTTTGGCACTTTCAAAAGGTCTAGCTGTGAGACAGTTAACCCCAGTGCCAAAACGTAAAACTAGCAGGCACTGTTGTAGCACTATAAGCTTTGACCAGTGTCCCCATTAATAACTAACTGCTCAAGCAAGAACGGCTTCTCAAGACCCATGTCTAGCACGCAAAACCTGTTTCAAATTAAATTCTGGGGTGTAAGGGGTAGTATTCCTTGCCCAGGACCAGAAACCGTCCGTTATGGCGGCAATACCCCCTGTATAGAAATGCAAGTGGCTGGTAAACGCCTGATTTTTGATGGTGGTACGGGCTTGCGAGTCTTGGGACAATCCCTTTTAGCTGAAACACCAGTGGAAGCTCATATGTTTTTTACCCATTCTCACTGGGATCATATTCAAGGTTTCCCCTTTTTTGTTCCCGCTTTTATCAAGGGTAATCGCTTCCATATTCACGGTACCACTGCGCCTAATGGAGCAACTATCAAACAGCGTCTCCATGACCAAATGCTACACCCAAATTTTCCTGTACCCTTGCAAATTATGCAGGCTGATTTGCAATTCTACGATCTAGAAATAGGAGAGAAAGTTGCTCTTGGGGAAGTTATTGTTGAAAGTACTAAATTAAATCATCCTGGAGAAGCTGCAGGTTATCGAGTTAACTGGCAAGGATTGGCAGCCTGCTATGTCACAGATACAGAGCATTTTCCTGACCGACTGGATGAAAATGTTGTTTCCCTGGCTCGCAACGCAGATTTGTTAATCATTGACGCTACATACACCGATGAGGAGTATAACTCGGAAACAATGAGTAAAGTGGGCTGGGGACATTCTACTTGGCAAGAAGCGATTAAGGTTGCTAAAGCTGCTGGAGTTAAACAGTTAGTTATTTTTCACCATGATCCCCTTCACGATGATAATTGTTTAGATCGCATTGGTGCAGAAGCTAAGGCCCATTTTCCTGGTACCATCATGGCTCGTGAAGGTATGTCGATTCGATTGTATTCCTCTTTGGCCATGAACTCTGTAAGCCACAGCAATTAACCTGGGAATTAAAAGACTAACTGTGGGCTATTTACTTACCTGTAGAGCCTTTCATCAGCTGCAATTCACCTGCCTTAACCGTCCCCAGAGGTTCGGGAAACTACACTTACAGAATTGGGACTATCACCGTCACTATAGAGTAGTAAATCATATAAATTGAAGCGAGAAAAAGCTCCTAGATTTAACCTACTCGATTCAATTTACTCTTAATCTCTATAGTTTTGTAGTTGCAAAGAAAACCCCCATGCCAAAAGTAGTTGGAATTGACCTAGGGACGACAAACTCTTGTGTAGCAGTTATGGAAGGTGGTAAGCCCACCGTAATCTCTAATGCAGAAGGTTTTCGCACCACCCCTTCCGTTGTCGCCTATGCCAAAAATGGTGATCGCCTTGTGGGTCAAATCGCTAAGCGTCAAGCGGTAATGAACCCCCAAAATACCTTCTACTCTGTTAAGCGCTTCCTCGGACGCAAGCACTCAGAGGTCGCCAACGAAGCCACTGAAGTCTCTTACAATGTATTGCGTGATAACAGTGGCAATGTCAAGCTAGAGTGTCCTGCCCTCTCCAAACAATTTGCACCTGAAGAAATTTCTGCCCAGGTACTACGTAAACTGGTCGAAGATGCCAGTAAGTATTTAGGCGAAACCGTCACTCAAGCAGTAATTACAGTTCCCGCTTATTTTAATGACTCCCAACGTCAAGCGACTAAAGACGCGGGCAAAATTGCTGGAGTAGAAGTACTGCGGATTATTAACGAACCAACTGCAGCTTCCCTTGCTTATGGTTTGGAGAAAAAGAGTAATGAAACTATCCTTGTCTTTGACTTGGGTGGTGGTACCTTTGACGTTTCCATCCTAGAAGTGGGTGATGGTGTTTTTGAAGTATTAGCAACTTCTGGTGATACTCACCTTGGTGGTGACGACTTCGATAAGAAAATTGTTGACTATCTAGCAGCAGAATTTAAGAAAACTGAAGGAATAGACCTACGCCAAGATAAGCAGGCTCTCCAGCGTCTTACAGAAGCGGCTGAGAAGGCAAAAATTGAACTTTCTAGTGTCACCCAAGCAGAAATCAATTTACCCTTTATCACAGCGACTCAAGATGGTCCTAAGCACTTAGATACAACCTTGACTCGCGGTAAATTTGAGGAAATTTGTGCTGATCTCATTGATCGTAGTCGCATCCCTGTAGAAAATGCTGTTCGGGATGCCAAAATTGACAAATCTGCCATTGATGAAGTCGTACTCGTCGGTGGTTCAACTAGGATTCCAGCGGTTCAAGACTTGGTGAAAAAGGTTTTGGGTAAAGACCCCAACCAAGGCGTAAACCCTGATGAAGTGGTAGCTGTTGGTGCCGCAATTCAAGGTGGTGTCCTAGCTGGAGAAGTTAAGGATATCCTGCTTCTAGACGTAACCCCCCTCTCTTTGGGTGTGGAAACCCTCGGTGGCGTAATGACCAAAATTATTACCCGCAACACCACCATTCCTACCAAGAAATCGGAAACCTTCTCTACCGCTGTAGACGGTCAAACCAATGTGGAAATTCACGTTCTCCAGGGTGAACGGGAAATGTCCAACGATAACAAGAGTTTAGGAACTTTCCGTCTCGATGGTATTCCCGCAGCACCTCGTGGTGTACCCCAAATTGAAGTTACCTTTGATATTGATGCCAATGGTATCCTCAATGTAACTGCGAAGGATAAGGGTACTGGTAAGGAGCAATCCATTAGCATTACAGGCGCTTCTACTCTAGATGAAAGGGAAGTAGACCGCATGGTTCAAGAAGCAGAATCCAATGCGAGTGCTGATAAAGAGCGTCGTGAGAAAATTGACCGTAAGAATCAGGCGGACTCTCTTACCTACCAAGCACAGAAGCAAATTGAGGAGTTAGGAGACAAGGTTCCTGCTGCTGACAAGACTAAAGCAGAAGGCTTAATCAAAGACCTCAAGGATGCTGTAGCCCAGGAAGATGATGAGAAAATTAAGACTATAATGCCTGAGTTGCAACAAACCCTCTATAGCATCAGCAGCAATATTTATCAGCAAGCTGGTGCAGCAGATGGCGCTGATGCTGGTGCACCTCCAGAAGATAATGGCACTGCTTCTAGTAGTAGTGGTGATGATGTGATTGATGCTGAGTTTTCTGAAACTAAGTAAATTCAGACCTAGTAAATTTTTAGTCTTGGAGGCGTAGTGAATCTGCGCCTCTTTTATTTATGGGTAAACTAGAGGAAATGTAAACAAATGTAAATAAATGCAAACGGTTACTCTGGGCAACAATGGAGCAGTGGTTACTGCTTTGGGGATAGGAACTTGGGCATGGGGAGACAAGCTATTCTGGAATTACGGAGGCGATTATGGTGTTTCCCAGGTAAAAGAAGCATTTAAGGCAGCTATAGATGCTGGCATTACTTTTTTTGATACGGCGGAAGTTTATGGTTTTGGTGAATCGGAATCGCTGCTGGGTAAATTTAGGCAAGAAGTTGAAGTTCCACTGCAAATTGCCACTAAATTTGGTCCTCTGCCTTGGCGATTTAGTAAAGAGTCTGTCTCAGAGGCGATTAGTGACAGTTTACAGCGTCTACAATCACAGCAAATTACACTCTACCAAGTCCACTGGCCTTTCACCTTTTTGATGAGCCAAGAAACTCTGATGAATGCCCTAGCAGATGAGGTACAACGTGGACGAATTGCTACTGTTGGTGTCAGTAATTATTCAGCCCAGGAAATGCGCCTTGCCCAGCGGATTTTAGCTCAAAGAGGTGTACCTTTGGCAGTGAACCAGGTGCAATACTCACTACTCAATCGCCAAATCGAAAGTAATGGTATTCTTACAACTGCCCGCGAGTTGGATGTTAAAATCCTCGCCTACAGTCCTTTAGCACAGGGATTATTAACTGGTAAGTACAGTGCTGATAGTAACTATAGCCCCGATGGTGCACGTCGTTTCGACTCTCGATTCAGCCCTGGAGGATTGGAGAAAATTGCGCCTGTGATTGACTTGCTCAAGCAACTGGGAGCTAAGTATGAGAAAACACCGGCTCAAGTGGCACTAAACTGGCTGATTTGTCAGGGTGATGTAGTGCCTATCCCTGGTGCTAAAAATGCCGCCCAAGCCACGCAAAATGCTGGAGCCTTAGGATGGAACCTAGATACTATGGAAGTGGCTCAGTTGGATAAAATTAGTAGTCAGTGGCTATAATCGCAACGATAGGTAGGCTCACCCACGGCTCAAAGTACGAAGGAAAGTAAGCCAAGGTACTTATTGTGAAGTTTGCCTAACTCCGACTACCCACTAGCTAGAAAACGGGTTACAATATTTGCGTACTTATGTACTATTTGCCTACCAACAGATGGTAGAAAAACAATTGATTACAGAAGGCAAACTCTAGAAGCTATGCATCTAAAATAGAGCGAAGTCCATAACCTATTCCAGTTAAAGCAAATATTTCATCATCGAGGCATTAATGGCTCCTACCAGCATCAGCAAAAACCCCGACAAAGATAAAGCCCTGAACTTAGTACTTAATCAAATCGAGCGTAACTTTGGCAAGGGAGCAATTATGCGCCTGGGAGATGCCACCAGAATGAAGGTGGAGACTATCTCCAGTGGGGCGTTAACTTTAGATTTGGCTTTGGGTGGTGGCTTGCCCAAAGGTAGAATAATTGAAATTTACGGACCAGAAAGTTCGGGTAAAACCACCTTAGCTCTTCATGCGATTGCAGAGGCGCAAAAATCGGGAGGAGTGGCTGCTTTTGTGGATGCCGAACACGCCCTTGATCCCTCCTATTCTGCGGCTTTAGGGGTTGATATTGAGAACCTATTGGTTGCCCAACCAGACACAGGAGAGTCTGCCTTAGAAATTGTAGATCAGTTAGTGCGTTCCGCTGCCGTGGACTTGGTTGTGGTTGACTCTGTAGCCGCCCTTGTTCCCCGTGCGGAAATTGAAGGTGAAATGGGCGATCATCAAGTTGGTTTGCAAGCGCGCTTAATGAGTAAGGCGCTGCGTAAAATCGCTGGAAATATTGGCAAATCGGACTCTACAGTTATTTTTCTCAACCAACTACGCCAAAAAATAGGTGTTACCTATGGTAGTCCAGAAGTGACAACAGGGGGAAATGCACTCAAATTTTATGCCTCAGTGCGTCTTGATATTCGCCGGATACAAACCCTTAAAAAAGGTAGTGAAGGAGAATATGGTATCCGCGCTAAGGTCAAGGTAGCGAAAAATAAAGTGGCACCTCCTTTCCGTATTGCGGAATTTGACATTATCTTTGGACAGGGAATTTCGCAAATGGGTTGTATGCTCGATCTGGCAGAACAAACCAAAGTTATAGTCAGAAAAGGTGCCTGGTACAGCTACAACGGAGATAATATTTCCCAAGGTAGAGATAATGCAGTGAAGTATCTCCTAGAAAACCCAGATGTGGCTCAAACCGTTGAACAACAGGTGCGTGAAAAGCTAGATATGGGAGTTAGTGTGGCTGCAACCTCCGTAGTTGGAGGTGACAGTGATGCTTCAGAAGAAGAATAGCTTTAAGTTAGGCAACAGCCTTGGCTGTTTTTGAACTCGATTGAAACTCCCCGCCGAAAAGGGCGGGGATTCTTAGTTAAATGAGTCCACTTAAACTCAATCCCTAAGAGGGAAAATGCAATACTAATTTACTGCATAGGCTACTTGAAGCGCCCATAGAATCAAAAACATAATGCTGCTAAAAATTAGAACAGCACAGATGCTGACGAGGACAGGGTTATCTGCACCCTTAAACTTCATAATTCCACGGTTGAGGTCTGACATAATACTTTTCCTTGCTCAACTAAAGTATGGCGAAATGGAACTCCAGGTCTAGATTAACTAGCAAAAGTTCATGCGTCTACAAAATTATTAGGGAAAATTAAGATCTGTAACTACGTGTTTAGTTTGCAATTAGTTTCGATAAGTAAACAAGCCTGAAATTTAGCCAGTTTCCGGCGGTATTTTTTCTCTAAATTCAAGCTCTCTGGTAGATAGATTTGTAGAGTATTAAATTAACTTTAAATTACCTAATGTTTCCTTTGTGAAACAGGCAAAAGTCATTTTATCTTGATGTACGTTATGATGGCGCTAGTTAGGTTAAAGTAAGGAGCTAATCAACCTATGAGTCAAGAAGAAATTAAGCAACCACAAGGCACTGAATTAGATGATTCTGATTTAGAAGAAGTTGCTGGTGGCGCGACTGTTAACCCTGCCAACAATAGAGTAGATAGCAACAAGAGCAACTACACAAAGAATCCTGCCACTGGTAAGAGAGATAGCAACCGATAAGATCGCTATTTTTGGCAGGAGAAATTTTGGCAAAAAAACAATTGTAAAAACTCTACTTTCTAGGAAGTGGGGTTTTTTAGTGGAGGATTTTCCACCATCGCAGCCACAAGAGATAGAGCCACAATTGGTGCTGTAATTGCTCGTAAAATCCTCTTACCAAGAGAAACTGGTTGGAAGCCCATATCGCATATTTGTTCTATCTCCTGTGCTGTCCAGCCACCTTCTGTTCCTGTTGCAATCGCAATGTTTGCTTGCACCTGATTATGGTTCGAAGTTAGTTCTGATTGTAGTTGCAAGCAAGTGAGTAAGTGAGGAACATCACCACGAGCAACACAGATGTAAGCTGAAGTGGCAGGATTTGAGCCATAGGAAGCAACGAAATCGGCAAAACTTAGTGGTTCCCATACCTGAGGAACTAACTGGCGTTCCGATTGTTCTGCGGCTTCTGCTGCAATACGTCGCCAACGCAATAGTTTTTGGGGACTAGGTTTAAGGAGAGTGCGATTACTGATTATGGGTATAAGATTAGAAACTCCTAATTCTGTGGTGCAACGCACTATTTCATCAAAACCATTACCCTTGGGTAGAGCGACAATTAAACTGACAGCAACAGGTAATTCACTATCACTTAGAGACAATGGTTCAACAATAGCAGCGGAATTCTCAGATAACTGAGTTAGCCAAGCTTTTCCCTGTCCATCCATCGCCACGAAGCAATCACCTTCATTCAATCGCAACACTCGCTTGAGATAGTGTTTTTGAGCTGCATTGAGAATAATTTGCTCTTCCTGTCGTTGGGAGGGAGAAATAACTAATCTTTGCAGATTTTCCCTCATCATCTCTTAATTGTTTACTCCCATCTGCTGTACTCTAAATTTACGGTAATTGAAGCAAAACCCATGTGCTTTTAGCCATGGGAGTGTCAATAAACTATCACCAATCAAACATATCCCTAATTATTAGTTTATGAGCAACGAGAGTGAGTACATTCAAGAAGTTGGAGCCACACGTGTACGTGTTCTCAGTGAAGCTTTACCCTATATTCAACAATTTGCTGGCCGAACTGTGGTGGTAAAGTATGGTGGGGCTGCAATGAAGCAGCAAAACCTCAAAGATAAAGTCATTCGTGATATCGTTTTCTTGTCATGTGTAGGCTTGCGACCAATAGTTGTTCATGGTGGTGGTCCTGAAATCAATAGTTGGTTGGGCAAACTAGGCATTGAACCCCAATTCAAGGACGGTTTACGCGTCACCGATGCACCAACAATGGATGTGGTGGAAATGGTGCTAGTTGGTCGTGTTAATAAAGAACTAGTTGCCCTAATTAACCGCGCTGGAGGCTCTGCTGTTGGTTTGTGTGGCAAAGATGGTAACCTAATTCGGGCACGTCCTGAGGGAAGAGAAGGTATTGGCTTTGTCGGTGAGGTGAGTACTGTGGATACCAAGTTGGTTGAATCCCTAGTAAATAGTGGCTATGTGCCAGTAATTTCTAGCGTTGCAGCTGACCAGATGGGACAGTCTTATAATATTAATGCCGATACGGTAGCAGGAGAGATAGCGGCAGCTTTGGGTGCAGAAAAGCTTATTTTGCTCACCGATACCGCTGGAATTCTCGAAGATTATCATGATCCTTCCACCTTGCTAACCAGACTAGATATTCAGCAAGCACGGGATTTGATTGACAAAGGAATTGTTTCTGGTGGGATGATTCCCAAGGTAACCTGTTGTGTGCGTTCCCTGGCGCAAGGTGTGCGTGCTGCTCATATTATTGATGGTCGCATTCCCCACGCCCTTTTACTAGAAATTTTCACCGATGAGGGTATTGGCTCTATGCTTGTGGCTTCGGAGTATACAAGATAGGGAGAAATGACGAATAACAAATAAACAACAACCAAACACTAAAAATTAATGACCAAAGAACAATTCCAAATCCTTTATCAAGCAGGTAAAGCAGCCTTTGAATCTGGTAGATATCAAGATAGCATTACACACTTAGAAGCTGCTTGTGAACTGATGAATTATGGTTCTCGCCTGGGAGGTGAAGCTAGGATTTGGCTGGTGACTGCTTACCATGCAGCTAACAAGCAGCAGGAAGCAGTTGCTCTTGGTCAAAAACTACAAAATCATCCCTATCCAGCAATTAGTAACCAGAGTCAGCGACTACTTTATATCATTACTGCCCCTCGGCTCAAAAGACCAGAGGAATGGATGACCAAAATTCCTGACCTTAAAAATATTGCTGATCGCGATACTCCTAGCCGCTATGTTAATAATAGAAAATCAGCAACTAAAGCCACTAGAAAAAAAATCATAGAGCCAGAAATTGACCCCAGTGAAATACAAACTGAAGATAAAACATTTATCTGGGTTGCGATTGGATTATCTACTATTGTTGCCCTGTTGTATCTATTCCTGGGTATCTAGTAGTTTGTTAATTTTGAAATGATTGGTTGAGACAAGCTGGGAAGTTGGGGAAGCTAGGGTTGGGGAGGCTGGGGAAGCTGGGGAAGTGGCGGAAGATTTATCCCTCAATTCCAACTTGATACAGTACTAGGATAGATTCTGGTATGTGTTGCAAAAATGGAAAGGTAATCTCAGTGGAAAGTGTTCCTCAATTTCTATTACCTATTGCCCATTTCCTACTCCTTCAAGGAGTTTAATGCTTCTATCACAAGAGTGAAGTTGAACTAGAAACAGCCACGCTACACTAGAGTTGTAGCTCAAATTTGCTAGGAATTCAGCAATGAACAGCGCAACTAAAAAAGTTTTACTACCAGGACTAATTGTTACCAGTTTTTTAGGTATGAGCCTAGTGGGTACTAAACCTGCTGCCGCTGATATCTTACTCGATATTGGTATTGGAGCCGCTAGCAACGTGGTTACAGGTGAAATCATCAACAATGGTTCTGCTGCTGGTAACGCCGTCGGTGGTGCAGCAGCAGGCGCAGCAGTCAGCGCCACCCATAACGAATCTAGTGGCACAGTGCCCAGTTTAGCTCAAGATGCAGCAGTTGGAGCCGCCGCTAATGTGGTTGTGGGCGAAATCACTGGTAATGGCTCAACTTTGGGTAATGCTGCTAGTGGAGCCGCTACTGGGGCAATTATCAATCTCCTGAAATAGCAGCCTCAGAGACGAAAAGAAGCATAACCATTAACTTAAAGTTGGGCTGTTATCGGTACTCTCCTACCACTTTCGGTGAAGCTACTAGCGACCAAGACGATTGGGAATATCTTCACAACCTCCTGGTATAGTGGCTCTGGTAGCTTCACCACCCCAACTACATAAATAGATGCGTTGCTCTTCGCTCAAACGCTGGACTTTGCGAAAGTTGCCTTTTTCTACCACAGCACCAGTATAGGCTCCAGTCTCATAGTTGGGTGCTTTGGTACGGCTGGCGGGGCTGGCGGTTTCCAGTTTGCCGTAGAATAGACGAGTACCCTTAAAGTCTGCACCAGCTAAGATCGCTTCGTAAAGGACAGTGCGTGAGAGGTTAGCTTTAACTAAATCGCAACAACTGAGATTGGCACGTACCAAATTAGCTTCACTTAAATCTGTCCAACGTAGGTCAGTATCGGCTATATCGGCTCCTGCTAACATAACACCTAAATCAATTACCCGCACACCATAGGCGCGATCCTCCTCGTAACCGCCAGAACCGTCGAGAATAGCCCTGCCTAAGCGACCATCACGTTTGAGAGGTGTCACCAGCCGCGCTTGAGAGAGAAAACGGATGATTTTGGCTTTTCCTGCGGCATCAACGCTACTGAGAATCGCGGCTGTGCGTCCTTCTGCAAAGGCTCTCTCTTGGGGCCAATCTTCGAGTAAACCTTCGTCGTTGAGGGCAAGATCAGAGATACCTTGGAAGTAGGTATCTATGGTTTGTTGCTGGGTAATCATGTTTTGGCGGATGGTTAAGTCTTTGGAGATTACGTATTGTTGCCAAGCAACGTAAACTGCAAGGACAGCAATCATAATTTGACCTAAAGCTCCTACCCAGTCTGCCCAGGAACCAAATTCATCCCATTTAATTTGAGTTAGCCAGTTGCTAATCGCTTGGTAGATACCAAAGAATTTACCGAAACCTAAAATCGCCACCAGAAGTCCCAAAACACCAATAAATGTACGGCGCTCTTCTGGGGTAAAAAAGTTGGCTAACCAGCCTTTAATCGAGGGTAAGATGATGCGTAGCGATAGCAGGAGAGTAACGAGAGAACCTGCGATTCCTACCCAGAAAATATTGAGTAGCCAACCTACACCCATAACCGCTATGGCAGTCAAAATCATACCTGATAGAGGTGTATCTGCTTCTTGCAGTTCAAACTTCATCGCTCGCGATTTGATCCGGTTGAGGGGAGAATTAGACCAGTAGCGTTCTTCTTTGGTTTGCCGAGGAACAATGCCAACTTCGCTACCATTGGAGTTGGCTGTTGATTCTGGATTCGAGGACTGGGTATCTGGCTGATTGGTCATTTTTTAAGGTTCTGGATTCAGGAAGTCGCTTTACTCACCCGCATACGAGACAGGGATTTTGAAGTAGGTAGACGAACAACAAACAACGAACAACAAACAACAAACAACAAAATTTGCGATCTAGCTCGCAACCGCACTATCCTACGATTGGCTTTAGTTGGAGTTAATGCATGAGTCTAGAGGCTACAGGTGCTGAAATCGCCATTAAGCAAAATTTAGAGCAATTCCTGATTGTGCTGTCGGTGTCTCTGAGTGTGGCTACACTGTCACGGATTGTGAGTTGGTTTCGTCAAATTCCCTACACTTTACTGTTGGTAATTGTGGGTTTGGGTTTAGCGTTTGTTGATATTCGTCTGGTTAATTTATCTCCAGAGTTAATTCTAGAGATTTTTTTGCCTCCTTTGCTCTTTGAAGCAGCATGGAATATTCGCTGGCGCAGTCTCAGGGACAATTTAGTACCAGTTACCCTCTTTGCCGTTGTTGGCGTTATTATTTCGGTAATCGGCACATCTTTAGCCCTCAGCTATTTTACCGACCTATCCTTGGCAACTGCTCTGTTGGTAGGGGCAAGTTTGTCTGCAACGGATCCGGTTTCTGTTGTCGCCTTGTTTCGAGAATTAGGGGCGAGTAAAAAGTTAACTGTCTTGATGGAGGGAGAGAGTCTATTTAACGATGGTGTGGCAGTTGTTGCTTTTGTTTTGCTGGTAGGAATACCTCTAGGAACCCAAGATTTTTCGATTCCCACTACACTAACCCGTTTCTTTGCTTTTGTTGGTATTGGTGTGGGTGTGGGTTGCTTGGTTGGTTTTGGTATTTCTTATCTTACTCAGCGTTTTGATTTACCTTTAGTAGAACAGTCTTTGACATTAGTTTCTGCCTACGGAACTTACTTAATTACCGAGGAATTAGGTGGTTCTGGTGTTATTGGTGTGGTAACGGTGGGGGTGATTCTAGGCAACTTTGGTTCCCGCATTGGCATGAATCCACGCACGA
Source organism: uncultured bacterium (assembly GCA_964633315.1). Classification (GTDB taxonomy): domain Bacteria; phylum Cyanobacteriota; class Cyanobacteriia; order Cyanobacteriales; family CAWCAG01; genus CAZWGS01. The sequence continues at coordinate 64,817 of CAZWGS010000002.1, read as the reverse complement.
GGTTGCTGGTGTCGGAATTTTGGGATTTTTTAGCTTTTTTCGTCAATTCAATCGTCTTTTTGCTAATTGGAGACCAAATTAATTTTGCTAGTTTAGGTGGCAATTTAGATTTAATTTTAGTTGCGATTGCGGCAATTTTGGCAACACGGGCAGTTGTTGTTTTTGGTTTAGGAGGTATTAGTAACTCGATAGCCAACAGTGATATTAGTTTGCGTGAACAAACCATACTTTGGTGGGGAGGTTTGCGGGGTTCTGTTTCTATTGCTTTGGCATTGAGTGTGCCAGTTATTCTCGAAGGCAGGCAGGAAATTATTAATATTGTTTTTGGTGTGGTTCTTTTCACTCTCTTGGTTCAAGGTTTAAGCACAAAATTTTTCTTGGAAAAGCTAGATTTAATTGGCGATCAACCTTTGAAACAACAATTTTCTGAATTGTTAGCGCGTCGCGCAGCTTTAAATCGCGTTTTGCAACATCTAAAAGATTTAGATGTTGAATTATTACCAGAAATTGAACCAGAATTTTATCGCTATCAACAAAGTTTAGTTCAAGGACAGCTTAAGGCTGTAGAGGAGGAAATCGAAAAGTTGCAGCAAGAAGCACCTCAATTGAGAGAATTGACGATGACTCAATTGCGAGAACAATTATTAGATATTGAAGCTGATACCTATGCTGAGTTTATTCGTGCGGGACGTTTAACTACTAATTTGTCACCTTTATTGCAGGAAATTATGGCGGAAAGTAGCGAACATTAAATTTATTACTAATGTAGGGATGTAAAATTTTACGTCCCTACAAGTTTCACAAATTCAGATATTTTCATTTCCACCAGATGTTTATTATTTAATCTATGGTTGATTTAAAATGCACGTAGTATCGAGAACTAAACTACGTTCAGTACGCAAAACAGTGCAAATTTCTTGCAATTTTTCCACCACAGGTTCTGCATCTGATTCTAGATTAGCTTGAGCTGTTTCTACTACTTTAGGGTACTGTCTCACCCAATTTTTACGCAGATAGTCATCGCTAAAAGCAGAGGTATCTAATAACCAATAATCAATACTGTACTTTTGGATAAAAGCGGTTACTTTCTCCAATTTAGTACTATATTGAGCCTCAACTAAATCCATTGCTCGCTGGCGAAATTGATTGTAGTAGCCTAAATGGTAGGGAATCGCGTATTGCTTGCTCACTAACACTGAACGTTGGGAAAATGTAGGTATATTATCGGCAATTTTTGAGGTGGAAGCGATTAGAGTTTCGGTGGGAGTTTGGGCGAAAAACTGATATATTTGTGGTTCTTTTCCTTTTACATATCTTGCTTTGGGAAATTTTTTTAGGAAACTAGGATACATTACCAGAACAATCGCTAGTGTAGTTGCAATACTTAAGGTGAGAATTTGTAGAGGTAATTTTCTACTTTGACTTGCCCAGGTAAGTAGTTTATCTAAGATAATTGTCAAAACAAGAGCAGCGGCGATTACCAGAACAATTCGCAAACTATACTGAGTGTAGCGACTGGGTAAGTGCAAGCGGAATAGCAGGGCATGAGCCGCTAAAAATAATGCTAATGAGGTTAAAATTAATTGTCCTAGAAGTTTGCTTTCCTTGGTTAATTGCTTGACTAGGGGTAGCTTTTGCGGCAAGCAGAGTAAGATTGGTAAGAGGAAACCTAAAGTAAGAGTAACGGGAGTAATTAATGCTTTGGGAATCATACCGCTACGCCCTCCTAACCAATATTCCCAAGCAGTATCATCAAAAAATTCGCTTCTTCCTCCTGGTAAAAATTCTGGCATGGTTTTCGCCACATCTACACTCACCAGGGGTGTAAATTCTGAGCTTTTGAGGGCGTAGGGTAGCATGACTACAAATGCTACTATCAATCCCACGCTACAAAATAGATAATCGCTACGGTTCTTCGATAGCCCGATTTTACCGCCTTCCCAGCACCACAAACGCAATAGGAGTAATCCTGCACTAAGAAATACACATTGGGGATAGAATAGGGCTTGCAGTGCAATTGCAGCTAAACAAGGCAGTAGGGAACGACGCAGTAAATAGTATATAAATCCAAGTAATAATAAATATACAAAAGATCGCGGTGTTCCTGAAGAGAGATCGTCACCACACCACAAGGTTTGATTGAATAGTACAGAGGCGATCCAAGCAGTGGCTGGTACTGGTAAAATTTCTAGGCAAATACCAAACAGGTAGCCTGTGGTAATTATCCCCAGAATTAGAGGTAAAATTTTACTGAGGAATATGGGCTCAATACCCAAACTGACAAGGGAACGATAGAACCAGGTATAACCCCAAGGAGCAACCGATTGGAAGTAATCAGCAATTAAATCCCCAGGAAATATCTCCGGATTTAAGAAGCGACGCATCCAAAAAACGTGTTGTCTAGCATCATCTTGCACAACATACTCACTACCAAAAGCTTGCTGCAAACCCATCACAGCATAAATGACAGCAAAAGTTAGGCTCAGACTAAACCAAAAGATAGTGTGAGAACGTGAAGTTAATTGTTTCTGGAGATAAGCACTCAGCATAGCAGCTTTAATCATAAAACAAAGTGCACGCCCAATGCTCCTGGACTAATCCCAATTACAGTTGCGGTTTACCCATGTGGCGCTGCGAGAAAATGCGATATGATTCCAAATTTTCTTCTGTAATCTCCTCACTATCATCAGAATTAATTTTAATTAGATTGTACTGAATTTGATTATCTGCATGAATCGCAAAGATAACATTGAAAATCTCAAAAAAGTGTACTACCCAATGACATTCTTCCTGAGGATAGTCCATGTAGTACTTAATAAGTTGAGCAATTTTGTTATCTAAATGATTGCGGGCGTGGGGACAAATCAAAATTATTTTTAGTAGCAAAATTACCAAGGTCATATTGCTACCATGGGACATCAGAAAGATGAAAAAATCTGAGGGCTCTTGGCCATCAATTGTTGTCAAATAGTCAAATAAGCGATTGCAAGTTCTCAAAATCAAAGCACTATTTAAGGCATCTTCTTCATATTCTTGATATAGTGTTGTCAAATTTTTAGCTAGTTTCTGATGGAGGGTTTCGACATTAGCTTGATGGGAAATAGAATACAACAAATATTTAGGCAAGCTTTGTTTAAATACTTGGTATTTTTGCCCATCAATTTGCTTGAGATAAATATTGGCTAAATTTTTATAACTAAATTTACCTTTCTTGGCAACAATCTTTTTAATTAACCAGAGAACTTCATCTCCTAAAGCTGTAGGATTATCTAGTGTGTCACCATGATAAAATTTCGATTGACAACGAGCTGTATACATTGCCAAATCAAATTTAAATTGATATTTCAGTTTTTTAGCCAGGGCAATTGCCGCTTCTCTTTGTTCCCTCGGATTATCACTATTAACATACTGAGGCACTAATAAATAAGAAGCATAGCGCTCGCTCCAGTGTTGTTTGCCATATTCTTTATTGTTTTTCGTGCAATTAAATAGTTTAATATCTTCGTAATCTGGACTTTCGACAAAGTTTTTGAGCCATAATCGCAGACGTGAAATTGAGCGAGATAGAGATTTCTTCTGGACATCAATATCAGTAAATCCATTGACTAGATTAATAATATGACTGTGGTATCTCTTGGTTTCCCAGTTATTAATCAGGATGTAACAACAACGCTTGAGCGTGTTGACAAACTCTGCTTCATTGTTCGCAAAAATTATCGCCGAAATTTCTGGTAATATCTCCGCATTCAGCTCTGTTTTGCGACAACAAAAGAACAAACACTTAAATTCCTCATGGACTACTTCTGGGGGGTTATCCTGGACAATATCCAGGAAAAATGAGTAGATATTCTCTTGCGATCGCTCAAGATTGATATTTAAACGTCTGCCATTCTCTAATTGACTTTTTTGATATTTTTTGCTAGAAAAGGTGTCTTTCACCATAGGACTACACCCGCATCATCCAAAACCTTGAGCAATAAAAATTACAAAGTAGATGCACTCGATAAAGATTTTCCTGAAAGCCTTAGCAATAACAACTCAAACTGAAAAAATTAGCATAGTCAGCATTGTACTGCGCTGACATATTCCTGTCATTCCTGCGATGTATTTTGCCGGGATTTAATACGCTCAATTTCTGCTTCCAGTTCCGCAATTTGGCGACGCAGAATTTCTGCTTCACTCTCTTGTGTTTCTGAATTTACTTCCACTGTACCTTCAAAACCAACACGTGGATAGTTTCCCTGTCGAATGTTCTCATATTCGGCTGATGTAAACCAACTTTTAATAAAATGGAGTCGTTCTACAGGGAAAGGATGGGTTAAAAAAGTACCTTTACCACCGTTGTAAAGTAAAAACTTGTAAATTTGGTTTAAGTTTTCTTCATCTTGAGCATATTTTTCCGCTTGACGTATAAACTCATTAATACTGCACTCGTTGGCATAGCGACTACTACCACCTGCTAGCTTCATCATGGTGTGTACAATAGGTTTCAAATCATCTGTTACCAGTAAAGCTGCTCGATCTGCTGAAAGTTCTGCTTTACGTCGCCACTCATGAAAAGCATAGATTAAACCACTGCTGATTAAATTACCTAAACCCAAAGTAATTTCACCTAGTAAGGAAGCTGCGCCCATCGCCCAAATTGCCATTTGAATTAGAATTGTATGTTCACACTTAACGTGTCCTAATTCATGGGCTAGAACCGTACGTATTTCCACTTCCTCTAATAAGTCTAGTAAACCCGTATTTACCACAATATAAGGGCGCTCGTGACCCAGAGCATAGCTATTTACCTGGGGATTCTGACTCACAAATAGAGATGGTTGGGGAGAAACATCTAAATCTTGCACGCATTCGCGAAACATACCATACAGGCTAGAATACTGGCGTGGCCCCACTTGAATCGAATTACCAAGGTGAAAAATTTGCTGGGGTCTCTCGTAAAGGTATTCTACAAAAGTACGGGCAAGGATATCAAAACCAGGGACACTACGCAGAGTTTGTTCAGCTTGTTTATCGAGGGGATGACGAAAAGCTTCGCTAGAAATTCCGGTATAGGTGGGCATTATGGGTCTGCTATTTTTATTTAGTGCATTATTTTTCGATCATGGCATTTTTTAATTAAAAGGCAAGAGGTAAGGGTTCCACGGTAATAAGTAGCTTTGCTGGGATTAGAATCTTCTTAAGTAATAGCACTAAGTTAGTGCATCATCCCTAGGTAATAAGTAATCAATACCATGTGGTTAGCTTGTGAGTAGAAATAGTAACCAGAAATAACTTCAAGCTAATAAACTTTTTTAGAGTAAATATCCTCAAAAGATAATGTTATTAGTTTGTTATTTAGAATGGGTAATGTTTAGATATTAATAATTTAAGCGAGAGGTCTCAAACATCTCTCACTTATTTGCTGAATCCTACTTAATTAGAAAGAATTTTATGTTAAGGAAGGTATTTTACTTTGCCATAAAAATATTTCATTTTTAGCAAATATTTTGAGTTTTTATTGAATAGTAGTATCAGTCAATATACTAGAATAATTATTAACAGATAATTCTTGAGTTTCTGGTTAAATAATTCATAACTGATTTATCCAGTATCTTAATTATTTAAACCCAGATAATTGTAAATATATTAAACGCGGAATATATTGATTGATTAACTTATTAGTATCATTGCCATATTCATCAAACAATGGCTAATTAGAGGCTTATATTACTGAGATATTTTGAGTTTTTAGTGCTAAACGTTAAGCTTTTTGAAATCCTACTTTGCGAACAAAAATGGCAAAACACAAGCGGGTAATAAACCAAATAGTAGGTCTGATAAAACAAAGGTGGATCTTTCCTCAGCAATAACCAGATCGCTGGCTGCAACTCAACCTAGTCCCCCAGCTTGCACTCTACCACGCACAAGAAACAAAATAACTTTGCTACTTTGAGTCATTTGTTTGATGATATTGTAATAACCGTGAAAACTAGTTTTATTTTCCACAAATTTTCGGTTGGCTATTGCTTGAAAATCCATCACTTTACAAAATATATCAGGTAGTAATTCTTGAAGAACTACTGTTACCGTTTCTTCAGCTTCAATCGCTTGCAGGGCTGATAACAATTCTTGAATTAGCTGATAATTGGTACTATTTTTTGCTTCTGGTTGATATATTTTAATTCTTTGTACAACAGATTGATGATTGATTTTTAGGTTTTGATAGTCAATAGAGTGTTAGAAGTTTGGGCTTCATAGTTATTATGGCAACTTTTTTCTTTGACATTATCATTTTCTTTCGCTTTTTTACCTTTTAAGAAACAAATTTATGGTTACGAAGCTTGATAGACTATACATAATTTGCTCGCGTAATTCCTGTAGGAATGAGGTAGCGAATAACACACTATTTCTTAGCCATAGTTGGGGTTTAGTAGGAAGTAAATAACGACTACCAAACCACCTAAGCACAATTCCTCGGTTAACATCAGCGATGACATCAATCAGGTAATGAATGCTCAAATACAGGCGAGAGAGAGCAACTAGTACGACAACTTGTTTCTGTGTTGAGAAATAATTTTTAGTTTGTTTGAGTAAATAAAAATTGCAAAATTTATTGATTCCTTGCCGCAATCTTTAAGATATAAGTAAGCTGATTTATTTAATTTGCATTTAGTTACAGCCAAAAACAAGCAAATTTAAAGCTTACGATATAGACCCGCTCAAAAAACTCAGGCGATGGCTCATTATTGCTAGTTTATTGATGGTGTTGAGGTATAGCAGAAGGTAAGGATCGAGCCTTAATTTAAGTTGTAAAGAGGTTCATGGGGGAAAATTTTGATTTTCTCTCCAGATCAATAATGAGGAAAAAGTTATGGAAAGCTCTGATTATGTAATATTGGGAGCAGGATTAGGTGGATTTGCAGCAGCAGTTTGTTTGAGTCGTCAGGGACACACCATTGCATATCCAGATAAGGCGAACAGTAGCCAAACTTACTGAATGGTTGCTATGCCTGTATCCTGTAGAACTTTTTCTCATTTTACCTGGTTGATAGATTGATATTTATCAATCAGCAAGATTACATATTACATCTAGATAGGCAAATGTTTTTTCGGGAGGTAATTTTACTGTTTGGCTGTCAACAAGTACTAATCAAATCGGACAAACAAACGCAATCAGTAATAGAGTATCTTTGCTATCAATCTAATAGCTTGTAACACTGTACGGTTTATTATGCTCGACAGATATAGTTGAAAGCTGGAAAGATTGTTAGTGGTTATGATTTAACTGCTCAAATGAAAACTAACAAGCATTTTCAGACAGGTTATGCTTCTTCAATGCAGCAAATTTTTAAAATGTTGGCGAAGCCTTTAAGTCCTTTAAAAAGCTATTATCAAAGGCTAACAAGCGTTATATTATGTAGCGAAAATAGTATTTGTGGACGTATTTATCTTGCTTTACAGCTTGCACAATTCCCTACGTTCAAGAAAACTAGCTCTAATGGTACGATTAAGCCACTTACCCCACCATTTACTGAGGGGATGATCGTTTTTTTTCTAAGGCTGTGCTGCTACATGACTAAAGTAGACTAATTTACTGTTTTCTTTGAGGATATTAAAATGATTCCAGATAGGCATCATAATTTCTCTCAAGAGCCACAATACCATAGCCTTCTTTGTCATAGGTAGCATAGTTTTCTCCTCCAATTGTTCGACTATCGCAGCCAATAATAAAATGTTTTTTGCTCCCATAATCCAACATAGTTGCATAGCTGTATACAAGACATAACCTCGTGGTACATAGTAGAGATAATCACCGAAAGGGCCCCGAAGCCGATTTTTTCAAAGAAACCAACGGATGTTTATACGTAGGAGGGATAGCCGCCCACCGCTTTGTTATTTGTTATTTGACTTTCAACCAACAACTAACAACAAACAACACGAAATCCCTCGTGCTTTAGCCGGGGGATGAGTTAATCTCTTTTGTCAGTTGCCAAAGTTGCTCTATTTTAGAGGTGCGATCAAAACAATAAAAATAGTAGTTATCACACTAAATTACTTATAAACATCATATTTTATGTTTCTTGATGAGATTATTATTTTCAGAATCTAGCTATTCCTCTACCTGTGAATTATTGCTAAAAATATGTTTAAATTTAAACCACTGATTCCGAAGTTTCCAGAATTTACTTTTTTCCATTGTTTTGATTCTACTTTTAGCCTGCTTCAGCTCTGTTCTTATTTCCTTGAGATTGCTAGTGGCATTTTTCAAATCTGTTTTTAGTTTATTGAGATTGCTAGTAGTATTTTTCAAATCTTTTTTTATTTCCTTGAGATTGCTAGTGGCATTTTTCAAATCTTTTTGCAGTTTATTGGTCTCTTTTTGATTATTCTTAAGTTCTGCTTTTAATTTTTTAGTTTCTTGTCTATGCTGCAATGCAAATTGTTTATAAACTTGTCTGGTATCAAAAATATATTGAAAAACAAAACCTATGTTATCAAAATAAAGTTGAGAGTGGTTGTGGAAAAGCTGAGTGTAACAAAGAGCAAGATGATCGTGAGCTTGGGTGCTGCGAGATTTTTTTGCTCTACGCCAAAAATATAAATATTCAGGAATTAAATAGCTTTTTTTTCCTGTTTCTAAAATGGATAGCCAGAAATCATAATCTTCTAAACCATAAATCATATTAGTATTGTAGCCACTAACTTTATCCCAATCAGATTTGCGATACAAGGCAGAATTGTGAATACGATTGTAGATTAGTATTTCTGGTAATTTATCTTTGCCAATGAAAATATCTGGTAAGGTAGAAGAGGTGCTAGTTCCCTGTTTTTCTCCAAACAGTTGAGTTTCGCAGTAGACAATACCAATATAAGCATTTTTTTCCAAAACAGGCACTGCTTTTTCTAGATAAGTAGGAGCAATTTTATCATCTGCATCTAAAGGAAGTATATATTTTCCTCTAGAGGCAGCAATTGCTGTATTTCTAGCTCGACAAACACCCTGATTAGTTGTGTGAATTAATTTAGTTTTTGGCGGCTGATAATTATTGAAAATTTCGATAGTTTCTACTTCAGTCGAACCGTCATTAACAATAATTATTTCTAGATTCTGATATGTCTGGCTCAAAACACTAGTAACAGCTTCGTGAAGATACTGACCTTGATTGTAGCAAGGTATAATAACTGAAACTAATGGTATATTACTATTCATACTGCCATAATTTTGAATTATATCTTCTTCTCAGATTTAATGTAAAAATATTTTCTGCTTTATTTGCAACCAAATCGAGCGCAATTGCCAAAATTTACTTTGTTTCATTTTATCCATTTTAGTTTGCAGTTGCTTGAATTCTTTCTTAGCATGCTTTGCTTCTAAACTTGCTGTTTTCAATGCCTCTTTTAGCCCAGTAATTTTCTGCTTATACTCTTGCTGCTTCGTCTTAAGCTTTTCTATCTCTACATCTTTCTTTTTTATCCTAAATTCTAGCTTTTCAATCGCTCTACGCTCTGTAGGAACTGGCAAAGATAGAGATTTTTGCTCTCCTTTTTTGTCAAAGGTCAAATTAAACCACTGCTGATTATTGGAAGCAAATAAATTCTTACCTAAGCTATGATATATCTCATTTATTTTCTCTGACTCTAAAATACTGTAAAAATCCTGTTGAATGAGATAACTTAAAAGAGTTGCACTACCTCTAAACTCAGGCTGGATAAAGGGTAACATTTCCAAACATCGCAACAGTTTCTCTTTATTCCAATGTACTAGTTGTACACCTTGAGATGTCATTAACCAGCTAGCTAAATCAAGGCGAAAATAGGTGTAGTCTTCTCCTCCTATAAGTTCCTTATTTCTTTTCGCTTCTTCTCCTTGATACGCACCCTGTTTTCCTTGAGGGTGGTGATTGTAGTCGTGATTTTGATGTATGGCGGTAATTGCTGGAGTAGCATCAATCACGGGTATACCTAGCTTTAAAGCCTGGTATAACATCCAATTATCCCAGCCAGGACGACCTACAGCAAAAGGAGGAAGTTGCTGATACAAACCCTGGGGAAAAATAAAGTAATCCATTGCTTGTACTCCCTCTAACTTACCGGAGTTTTTTGCTAAATCACGTAACTGGTTTTCCCAATTTGGATTGCTAAATGCTAAAGGTTGATCGAGATCTACATTCCAACGTTGACCACTCATCATAAACCTATTCCAAGACAATTTATCCACTGCTGCTGTGAAATCACCGAGTAAGATAATGTCACTATTAATGTAGGTTAATAAATTACCCTGAGCCAATTTCTGTGCCAGAGCAAATGCAGAATTAACTAGAGGTGTTCCCTGTGGATTACACTCAATGTCACGGATATGCTGTAGATTTAATTCAGACGCGATTTCTGCTGTCCCAATTTCATCGCCAAACAAGATAATTTGGGGGCGTGGATTGAGTTTTGTCCAACTAATAATAGCGTTACGTTGAATGGTTTCAATCTGTTCCTGAAAAGGTTTGGGGATAGCAAATATTGTTAACATTATTATAAATTGCTGAAAATCACTCCTTCGCTAACATACCGAGTTTTTGCTTCAGTGTGAACCATAACTGACGAATTTTCCAGAATTTACTACTTTCCATAGCTTTAATTCTTATTTGAGCTTGTTTAAGTTCTTTTTTAGCTTGCTTAAGCTGAGTTGATAGCTGCTGTATTTCTATCGCTGTAGCACTATTTTCCTCAAGTTTTACCTCAGTTTTTTGCAGCTGTAAACTTAATTTTTTGAGTTGATTATCTTTAGTTTTATGCTTTTTTTTCCAAGTTCTCAGTTCTGCTTCATGCCTACTTTCTAATTGAAGCTGTAATTGCCTCAGCTCCTTCCACATAGATGATGGCTTTTGATAATTACCATTTTCAATTTCATGAGCAGTTATCATTAAAGTATCAGCTATCTTTGCTGCCATTTTTGCCCAACTAAATTTCTTTGCTTGAGCTAAACCTGAAACTATTAACGAACTACGCACCTCTAGATTCTGGACTTGATGTAGAGCCTGTACCAACTCATCAATATCTGATTCACCAACATATAAAGCTGCCTCTGCTGCAACTTCTGGAATTGAAGAATTGCGGCAAGTAATTACTGGACAAGCACATGCCATTGCTTCCAAGATTGGTAATCCAAAACCCTCATAGCGTGAAGGATAAACTAAAGCAATTGCACCAGAATAAGCAGCTCTTAATTCAGCATCGCTTAATTGCAGAACATTAGTTTCCACACCTTCTACTAATTGTAATAATTCTGCTTCTAATTTCTCTTTGCCTCCAGTAAAAACAATTGCCAAATTACTATTGTCAGGCATTCTATTAAAGGCTTCTAGGAAATACATAACATTCTTATATCCATTGAAGCCAAATCGCTCACCTACGATTAAGAAGTAAGGATAATTTAAATTATATTTAACCTTAAATTGCTGGATTTCCTTGTCATTGGCAGGTGTAAAAATACTCTCTACACCACAATGAGCAACCTTAATCTTATCTCTGGTAATTTTGGGGAAAAATTTAATTAAATCTTGAGCTGTATTTTCAGAGATAGAAATGTAAGCAGAAGCATGATGAACACCATGATGTTTCTCGCGCCATCTTGGTTCCGTACAATCTGCATTCATAACTTCCGGAACTAAATCATATGCCATAAAAATTGAAGGAGTTGATACAGGAGTTGTGTAATAGCTAGAAATAAATAAATCAATTCCTTCTTGATGGCATATTCGCTCTAGCATTTCACTATCTTGCCCCACAAACTCATAGCTGTATTGTGGAATAACTCGATTGCAAATACCAGGAATTATGGGAGCAGTTCCTCCTCTATCTAACACCAGAATCTCCTGAGAAAATTCAGTTTGAGACCATTCTTTTAGTACTGATTGCCACAGGCGAGCAATTCCAGAATTGTGTAGCTGAAAAAATACACCATCAACAGCAATTCTAGGTCTAGTTTTTGGTGTTTTTTTCCTAGTTAATTGCTGCGGCTCGAAAAAAAATTGATTTTTGCTTTCATCTGCTGTTGATGAAATAGTTTGATAGACATTAATTGTCTGCTGAACGCATTTATCCCAACGAAACTTTTGCGCTTGCTGGTGGGACTTTAAAGCTAATTGATGGCGGAATGAAGAGTTTTGATAAAGTTTAAACATACTTTGGCAAATACTTTCACTATCCCTAGGTGAGTGCATCAATCCTCCATCGCCAACTACTTCTGGTAAAGATGAAGTATCTGAAGTAATAACGGGAGTTCCACACTGCATCGCTTCTAGGGGAGGTAAACCAAAGCCTTCATAAAAAGAGAGGTACAAAAAGGCAATTGCATCACTATAAAGTGCTGCTAAATCCTCATCAATGACGTAATCTGTAATTACGATTTGCTGTTCCAGGTTGCGGTTATTTTCAATAGCTTTAAATATAGATTCATATTGCCAGCCCTTGGCTCCCACCAGTACTAACTTTAGATTTTTCAAGCGCTGCTGTTGTACAAGTTGAGCAAAGCAATTAATGACTTGAGTAATATTTTTTCGTGGCTCTAGAGTGGACAAACTCAAAAAATATGGTTCTTCACCGATTCCATATTTCTTTCTCACTTCAGCCAGTCGATGTTTCTCCTTGCAAACATAGAATATTCTACTATCTGCTGCTAGATGAGTGACAAAAATCTTACTAGCATCAATACCAATGTAGTTGCAAATATCATCTTTTGTTGATTGAGAAACACAAGTTAACCAGTCATTCCCTTTGACTTTACTTAGAGATTGTTTGAGCTGTTTTGTTTCGTGCTGAATAACATATTTTGGATATAAAATTGGGATTAAATCATGAACTGTTAGTAATCTAGTTACTTGGTTAACTTCATCTGGCAAGCTATGAAAAGGCGAATGAAAAATATCGGTCATTGAGAATCTAGTTGATTCTAAATTCACCCGATTAAATTGAGGATTTGCATGGAGATAATCTCGGCACTGAGCTCTATTTTCTTTGCCTCTAGTGCTACAAAAAGACAATTGGCACTCTGGAGATTCAACTAAACCTTGAGCAAGGTTTTCCACTAATCTAAAAACGCCCGTACGTGCCAGCACTTGTTTATGTGCCATGCCCAAAACTGAGATGTCGTAGAGAACTCGAATCAATTTTCCTTTGCTCACAGACATAAGGGGATTACTCAAGCTAGAGCTACTATATTCTACATTCTGGTTAACTTGGGTCATGAAAACATCCTTGATTGTTAGATCTGAGTTTTCTAGGCTTTATTCGATAAAGTTCAAGTAACTTTTAAATTTGATCCATTGCTTTCTCATTTTCCAAAACTTTGAATTTTTAATATTCATTAGTTCTCGGTGCATTTTGTTGATTTCAGAACTCAAGTTTTTATTTTCTGATTTGAGATTTTTTATTTCTGATTTGAGATTTTTTATTTCTTGCTTTAAATTTGCAATCCGGTGATTTAGTTCTTTATTATTGAGATTAAATTTTTCTTGCTCTTGGCTGAGCTTAAGTTGTAAATCTTCTTTCTTCTGAATCAGATTTTTATTCTTATTAACTAACTTATTATTATTGTTTTTTTGTTCCTGTTTTTCTTCTCTCAAGACGAGTTTGTCTGCTTCTAAAACAAGAATTTGCTGTTCTAGTAAATTTCTGATACCTTGATTTGTATCAATTCCTGCCACTGCTGCTGTCAAATAATACTCTTCTTCTAATACATAAATTTTATTCTCATCTTTTCGAGGACCTTTGCCTACCCAAATTGATGAAGTTGATAAAAATTCCCAATCAATAAATCTCTGGGGTAAATCAAAAGTATTAAGTTGTGATTGAAACTGTTCATAAGCATAGTACAAGCATAACTGGTCACTATACCACTCATAAAGTTGTTCCTTCACTAAAGTAGCCCACTGAGCAATAAATTTTTGTGTAATACTAGAGTTTTTAATGCCAATTACACCAGCAGCAAACTTAAGATATTTCTCTTCAGCCTCTTCCCTTTTCAAAACTACTAAATCATGATTGTTTATGGTGTCTAATAAATCAGATAAATCCTTTCTAACGATAGAGTCCGCATCCAGATATAGTAGTGAAGATGTTTCTGGCTTTTGCATTAACTGATAAATAACATCAGCTCTAATATTGGCACAATAAGCTTTTTTATCTTCCTCACTATTAAATTCTTGATAATCAAAGTTACACTCTAAATTAGGGTAAAGATGCTGTAAGGATTCCGCAACTGATTGTTCAGTGTTGACTAAGTGACAATAAAATTTGACTTGAGGGTAGTTTTGACTAACAGAGGAAATGAGTGCCTTGAGTCGATTAAGGTATAGAGGATCGCTAATGCTAAGAATAGTTAGTTGACCAGTCATTAATCTTTTGGCTAGGGAACATAGGTTTATGTTATCGTTACTTCTTAGTTAGTAGAGTCTTACAATCAAATTATTTTTCTCATATTTTCCATAACTTCGAGGTTTTCATTGCCTCTATTTATTTTTGTAACTTACGGTAAATATTTTTAAATTTACGATTTTTGTCACTGAGTTTTTTTAACTCTACTTTTCAACTTGCGAATTGGGGCATTGAGAAAGTCTTATTTTGCTCTCCTCTCAAGTCTATTTTTTTGCTTAAGCACAGATTTTAAATCTTCATAAGCCAGGGTTGGTTTTTGTGGTAGAGATATTAAGTAAATTATCGTAGATACAGTAAATAGTAGGAACCTGATTGGAACGGAAAATGTCAACGAATAAGGAACAATAAGATAAGGCGTAACGACTAAAAAAAACTAGCTCTGGTTCTTCTTATAGTTATCTTTCAAAATAAACTAGCTTGCTCTTGCTTTTCTACTTGATAAAGTTTATTTTCTTGAGTAAAAGTAACTAAAAGAATACCAATTTATTCGGGCAAGATATTTATGGGATAAGAAAATGCCTGATAATATGTGGCATTGACAAAATCTTTCAAGATTAAGATATTACGAAAATTTGAATACTTAGATATTGCCAAATTATCTAAGTTAATAATCTCCTCCATCTTACTTACTCAAGCTACTTAATCTAATGCTTCACCAGAGATGATTCATATTGCTTTACTGCTTGCTTGCGTATCTTTTTAAGCCGACGAACTTCTTGATGTGGCTTAAAGCCACTTTTGCGGTCTAAAGCCGCATAATTTTTGCGTAGTATGGGACTAAAGATACGGGGTAAGAACTGACTGTATTTTAGGTCTCGCAACAAGGATTTGCGGAAGTGCTTTAAGCGAATTTCTTCATTCAGCTCATCCATGGTTAATGAGCCGTCTTCTAACATTAAACGTACCTCATTCAGCCAGAGATAACCGTAGGGATTATGACAAGATACCCAAGGTTGAGTTGCCATATCTGTGTAGTGAATTAAGCAAGTATTAGAATCGTAATATTCCAGACTATTCCACTCAAAGGGAACTCCGTATTTAATATCTTTATGTTCATCTAAGATGCACAAATCATACATCAATTTTTCATAGTTATATTTACCTTGATCTAAGTCCTCAATCACTTGCTCAATATCCCAGTCAAGACGACTACAATCTAGGAGCATTACTGAGCATTGCTTAATTCTTTTTTCTGGTGCTCCTTGCTTGTGATTCGTTTTTTGATGTTTCTCAGGAAGTTTACCTTGAATGATGACTTTGGCTCCATCAAAGGGAATATTCCACAACTTAGCTATATCTTGAAAGACCAACATATCCGCATCCAAATAAATTGCCCTGCCTGAATAACTTGCTAGTTTGGGAATGCAAAAGCGGCTGAAAGAAAAGCCTGTTCTTTGCCAATTTCTTGGATCTTGAGGCTGTTTAATTGGCAAATCTAGCATCGGAACAACTTCTACAGGCAAACTGCTATACCTTTTAATAGAATGTTCAAGGACTTTAACCGCTAATAGTTGCGATCTATCTGTACCTACAAAAACCTGAACTTTGTCGCTCATATTTTAACCTCACACTCTATACAATTAAGGTATTAATTGACGTAGTTTCTGATAAGCTGATTTCGCAGCCTGCTTAACTTTGGGATAACGAGATAATGAGCGGAAAAGGAAGGTTTTCTTGAGCTGCTCATCTACTTTTTGTTTATTATTTTTTTGCCAGCGATCATTAACTAAAATCTTACCTAATTTTCTCAAGATTTCCATTTCACTTTCTAACTGGAATAAACCACCAATAAAAGCTTCTGGAAATTTCTGACGTAGTAGTAATTTTTGCGACATTTCATCACAACCTACACGAGTTGCTCCTGGAACGTGATAAACCAGTAAATGTCCCAGATAAATGTGAGTATATCCTAGCTTATTTAAGCGCAAAATAAAATCAGCATCGTTATATTCACTGGGAAACTCTTTCGCATTTAATCCTCCCATTTCGAGGTAAAGATCGCGAGATATAGCTGCACAAGCAAAGGTATTACCGAAGGTTTCTCGAACTACGTCAGCGTAGGTAGGATCTTCTGATTCTTGAACTACAGCTAAGCTTTTACTGCTAGCATACATTCTCGCTTTCACCCCAGCACAAACTAATCTGCCATTGGGTGCACTAATCTTGCAGCCCACAGTTCCCACTCCTGGAATTAATGCCCAAGCTGCCATTTCTTCTAATATAGAATTACTGACTAACTCTGCATCATTGTTTAAGCAAACAACAACTTCTCCAGTACTAACTTCAACGCCTAAATTACTTTGACGGCTGTGATTATAGGGATAGTCGTAATCAATTATTTTGACTTTACTTTCAAGCTGTTGTTGAGTGGCAAATTCTTTTATATATTCAACGCTACTACGCTTAGATTGGTTATTGATGAGAATAATTTCTAAGCTAGAATTTAGCTGCTGCTTGGCTAAAGATTCTAGACAACGACAAGTGTATTCTGGTTTATCACGGAAGGGAATAATAACGCTAATACTCTTAGCTTGACGCTTTGGTTTTAAGAGGTATGGTTGTTGTGGATGGTTATGCTTGACTAGGCTAAACTTATCGCTTTGAGAACTAAATACTTCTTGGTATTTTTCCCAAAAAGGATTTACTAATTGTGGTAGTGGCGCAGGCTTATTTTCTAAAGTTCTCAAGGTACAATATTCGGGGTGAGTGTACCATTGTAATTCTGGTTTTAGAGCCAGCCAGATTTGGAAGAGGTGGACATCATTATCTAGAATTTGCTCCCACAGTTGGTAGGGATATTGAGCAGCTAAATTTGGCTTGACGGCAAAGCCTGTACCAATATAATTGCTATGACTAATACTGTGTAATTGAAATTGAGGACGACGTAGTAAATCTTCGATGACACAACTATCCTCCGTTTTTGCACCCAATTGTTCTATTTGCCACACTACAACATCTGTTTGGTTTTTAAGTGCAATTAATTTTAAAGTATGAGCCAAATTTGGTAGCAGGATGTCACCAGGGCAAGTGAAGAGGATAAAATCGCTATCTTGCTGTAGTTTTTCCCACTCTTGACTATCTTCATTCCAGACGCTGATATTATCAGCAAAATTATGTTGTTCCAGCCATAAAGTCAGAGATTCTCTGGTATTTTCACCTTGGGGAACTAGTAAACAATTAATCAGCGGACAACTTTGTAGTTGCCAGAGATTGAGAGTAGTGATTAACTCTGAGTTAGGTATCTGAGCAACTGGAATAATCAGAGAGATAAACTTGGCTTTTTCTTGAGCAGTTAAAACATCACCAATGTATAAACTTCTTTCCGTGTGCAATCTAGTAACTTGGCTGCCAGTTTTCCTGTTTCTAAATTTATATTCAAAAGGTATATTGTGGAAATAGGAAAGACAATCTTTGGTTGGGTAGGCTAACTCAGATGAAGGTAAAATCGGCATCTCTTGTCCTAAATCAGCGCTAACTAAATCTAGAATACGCCCCACTGCATCTCCAGGAATTAGGTTCAAATCTAGAAACTCTTGCACCTGCTTTTTCGCTGCTAATTTACCTTCCTCTTGATGCAACTGTTCAACAAAAAGTTTCCAATCTTCTAAGGAATTAATTGTGGTTAGAGGCGCATAATTAGAGAGATTCAAACCATAGCTAATCACACTCACCGGACACTGGGTACGGGCAGTATCTAAGGCTACAGTTGAAGGAGTAGTAATAACTCCATCGGCATATTTAATCAATGCGGTAGCGGTGTAAGCTTCCCATTGGGGTAATTTAGGATCTGCAATCACTAAATTTTCAGCACGTGGTAACTTTCCTTGGTAACGCTTAGTTAACCATTGTCCTGCATGATGAGGTTTGACCAAAAAAGTAGTGTCAGGAAAACACAGAGCAGTTGCTTCTAAATCTGCTAAAAAACGCTGTCGATAATCATCATCATACCTGCGCCAGTGCAGGTTTTCAAATATAGCAATTAAATAATCTCTCTTGCCAGGAATTGTGATATCTGTATTATCAGTAATAATCTCTTTAGGACAACCAAGAGGAAGACAACGTTCAACCGTTTCAGTTGCTGTTTCTGGAGATAGAAGATTAGTATTACCCCACAGCAGAATTTTCTGGGAAGCAAACTTAATTAATTCGGGAGTTTCTACCTCATCAAAATAATTTAAACCAACATTCTCAAAACCATGCTGAAGAGTGTAAGTATGTACTCCAGCCTTATTGGCTCGCTTAGTGATAGCATGGGCACAACGATGGGGACCTGCAGTGCTTTCAGCAGCCGTAATTAAGGCATGTATCCCCGTTAATCTAGGTTGCAGTCCCAGTCGAATACTCTTGCGATAGAGGACACTATAATCAACATTGAGGGATTTTAGAGTATTACTTACCCGTGGTGATTCTTCCACTAGCCAATTAGTGACACAAACTTGGTAAGTAAGATCTTCCCTTTTCTGTAATGCCTTGAGTAAAGGCAAGATTAAATCCAAATCCTGAATCAAATCCAGGAATAGCATTACCTTAGGTTTTTGCTCTCGAAAGTTGCTCAAATTACTCACACCACCCATACAAGAGTTTGGTATATCATAGGATACGCTCTCCTCGCAAATGGCATAGAGCCATCTCAATACTATGGGAGTCTGGGTTAAATTTTTTTGAGTTTTTGGGGAATTTGACTAGGTAGTTACCAGTTACCTCAAAATAAAATTCGTTGATCTACTTCCAAAGTGCAACATTGTTTGCTATGATTAGGGGCTGAAAGAAGTGGCGGCATAGCCAAGTGGTAAGGCCGAGGACTGCAAATCCTTTATCCCCCAGTTCGAATCTGGGTGCCGCCTTGAAAAAAAATCCATAAAGTTTGTGAAGTTTGAGGAGTCTTCATTGTCTTGGATTCCTCAAACTTTTGATATTCATAAAACCTGATTATTCGGTTTTAGGGGTCAAATTTGACCATAAATCCTACTTGCTCAGACAAATACAGCTCATTAAATCGTACTAATAATCAATACTAGCAATATTGAGCGCTTAGAGCTCTTGATTTTGTTTTTATTACTCAAGCAGTTAACCAGAAAATACTTCAAGCCAACTTCACATTCTCTTGCCAGACAAAGAGTAAAGCCTTATTTAAGGGATAATGAATAGCTAGATATAAAGCCTTTTTAATTAGTAAGTGTTTTCTGGTAAATGTCTAATTAATATTTTTTTTGTCCTCAGAGATGAAACTTTAGTCACTAACCAGGGAACTCTATTAATGGAATTAGCAGATCAATCATTAGCGGGATAGTAAAACACTATGCTAGTAGGCAAGATACTCAGTAATCGCTACCAAATTAATCAACAAATTCGAGAAAGCCAATGGGTTAATACATATTTAGCCCAGGATAATTTTTTACCGGAGGATCTACTACTCGTAGTGCAGCAAATCAAGCCTAAGACTTTAGAATCGCGAGATTGGCAACGTGCACAAGAAATATTTAATCAGGAAGCAAAGAATCTCTATTTTTTAGGCAAAAATCACCCACAAATCCCCAAAATTATCGGGCGTTTCATCATTGATGGGGAATTTTACTTGCTCCAAGAATATATCATTGGGGAAGCTTTATCTGATGCTTTAATAGCCGGTAAACCTTGGCAAGAAGAAAGGGTAAAGCAACTAGTACAAGAAATTTTGCTCGTCTTGCAGTTTGTACACGCCAATCAGATGGTTCATGGTAACCTGAAACCAGAAACCCTGATACGCCGCTACACCGATGGCAAAATAGTTTTGCTCGACTTTGCTGGTATTGAGAGAGTTGCTACCTTAGCTGCACCCCATAACCAAATTGGCACTATCCAAACCGATATCGCTGCTGTGGGTAAAATTGCGATCAGTGCTCTTTCTGGCTCAGGAGGAGAAGATTTACAAGTACACACTGAAATTAACAATCTTGAAGTTAGCTCTAGTTTCAGGGCAATTTTGCAGCGTATGATAGCAGTTTCAGTAGGTGATTGCTATCCTAGTGTTGCCAATATTTTAAAAGATCTAATTTCCCCACCAGGAATCAAACCCCAACCTAACCTCTTTGCGATCAAACCACGCTACACAAATCTGTTTTGGTTTTCTCATGGTTTAGCACCTGTGGAAATTGGTAGTCAGTGGGGTTACATTGACCAAGAAGGTGACGTTGCTATCCTACCGCAATTTGATGCTGCTTTCCGCTTCGGCGAAGAATTAGCCCCCGTAAAACAGGGCAGATTTTATGGTTACATTAACCTACAGGGAACTTTTGTGATTGCTCCGCAATTTGAAGATGCTTATTGGTTCAATGATGGCATCGCTAGGGTGCAAAAAGGAAATTATTGGGGCTACATTAACAAAGAAGGACAATTTATTATTCCAGCCCAATTTGACGATGCTTATTGGTTTAGCGAGGATATTGCCCCAGTCAGAAAAGGCAAAAAATATGTTTACATAGATAAGCAAGGCAATTTAATTATGCCAGAGGAATTTGATAGCCTTGCCTGGTTTCATGAAGGTTTGTTAGCGGTAGAAACAAGAACCTTATTTGACCGTAAATGGGGTTATATCGATAAAGAAGGCCATTGCATTATTTCTCCTCAATTTGACAAAGCCTATCGTTTTAGCCAAGGTTTAGCACCAGTTAAACAAGAAAATCAGTATGGCTATATCGACAAAATGGGTAACTGGATCATTAAACCCCAATTTGAAGATGCTTACTGGTTTACTGATGGTATTGCACGGGTACAAAAGGGTAATCTTTGGGGCTATATTGACAAAGAAGGACAATTTATTATTCCAGCCCAATTTAACCAAGCCTATTGGTTTACTGAAGGTTTAGCAAGGGTAAGAAAGGGAGATAAGTGGGGATACATCAACTCCAGTGGTGAGATGGTGATTGAGCCTCAGTTTGATAATAGTGCGCCCTTTTTTGATGGCATGGCAGCAGTTAAAGTGGGTAATTTTTGGGGGTTTCTAGCTAATCCTTTAAGTTAACGAAATAGCTATTGAGATCAAACTAATTTTCAATAAAAAATAAGAACAATTAACTGTCAATAAAAATGGCTTGCTTAGCTTTAGCTGATCGCAGGTAGTCAATACTGGTTTCTACAGCACAAACTACCTAGGATCAGCTAAATTGTTTTGCTGGCTGTTTTTTGCTGTAGCTATGACCTGAAATTTTAACTCATCCCCCGGCTAAAGCACGAGGGATTTCGTGTTGTTTGTTGTTAGTTGTTGGTTGAAAGTCAAATAACAAATAACAAAGCGGTGGGCGGCTATCCCTCCCACGTATAAACATCCGTTGGTTTCTTTGAAAAAATGGGCTTCGGGGCCCTTTCGGTGAGCAAAAATAACTATAATCAATAACTGAATAATACGAAATGTGTTTTTTGATTATTTTTGCCAACATAGTTTAAAGATTTGAGTCTAGGTTGGGCATTATAGATTAGAGTAACCCGACATAATTAAATTGAATTGGTCGTGTTTCTACGTAAAAATATATTTCTTACTCAGGGAATATTTCAGCCTTGAACTTTGCTCAAGTTGAAGCTATAAATTCGCAATTCCCCACCATTTAACATCTAACAGACTCAAAACGATGGAGAAAATTATTGATTCTGAAATTAACTCCAAGAAACCATCAGAATCCCAAATTCAAGTAGAGCAACAAAAAGCTTTAACTAGTGTTATTACTAAAATCCGTAAATATCTAGATTTAGAAACAATTTTTCAAACCACCGTCACAGAAGTTAGGCAATTACTACGAGCAGATCGGGTGGGAGTATTTCGCTTTTATCCGGAATTGGATTGGGAAGGAGAATTTGTCTTTGAAGATGTGGAGGAAAAGTGGACTTCAGCATTAAAAGTAAAGGTACGTGATCACTGTTTTAGTGAGCGTTTTGCTCCACTATATCGCCAGGGTCGAGTTAATGCGATCTCTGATATTTATCAAGGTGGATATCAGCAGTGTTATCTGGATATTTTGCAACAATTTCAAGTTCGTGCCAATGTGGTTGCTCCCTTACTTAAAGGCGATTTTTTGTGGGGTTTACTTTGTATTCACCAGTGCGGTATTCCTCGAAATTGGCAAGAGTCTGAGGTAGAATTTGTTGCTCAAATCGCAGAAAATTTAAGTGTGGCACTGCAACATAATGAATCTTTAACTCAAGCTCGCTATCAAACAGAACAGCAAAAAGCCTTAGCTGGTGTTATTGCACGCATTCGCGAATCCCTAGATTTAGAAACTATTTTTCAAACTACTGTCACAGAAGTACGCAATTTACTCAAAGCAGATCGAGTGGGGGTATTTCGCTTTGATCCCAGTTTAGATTGGGAAGGGGAATTTGTCTTTGAAGATGTGTTGGAACCTTGGAATTCTACAATCTCAACCAAGGTTCATGATTACTGTTTTAGTGAAAATTTTGTAACTTTATATCAGCAGGGGCGAGTTAATGGAATTAGCGATATCTATCAAGATTGTTATGAAGAATGCTACGTTAAAATACTCGAACAATTCCAAGTTCGTGCTAACTTAGTAGCCCCTCTACTCAGAGGAAAAGAACTTTGGGGTTTACTGTGTATTCACCAATGTAGCGCACCTCGCAATTGGTCAGAATCTGAGACTGAATTTGTCACTCAAATCGCTGAACAGCTCAGCGTTGCTCTCAAACAAGCTGAATATATTGAGCAGGTACACACCCAAGCAACACAGTTAGCCCTGGTAAAAGAGCAAGAGAGGGCCGCACAATGGCATAAAGCACTATTCTCCACAGTAGATAAAATTCGTCAATCCTTAGAATTAGAAACTATTTTTGAGGTTAGCACCGAAGAGGTACGACAACTGATAAAATCAGATCGCGTCGCTATTTATCGTTTCCATGATGATTGGAGTGGGGATTTTGTAGCCGAATCTATTGCTCCTGGTTGGACTCCTTTAGTTGGTGTAGACCCTATTTTTACCGATACTGTTCTACAAGAAAGCAAAGGAGGGCGCTATGCTAACAATGAAACCTTTGCCGTAGATAATATTTACCAGGCGGGATATACGGAGTGTCACATTGCCCTTCTGGAGCAATTTGAGGCAAAAGCTTATATTATCGCACCAATTTTCCAGGGAGAAAAGCTTTGGGGTTTACTCGCAGCATATCAAAACTCCTCAGCACGTCACTGGCAAGAACATGAAATTTATCTCCTCAGTCAAATTGGCTCTCAATTAGGCGTTGCTTTGCAACAAGCAGAATACCTTAAACAAGTCAAAAGTCAAGCAGCGCAGCTAGCTAGGGCGACACAATTACAAAAAGCCCTTGCTAACACAGTAGACAAAATTCGCCAATCCCTTGACCTAGAAACAATTTTTAGAACCACAACCAAAGAGGTGCGACAATTACTGAAAGTTGAGCGTGTCGCCATCTATCGTTTCCATGCGGATTGGGGTGGAGAATTTGTTGCTGATTCGATTGTTGATGCAGGAAAGATAGCAAATTTAAGTGAGATAGCCGATGCGCCTGATGACTTACTTAAAATCGTACCAGGACAATATCCCCGTAACGAAAGCTTTGTTCCCATCTTGCAAGGAGAGAAACTTTGGGGTTTACTAGTCGCATCTCAAAACTCTCAACCCCGCTACTGGCAAGAGGAAGAGATTAATTTACTTGCCCAAGTTGGGATTCAATTGGGAATTGCTATCCAACAAGCAGAATTGCTGAAAACAACTCGCCAACAAACAGCAAAACTCAATCAAGCGATTGAAAACTTAAAGCAAACCCAAACCCAATTAATTCAAGGGGAAAAAATGGCTGGTTTAGGACAGTTAGTAGCTGGAATCGCCCACGAAATTAATAATCCGGTAAATTTTATTTATGGCAATCTCGCCCACGTTAGCGACTATACTCAAGATTTACTAGATTTAATCAAACTCTACCAACAACACTATCCCCATCCAGAAGCAGCAATTCAAGAAGAAGCGAAAGATATTGAGCTAGATTTCATTATCCAAGACTTGCCTAAAACCCTCAGTTCCATGAAAATTGGAGCAGATAGAATTCGGAAAATTGTTTTATCTTTACGTACTTTCTCCCGTCTCGATGAAGCCCAGATGAAACCAGTTGATCTCCATCAAGGTATTGATAGTACTCTGTTAATTTTGCAGCATCGCCTCAAAGCAAAGCCAGATCGTCTGGGAATTAAGGTCGTTAAAAACTATGGTAGTTTACCCTTGGTAGAGTGCTACGCAGCTCAAATGAACCAGGTTTTTATGAATATTTTGGCAAATGCGATTGATGCACTAGAAGAAACCAAAGAGCAAAGAAAATCCATTCCCCAGATTCAAATTTGCACCCAACTAGTAGAGCCAGATAGCGTTGCTGTTATTATTAGCGACAATGGTTCTGGAATTCCCGAAACTGTGCGTTCCCAAATTTTTGACCCCTTCTTTACCACCAAGCAAGTTGGTAAGGGTACTGGTTTAGGTCTATCTATTAGCTTTCAAATTGTAGTGGAAAAGCACGGCGGTGAACTCACTTGTACTTCAAAACCGGGTCAAGGTAGCGAATTTAGGATTAAAATTCCCTTGCAATCAAGTCAGAATTTAAGTGAACAATTGCTGTAGAGACGTAAAACTTTACGTCCCTACTTTTACAGGATTTATCTACTACCGTCTCAAGTTTGAATTAAGGGATAAATTTTCCCCTGCTTGTGTTCACCAATCATTTCAAAATTAACAGACCACTACTCAATATTGATAGATGTAGGTGCAGAATCGCTAGTACTAGATGAAGAAGTTTTACGGTAGTCTGCGTAGAGACGATCACGCCAAGTAAAAAATGGTTCAAAGGCGCTATTGTCTGCAAGTCCAGGAATACCTTTACCCTTAAGTTGTTCTGGAGTGTCGATGTAGTCGCCCTCAGGAAACTTGAGGACGATACTCAATCCTGCAACTGCTAAATCAGCCAGTGTTGGTTCCTCTCCCACCAAATAGGGGCTATCCTGTAGCATTAAACAGAGGGCTTCTAAGTCTTGTTTTAAACCATTTTCCGCTTCTTTAACCGCATCAGGACCTAAACCTACACCACTACCGAGAACATCTAGTAACTCTGAAGGTAGAGAACTAACTAAATTTTTCAGAAAATCAGGCGTTTCCCTAGGTAAAATTGAAGCGCGGAAGTTAGGATTGTGGTTTAAAGCACCAACTAATGCCTTACGTCCTTTCAAACCAATTGATTCATCTGCCCATTCTTCAATCAGTAAACACAATCCCCTTTGCTTAGGATCTGTTGGTAGAATAGGTTTTTCTGGATATTTCCTTTCTAGATAAAAAGCAATCTCCGTTGAATCACCAACAATGATATCCCCATCCTTAAGTACCGGAACTTGCCTTTGACCAGACTTTTGCAATAGTTCAAACTGTCCAACGCCCGGAGTCACTTCAATTTTGCGATACTCTAATCCCTTGTAATCTAGAATCAGACGCACTTTCTCCGAGTATTGAGACAACTCAAATTGGTATAACTCCAGCATTGATTTTAGTGTTGCTTAGGATTTTTGAATGTTAACAATAGTTACTTTAGCGTTTGTTGATGCTTGATGGTGGATTGCACAAAACATTTACAATCAAAAAAATAAATGCAAGAGAGTGCCTATTGGTTAGCCTGGTCACAAGTTTCTAGAGTTGGTCCCATTATACTAAGGCGATTGCAAGAGTATTTTGGCACTCTGGAGGTAGCTTGGCACAGCACAGAGCAAGATTTAAGACAAATAGAAGGGGTAGGAAAAGTCCTACTACAAGCGATTAAAACCACTCGTTCACAGCTTAATCCCTTAGAATTTTATGAAACACACAGCATCAAAAATCCCAATTTTTGGACACCTGCTGACCCAGACTACCCACGTCTATTGCTCGAAATTCCCAGCCCACCACCAGTTTTATATTACCAAGGACAGCCAGACAAGCAAGAAAACCAAGGCTTAACACCTCTAGTTGGTATTGTGGGAACTCGTCACCCCAGCGAATACGGACAGCGCTGGACAAGCAAAATTAGTGCAGCCCTTACTCGACATGGCTTTACAGTGGTTTCTGGTATGGCAGCTGGTATTGATACTACAGCCCATCGCAGTTGTTTGCAAGCCGGAGGACGTACCCTCGCAGTTTTAGGTACAGGGGTAGATGTTGTTTATCCTCGCAGCAATCGCCAGCTATACCAAGATATTCAGCTTCAGGGCTTAGTTTTAAGCGAATATCCAGCAGGAACTAAGCCTGAAGCGAAGCATTTTCCTCCTCGTAATCGCATTATCGCTGGTTTATGTCGTGCGGTGTTGGTAATGGAAGCAGCCCAAAGATCTGGGGCGCTAATTACAGCGCGATATGGTAACGAATTTGGTCGTGATGTTTACACCTTACCTGGTTCCCTAGATAATCCCAAATCTAGAGGCTGTTTGGAATGGCTTCATCAAGGTGCTGAGATGATTTTAGGTGAAAGTGAAATTCTGAAAATGTTAGGGACGATACCGCAACTAGATTCTGTTGCTTCATCGCCACCACAAAGCCAAGCCAAAATAAATTTAGAACCAGAATTAGCCCAAATTTTCGAGGTAATTACCCCTGAAGGTACTCCTTTTGATGCGATTGTACAGCAGACAAATTTGGCAGCAAGTTCTGTTTCCAGTGGTTTGCTGCAATTGGAATTACTCGATTTAGTCACTCAGTTACCAGGGATGCGTTATTGCAATAAGTAATAAGTAATAAGTAATAAGTAATAAGTGAGATAGCGATTCTCAAATAAATAATGTACCTTAATATCAAAAAATCACGGTTTTACGTAACAATTTTGCCGGTTTACCTCGCCAATCAACAATTAACAATCAACAAAAAAATGTAACTTGGCCAAATGAGAACCGCTATAATTGAATTTTTCTATGATGCAAAAATGTCGTTTATTTCTGCTTACAAACAACCAACAACCAACAACTAATAACTATTTTCACGCTTAAACACCACAGAAAGATTATTAGCAGGCATCGCAATTATTTCTTGTAAAATCAGATTTTGTGCCTTTGCTACCTCTACAACTTGCTCTAAATCTCGCACTCCCCACTCTGGATTTTGCGATTGTAAATAGGTATCAAAAGCTTCGTTACTCGGTGCAGTGTGCTTGCCTCTCTGTTTAAAAGGGCCATAAAGATATAAAATGCCTTGGGATGTTAATATACGATTTGCACCCGCCATCAGCCCTAAACAAGCTGACCATGGAGAGATGTGAATCATGTTAATATTCACAATAGCTGTAATAGTCTGGTGATATTCTTGCTGTTCTACCAACCAAGTAGTTTCATGTACATCGATATCCAGAGGAGCATAAAGATTTTCTAAACTACAATCTCTGCGCCAAGCTGTAATACTATCTCGATTCAGAGGATTTGGATCGCTAGGTAACCAATAACGCTGTTGCAAACGATTTGCAAAGAAAACAGCGTGTTGTCCTGTGCCACTGGCTATTTCTAGTACTGTGCCCTGGGACGGAAGTACACGCAAAAGTACTTGCAAAATTGGTTCCCGATTGCGTTCGGTTGCTGGAGCGAAACGTTTGCTGTCGTTCATTTGTTAACCCTTAAATATACCACACTTATATTTTTACTGAGTAAACAGAAAATTAAGAACAACTAATTTTTTTTTACAAAAGTAAACATTTAACAGAGGTTTTCTCATTTGTCTAGGGCAAATCCCTTAGTTACGTAACAAAAATTCTGTATTTCGTCATACATCTTTAGCAAAGTTTACATTTTTTTAATATTCTGTTAGAGTAGCTCTGTGACTCAAGCAAAGTCAGTCACACCTCCCGAAGAAGAGGTAAATTCTTCCACAACAATTTCAAATCATCAATCCAAGCAAACACTCTTTCGGTGCAAAAATGGTTCAAGCCAAGCCTAATTTTTCCTCAATGACAGGGAATACTCAACAGCTATTGCCTTCAGAATCAGAACAAACAATTCAATTTGATCACCCACAGAAGTACCGTACCTCAGAGTGGTACACGGGTCATGGAGTCATCGCAGCTAGCGGAGATGGTCGTTCTTTTGAAGTCTCTGCAACCTACGCACTAACAGCTAAAGTACAGCTAATTGATGGGGTTTTTGACCCCAATAATCTGACCCTAGCTGAAGTTTATTCCCGTCGTGGTCGTTGTGTGGCAATTGTGGATCAAACTGTAAATGAACTTTACGGTGAGTCGCTACGCAACTACTTTGAATATCACGAAATTCCACTCCAACTGTTAGCCTGTCGCGCTTGGGAGTCGGACAAAACCCCTGAAACCGTCCATCGTCTACTAGCATTTTTAGGTAAGGATGGTTGCGATGTCTCCCGTAACGAACCAGTTTTAGTTATCGGTGGTGGAGTCCTCAGTGACGTTGCAGGACTTGCTTGCGCTTTGCAGCATCGTCGTACACCTTACATTTTAGTCGGAACAACCGTCGTTGCAGCTATAGATGCAGGTCCTTCACCTCGTACTTGCACCAATGGTAGCCAGTTTAAGAATAGTATTGGAGTGTACCATCCCCCAGTACTAACTTTAGTAGACCGTAATTTCTTCCGTACATTAGAGACTGGTCATATCCGCAATGGTATGGCAGAAATTATCAAAATGGCGGTTACCGACGATCCAATTCTGTTCGAGTTAATGGAAGAATATGGTCCTCGCTTACTAGAGACTCATTTTGCTACCATTAATGCAGATGAAGAACTGACCAAAATAGCTGACGAAGTTATTTATCGAGCACTATTTTCCTACATGAAGCATGAAGGAACCAATATGTTCGAGACTTACCAAGATCGCCCCCATGCTTATGGTCACACATGGAGTCCTCGTTTTGAGCCTGCTGCCAAGTTAATGCATGGTCATGCAGTTAGTATTGGTATGGCTTTTGGTGCTACTTTAGCAGCGCAGATGGGCTGGTTGGAAACAGAAGATCGCGATCGTATTGTTGCTTTATGTCGTTCTGTGGGTCTATCTGTATACCACTCAATCTTAAAAGATACCGATATCATGCTTGAAGGTCAAAAAAATATGCGACGCAAGCGTGGAGAAGGGGGTTTGTGGGCTCCTTTGCCAACGGGTATTGGTTCATGTGACTATGCTCAAGAGGTATCTTCAGGTTTATTGCAAGTAGCAGTTGATCAACACCAGCAATTATGTTCCTCCTTTACCGATGGTGGTAATGGTAAGGAGATGTATTTGAGTGATCTTGGTCTTGAGTAAGGAGAGAATTAATCATGACTAAGGAATTACAAGTGCCAAATCAACCAAGACCAGTCACTCCTTTAGGAATTTTAGTACAACAGTTGGAAGAAACTGTGCAACTAGCTAAGCAAGCTGAGATTCCCACTAAGGTAATGGATTCGCTGGAACAAGCATTTGATTTAGCAGCCGGAATTGACCCCTACATAGAGGAATGTACCACTTCTGAGTCTCCTGCCCTAGAAGCCCTAGCGCAAAAAACCGCAGCTGAAGATTGGAGTAAGCGTTTTTCTGACCAAGAAACTGTACGCCAGTTGGAACAAGAGATGCTTTCTGGGCATCTTGAGGGACAAACTCTGAAGCTACTGGTATATATGAGTGGTGCCAAGCGCATCCTAGAAATTGGGATGTTCACTGGCTATTCAGCCCTTGCTATGGCGGAAGCTTTGCCAGAAGATGGCGATCTCATCGCCTGTGAGGTGGATACCTATGTCAGCGAATTTGCTCGCGATTGCTTTGATAAATCTCCCCACGGCGATAAAATTAGTATCAAAGTTGCCCCTGCTTTGGAGACATTGCAAGCATTAGCAGAGGCAGGAGAATCCTTTGATTTGGTGTTTATTGATGCCGATAAGAAGGAGTACATAGACTACTTCAAACTTTTGCTAGAGAGGGAATTGCTTGCCCCTGGTGGCTTTATCCTCGTTGATAATACCTTGCTTCAAGGGCAACCCTACCTGCCCACGCAGCAACGCAGCGCCAATGGAGAAGGCATTGCACAATTCAACCGCTTTGTCGCAGAAGATTCAAGAGTGGAACAAGTTTTACTGCCATTGCGAGATGGTTTAAGTATCATTCGACGCAAGTAAGTATAGCGCTACGGTGTTAGGTTAGGACATTTACTTGTCCCTCGTTGACTGTTTCTTGTTCACTTTTAAACGATGAACTCTGTCCTAACGTCTGTGCGTAGTGCTATAGCCCACAAAATTCAAGTTTATTGCAACATCACCAAAGAACGTTAAATGCTAATTACAACCTTAAAGAGCAAACTTCATAGAGTAAAAGTAACCCAAGCAGAGTTGTATTATGAAGGCTCAATTACTGTTGATGAAGAGTTACTAAAAGTTGCTCATATTCTGCCCCATGAAAAGGTACAAATAGTTAATGTTAATAATGGTTCCCGACTGGAAACATATACAATTCCTGGTAAGTGGGGTGAGCGAACTATTTGTCTCAATGGTCCGGCAGCTCGGATGAATTCAGTAGGTGATGAGATTATCATTATTACCTATACTCAAATGCAAGAAGCAGAGGCACTTTTGTATCATCCAACAGTTATTATGGTAGATGAGAACAATAATCCTCTGAAGTAAAATATGGATGAGCAATTTATCCTAGAGATTTTTTCTGCATAATCTCTGGGATAATTGTGGTTGAGTTATTTGTTTGCAATAACACTCAGAAATTTGAGGTTTTGAATTAGTAGTTAAAAATAATATGCTCTTAGTTTTGTCCTTGCAAGGACGTGCCTACGCTTTATTTCAAAACTTAGGTATTCTTGCTCTATTATTAATAGTTTTACCATTTAATTTATTAATAACTTTGCTAGCATTTTTGGTGAGTCTTCCGGGTAAGACAACTCAAAAAAAGACACTAGCTGAACGCCCTAAAAATGTTATTTTGACGGGTGCAAAAATGACAAAGTGCTTGCAAATAGCCCGTTCTTTGCATCAAGCTGGTCACAAAGTATTTATGTTGGAAACTAATAAATACTGGGCATCCGGAAATCAATATTCTAACTCTGTTGCTGGTTTTTATACTGTACCCGACCCGCTCAAAGATTGGCAGGGTTATTGTCAGGAATTATTAGATATTGTCAAAAGAGAAAATATAGACGTATTTATCCCGGTATCTAGCGCCGTCCTAAGTTGCCATGAATCTTTAGTTAAACCTATTTTGTCTCCACATTGTGAAGTGTTTCAGTTTGATATAGAAACAACTCAAATGTTAGATGATAAGTTTACATTTATGGAAAAAGCCAGGGAGTTAGGGTTAAATGTTCCTAAATCTTTTTTGATTACTAAGCCAGAAGACATCCTTGATTTTGATTTTGCTGCTGATGGAAGCCAATACATTGTGAAAAGTATTAGCTATGACTCGGTACGCCGTTTAAACATGACAAAACTGCCAATGAATTCGAGGGAGGAAATGGCAGATTTTCTCAAGGATTTACCTATTAGCAAAGATAATCCTTGGATTATGCAAGAATTTGTCAAAGGCAAAGAGTATTGTACTCATAGCACAGTCAGAAAAGGAAAAGTCAGACTACATTGCTGTTGTGAATCATCGGAATTTCAAGTAAATTATGACCATGTGGATAATCCCCAAATTTACGATTGGGTAGACAAGTTTGTTGGAAAATTGAATCTCACAGGTCAAATTTCTTTTGATTTTATTCAAACAGCAGACAATCGAGTTTATCCAATAGAATGTAATCCCAGAACTCACTCAGCTCTTACTACATTTCACGACCATCCAGAGGTAGCAAATGCTTACTTGTATGATGCGAAACCAGGGGAAGAAACGCCATTAATTCCCTTGCCAAATAGTAAGCCTACTTATTGGACTTATCATGAACTTTGGCGACTAACAGAAATTAGATCTTGGAAGGACTTAAAGGCTTGGCTGAAGAGAATTAGAGAAGGAACAGATGCTATTTTTCAAATTAATGATCCTCTACCATTTCTGATGGTACACCATTGGCAGTTTTCCTCAATCTTACTGGATAGTTTGAGTAAACTTAAGAGCTGGGTAATGATTGACTTTAATATCGGAAAATTAATCGAGCTAGAGGAAGATTAAGATAAGATAAAAGAATAAATATTACCCTATTTTCAATCTTCTCGTGTTTAGTTATTTAGAAAATTAATTATTATGTCAGTTATTCGTATTCTTCATTTAGTTGGTTCTGCCGAGAGCCAATTTTACTGCAATTTATCGCGTCTTTACGCCAAAGATTGTATCGAAGCAACAGCAAATCCTGAACTTTACGAGTTCCATATTGCCTACATTAGCCCAGATGGTAGGTGGCGTTTTCCTCCATCCCTGAGTAAGGAAGATATTGAAGCAAGCCAATCTGTGTCTTTAGCTGAAGCAATCAGTTCAATTGCAACCAAAAATATTGACCTGATGCTACCACAGATGTTTTGCATCCCTGGAATGACGGAATATCGCGCCCTCTTTGATTTGTTAAAGATTCCCTATGTAGGTAATACTCCAGATTTAATGGCGATAACCGCCCAAAAAGCCAAAGCAAAGGCGATTGTAGCTGCAGCAGGAGTTAAAGTACCCTATGGAGAATTATTGCGCCGGGGAGAGACATCTGCAATTAAACCTCCGATGGTAATTAAACCGACTAATGTGGATAATTCCCTAGGTGTAACTTTAGTTAAAGATGTTGCACACTTAGATGCTGCGTTAGCAACAGCCTTTGAATATTCAGATGAGGTATTAGTAGAAGAGTACATCGAATTGGGTCGAGAAGTTCGGTGTGGAGTAATTGTCAAAGACGGTGAGTTGCTAAGCTTACCCCTAGAAGAGTATTCAGTAAACTCCCAAGATCATCCCATTCGCAACTACGCTGATAAACTCAAAACAACAGAAGATGGTGAGTTAAGTTGTGCTGCAAAAGATGGTATCAAAGCTTGGATGGTAGATACTAGCGATCCTGCAACACAGATAGTCGGAGAAGTAGCTAAAAGATGTCATGAGGCTTTAGGATGTCGTCACTATAGCCTATTTGACTTCCGCATTGATCCTCAAGGACAACCTTGGTTTTTGGAAGGGGGACTATACTGTTCTTTTTGCCCTAAAAGTGTAATCACTACAATGGCAAAAGCAGCAGGTATATCTTTAGAGGATTTACTCAGTGGTGCGATTGCACAAGCATTAGATAAGTAACCCCTTGTAGGGGCGTAAATTTTACGTCCCTAGATTTTCTGTCGCTTACTACCCTGCTTCCCCTTCAGCTATCTGTAGTTAAGTTAGATAAAAACCTATCACAGCCAATGGCGATTGTGATACTGATAGGGATTATCCTGACTCTCTTTCTCTTGCTGCTGATAAAACTCCATTACCCTTTGCACATATTCAGCCGTAGCACCACTAGTGCAACCATCAATAGTACCTGTCATCCACCAGCAAGCGGTATTGCGTACTGCAGTCATCTCCTCCTGTGGCTGCTTGACCAATTCTCGTTGTACAATGCAACTGACAACGCTGCGAGCAACCGTGGGATTGGCTTCAAATTGTTCTGGTGTTAGAGATGTACCTGTGCATTGAGATGTCCAATTAGGAATAATACCTGGTAATATCTGCCATTGGCTATACATTCCGTCATTATCGCTGTTAGGTGGTGCAGCAAGGCGCAGTGCTTCAATTAAAGCATTAACTTGGTTTTCGTTAACCGCCATCGCTGGAGATACTACCAATAATCCGAAGCTAACCGCCATACCACTGAGGAGTAGATGCTGAATTTTCCTGATGTGCTGCCAACTCATGGTTGAATTTAATTTTATAGTTAACTACAACTTTCCAGAATTATAGTTACATTAAGCAGGAAAAATAACGCTACAAATTATCTCCTGCGCTTCCCCTGCTTCCCCAACTTCCCTCGCTTCCCCCACTTATCTTCTTTCGCAATCATTTACGTCATAGGGGCGTTGCGATACCTTTGTAAAAATAGCCTAGAGTTTTCGGAATTTCTTCTCCATAAAATTTTTCCAACTGCACCAGACTAAAATTAGCTTGTGTGATTAATTGCTCCATATCGCGATTCAAATTACAACCATCTGCTAGGCGATTTTGCAGGGGATTCAAGCGATTTTGCCATACTTGAACGGATTTTTCTGGACTCAATCCATGTTCAATGAAAAAGAAGCGCCCTTCTGGTTTTAGAACCCGATATACTTCCGCTAAGGCTTGTTCAACTAGGGGAATACTACACAACGTCCAAGTACTAACCACACTATCAAAAGTTTGGGCAGCAAAGGGCAAGTTTTCCCCATTTAATTGCTTAATTTCCACACTTACCCTAGCTTTAGTGGAGCGTTTTTTTGCCAAGCGATTCATACCAGGATTGGGATCTATGGCAGTAATTTTCTGCACTGTTTCTGGATAACAGGAGAGGTTTAAACCTGTACCAAAGCCAATTTCGAGTACATCACCTTCTACCGTTGCTAATAAATCTCGGCGTAAATCCATCAGGTTATTACTAGACATTGACAAGTCAAGTAGGCGTGGGAAAATTAGGTTGGAGTAAATACCCATATGTTTGCGATCCTTCAGGTGTCTAAAATTTACAGGAGTAGAAAAGTTTAAAAGAAAAAAGTAAATCTAAGTTAAATCTTTGTCTAGATTTCAACTCTTGTTCCTTACTTAAAAAATCGCTTTTTTTCTTTATGTTTTCTTACTCTAGTTTCTGGTATTTTGAGTCAGAATACGGATTTTTGTTACCTATTATACAAAACAGTGCAAAAACTGATGACGGCTAATTTTTTCCCCGTTTAGTTTAGGTTTATTGATGCTTTTTGACCTCAAACTAATGGCACACTCATGAGCAATTGGACGAAACTAGCTTTAGCTTTACCTCTATCCTTTGCTGTTGGTACTATTGCTACTGCGTCTCCTTCCTTTGCTATTAGCCCCACCTATGCAGATACGGTGGAAGTTTTTAATCCTGGAAGTGGTATTAATGATCCCAATCGCAGAGTCCCAAATCATGCTTTAGGCGCACCCCAACTCAACTACAATAATAATCGCGATTTTCTCAGCCTAGGTTACGAAGGAGAGGCTATTTTCAGCTTTGGCACTGAGTTTAATGAGCAAGTAACAGTTTGGGAAACTACCTGGGGTATCAAAAGTCGCCAAAGTCAGTGGGATGAACCCATTGATGTGTTTGTTGGTAATAATCTTGATGGTAGTGAGGATAATTGGCGATATATTAATGACTAGCTGACCTTTCGAGAGCACAAAGACATTGATTGGCTATAGTTGTTGCTACTTTGGGGCTTCTTTGCATTTCAGATTCCTACAACCAACAAAAAAATAACAAATGCTCCTCTGATGACATGACTAAAGTAGGTCAGATGAGTTAAACTTTGAGGACACAAAAATCTTTCGCCACTATAATGGGTGTAGTTTTCTCGACTCAGGGTGCAAAAATTGTAGCAAGCTGTAGCTAGTGGTGAAAAAACGCCTCCTGCACCCAGTTTCTACATAAAAAAATATTTTTGCTGATTAAACTTTACCTACCCCAAAATGAAGAACAACACTGATCTGATCAAAACCCTCAGTCCTAGCGCCATGGATCAGATCATGTTATATCTGGCTTTTAGTGCCATGAGAATTAGTGGCCATCGTCACGGTGCCTTCCTCGATGCCGCCGCTACTGCTGCCAAGTGTGCCATCTATACCACATACATGGAGCAGAGCGAGAATATTCGCATGACTGGACATTTGCACCATATTGAACCAAAGAGAGTTAAAGCCATTGTTGCAGAAGTGCGACAGGCTCTGGCTGAAGGTAAAATTTTGAAAATGCTTGGCTCTCAAGAACCACGCTACCTGATGCAGTTTCCCTATGTCTGGCTGGAGAAATATCCTTGGCAACCAGGGAAATCCCGCATTCGCAGCAACAGTCTCACCAGCGAAGAAAAGCAGCAAATCGCGAAAAAATTGCCCCCCAATTGCCCCGATGCCCAATTAATTAATTCCTTTGAATTTATGGATTTAATTGAGTTTCTCCACGCTCGTTCCCAGGAAGATTTACCATCTAAGAAGAGAATGTCTCTTAGCGAAGCTTTGGCAGAACATATCAAACGTCGCCTCATGTATTCTGGTACGGTGATGCGTGTTGATCATTCCTGGGGATTACCATTCTATGCTCTCACCCGCGCCACCTACTCGCCAGCAGCTCAAGAAGAACGCACCTATGTCATGATTGAAGATACTGCTCGCTATTTTCGCATGATGCGCGATTGGGCAGAGAAAAAACCCACAGTGATGCGAGTATTAGAAGAGCTAGATATCCCACCAGAAAAGATTGCCTTAGCGAAAGAGGAATTGGATGAGGTGATTAGGGCTTGGGCAGATAAATACCATCGTCGAGGTGGTCAAACAATGATTTTGCAGATGGTTTTTGGCGATAAAGATAATCCTCAAGAAGTTTAATTTCGTGCTGGTGAGTGTAATTTACAGTGACAACAATTAGTTGTCAACTTTTACAGTAATGAGTATTTGCTGATTGCTAATTACTCATTACTTTTTTGAGCTAATTCTTGACGACAACGTTCCGCATAAAGATAGGCTGGGCGATCTTGTTGATTGTGCGCCAAAATCTCTTCAAAAATAATCAACGCAGCAGTAATTTGACCTCTATGGAATAGGATTACTCCCTTCTCAAATTGAGTACAGCTTTGCCTTTTTAGTTGTTTAATTTCTTCTCGATCGCTATCATAAACTTCAAAGGCAGCTACGGATTCTTTTTTACCTTTTACCTTGAGTTTACCTAAAAAGCGATAACCATAGTTGGATAGGTCTTGAAGTGCCAATAAGGTTTGCTCGCTAACAATAATACTAGCTCCATAAACTTTAGTTAAACCTTCTAAACGAGAGGCTAAATTAACAGCATCAGAAATTACCGTACTCTCCATACGCTGTTCCTCTCCAATCGTTCCTAACATCAGAGTTCCTGTGTGTAAGCCTACACCAATAGTAATTTTAGGAAAACCTAAATTACTGTTTTCTTGGTTATAGAAAGTAACCTGTTTTTGCATTGCGATCGCTGCTTGTAGTGCTTGATCTGCACTGTTAGGGAAAAGTGCCATCACACCATCTCCAATATACTTGTCAATAAATCCTTGGTAGCGACGAATAATTGGTCCAACTCGGCGAAAATAGGAGTTTAGAAAATCAAAGTTTTCTTTAGGAGACATATTCTCAGAAAAAGTGGTAAAGGAACGAATATCAGAAAACATAATCGTCATTTCTTGCTGAACTTGATCGCCTAATTGAACATCTAGAATACTTTCCTTTTGCAAAAAATCTAGGAATTCGTGGGGGACAAAGCGATTATAGGCAAGATTTATTTTTGCCAGTTGTAGGTGAGTTTTAATCCTGACAATTAATTCATCTTTAGAAAAGGGCTTAACTAAATAATCATTTGCTCCTAAATTAAAACCTTTAACTAAATCAGAAACTTGATTTTTAGCTGTGAGTAAAATAATTGGTAAAACTGTTACAGGAAATTTTTTTCTTAGAACTTTACAAACTTCATAACCAGTAACTTTGGGCATCATTAAGTCTAGCAAAACTAAGTCTGGCTTATATCCTTGTTCAATTAATGTAAGTGCTTCTTGACCATTAGTTGCTTGCTGAACATTGTAATTTTTCAAAGAAAGATGGTTGACTAGAACCTGGCGATTTACAGGTTCATCATCCACAATCAAAATCTTACTTTTTATGTTGGTATTCTTAGGCAAAAAGTGTGATTTAATCGTTTTCGTCTGTGTGTTAATTATGGGCTCTATGTTGAGATTATGAACTAAATTAGATGTTAGTTTATTTCCTGTTAATCCTAGATTATTTATCGTTGCTTTGGATACTGCGAGAGGCAAGGTAAAAGTAAAAGCTGAACCTTGGTTGACATGAGAGATAACGCTGATTTCTCCCCCATGCAATTCCACTAACTTTTTTGTAATCGCTAAACCCAAACCCGTACCTCCATACTGCCTTGCGATTGAACCTTCAGCCTGTTCAAAAGCATTAAATATAGATTCTATTTTATTACTAGGAATACCAATTCCCGTATCAGTAACTGTTATTGCCATCAATTGATTATCAATGGCAATGCTCAGCTCAATAGTTCCAGTTTCAGTGAATTTAATTGCGTTACCAATCAAGTTATAGAGAATTTGCTGTAATCTATTTTCATCTGCATACACTGGAGGAGAGTTTTCCGGAATCGCATTGATAATTTTTAATTGTTTTTTGCCGATCAGTGGTTGAGACAAGGCAATAATAATATCAACTACTCCATGTACACATAATGTCGTCAAATTAAGTTTAATAGTCTGATGTTTCAAAGAGGAAAAATCTAGTAAGTCATTGACCAAATGAGTTAACCTTCTGCCACTAAAAGCTACTAAAGAAAGATTGAAAATTGTTTCTGATGGTAGTTTTCCTGTGGCACCATCTATCAAAGATTCCGCGATACCAATAATTGCATTCAGCGGTGTTCGTAACTCGTGGGATGTGTTAGCAAGGAATTCATCTTTAAGCTGATTCATTCTCTCTAAAGCAGCATTTTTTTCTGTCATCGCAACAGCATAATCTTGCAGATGCTTTTGAGCTTCTGTAAATCGCCGTTCGAGAATAAAAACAAGACAGCAGATGAATAAAAACATTCCCCAGTAATAAGCTTTACCTTCCAGTTGAAAACCAGAGTAAATATAAATAATTAAGTCATAGATAACAGCAATCAAAAAAAAGGAAAAACCTGCTGCAAAAAATTTAGCTTCTCGATTACCTGTTCGTGCGATTTTGAAAGAAATATAAAATAGAATTAAACTACTCACAGTTGTGAGCATTTGTGTTGGGTAAAGAAGAAAATGCCAAGAGCTTTTACCAGAAGCAAGCAGCAACATAATTAAGCTGGAGTAAGCTAAATTAACTTGCCAGATTCGACGCACAAATTTTCCTTTGCCAACACCGAATACTTGCTCGAAAAATATATAAACTCCAATAGGAGTAAGTAAAAAGAAAGCTTGCTTAACCAAAGACCAAAGTACAGGATAATCAAAAAGAAAACCCAGAGTTTTGGTACTGGTAATGCAGTAGGTACCTACAATTAAGGAAACAAAACCAAAAGAGGCATATAGGCTATTGCTTCTCTTAATCGCAAAAATAATCAGTGGAAGTAAACCGCAAAACAAGAATAAAAAACCCAGAACCATTTTTGCTAACTCCTGATGCACAATCTGGGTTAGCAAATCGCGATAGGAACCAATAGCCGGTTGATGGTAAAAGCGCAACCCCACAATGGGCACTCGATCAATCTTAAATTTTAAAAATAAATTTTTTTCAGAGAAATTAGGACTTAATGCAATAATTGGAGTGTAACCAAAATCAGACATTGCAGGTCTCGAAAACTCTGAATAAATCAGGTTGTTCTCCAAGTACACTTGCTGCAGGTGGGCAACAAAAGGGAAATACAAACTAGGAAGATACCAATTTCCTTGAGGTAAAAGGATACGTAACCAAATAGTATCTTCTTGAGGTGGTATTTCTAGTTGATTTGGTATAACTAAATCTTGCCAAGCATTGGCATCTTTTCCTAGCCATAAAGGAACACCTTCTGAAGTTATTGGTGAATCTCCCCAACGATATTGCCAGCCAGAGTTAAGTACTATTGGTTGCGCTTGTTTAGTAGAGTGACTGTAACTAGATGCACTTGAGTAATTTAGTCCACTCAAGAGAATAATCAAACAGACACAGATACTTAACCAAATATGCCTGCGATTTACACAAAATTTAAGCCTTACCATTAGCTATCATTGCTCCTCCATAAGGTAGACGCTTTACGGTAATTCCCTGTACGAAAATTAATGTTGGCTAAAAAATAACTTTACAAGATCAGGCTTTAATTAATTATTAATAGTTAGTGATGAATAGTTCGCTTTCTTTTCCTAGTTATCCTTGCTATCCCAACTCTCCTACTCCCATTGTCTCTCAAATTTGGGGAAGTTTTGCTCATCTATATTCAGTGTCTGTAGCTTTAAGTGTCTTTGACACATATAGTGGGTGATATTCTTGCTTCTTCTATCTTCTCTAGGCACCCAATTTTTTGCCTCAAACATCCCCATTGGCCTAGTTTTGCAAGTACAGAAGTACTTATAAGCCGCGTTTGGTGTAAACAAATTAAACTAACACGCTAAGAAGACAGCTGCTGAACTAGGACTTAACAGAAGTGGTGAAGACTATGCTGCGTAAGTCTTTTGAATACTTCACGAAAAAAAAATCCCCGATGGTGATATGAAATTGATTCGATGTGGGTAAGTTCTATTTAGCGAAGAAAATACAAACATTACTAGCCTTCAGGACACCAAGATAATGAAAAGCAATCTTAAAGTAAAATTTCTCCAACACTTAAATTCTAAGAAGAACAACGGTGGTTTTACTCTCATCGAACTTCTCGTTGTAATCATTATTATCGGTATTCTCACAGCGATTGCTCTACCTTCTTTCCTCAACCAATCCAATAAAGCAAAGCTAACTGAAGCGAAAAATACTGTTAGAAGTGTATCCGAGTCACAGAAAGCCTTTTTTGTTGAAGAAGCTTCTTTTATTACCGAAGACAACATAGCTACGCTGATCCAAGATAAGATTGTTACAGAAGCTCTTGCAGACGTACCTGAAAACGAAGCATGGTTAGAAGCTTTGGGTATTGCTGTTGACGGTACAGAAACTGCAAATTACTTTTACCGTCAAACTGAGCCCGATCCTGGTGCGTTAAGTGTTAACGCGATACCCAGAACCAAAACAATGGATAATGCTGATGGTGACAATTCAACCGCTGCACACAAAGCTTACCTTGGTGGTTTAACTGTAGTGCGTAACTCAGTAGACCAAATTTACTGTGAAGCGCTAGAATCTCCTGTAGACCAAGGTCCTACTGGTCAAGATCAGCTAACATTGAGTGCTGGTGAAAAGGCTGCTTGTCCAGCTGATAATTTCCGTCCTAGCAGACCTGAAGATGGCTAAGGTTATCATCTCATAGTTTTTTCACAAAATTTCTCTGCAGTGGGTAGGCGATGTCCTACCCATTTTGCTTTTACGGATATCCGCCTCGAAAATTCCCTGCTGACTAATTTAAATTAAAAATTAGACACTCAAGCGACTTGTAGACAACTTCCAATACTTAAAACTTAAGTCTTAAGGAATGTTTTACTCACCAAAATCGCTAAATTATTAGCAGTGCTTTAAAAGTCAGAATTTTCAGATGCGTAATCAAATAATTGCTAAGCTCAAATCGGTTACTAAACCTCTACTCATCTTCTCTCTTGTTTTTGTCCTTGTTTTTGGCAGTGCCAGTCAGGCTCTAGCGGCCAGAAGTGGTGGTAGAATTGGTGGCGGTTCCTTCCGCGCTCCCACACGCACCTACACATCTCCCCGTAGCAGTTACAATGCTCCTGCGAGAGGTTATGGTTTTGGTGGTGGTTTTGGTTTTCCTTTTCTGTTACCCTTCTTTGCTTTTGGCGGTGGATTCGGTGGTTTATTTTCCATCCTCATCTTTGTTGCTATAGCTAACTTCTTATTCCGAAGCTTCCGCAACGCAGGTTTTGGCGATGGAGAGGGAAGTGTTAGCGTTGCTAATCCTAAAGTTTCTGTAGCAAAAGTACAAGTTGGTTTACTTTCAGGTGCTCGCGACTTGCAAAAAGAACTAGACGAATTGGCTCGCACAGCAGATACTGGAACTACTACAGGTCGTGCTGCACTATTGCAGGAGTCTACTTTAGCTTTGCTACGTCACCCAGAATACTGGGTTTATGGAGCTACAGAAGCGACTCAAGCACCCTTGGAAACAGCGGAAGCTAAGTTTAACCAGCTCAGCTTAGCAGAAAGAAGTAAGTTTACAGCAGAAACCCTGTCTAATGTCAACTCACAACTGCGACAAGCATTAGAGAATTCTTTAAATAAGACAGATGGAGAAGAGACATCTGGTGAGTACATTATTGTTACCTTAATCGTAGGTGCCCAAGGTAAGCTAGAATTGCCTAGTATTAACGATAGTGATAATTTACGCCAAGCACTGCGTGAGATTGGCGGTGTTGGAAGTGATAGCTTGTTGGCTGTCGAGATACTGTGGACACCCCAAGAAGCAGGTGATACCTTAAGTCAGGATGACGTGTTAGCAGGCTATCCCAATCTTAAATTGGTTTAAGCTAAATCGCTGATAGCCAACGCTCAATCGCGATTGTGATTAGTTTTGGCTGATGGGAATTGCTTTACTATGATTTCCTGACAAAAAAGTGTATTTCGTACGTATTTTCCGCACAAAAATCTGTAATATCAGGTTGATTAATTTTAATTAACTACTTTCAGACACTGTTTAATTTAAACAGGAGACTTAACCATGAGAAGATTTGGTGTTGGTGCTGTTGCTGCTTTCGCTATTGCTGGTTCCGCTCTACCAGCAATTTTACCTGTAATTACTCCTACTGCCCAGGCTCTGCAAGGTTTTAGCCCCAATGCTCCTTTTATCAAAAGCGCTGGTATTGAGGGTGCAAAGGGTGACAGCCACTTTATCACAGTGGGTGTAGAAGTTTTTCCGGTTAGTGCTTTCGTTATTGAGTGTACTAATCTTGCTGGAGTAGAAAAAGCTACCGTAACTACCGCATCGGGAGCAAAGTTAGCTGCTAGCTCTAGTGTAAGTGCTAGTCCAGAAGGTGGTACAGCCTTAACTGTAACTCTGGCTGAACCCATAGTACCAGGAACTACTATTACTGTGGTTATGGATGGTGTAGACAGAAATGAGGCTGGTGGAGCGATGTTTTACCGCGTCTCTGCTCTCAACGATAACATTCCCTATCCTTTCCCTGTAGGTACTGCAATGTTACTAGAGCGTAGTCTAGGTGACCGATAGATTGTTAAAATTTTAAAGATCTAGATGAGTGTAGGTGAACTAATAATATTTGCCTACACTTTCTTTGTTAACGGAATATTTAGAAGGAGTAAAACCCTGTCTCTAGAAACAATTTCCTTACCTCCAAGGAGTGGTAAACCAGCTACAGGACTTTTTGTTGCTCTCCACGGTTGGGGTGCAAATGCTGATGATGTCTGCTCTTTGGCTACTTTTGTTCAACTAGAAGATTACCAGTTTATCTTTCCCAATGCTCCCTTTGCCCATCCCCAAGTACCTCAAGGGAGACAATGGTATGACCTTAGTAATCGCGATTATGAAGGTTTAACGGAAAGTCGTCAACTACTGCGAGATTGGTTGCTTAACTTGGAGAAGGAAACAGGTATTCCCCTATCAAAAACTGTTTTAGCAGGTTTTTCCCAAGGTGGAGCGATGACTTTGGATGTGGGTTTAAGCTTACCTCTGGCTAGTTTATGTAGTTTAAGTGGTTATCTCCATTCTCAGCCACAAATACAAACTGCTACCAAACCACCAGTGCTATTAGTACATGGTACACAGGATGCGGTTGTACCTCTCCAAGCTGCTCAAAAAGCAAGGGATGAACTCAATAAGTTAGGGCTAGAGGTAGAGTATCACGAGTTAGAAATGGGACATGAAATTCAGCCTGTAGTTTTGGATTTATTGTG
Source organism: uncultured bacterium (assembly GCA_964633315.1). Lineage (GTDB taxonomy): Bacteria > Cyanobacteriota > Cyanobacteriia > Cyanobacteriales > CAWCAG01 > CAZWGS01. The sequence goes on along the minus strand of CAZWGS010000002.1, from coordinate 20,786 downwards.
CGATTTTATCCAGAGATAAGTAGCGACCCTTGAGTATAATAAAATATTTTTAGTTTAGTACTATGTAAATTAAATCTTTCGACACCGCAGAATTACATATCAGCCTGATATCTTGCTTTTTGGCAAACTGCTATGACGTAAAACTTAGTTTACATAGTATTTAGGTAGTTATACTAATTTCATAAAACACACCTGCAGATAAATTTGTGTCTCACTAATTCTACCTGCTCACAAAATCTAATCCATTGCTCATTCTCCTCATAAGTTATCTGTAGTTAACTTCAAGGAAAATGGTATTAGGGGTATGGAGAGTTGGGGCATTATTTTGAAATTTAATTAAGTGAACTTACTGAAAATAGTTTAAACCAGTGATTTGAAATTTATTTAATAAGTTATTTTTTTATATTTCTGCTACTTAATTTGAAGATTGAGTGAAATAATCTCTGCAAATAAATAACTCAATAATTATCTGTGTTATCTATTGATTAATTATCAAATTACTAAAGCGATCAATGAGCAAGAATAAGAATAAAAATAAGGAGCAAAACTTCCAAGAAGCCGCAGGATTTGTCGGTGTAGGAGGTTTTGTAGGTGCAGGTGCTTCATATCTGATTGGAGGTATGGGTTTAGCATTCGCTGGGACAGCAATTGGTATTGGCATGGCTCCTGTTGCAGCTGCAGGTGCAGTAATTGGACTTGCTGCTTATGGTGCTAAGAAAGCACTGGAAGAAGACTGATATTTGTAGGTTTAACTGATGCCAAAAAAGACTCCCAATGCTTTACAAAAACTAGTAAGAAAAGTTTTAAGAGAGTCGATCAACAATAATCGAGAAAAAACAACTCACAAAATTAAAACCAACAAACGAACAACGACAAAAAACACAAAAGGAAAATCAAAAGCTAAAGGAAATACTAGTACTCGTTCTCGCTATATTCCTAAATCTGTGCGTGTTTCGGTACTAAATAGAGACAATTACAAATGTGTTTTTTGCGGTCGTAGCAGCAAGAAAGTTGAACTTGAAGTTGACCATATTGTTCCTTTTTCTAAAGGAGGTAGTAACGATATCAGTAATTTACAAACTTTGTGTTTTGATTGTAATCGTGGCAAAGGAGCACGTTACTTGAAATAGATTTCCTAGCTGTTAATATATACTTTGACTTGATTCTCATATCTCACACTAAAAAAAGTGTGAGATTTTTATTTAAGGTGTAAAAGCTAAATATTTTTATTATTAACTAAGGTCGCACACCAGGAATATTCAAACGAACACGATAAAGTCCACTACGTGCGGTTAAATATAGAGTTTTGCCATCGCTATCACCCCAAGCCATATTAGCAGGTAATTCTGGCACTCGAATCAAACCCAAATGTTCGCCTTCGGGAGAAACAATCCAAACACCACCAGGACCAGCAATATAAAGATTACCTTTTTTATCTACTTTCATACCATCAGGTGCTTGATTATCTTGGGGTGTATCCGCCATATCGACAAATACTTTACCCCGCGACAAATTACCATCAGCATCAATTTCGTAGCGCATAATCACGCGTTGATTGACATTCCAATTACCCACATAGAGATGCTTTTCATCGTGAGAAAAAGCGAGACCATTCGGTCCTGTTAAATCCCGATTAATCAGCTTAACTTTACCATCAGCAACGCGATAAACACCACTAAAGGGTAACTCTTTATTCGGGTCATCAAATGTTTTTAATAGACCAAAGGGTGGGTCGGTAAAATAGAGACTACCGTCAGATTTATAGACTAAATCATTAGGACTGTTGAGTTTTTTACCTTCATATTTATCCGCCATTACTGTAACTTGACCATCCGCTTCTAGGCGAGTAACGCGGCGATTACCCAACTCATTAATAGTCAGTCTTCCTTGGGAATCTAGGGTTAAACCATTGGATCCTGCTTCACGAAAAGCGGAAGTGTCTGAACCAGAATAACCACTATTGTGGCGAAAAATTGAGACTTTATTATCTGGTGTCCATTTGTAAATTACATTGTCTACAGTATCACTAAAAAGTAAATAACCTTCAGGAATCCAAATTGGACCTTCAATAAAAGTAAACCCTTCTGCTACTTTTTCTACTTGGAAATTTGGAGGGACAATCTCGTTAATTTGGTAGTGTAATCTTATAATTTCACTCTCAACTACCTTCGGGTTAATCCCTTGGGGTGTTGCAGCATTTCTTCTTTCGCTCTCAGCCAAAACAAAGTTCGTTTTTGATTGAGCTAAGTTAGAATTTCTGGATGATTTAGCGGAGCTAGCAAAGTGAAGTGTACTTGCTGAAAGGGCGATCGCAAGCAGTGTTATGGGATAGAAAATTTGCTTTCTCATTTCAGACTTAGGAGTTAAAAAAGGTCAATATTATCAATTTTCAACTACTATGGTGACTTGGTGTCGTGTTTGCGTCAACAATAAGGTTTTATAGAAGTATCTTAAAACACAGAAGCCAGATAAGTTACGCTTGAGAACCTAAGTAACTCCACCTGATTAAATATTCAACTAATTTCCCCCAGACTCCCAAAATGATAAACCTCTAAAATACAACTATTTAGTAATAGCTACTTATTCGCTATCTCATTTTCTATTTCCTCAAGGGTCGCTACTCATCTAAGCGATGAACTTGAAATTTAACCTAAATAGCGTCGGAGAAAACTTTCTAAAGATTCCATTTTGAGATTATAGGTTGTTTCTAAAGTAGCAATTTCCTCTGCACTGCAAAAAAACTCGTTGGCTAACAATGTTCTGAATGTACCTAATTCTTGTTTAGCGCTGGGATTAAACAAACCTAAACCACTACGTAAACCATCTACTAAGAGTAAAGGTGGATTAATGATAATCGGTTCTCGCTCAAAAATGCGACCAAAAATGCGAGAAATATCTTCTCTTTTGATAACATCAGATCCACCTACAGCAAAAGTTTTATTCTTTGCTGCTGCAACTTCTACTGAATCTACTGTAATTTTGGCTAAATCGTCGGTACTAACAATTGAGGAGCGATTTTTAGCATCGCCAATCAGTAAATAAATTCCTGTATCTCTAAACCTTTCTGCTAGGGATAATAAATTATTTGCTAAACCAGAAGGACGCAAAATTGTATAGTTTAAACCGCTTGCTTTGAGATATTTTTCAACTTCCCATTTAGCCTTAAATGTTGGTGCATCTTCATAACCGCGATCTACACCCAAAACTGAGATAAAAACGAAATGTTCTACTCCCTGCTCTTTTGCTTGATCAATTAGCTCAATATTAGCCCTGTAATCCAATGCTTGAGCATCTCCATCAGAACCGTGGGCGCTAATAATATAGCGTACTCCTCGCACTGCTTTGGCAATATCTTTGTCAAAGCGCAAGTCGCCAATGAAAATTTCTGCACCTTTATGTTCTAGTTCCTCGTAACGAGAAGTCAAGCGCACAAATGCTCGCACAGACATTTCTTTTTGACGTAGTAATCTGACTACTCTACGTCCAATCGATCCTGTAGCGCCAGTAACTAAAAACATAAAAATAACTTCCCGGCTTTCTTGAGTTTACATTTATAATTGTGGCAAAATCTGAGAAAAATGGTTGAGTTGAAATTTTTTCTTGCTACAGGTATTAAACCGCTCTAGAAATGCGATTAGGGAAATTAGGTACTAACAAAGATTGTACTAGCTCTCCCTCTTGATTATAGAATCTGATATTGCCCTGCTGATCGCATAGCCAAACTTCTTGTGCTTGTGCTGCTAAGTACAAATCAACTTTAGTGAGCATTTCCTGATTTGTGTTGCTAGCAGAGATAATTTCAATACAAATTTCTGGAGCGATTGAAGCTACATCTTCATTTTCAATAATCGCAATTCTAGTATCAGAAGCCCAAACAACATCAGCAACTTTAATATTATCTGCAGTAGCAATAGCACATTCCGGAAAAGCTAAGCCTGTTGCTAAATTTGAGTTGAGCCAACCTATAATTAAACCTTGAAAAATAGCGTGTTTTGGCTTAGCAGGACTCATCACAATTTGTCCCCATTTATTTAGTTCTATCTTGAATGGGAGGTCTTGCAAAAGGCTATTATTACAAACTTCTTGCCATTGCATAATTAATTATTAGTGGTTAATTTACCTAAAATTCCACAATAACAGGAGTATGATCGCTTGGTTTTTCCTGCTTTCTTGGTTCAATGTCAATAATACAACTCTTTGCTTTTTCGTATAATTCTGGTGTTAGATAATGGTGGTCAATACGCCACCCCCGATTACCATCAAAAGCACGAGTGCGATAATCCCACCAACTAAAGTGTCCTCCCTCAGAATTAAACTTGCGAAAGGCATCAGCAAAACCCAAACTTAAAATCTTTTGTAGTGCTTCACGCTCTGCAGAAGAAGCCATAATTTGGTTTGCTTTTTTCAGCTTATAAATATCCTTATCTTCAAGAGCAATATTAAAGTCGCCACACATACATATTGTACTAGTTGAAGTTTCTAGTAATTTTTGAAGATACACTTGCAGAACTTCAAACCAGCGCAGTTTATAATCGTACTTATCACTACCTACCGCCGCGCCGTTAGGAACATAGAGATTAACTATCCTCACATCACCTAAAATACCTGTAATAACTCGTTTTTGCTCATCAAAATCGCCCGCTAACTCTTCCCCAACAATGGGAGCAAATCCCTTAGTAACTTCTGTTAAAACCTCACGGCTAAAAATAGCAACACCATTGTAAGCTTTCTGACCAGAAATATAGAGATTGTAACCCAGTTCAGCAAAAGCAGTTTCCGGAAAATCTGGTTCAACTACTTTAGTTTCTTGTAAGCATAAAATATCCACAGGATGCTCTTCTAACCAAGCAACTACCTGTGATTGACGAGAGCGAATTGAGTTGACATTCCAAGTTGCAATTTCCATTGTTTATTTTTCTTTGCTGTCAAAAAGTGACAATCCTCTGAATAACATAAATAAGCCACTAATTAAAATTAGTAGAGCCACGCCGCCAAAAATCATATCTAGCCAAGAGGTATTTTCCATGTGGTTGTTGGTTATTGGTTATTCGTTATTTGGAGCAACAGATTGGGTATTGAGAATCCACAAATAAGAAGCCTAGTCTATAAATAAGTAAAAAACAAACAAGTTTACGTCTGATGTGAATTAATAACCCAAACCATTGTTATTATTTCCATAATCTGGAAAGACAAATTTTAGGCAAAGCTTGAAAGCTTTATTCTATGGCACTCTTTTCTAATTTACATCAGGCGCTACTTATTACTGATAGCTCTTTCGGACTGGTATGCTAAATTATCTCACCAAAAGCTTGAAACCCTTGATAATTATATAAAATTTGTCGCCAAAAACATGTTATATTTTTTAGCAATTTTGAATCTTATATCCTTGATACAAAAGTAGATTTAAGCTTTTCAAATAATCATTTTGCATACTAAATCCTAAAGAGACTAACTCATTACTTATTACTCATTACTCATTACTTAATACTTCCTCTCCTGAGGCGTAAACTGATTCACTACCACAGGCATATAATTTATACTAATTCCTGCTGGTGAATAGTAAGCCAAAGTATGACGTAAAAACTCCTCATCATTGCGTTTTGGATAATCTTCCCGTGAATGCGCGCCACGACTTTCAGTGCGCTTGAGTGCGGAAGTGAGAATCATTTCACCAACACTAAACAAATTCGCCAACTCCATCGCCTCAATCAGTTCCGTATTCCAGCAACTATCCTTATCATCAAGATAAACTTGGTGAAACTGCTTCTGTAACTCCTGGAGTTTTTGCAAACCCTCCTCCATCACCTCCTGGGTACGAAAAACGCCACAGTGTTCACTCATGCAGTCTTGAAACTCTTGACGTAGCTTACCGATACGGATATCACCTTGCTGTTGCAAAAGACTCTGCGCCCTTTGTTGCGCCACCTGGAGATAAAATTGAGCATCTACCTCCGGTAATTTCCGATTTTGTACATATTTTGCAATCGCAGCCCCAGTTCTTCTACCATAGACAACACATTCTAACAGCGAATTACTCCCCAAGCGATTCGCCCCATGCACCGACACACAAGCACATTCGCCAGCAGCAAAAAATCCTGTGACCAAACCATCAGCGCTACTGCGCACTTGTCCATCCGTATTTACAGGAATCCCACCCATAGAATAATGGGCGGTGGGGCGCACAGGCATAGGCTCATCTACCGCATCCACACCCACTAGACGGTGTGCTTCCTCCCAAGCAAAAGGCACCCTCTCCATAATTTTTTCCCTACCCATGTGGCGCAAATCCAAATGCACAAAAGCACCACCAGCACTACCATCTGTATTAATTCCTCTACCAGCGCGAATTTCCAGAGTAATTGCTCTTGAGGTAATATCGCGGGGAGCTAACTCCATCTTACTAGGGGCGTAATTTTCCATAAACCTATCGCCATCGCTATTGCGCAGATATGCACCCTCACCACGCACCGCCTCGGAAATAAGTACACCTACCGGATACAATCCAGTGGGATGAAACTGGACAAACTCCATATCTTCCAAAGGAATCCCCGCCACCGCCGCCATCGCTAAACCGTCTCCGGTGGAAGCAAAATCATTGGAGGTAGTATTAAAAACTCTGCCATAACCACCCGTAGCAAACATTACCACCTTGGCTCGTACCACTTCCAACGCTCCATCTAGAATATGATACATAACCACACCCTTGGCAGTATTATCTTCGAGGATGAGTTGCATCACATACCACTCCTGGTAAAGTTGCACCCCATTGCGATGTAAATTATTCACCAACTCATGCAAAATCGCGTGTCCCGTTTTATCGGCAGCATAGCAGGTGCGACGATAGGAATGTCCACCAAAAGCACGCTGGGCGATACGTCCATCAGGTAGACGAGAAAATAATACACCCATATGCTCAAGATCTATAACCACATCGGCGGCTTCTTGGGTTAGAATTGCCACCGCATCTTGATCTGCTAAATAATCGGAACCCTTGACAGTATCGAAGGCGTGGGCTTCCCAGCTATCCTCTAAGTCTACATTATTTAGGGTTGCTGCCATTCCACCTTGAGCGGCAACAGAATGGGAACGAATGGGATGGGTTTTGGCTACTAGCGCAACGTCTAAACTAGGATCAACACGCTTGATTTCCACCGCAGCGCGACAACCAGCTAAACCACCGCCAACAATAATTACGTCGTGTTCTCTCATCTTGAAGGTTATAGAAATCGCTTCGTAATCTATGGTTGCGTATCTTTAGACTAATTTTGGCAAAATTATGCAAGTCTTTAGAAAGGTTTTTGGTGACAAATGAAGTTGGAAGAGAAATTGTCACACAGAAAATAGTTTTGGGGAAATAAAAATATCTTAATTTTTACCCATTGTAGGGAAGTAAAATTTTACGTCCCTACATTCTTTTTTTCTTCGGCACAGGCAAATTATAGCGAGAATGGAAATCTGCTTGAACCTTACTTGTCAGACGACGGGATACTTGGCGAAGAATTTGAGACAAAACGCGCTCTCCTGTTGTTTTAATCACAGAGTGAGGTAATTTATAGATAAATGAGGGAAACTCAATTTTGACAGATAAATTAAGCTGCCATTCCACATTAGTTATGATTTGACTAGTGCCCTCTGATTCAGGAATTTCCGATAGCTGCAGAGACGCTTGATAATCTACCTCATAGCCAGGGCAATTTGTTTCTGGTAGCGCAACCGAGTGCATTTTGTAAACTACACCTTCAGGTGGTAGTAATACTACTGCGATTTTTGGCTCTACTTCATAGCCAAAGGAACCAAAACGCCCAATAACTAAAATATATCCATTGTCACTAAAGGGTTCCACCTTCATTGGTTGTGCGCAGCGACAAAACCAACCCTGATGATCGCCGAGGTATTCTGCTACAGTAGCAGCATCACTATACATTTCCATAGTGCCTGTAAAACTAGTCTGAAAGGCAAATGGCTCTTTCACTGCTATTTCCGAAGGTAACACCAAATCTGTCTCTGCTTCGCTAGCAGAAACTTCTGATGATTCTGGTGGTTGATGACGAAAAAATCGCGATTCCATAAAATACCCTTGTGCTTATAGTTATTGATACCTAGTGGGGTTGAAATTTGCTGCCAAGCTAGGGAAGAATTAGAGGTCAAGACGCTTACAGATTCGGAAAGTTCATAAAATTAAGTAATTGAGACTAATGTCTCATCCAAATGTGATTTTAAGGAGATTACGATGAAAGCATTTGTTGCAGGGGCTACAGGAAGAACGGGATTAAGAATAACTCAAGAGTTAGTTGCAAGAAATATTCCCGTGCGGGCATTAGTGCGTAATCTAGACAAAGGAAAGGAAATGCTGCCCCAGGAAGCAGAATTGGTAATAGGAGATGTACTAAAGCCAGAAAGTTTGCCAGATGCGATTGCGGACAGTAGTGTGTTATTCTGTGCCACAGGTGCTGCTCCCAGCTTTGATCCCACTGGACCCTATCAAGTAGACTATCAAGGTACAAAAAATTTGGTAGATGCGGCTCAAGCTAAGGGAATAAAGCATTTTGTTTTCGTTTCCTCCTTGTGCGTATCTAAATTTTTCCATCCTCTCAATCTATTTTGGCTGATTCTGGTTTGGAAAAAGCAGGCTGAAGCATATCTTCAGCGAAGCGGCTTGACTTACACTATAGTTCGACCTGGTGGACTTAAAGACGAAGATAACTCAGATGGCATTGTGATGTCATCCGCAGATACTCTTTTTGAAAAAAGTATTCCTCGCATTAAAGTAGCGCAAATTTGTGTCGAAGCTCTCTTTCAAGAGTCTGCCCGCAATAAAATAGTAGAGGTAATTACCAATCCCCAAGCACCCCAAAAAACCTGGGAAGAGCTATTTAGTGCCGTTAAGAGTTAAATAAACCACCAATCACTTACCCAGTAAAGTCCAACTACCTATGATCAAAAGGTTCATCGATGCAATTGTTGAACTAATTGGTTTAACAGTTATTTTCGGATTCGCTTATCTTATAATCAGTGGCGATTCTCTCGAGCTTTTGGAGCGTTCCGTAACTCGTTTGGCTCCTGGTATTCATGGTACTCAACCTCTAGTGATGAAAGGAGGAGACCCCTATATTCGGGCTTTGATGCGCACCATTACCGCCAGTGAAGCCAATGATTCTCGTCCCTATAATGTTATCTACGGTGGCAAACACGTTCAAGATTTAAGCAAACATCCCAATCTCTGCGTTCCCATTGTCAGGGGTCCTAATGTGGGCAAATGTACCACAGCAGCAGGAAGATACCAGTTTCTCAACTCTACTTGGTACGATAAAGCCCTACGCTATCACCCTCGTCCCATCGGTTTTTGGCGTTGGCAAGCCTACAGCTTTGAAGCTCAATACCAAGATGCAGTGGTCTATGCTTGGTTGAATGATAGCAGTGCTTGGGGTGTAAATTTGGGTCAAATGTTGCGAAAGGGTCAAATTAAGCAAGTATTGCGCCGTCTCTCAGGTACTTGGACTAGTTTAGGCTATGGTATTGAAACTAATTCAATGAGTCGTCATTTGCCTACAATTTACGAGAAAATGTTACGCGAAGAGTTGGGACAAACTAGAGGTTTGCAGCAGAAGCTGATGCAATCTAACTTAGTAGTAGGCGAGGCAAGTTTCGAGTCAAATCAGTCTGAGTGAAAAAAATTTGAAGATTGTGGTTTTTGCTACCTCAAATTAATCTAGGCCCCCCTTCTAGGGACGTAAAATTTTACGTGCCCAATTTTTTTAAGTAAGTCCACCTAATTAAACGTCAAACTAATTCCCCAAACCAAAACTATGTTGCGTTTAATTAAGTGGAGCTAATTATTACCAAGCACTTAGAGAAAATAATTCTGGGGTAGCTGAATTTTGTGCTGAATTTGGCTCTTCTTCTGGTGTCTCAACAACGCGAGCCTCAACACAAAAAGTTGCAGTACTTAAACCGCCAAAACGCTTGACAGTGCTGGAACGCAGCCGGAGATTGGGGCTAGCAAACCAGAAGCGCTCTACAATACTCATGGTTTCATATTCGGTCGCCAGTACCAATCCCTCTTCTTCGTCTATTTCATAGCGACCAATTACAGGTACAATTTCTGCATAACCTCTCTCACGCAGTAATTGACCTTTTTTACCCTCTTCATCATCAGGTACTAAGGCGAAAACTGTGGTTCCTTCGTGATTTTCATTGTCCTTATCCCACGCCATAGAACCATCCCAACTCACAAATGCTCCACCAACAGCTAAGCTGGGGTCAATTTCGTGGAGTTGACAAATTTCAATTATTTTAGGGTGATCCACTGCTAAAGCTTCGACGTAGATGTCTGAATCTCCAGTTTCCGCACGCCTGAAAGGTAGGTGGTGAGTGGTTCTCTGGGACTTCCATTTACCTGCACTGTGCTGGAAAAACTCCATTGCATTCATCGCTCTTTTTACCCTTCGATTTTGTTATTAAGTAATTGTAACGGGTTGGGTCACCTTTCACTTTGTTTATTTTTGTTACTTACATTAATTATTGCTTGACAACATGGACATATTACCAGTTAGGTGTTACATTATTTCATAAATAGAGGTATAACCACTTCTATTAGAGAAGACAGGCAAGGAGTGAATATATGGAAATGCCCGCTAAACTCAGCTTGGAACAAGAATTTAAATTAAAAGTAGTTCGCGATCAAGTCAAAGATATGACAAAAGATCAAGCTCAAGATTTTGTAGTAGAGCTGTTTAGGCAAATGATGGTAAAAGATAACCTAGTTAAGCACCTACTCAAAAAAGCTTAAATATTAGACTTGTTGACGACTAAACTCGTAAGTTATCAGCACAGGAGTTAAGAAAATACTGATAACTAGAATATCTGAGCAAGAGGTCTATTAAAAATAAAGAAGATATAGTGTCACCTCGAAGCAAATTGGGAACGCAGCGATTAACTTGATACTAACTTTATTTCTTCTGATTTAATGCGTATAGGGTTGGAAATTTCCAGCCCTAATGTTGTTTTTATTTACTTTATTTAGCGCATCTGGCGACTTAATTGTTTGGCTACTGGATGCTGGGGCTGGATTTCTAGCGCTTGATCAATCGCAACTCTGGCTTCATTAAAGCGTTTAAGATCCCAAAGTGCGATTGCTAAATTTACCAAAGCATCAGCAGATTCAGGTTTGAAGCTAGTAGCTTCGGGAGAGTAATTTACTGTTTGTGCGGAGTGATTTGATGGAGACAATTGCTTGCCATAATTATTCCCAACTGCAGCAAAATCTGGATTTAAAAATGCGGCTGATTTTTCAGGTATACTTATTTCTCTCGTATCCTGTGGTTGTTGTGGGATAAATCCTGTATTCAAGAAAACCACTGTTTCTTCTTGAGATTCCTCAAGAAAGTTGGAAGGATGACATGGTTGGCAATTTTCTGTTGTTAAATCTGCATTCCAGGTAATCGCGGAGGACTCTGTTTCCTGATATGTTTGATTGTAAAGAGCTACTATTTGCGACTTAGGTGGCTCTAGCTTTGATTTTGCTTTATTCAAGAAAACCTGATTATAGGATTGACTTACTGGTAGGTAAACTACTGAGTTTTCAGCTATAGTCTTCTTTGGTATCCAGCCCTGAACTTGTTGGGTAAAAGGTATATTAGCTAATAATTGAGGCAACCAGAAGCTAGTTCCGATAGTAGCGATAGTTGCTAAAATTAATCGTACTTTAAAAGAATTCCCTTTATTATCACAGACAACTTCTGTTGCTTGATTAAGCAAGCTTACTGGACTAGTTTCTGTTGGAGTTGTAACTACATTTTGGTAAGTAACCAATTCTGTAGATTCAGAAATAGATGATTTTGATAATGGCTCAAATTCAAGTTTAGTTGGTAATCTAGCTAATGCTGCCAAAGCAGATCCCGCATTAGCGTAGCGAGTGCGAAAATCATAGCGCACCATTGTGTCTAGAATATCAGCTAATTCTGGATTAATGGCAGGAGCTTGAGCACGCCACATAATTTCCCCAGTTTCAGGATCTTCAGGTAATTGACTTGGATGCACTCCAGTTAAAGCCTGAATTCCTACCATTCCCACCGCATAAACATCGCTGCTAAAACGAGGATTTCCTCCCAACTGTTCCTTCGGCATATAGCCTTGGCTACCGATAGAAATAGTATGATTAGTTATGCCTTGATTTTCGGCGATCATGACAGTTTTCAACTGCTTGACTGCACCAAAATCAATCAGCACAATTTTGCCATCTCTGCGACGACGCATCAGATTTGCAGGTTTAATATCGCGGTGAATTACCTGTTGCTGATGCACAAAATCGAGAACTTGAAGAATATCCCGTAATAACAAAATTACCTGATTTTGTTGCCAACGTTTACCCCCCATTAACTCTTGGCTTAAGGGTTCCCCATCTATTAATTCTTGTACGAGATAAAATTGCTTATTTTCCTTAAAATGTGCCAATAGGCGGGGAATTTGGGGATGATTGCCCAATTCGCACATCACCTGTGCTTCTGTCTCAAACAAACGTCTTGCTGTTTGCCAAATCGCAGCATCACTCACCTGTGGTTTGAGTAGTTTTACCACACACTGAGGCTGTTTGGGCAAGTGCAAATCTTGCGCTAGAAAAGTGGTGCCAAAACCTCCTGCTCCTAATTGCCTTATAATTTTGTAGCGTCCACCCAGGGGTTTATCAATTCCTGTTTTTTCCAGGAAACTAAACATACTTAGTACCATGACCAACCCCTCAATGCACAGCAGTGTTGCTTGTGGTTTACTCGTGTAAACATTTTTAGCTATATATGCGGATTATATAGAGATATTTATAGAGGAGGGTCAAATCTTCTAACCAAAATTTGAATAGGGTAACCTACATTTCCCTCCCAGCTGGTAGACGTAGAACTAGCTGTAATAGTTTCAGGAATTTTGGATCAAGCTGAAAGTAATAATTCCTCAATCTAGCGAGAACAGAAAAACAAGCTTTTCCTTCCCAACTTCCACCGCTTCCCCTGCATCCCCTTGCTCTTTATTCTGGGCGACTACGGGTAATATCAATGGTAATCTTACCGCCAAAGTCAGGAATTGGAGCAGCGGGTTTGTGGAGTTGTACGCGCACTTGGGTGACCATTTCTTGCTGTAAGATTTCCTCAGCAATAGTAGCAGCGAGTTTTTCAACTAGGTCAAATTTAGAGTTTTTGACAATCTGTTTAACTTTAGCAATGGCCTCGCGGTAGTCTAAAGTGTCACTAATATTATCTGTAGCGCCTGATTTTGCCAAATCGACCCACAGAGTCAAGTCTACCTCAAACCATTGCCCTAGCTTCTTTTCTTCTGCCAATAAGCCAGTGTAGCCATAACAACGAATTGCTGTAACTTGAATTGAATCCATATTTTTTGGTGATTTTAATTGGTGATTATTTTTTTTCTGGGAAGTAGATCATACTAAATCCTGTTCACAGAGAAACCATTAACGCAAAACTTCAAACCCTATCCTCAACTCCCCAACTCCCCAATTCCCTACAAGGAGAAAAGCTACTTTGACAACTGGATTTAGTATAAGTAGACAAATTATATCTAAACCTCTGCCCAACTCATGAAACTCCTTTCCCCAACTCATGACACCCCTTTCCCCAACTCATGACACCCCTCTCCTTTCAGGAGAGGGGATGGGGGAGAGGTCTAATTACCTACCTATATAAGGACATAATATATTACCTATGTGGGGACGTAACATGTTACGTCCCTACACAATTAATTACGCCTCATCTAAAGCGATAATTCCAGGTAACTCCTTACCTTCGAGTAACTCTAAACTTGCACCACCACCAGTGGAAATGTGGCTCATTTTCTCAGCAACACCGACTTTCTCTACCGCTGCTACAGAATCGCCACCACCGATAATAGAAATTGTACCGGATTCAGTGAGGTTATCGAGGGTGTGTGCGATCGCTTCTGTGCCCACAGCAAATTTATCAAACTCAAATACGCCCATGGGACCATTCCAAATTACGCACTTGCAATTGGCTAAAGCTTCTTGGAATAGTTTGACAGAATCAGGACCAATATCTAGACCCATCCAGCCATCGGGAATCTCTTCAATGCTAACAGTTTTCGCGTTGGCATCGGGAGCAAAATTATCTGCGATTACAACATCTGTAGGTAAGAGTAAATCCACACCTTTTTCCTTAGCTTTTGCTTCCAAAGATTTTGCTAATTCTAGCTTGTCTTCTTCCACCAAAGACTTACCAACACTTAAACCACGAGCCTTGTAGAAAGTAAAGATCATACCACCGCCAATCAGCAGCTTGTCGCACTTTTCAAGCAAGGTTTCAATCACACCAATTTTGCTGGAAACCTTGGAACCACCAATAATCGCCGCTAGGGGACGTTGGGGATTATCAACAGCATTTTGTAGGTAATTGAGTTCCTTCTCAATCAGGTAACCCGCTACACTGGGACTGAGATACTTAGTTACACCTTCTGTGGAAGCATGGGCGCGGTGGGCGGTACCAAAGGCATCATTTACGAATAAATCGGCATTTGCTGCTAATTTTTGAGCAAATTCTGGCTCGTTTTTCTCTTCTTCGGCGTAAAAACGCACATTTTCTAATAAAATAACATCGCCGTTGCTCATGCCTGCTACTGTAGAAGCAACATCATCACCAATACAGTCACTGCATTGAGTTACAGTTTTACCCAATAATTCCGAAAGACGGCTAGAAACAGGGGTAAGGCGCAATCCTTCCTTAACCTGTCCTTTAGGACGACCCATGTGACTAGAGAGTATTACTTTAGCACCTTTGTTAATTAAATCTTGAATTGTCGGCAGTGCGGCACGAATGCGGGTATCGTCAGTTATATTGCCGTCATCGTCTAACGGCACATTGAAATCTGCCCTTACAAAAACTCTTTTTCCTGATAAGTCTGCTTCTGATAAATTGGCTATTGTTTTCTTAGACACGGCAAATTTCCTCCTCATTGCGTCTTTTTTTTATAAAGCGCTCAATCAGTGCAACGTTAGTTGTTATGATTTGCTACCTGAAGATCGAATTGAGCTCAACTTTCAGGGATCGCCCTCATGCCGATTGTACCGGAGTCGGGTATACCAAAGAAATTATTAATTATGTTCAAAACGGTTTTATTTCCTATTGACCAAAGTCGCGAAGCCCGCGAAGCTGTAGATGTTGTGGCTAATGTGGTGCAAAAATATAACAGTCGCTTGGTGCTTTTGTCTGTAGTTGAGCCTCCTGAGGAGGGTAAGACAGGGACGATGAATGATACCGAGGCTGTGGCAAAATTATTGCAAGGTGCTCAAGCTTTGTTTGCTCAACAAGGCATTACAGCAGAAATTATGGAACGAGAAGGAAAGCCTTCGTTTACTATCTGCGATGTAGCTGATGAGATTGAAGCCAATTTAATTATTATGGGTTGTCGCGGTATTGGCTTGATTGAGGATGAAGCAAGCGAGAGTGTAACTAATCGCGTGATTAATTTGTCTCCTTGTCCAGTTTTGGTTGTACCTTAATCGCTTTCTTGAGCAAAATTGTACAAGTAAACAAAAGCACCTGGTTGCTCAAAAAAGTCTAGTTGTTGACCAAGCTGATTGAGATATTCTGAGAATTGCTCTCTATTTTCATTGTCAGCTCGGTATAATAACCAGACTCTTGAGTAATTACGCAATTGCTCAATTTCCTGTTGATAACGTTGCCATTTTTCTAAATCTGCTTTACCTTTACGGGGTAATTTACTATCTCCCAGTTGATATTGTTCAGGAGAATAGCCATATTGGGGAGCATAGTAAAGAAATTGATTTTTACCATCATGGTAAATGTAGAGAAAATCACCCGGTTGTTGCTGAGATTTAACATAGGCAATAACTGGTCGAATTTCGTGTTTTAATTCAGGTTTAATCGCCAGTTGAGTTGCGTGAGTCAGGGGTGGGAAAAGTATAGCACCCAAAACAATCAAACCTAAGATAGTTGTGTAGCGGCGTTTATGTGGCCATGAATTCAGTAAAAAAGCGATTCCTTGAGCAATAATTAGAATAGCCAAGGGTGCAAGAAAAATCACTAAACGTTCCCTGAAAGGATATTGCTTCAAATAGCTAGCAATAAAAGTCATGATAAAGGGAGCCAACAGTGCAACGAATATGGCTCTGTGGGTGCGATAGAAAGCGACACAACCGATGATAAAAGCAACAATGGCAAAAGCATCAGCAACTCCAGAAAACCCCAGAGGACGGTAAAAAAAGCGCCCAAAAGAATCCAATAACCAGACAAAATCCACAACAGAGGAGGGAAAGCGATCTCGCCAGGCAGCCTTTAGGGTATCATCACCCATAGTATTACTTAGGCTGAGCCAGTACATTAAGCCAAAGCTCAGTAACCAGGTAATGTAGATAGGTAAGCGATTGCGCAGAAGACGGGGTATGGTTTTAAATTGGCTAGTGAAAAGATAGCCGAGTTCGATACCAGAGAGAATAAATACCGCTGGATGAGATAACCAAATCGCGATTGCGCCAACTAAACTCAGAAATAGGATTTTTTTCCTCTCCAAAATTTGTTGACGTAGAGGAATTAACCACAAACAAAGCAATAGCGCCACCATCATATCACTGGAATATTGCTTGACCTCCGTGGCATAGTAAAGGGTGTAAGGTAAACAGGCAAAAAGTGCCATCGCAATTGGTGCAGCGATTGGGGAAGTGTAGCGTTGGGCTAGTTTATAAAATACAGCTAAAGACACCACACTAGCTGCAAAAGGAAATAGCCTCAGCACAAATTCACTATTACCAAAAATCTCTAAACTCAATTTTTCTAGCCACAGAAAACCTGGTGGTGCAGCTTGGTTATAATCCAGAGGAGCGAGCAATTCTGAGTAAGAGCGATTCAATAAGTTAAGTGCCAAACTCGCCTCATCATACCAAAGAGAGCGATTGTTTAGGTATTGAATTAAGCGTAATATGCCACCAAAAAACAAGAAAAATAGAGCAATATATTGAAATGATATATTCTTTTTGCTGCTGGCGATAGTCATAATTATAATGCAAAAGATATAGCGATTCTCATTTGAGAGATGTACAAGTAAAATCCTGATTATTGTTGATTAGCGAGGGAACCCGGCGAACTTTTTCGCCCAGGGAACGCGCGAGCGCCCAGGTAACCTACGACCTGTTTATGGTTAATGGTTGATTGCAATGTAGCTCACTAAGAAAGAGAATTGCTATCTTAACTAAGTAAGCAAACTCTAGTTAAACTGAAAAATTATTTACCAAGCAACAGATATTTTATTAGTGTAATCAAAGAGTATTTTTTTCATAAATAACAGTCTTCTATATTGTTGATGCTTGATTTATTAAAAATTAAAAATTTAGTTATAATAAATCATTCGTTGTCTTGTTTTTGATTAGTCTAATCAAATAAAAAGTTACTCGTAGCACCTATACATTATCTTGCTTGATTTAGGTGTAAAAATGATTACTTATTTATAGCCAATTATCCATTGTCTTGTTATTGATTCAATAGAGTTAGAGTTACTTACTAGTTATTAAATCACTCTACAGTTCGTACATCAATCTCTATTGGTTGCTTAATTGAGTCATTTAAAATTCCAAAGTATGTGGGAAAATCAGAACAACAACTAAAGTAATATCAACAAAACATGAATATCGACATTGAATCAGTAATTGCTGCTTATTTTACAAATATGGGGGCAATGAACCCCGAAGGATGGACAGAAATTTTTGCTGAAGATGGCCTAGTTTACGATCCTGTCGGCAAACCACCAACCAAACCTAGGGAAGATGCGAAAGATTTTTTTGTTATGCTCTCTCGTTTTTTCAGTAAATTAGAGATAGTCAAGGAGCAAACTTTTATTGCTGGAAATGGAGCAGCCGTAAAGTGGACAATGCAAGTAGTTGCTAAAAATGGCAGAGTGGCTAGTTCCCAAGGAATTAGTGTTTTTGAAATTAATGATAACGGTAAAATTCAAAAAGTTTCATCTTACTGGGATGAAGCCAAAATGATGTCTGAACTTAAGGATAGCTAAACTGTTATCAAACCTAGTCATGCAAATTAAGCATCAAGCGATGGGTGTCTATGTTAGTTCTCACTACCAATGAAATCAGATATTGCTCAGTAGTAAAAAAAACAGCAGAGCAAACTAAAACTCGCTCAGGATTATGCTATGAAGGTAAGCTATATCTTAAGGGTGAATCCTTCAATAAAGAGCGGGGACAGGATGCAATCAAAAAAGCTAGACAAGCTTTTGTTGAGCAAAAAGGTCAGGTTTTGTATCTAGTCATTCAGGAACCAAATTGCTTTACTCTATATGCTCATGATAAACGAATTGACCTGAAAGAAAAAGCTTATTCTCCCCAGGAAATAGTAGCTAAAATTGACGTCAAAAAACTGGTGCGTGCCATGCGCAGTGCAGGTGGTATAGAAATTAAAACTCGTCGTTATCACTTTAGTATTTATAGCCAGTGTTTTGTGGGTAGTGAAGCTGTGTCTTGGCTGCGAAAAAAACTGAGAATATCAGAAATTTTAGCTGTGCAACTAGGACAAAGATTAGTTGATGAAAAATTGGTCCATCACGTTTTTGATGAACATCCTTTTCGGAATGATTATTTGTTCTATCGCTTTTATGAAGATGAAAAAGTTAATTAGGCAGCACTACCCCAAACAATCCTGATTCCCCAAAAAACAAAAATAGCTGCTAAAGCTAGCCAATCGCCCCAATTCAGATGTAGTTGATGCCATTTAACGTTGTGCTGACTGGGGCTAGTAAAACCACGAATATCCATTGCGATCGCAATTTGCTCTGCACGTAATAAGAGATTTGCTAGTAATCTTTCTACTACAATTAGCCAAATTTGCAAACTTTTCCTCAGTCCCAATTTCTTCCAATTAATTGCCCTAGTTGTCACAGAACGAGCGAGATTTTGTACTTCCTCTAAAACCAGAGGAATGAAACGCAAAGATAGGGTTAAAGTAAGGATAATTTCTGTGACTGGAATTTTGAATCGTCGTAAAGGTGCCATCAGATTTTCTAAACCAGCCGTAATCTCTTCTGGTGCCGTGGTTAGGAGATATAAATTCGTGCTATAAATTAGAGCAAAAAATATAGTACTTACGCGAATCGCTAAATCGAAGGAACGACGTGTAACTTTTATCCTTCCCTGATTAAAAATGATGTAATCGTAGTTAGTAGGTTGGGGTAAATTTACTGCTTCATTTTCCGTTTGCTCAGTACTTAGGCTCCAACTCAATTCATTTTGTGGCAAACGCTGTTGATGTTCTAAAGCTAAGCCATCGGGAGCAAGACAAGTAATAATAAATACCAGAGTAAAAAGAGTCAGCAACCAACCCATTTGCTGTCGCCATACCCGTAGGGGAACTCTTGCTATTAGTGTCAGGAAAATCAGCAGTATAACCAAGCCAATTCGCCACCAAACATTTGCCAAAATAGGTGTAGCTAAAAAGCTCATTAGCCAAGCAAGTTTGACTCTCGAATCGAGGTGATGAAGCCAGGTTACAGGTTCTTCTAAATATAATCCTAGAGGTAAGGAGCGCAGTAAGTCCATCTATAAAAAATCAGCGAAACAGACCATAGAAAAAGGAGATTCGAAACTGGAAACTATACTCTCCACAATCGAATCCCTATCAATAGCATAGACTTTGCCAGGTTGATAACCACTATCTTTGCTTACAGAGGATAATTGCGATCAACTATCATGATTTCTTCGGTTTATATATTCTTGACCATAGTTATTTCGTTTCAAACTCCATAGTAGGAACGATACCACTCGACAAACTTCTGCACTCCTACTTCAATAGGTGTATCGGGTCTAAAATCCACATCTGCCATTAAATCATCAACCTGAGCATAAGTAATTGGCACATCACCTGGTTGCATTGGTAGCATATTTTTGACCGCCTCTTGACCCAAACTATTTTCGATAGTTTTAATGAGAGTCATTAACTCTACAGGCTTATTGTTGCCCAAATTGTATATTTTGTAAGGTGCGCCAGTATTTTCTGAGTCACCAGATTGGGGAATGCGATCCATAACTCGCACAATTCCCTGCACAATATCATCTACATAGGTGAAATCTCTCTGCATTTGACCTTGGTTAAACACCTTAATCGGTTTACCTTCTAAGATCGCCTTTGTAAATAAGAATACAGCCATATCTGGACGACCCCAAGGACCATAGACAGTAAAAAAGCGTAAACCCGTCACTGGAATACCATAGAGATGACTATAGCTATGCGCCATCAACTCATTAGCTTTCTTTGTCGCCGCATAAAAACTCACAGGATGATCCACAGGATCGCTTGTGGCAAAAGGAATCTTTTTATTTGCCCCGTATACTGAGCTAGAAGAGGCGAAAACTAGATGCTTGATTGTGCTGTGGCGACAGCCTTCGAGAATATTGGCAAAACCTATAAGATTACTATCTACATAAGCTGCAGGATTTTCTATAGAGTAGCGAACACCAGCTTGAGCTGCCATATGAGCTACAATATCAAACTGTTCCCTAGCAAATAGTTGCGCCATGCCCTCCCGATTGGCAAGATCTAACTCATGAAAGCTAAAATTCTCTTGTTGTTGCAAAAGAGCTAATCGGTCCGCTTTAAGGGTGACATCATAGTAGGAGTTCATATTATCCAAACCCACTACCGTATCACCTCGCATAAGCAAACTTTGACACAAGTGAAAACCGATAAAGCCTGCTGCCCCAGTAACTAAAGCTTTAACCACACCTTTTCCTCAAAGAAATCACTGAACTTTTG
>CAZWGS010000001.1:0-142809 GCA_964633315.1 uncultured bacterium | reverse complement strand
CATCATCATCATCAATTTCCTGTGCGATGTCGTCATTATCATTGTCATCGTCGTCGTCAATTTCTAAATCATCATCATCATCAATTTCCTGTGCGATGTCGTCATTATCATTGTCATCGTCGTCATCAATTTCTAAATCATCATCATCATCAATTTCCTGTGCGATGTCGTCATTATCATCGTCATCAATTTCCTGTGGCATGTCATCATCATCCACATCATCATTGACTTGATTAACAGAGGTAATAGAAATTCCTGTTGGAGTTTCAGTTACATCATCATCATTAGGAAGTCCAGGAAAAGAACCATTTTCTAGGATACTCTCACCAGTATTAATCACACCTGCGGTACCATTTACATCCGCATCACCCACAATAAAAGGAATATTATCTCTCCCTCCACCATGTTGAATCGTTACTCTACCACCTTGAGTAATACCTTCTGTGAAGATAGTCGCACTATTTTCCAATAATCCAGTACCTTGGACTAATCCTGTGGAAATTACCTCCACATCCCCCCCTGTTGCCATCACCTCGTCAGCATCAATGTTGTTGACGGTTGCAGAAGTATTAATAGTGCTAAAACTGATATTGCTATCAGGATTAGTAGCTGTATTTAAACTAACTGCGCCACCTGTAGCTTCACTTTCACCTATTGCTGAGGTATTAATATTACCAGTACTAATACTTTCTCCAGCACTTAAATTAACAGCGCCACCTGTAGCTTCGCTCTCACTTATTGCTGAGGTATTAATATTACCAGTACTAATACTTTCTCCTGCACTTAAATTAACAGCGCCACCTGTAGCTTCGCTCTCACTTATTGCTGAGGTATTAATATTACCAGTACTAATACTTTCTCCTGCACTTAAATTAACAGCACCACCTGTAGCTTCAGTATCATCTGTTGCTGAGGTATCAATATTACCTGTGGAAATATTTCCTCCTGCTTCAAGCAAAATATCACCACCAAAACCATTATTACTAAAAGTATTAATATCTCCAGTTTGAATATCTCCTTGCGCTGAAATTGTAGCGCTACTTTGAGTGCGCAGTTGATCTAAATTTACATTGCCTATTGCAGAAATATTTGCAGAATCACCATTAACCTGTCCAATATTAATATCCCCAGGTTCTGCACTTCCAGTGAGTAATTCGGGTAACATTAACGGTGTAATGGCCAGTAAATTTCCTTCTGTATCAAGAGGTGTTTCTACCTCTAGAGATAGAATTTGTCCCTCTTGACTAATACGCACCAAACTAGTCCCTGGAACAGTAGTGATGTGCACTCTACTACCAGAAGCCCCTAGAATTCCATCGCCAATTACTGTACCTGCGATTATGTTTAAATTGCTCCCTTCTGTTACGCTCAACTTGCCTTGATTAACAATTGCTGCTGGCTGCTCTACATTGAACTGAAAAGCTGTAGGGTTACCAGTAAGCTGAGCATAATTATTATCGCCAAAAGCATTAAAAGTTTCTTCACCAAAAGCAATTCCTGTAGCGGTGGTAGCAGTGAAGTCAGCAGGAACATCTAATTGTGCACCAGCACCAAAAACAATACCAGCAGGATTCATCAGAAACAAGTTAGCATCTCCACCACTAACCTGAATTAGACCTTCAATTATGGATGCATTGCCTCCGATAATGCGCCCAAATATATTTTGCAAATTAGGGTTAGCAATAAAATTAGCAATTTGCTCTTCACTGAGTCCAAATTCTAGGAAACTGTGGAACAGGTTAGCTTCATCTTCGGAAAGAGTACCGCCACTAATATCAATTTGGTTACCATCTATAGTTAAAATTGTCCCTGTACTGCCATCAGTAGTAATTGTTTGAGCTATTGTAGTGCTGCTTAAAATTGATTCGATAATTAAGCTAGAAATTAAAGATAGAGTGTAAGTAGCAAGTTTTATTTTAGGAGATAAATTCATATGATTTAAATAATCAGCAAGGGAGTTTAGATTTATTTTTGAAAATTTAAAATGTAGTGATTTTTTACTCAGCCAAAAATAATTACATTTGCGATATATAACTTTTGCCAATTAAATTATTTCCGCAATAGAAAAAATTAACACTCAAAAAAATTGGTGTTAATACTAATGTTGGCGCGCCCTTGTCTGCTTTCCCCTTTAGTCTCAGTCCTAACTAAAAGATTTAGTACAAAAAAAATAATCTAGACCACACAATACTATCTTCCAGAATGGCTTTTAACTTCCGGATAAACACGCAAATAAGATGAATAGAGCTTAATTAGGGTAAAAATAAGCTCTGGTCAAAAAAAGATATTAGGATGAAAATAAGTATTCCTAGAACTAGATATGCTTCCCAGAGAAGAATTATTAAAAAGTATAGACAATCGAGAAGAAGTTGCTCGTATTATTGACTTGGCAGAGCAGGCGCTGAGAACTTGGGAAGTGGTATTGACAGATTTTCTATCACCACCAGTATTAATTGAAGTACAAGGCACTTTCAATCGCTTAACAGAATTAGAATTAGTGGCGTGGGGAGGCTATCCCCAAGCAGAACGTAAAAGATTGGGTGTAGTCCGCTCTGAATTACCTCTAGAATCATCGCAAATTGAGTTGGCAGCCTTGGATATTGCTGGAAACTTTCTTTTTGACCCAGCAACCCATCGAGACTTTCTGGGTGCAATTTTGGGAACAGGAATTGTGCGCGAGAAGATTGGCGATATCTTGGTTTTAGGCGAGAGGGGAGCCCAAGTAATTGTTGTGCCCCAGATGGTAGAATTTTTGCAGCAAAGCTTGACTAGTGTGCGTTCAGTTCCCGTCAAAGTGCAACAGATTGAGTGGAGTGAACTGAAAGTACAACCACCAAAGAAAAAGGAAATGACTACAGTGGAAGCATCTATGCGCTTAGATGCTGTTGCTTCTGCGGGCTTTGGGATGTCGCGTAGTAAAATGGCGGATGCGATTTCAGCCGGAGATGTAAGAGTAAATTGGAAAGAGATTTCCTCCGCTAGCTACAGTGTCAAAGCAGGAGATTTAATTGCGGTGCGTGGTAAGGGACGTTTGGAGGTAGGAGAAGTAACAGTGACGAAAAAGCAGCGTTATCGAGTGCAATTGACTAGATATAAATAGAATCGATTCTATTTGCCTCAGATACAATCAAAATAGGGGCATTAGAATCAAAAAAATGGATACAAAAATAAAATTTCCTTCTTTGAAATTAGGACTTTACACTCTATTAGGCACCAGCTTAACAGCAAGTTTAATCGCTACTGTTCCCAAAGCCGTAGCTCAAACTACTTCTTTGCCTAATCCTTGTCCAGGAATTTACTACAAAGAGCCTTTTAATAGCAACCATTTAGTTCCAGAAGGCTGTCCACCCAATGAAGCAACAAGGAGAGTTAGAGGTGTACCTGTATTAGTACCTGAATCCAATATTCCATCAAGGAATATAAACCAAAACAGACCACCTTTACCAGAAGAAAGTGGTCCTGTGCTTGCTGTTGTTGAACCAATAGGAGGGAAAGTTTCAGTACAACTTGTTAATAGCACTAACACTATTATTACCTACGAAGTTACAGGACACACCCCACCACGTAGTTTAGCGGGAAAGACTGAAATTCTCTTGCAAGGGTTACCTTTACCGGTTACGATTACCACCGTACGTCCAGATCGCGGCTTGGTTGATATTACAGCTAGCTCTTCTACCTCAGGACAATTAGAAGTTTTGCTACTCGAAGATCCTAGCCTAGATGATACTCAGGGAGTTTTGGTTATTAATTCTTTAGGTCAAGTTTTAGTAGATTAAATTGTGAAAATCACCTTTAACTTATTCCCTGGCTAAAGTACGAGGGATTTTGTATTTTTGGTTGTTTGTTAAATAATAAATAACAAATGACTAGAGGTTCGCTATCCCTCCCATCTTTGAAAGAATGGGCCTTTCAACCCTTTCGGTGAGTTCAAATCTGGTTAGGGTTAATCAGTAGGACTTACACCAAATCCGTTTTTACTATATTGCTATCCTCAAAAACCCTCTAGAGTAGACAGTTTTTCTTGATAAGTAATCTCTAAAAAGCGGATTTGGTAAAACCTATAGATAAATTTCTATTACTGCTTCCTTCGCTATCCTAAAATCACACAGTCTCTTCCACCTTCCTTCGCTAAATATAATGCTTTGTCAGCGCTGTGAATTAGTTCTTGGGGAGAAGAACAATGATTAGCAAAACTGCTAGCAACACCGCAACTGAGAGTAACAGATGAATTGACTTTAGAATTGCGATGTTCCAGGTTCAACTTTTTGACTTGAGAGCGAATTCTTTCGGCAACTAAAAGTGCGATTTTGGTATCGGTGTTAGGTAAAATAACAACGAATTCTTCACCACCGTAACGAGCTACTAAATCAGTTGGTCGTACTGCACAAGTAATCGCTTGAGCTACCTTTTGTAAGCAATCATCTCCCGCTTGATGTCCGTAGGTATCGTTGTATATTTTGAAATAATCTACATCACAAAGAATTAAAGAAAGCTGTTCTTTTGCTCTTCTTTTTTGCCACCATTCCTGTTCTAAATATTCATCAAAGTAGTGGCGATTGGCAACTTTAGTTAGACCATCTAGAGATGCAAGACGCTGTAAACCTTGGTGATGGTAACCAGTAATTATAATTGCACAGCAGGTAAGAGCGATCAAGGGTGTCACCACCGGAATCCACCAACTGAGCAAAAAAGCCCCATAACTAGCACAAATGAGACTTCCTCCTGCAAAGATAATTCCCACCACAATTCTTCCTGAAGAATTGGAAGGAGAAGAGCGCCTAATCTGCAAGGATTTCCAGCTGATAACGGCTCCGACTAAAGACCAACTCAAAACCCACAGCCATTCTACAGGTTCACTCCACACTCGTAAAACTGGACGACCATCTAGGGCTGAGCTTACCATTTGACTAGCTAAATTTGCCTGAATTACGACTCCAGCTGTTTGTCTGGGACTACTGATGAAATGATTACTGGACGGCGTAATTAAGCTGCTGTAGGGAGTGTAGTAGAAGGTGTTGAAGCCTTGAGCAATGGAGCCAATGAGAACAATTTTATCGCGCAACAGCTCAGAATCTATCTGATTTTCCAAAACCTGTGTCATGGAAAGAGTTTGAAAACTGTCCTCTGTACCCCGAAAGTTGAGTAGAATCTGATAACCACCACTATCTGCATCCACATAACCGCCATCATTTTTTTGAAAGCGGGAAAAAATAGCTTGACCCAACTTTACCTTTTCTTGGACTGGAGTGGAGCGTAGAAACCAATCACTAACTTCCTGGGTTTCTTGGGGAGTAATTCCTTCTTGCTCTAGATAAAGTAAAGCTAGTTTTGCTCCTAAACTAAAATGTGTCTCCCCATTATCGGGCTCGATAGCAATTAAAGTACGACGTAATTTACCATCCGCATCCAAGACTAAATCTGAAATTGCAACTTGCTTTTGCTCCTTGAGCATTGGTGGTGCTGCAATTTTACCACCCACAAATTTTTCCACACCAATCAAGTTAGGCGTAGATTGAAAAACTTCTTTTAATTCCTGTTCTCCAGGTTGCACTGGTAAAGGTCGATATAAATTTAAACCAATTAAGCGAGGATCTGATAGTTTAATTTTCTCAATCAGCTCAGCCAGAATTTTATCAGGTACTGGCCATTGTCCCAAAGGCTGGAGATCTTGATCGTCAATGGTAACAATAATAACCCTCGAATCTGGCGCTTCTAGGGGACGTAGACGCATGAATTGATCGAATGCAGCCCATTCTACTAACTGAAATAAACCAGCATAACTAGCTGCTATAACTAACCCTGCCACACCGGGGGCTGCAATCAAAACTCCGCGCCATCGCCAAATTTGCTGTCTTAGCTTTGGCAACATAGATCTTTTTTTCCTGAACTCAAATAGACATTAACACTTAAATTTCTGGTTTCCTGGTGACTAATTAACCTAGGTTTAAAGCAGAAACTGGTTTGAGAGATTTTGGCGAAAAAAGCTTTGTCGTAGCCTAGTCAGGAAGGTTAGCTAATGCTCTTATAAACTAGTTAGCTGGGCTAATCTGGGAGACTAGCCCTTGTAAATTACAACACAGTAGAAAAAGTAGTTTCTCTTCTTTGGAGGCAAAAATACCTACAGAAAATAGCTACGGATTGGTTAAATCTGGCATCCCGTCAACTTTAGGTTTAAAGTTAACTTCTGCTAGTAGTTCCCCTTGATGGAGGACTTTTGTAGTTAACCCTGGCTGTGATTTTACTGCTGTTGGTAAACTAGCTGCAAACCCAAGCCATAACGACAAAGTAGCCGCAAAAAGCGTAGGCAGATGCGATTGTTGAGTCATACTATATTATTTTTTTGACACCCTGGTAGCTTGAGACTCTATCGAACATATTAAGATTGCCGGCAGGGAATTGTAATCAGTCATAACGCTGAAGTTAAGCTTTAGTAAATAATTTGTTCTCACTCTGGTAATTTTCCCTGCCCTTTCACGCCAAAGAAACTGCTTTCATCATGACATTAGCAATTACCCCAGCTCAACAATTCAATACACCTACTATTAAGCAACTAGACAATGGTTTGACGATTATCGCAGAGCAAATGCCTCTTGATTCAGTGAGTTTAAATCTTTGGCTCAATGTGGGCTCAGCTCTGGAGGAAGATAGTATTAATGGTATGGCTCATTTTTTAGAGCATATGGTATTCAAAGGTACGCCCAATTTGCCCAGTGGAGAGTTTGAGCGTTTAATTGAAGAGCGAGGTGCGATTACCAATGCAGCCACCAGTCAGGAATACACCAACTATTACATTACCTGTACACCTCAGGATTTCCCTCGGTTAGCACCTTTGCAATTCGATGTAGTTTTGAATCCTTCTATTCCCGATGAAGCTTTTGAGAGAGAGCGATTGGTGGTATTGGAGGAAATTCGTCGTTCCCAAGATAATCCAAATCTCCGTACCTATTATCGGGCAATGCAAACCTGTTTTGAACAACTACCCTATACTCGTCCAGTTTTAGGTTTAACCGAAGTAATTGAGCAATTACAGCCCCAGCAAATGAGAGATTTCCATTATCAATGGTATCAACCCCAATCGATTACAGCGGCGGTAGTTGGTAATTTACCTGAGTCCGAATTGCTGGCGATTGTTACTGACTTGGGAGAGAGGTTTCCCCACAACTTGACACCACCACGCCCGAATCTAGAATCAGAGGCAAAATTTAGCCATATTGTGCGCCAAGAATATATAGATGATACCCTGCAGCAAGCGCGATTGGTAATGATGTGGCGTGTACCAGGAATGCGTCAGCTAGAGGAAACCTACGCCTTGGATGTGTTAGCTGCAATTTTAGGACAGGGTAAGATATCTCGTCTCTTTCGCCAGTTGCGCGAGGAGAGAGGTTTGGTAACTCACATTGGAGTAAGTAACATGACTCATTCCATGCAAGGTGTGTTTTTTATTTCTGCCCATTTACCCCCAGAAAATTTAGCAGTTGTAGAAGATGCAGTTGCCAAAGCGATTGAGAAACTGCACACTGAAGCTGTAGCGACACAAGAAATTAATCGCATTCGCACTCAAGTAGCAAATCGCTTTATTTTCGGTAATGAAAGACCAAGCGCTCGCGCCCATATTTATGGTTATTATTATTCTCAGTTGGGAGATTTAACCCCGGCGATGACATATCCTCAGCGCATTCAGGCTTTAGAAACTACTGATTTACAGGTTGCAGCTCAAAAATACCTTGATCCTAATGCCTATGGTGTGGTGATAATGCGCCCTGGTAAGTAATACAAAATCCGTAAACGATTGCTACAGAAGATAAGCAGGGGAAGTGAAGAAGATGATTTGTAGTATTACTTTTTGCATTTCATATTACTTGAAGAAGGATATATTTTTTAGCTTGATCTTCAAGTTGTTCCTAATTCCCTAATTTCCTTTACCAACTAATGTAATTACCGTCACCTCCGGTGGACAAAACAAGCGCCCAGGAAAATAACTACCCAAACCGCGATTAACATATAGTTGATTAGTGCCGATGCGATGAAATCCCTGGGACCATTGCCAATTTTGAACTACTTTGGGACACTCTTGCATATAGGGAAGATAGGGATGTAGTTTTTTCGGCACATATTTACGTATGCGTCGCAATTGTTGGGGTAAAGGTCCAAGACCTGGGATAATTACTTGACCACCGTGAGTGTGTCCTGAAAGTTGCAGGTCAATGCGCCATTTTTTCAAAACTGTTGCACTGTCAGGGTTGTGGGAAAGAACAAGACGGGGAATTTTGGGGTCTAGTTGCTCCATTACGGGTGCAGGGCGAAAATCACCTGACCAAAAATCGGCTAAACCCACCAAGGGAAATTTTTCTCCCCAAGGATAGGCAATTTCATTCCACAATACTGAAATACCAATGCGATTAAAAGCTTCTGTGATTACGGCTTGAGAATGGAAATAATACAAATCATGGTTGCCCAAAATCGCATAAATGCCAAAGCGACTATGCAAGTTTTTTAGTCTCAGCACTAACTTATTAATTGGACTGGGGTCATGGGTAACATAATCGCCAGTGAGTACAATCAAATCAGGCTCTTCTTGATTACTCACTTGAATTACTTGGGAAAGTAAGCTCTCCGCAAGTTTAGGTCCATCATAGTGAAAATCCGATAGTTGAACGATTTTTGTCCCCTGTAGCGATTGTGGTAAATCCCTAATCGCAACTTGCAGTTTTTCGACACTAAGAGGCTCAGACTTTATCCAGTTCATTCATCTACCTTTTCCACCATCCTAGCGATTTCAAGATAGCTTATGCCACTGGTTTGCAGTGTTCCTAAAAATCCTTTGCTCGTAAGAATTTACGTCTCGGTAACCTAATTCCCAATAGGCCATTTTCAACTGCTAATATTTTCCCTTACCCAAGTGACAGAAAAATGTAGGGACGTAAAATTTTACGTCCCTACAATTAGTAAAAATTCAGATAGTTTAATTTACTCAGATGTCTATTCCTGTTTGAATATCTTCTGATATTGGGGAAAAATCAAAGCAATATTGTTTATTCACCTCTCCCCAACAAGTTAGCAATTGATTCAATTCAAACCCTATCTACCACCAACAGTAATTGAATCTACTTTCAGATGGGGTTGTCCTACAGTTACATAGACACTGCCACTAACCGAACCACAAAAACCAGCAGCCAAACCTAAATCTTGAGAACACAGGGAAATTTTGTGCATAATGTCCTTGGCTTCTCCAATAAGAATCGCACCTTTAAGGGGTTTCGTAATTTTGCCATTCTCAATTAAATAGGCTTCTTGAACACCAAAATTAAACTCTCCCGTAGCACCAACGCTACCACCACCCATCTGCTTGCAGTAAATGCCCTTATCCACAGAACTAAACAAATCGTCTAGAGTGTAGTCTCCTGAAGCGATGTAGGTGTTGCGCATCCGCGATGCAGCAGCAAAAGCATAACTCTGACGACGACCACTTCCTGTGCGTGGATGTCCTGTGCGCCAAGAGCCTGCGCGGTCAGAAAGGAAGTTTTTCAGGATACCATTTTCAATAAGAAGGGTTCTTTGAGCTGGCATCCCTTCATCGTCCATATCAATGCTACCAAAGGCATTATCACTACGTCCCTCATCCCAGGCGGTGAGATTTTCGTGGGCAATTTTCTCACCTTTGCAGTCAATGAATGGAGTTGTCTGTTTCTCAATCTGAGTTGTTTCTAACAGATGTCCGCAAGCCTCATGGAAAATCACCCCACCAAACTGATTCGCCATGATAATGGGGTAAGTACCCGACTCCACATAGTCAGCATAGAGCATTTTGCCCGCCGCCTCTGCCACTTCCGCCGCCGCTGTTTCATAGTCCCAACTACGCAGAAAATTAGGATCGCTGGTGTTACCGTAGCGTTTAGAATTAGAAGTGCGATAATCGCCATCAGCACACAACAGGTTGTAACCCACAGACTGGGTAAGACGAATATCTCTGGCAAAAGTACCATCACTAGCCGCTACTAAGACTTCTTGCCAATCTCTAAAATAAATAGCTTTTCTTACTTCCACATGCTTAGCTTGCTGCTGTAATTTAGAATTTGCTCCCAGTAGCACATCTCCCATTTCTTGCATTGAACTACATTGAGCTAGCCAAGCATCTTTTCTTCCCACTGTGGCATAGTCACGCAGCAAGTCTAGATTCACCTCTGGAATATAGGCGTTAGCGCTGGGTAAATCAAAGCCGAGAATGCCTAAACCTTTCTCCAGAGCTGCCTTTAAACCAGAAAAGGAGACATTATTCGTACTTACATAACAATCGGCACTACCGCGAAAAATACGCACTCCTGCACCCGTAGACAGACGGGGCGAAATACTAGTAATCGCATCATCTTCCGCCATCGAGCTGATATAGTTAACTCTCTCGAGGAAAAATTCGATAAAATCCGCTCCAGCGGCTCTTCCCAAACCTAATAATGTGGCTAGTGGCTCACGCCAGCTTTCATCAAAGCGAGCGCTAGTAGAGTGATATTCTAAGGTGGGTAATTCTTTGGTCAGTAGTAGAGTTGTAGGGGACATATTGGCGTATCTAGTTGAGGTTGCTTGTCTCTAGTCTAGATCGCCTGGGAAAGTACTAGTCCCAAAGAAGAATTGAGCAATTGGCATCTCGTCGAGAGTTGGTAAGAACCCCAGAAACTGCTAAGGTGCAATATGGTATCAGGCTTATTTTGCGATTGCAAAGGATAGGATTTAATGCTCAACTTAAGAGTTAGCGGTATTCTGTTACATCCCACATCCCTACCCGGTAAATTCGGTATTGGCGATTTAGGTAAGGAAGCTTATCGATTCGTTGATTTTTTAGTACAGAGTTCCCAGCAACTTTGGCAAGTTTTACCCCTTGGTCCCACGGGTTACGGTAACTCACCCTATCTTTGCTATTCTGCCTTTGCAGGGAATCCCCTACTGATTAATTTGGAGTGGTTACAATCAGAAGGCTTACTCACTGAGGAAGACTTAAACAGCTTACCAGAATTCCCTCAAGAGCGAGTAGACTTCGACTTAGTCATCGAAACCAAATTTCCTCTACTCAAAAAAGCCTGCCAAAATTTCTCTACTCAAGCAACTTCTGAACGTTTGGAGGAATTTGAAGCCTTTTGCACCACTCACGCCAACTGGCTTAATGATTACGCCCTCTTTATGGCAATCAAAGAAGCTCATGGTGGCACTAGTTGGTATACTTGGGAGGAAAAATTAGCCAAACGAGATGCTCAAACCATCAAAGAGTGGGAACAGCGCCTAGAAGCAGAAATTTTCTACCACAAATATCTGCAATCAGAATTTTTCCGTCAATGGTCCCATCTCAAGGAATATGCCAACAAAAATGGCGTGCAAATTTTTGGTGATATTCCCATCTACGTTGCCCACGATAGCGCTGATGTTTGGTCACATCCAGAAATTTTTTGCCTTGATGAAGAAACCGGCGAACCTACTTTTAAAGCTGGTGTTCCTCCTGATTACTTCAGCGCCACAGGTCAATTATGGGGCAATCCAGTTTACAACTGGGAGCGCTTAGCAGAAGATAATTTCCAATGGTGGATTGAGCGCGTCAAAGGAATGCTTGACTATGTAGATGTGATGCGTATCGACCACTTCCGGGGTTTTGAGGCTTTTTGGGCTGTACCAGGGGAAGATAATGTTGCGATCAATGGAGAATGGGTTGAAGCCCCTGGGGATGCATTCTTTACCGCACTCAAAGCAGATTTAGGAGACTTACCTATCGTTGCTGAGGATTTGGGAGTAATTACCCCAGAAGTGGAAGCATTGCGGGATAAATTCGGTTTCCCTGGAATGAAAATTATGCAATTTGCCTTCGATTCAGACCGCGCTAATCCTTTCCTACCCTTCAATTACACCACCCGTAATTGTGTGGCCTACACGGGTACCCACGACAATGATACAACCGTAGGCTGGTTTGAAGCACGCTCGCCAGAAGAACAAGCTAGAGTAGTAGACTATTTAGGCTGTATTGCTCCTGAAGGCATTCACTGGAGTATGATTCGTCTGGTACTCTCTTCAGTTGCCAATATCGCAATTATACCCCTCCAGGATGTACTTGGTTTAGGCACTGCAGCCAAGATGAACACACCTAGTCAAGCAGAGGGAAATTGGGGCTGGCGTTACCTTTCAGATGAATTAAAAATGGGATTGTGTCACCAGATGAGAAAATTAACTCATATCTATGGTCGCGATCCTATACCTCCTCTTGCAACTGAAGAATAATACTTGGCAAACCAGTTCGTTTTTTGTTGATGCTTAATGGTTAATTGCTAGCCTTGTTGTTAACTTCCTAGCTTCTCCCAGTGTATTTACTAGTAATCTTAGTCAGCAAGGTGATAATTATAACTTTGTCCAGTTATAGATAGAGGGATAAATTCTCCCCCGCTTCCCCTGCTTATCTTGTCCAATTGTTTCAAGATTGACAGATTACTATTGGGGTGAATAGGTTACCTCTTGTACTTGTCCCCTTGCTCCTAATTGTTTGGCTTGTTGATGATTAAATGCCACCAACACGCCGCCTGCATTACCTGCACGCACAGTGAGTTGCCTTTCTGCTGTCCAAGTGCGTTGGGTTCCCCCTTCCAAAATTCCTTCAAACTTGGTTTCACCATCAACTACAACCCTTAGCCACGAGCGATCCTGGAGAGTAATACCCACAACTACTGGCTTTTCCTCTGACTTTTGGGCAGTAAAAGTAGTTGTTGTACTTTCTGGTGGTACAATAGAAGGCTGGCTGACCTGAGTTGATGTTGGTGATACTGGTGATTTTTGTTCTGGCAGTTCCTGATTTAAGCTTTCAGCAACTGGCACCTCTGAGCGTTGTACCAAATGAGACAGGCTACTAACAGCACCCATCACTACAAAAATATAGAGAAAGTAGAGATGGAAAGGGCGCAGTTGAATGAAAGGCAAAGACAGCCAACGAGAAGGGGAAATGGAAATTGCATCTTCAGTAGGAAAAGCACGGGCAAACTCCCTACCATTCAAATCCAAGGCATCAGCAAATTGCTTGATTAGACCTTGAATATATACAGACTCTGGCAGAGCATCCAAATTTCCCTCTTCAATTGCCCGAAGTAAACTAACTCGAATACAAGTAATCCTTGCCACCTCTTCGAGAGAAATACACTTTTGGGAGCGTACCAGATAAAGATGGTAACCTAGCTCCTTAAGTACTTCTAGTTGTTCTTGTCGCAGATGATACTTGTGCTCCTTCATTTACGATTTTCCTTGGTATCTGCTGGCAGGTTTAATTTTTCTGGATGTATTTGACGGCGGAGGGAATTAATTTCATCATTATCTAAAAAACGGTATTTTCCCCTAGGCAAAACTGGCTTTTGGGGAGATTGTAACTGGATTGAACCAATAGCAGTACGATGTAAACTTAACACGCCAAACCCTAATTGTTCAGCAACCCTGCGAATCTGACGATTTCTTCCTTCATGGAGTACTACTTTCAAGAGCGTTTTTTTTGCACTTTGCTCCACCACCTTAACTTGAGATGGTAGTGTTTTTTTTCCAGACAAAATAACCCCATTACGCCATTTCTTTAAAATAGACTCCGAAGGCTTGCCCTGCACCCAAACTTGGTAGACTTTGGGCAAATGATAACGGGGATGAGTTAAGGCAAGAGTAAGATCACCATCGTTGGTTAAGAGTAAAGCCCCTGTAGAATCAGCATCAAGTCGCCCCACTGGGTGAATTCCCTGTCCCTTTCCCAAACAAGCTGGCAGTAGCTCAATCACCGTAGGGCGTTTTTGAGGATCATGGCAAGTGGAAACAACTCCCGCTGGTTTATGCAGCAAAAGGTAAACTAGTTGAGGACGATTCTTAGAGTCTATTAATTTCCCATCAACTTCCAGTCGGTCTTTTTTGAGATCAACTTTTTGACCTAGCTGAGCAATCCTACCATTTAAACTGACTCGACCATCGAGAATCATCTGCTCTGCCTGTCGCCGCGAAGCAATACCCCAACGGGAGAGAATTTTTTGTATTCTTTCCAAATCGGGATCAACTAACATTGGCATCTCAACTGCATTTTGTTTTAAATAGAGTTACTTAAGTGTGACCTCAATAACTCATAGCAAACCTTGTACAAATATTACAGGAATAAATAGCGAGTTCAGAGTGAGAATTTATGAACAATAGATAATGAATTGATAAAATTTACGTAAGCTTACCCCAGGCTCTTCTTTGCTTTTTGCCTCAGATATGGTAAAGATACGGTGACACAAGTAGGTTTCACAATAATGCCTACGTAGCACAGGAAGAGGAAACCTATTCATTTTCGTCAATCACAACAATAGGGACAACTGACTCCTTCCTTGTATAGAGGAGATTTTTGTTCCTCCTGAGATAGAGGATGTCCACAAGCACTACATAGCTGATACTCTCCCACCTCTAAACCGTGTTTAAGAGCAATTCTTTGGTCAAACACAAAACAATCTCCTTGCCAGAGACTTTTATCTTCAGGTATTTCACGTAGATAACTTAGAATGCCGCCCTTGAGGTGATAAACCTGCTTAAAACCCTGATTTAAGAGTAAGGAAGTTGCCTTCTCGCAGCGAATTCCCCCAGTACAAAATAGGGCAACCTTTTTGTGTCGTTCTGGATTAAGCTGACTACTTACATAATTGGGGAATTGACCAAAGGATTCGGTTTCTGGGTTTTGAGCATTCTTGAAAGTACCCAGATCCACTTCATATTGATTGCGAGTATCAATAACCATCACTTCTGGATCGCTAATTAAATCATTCCAATCCTGAGGAGAAACATAAATCCCAACTTGCTCATTGGGGTCAACTTCCGGCATTCCCAAAGTGACAATTTCTCGCTTGAGGCGCACCTTCAAACGCTTGAAAGGAGGAGATTCAATTACCACTTCTTGGTGTTCCAAGCTTACTAGACGCGGATCGCTGCGCAAAAATGCCAAAACAGCCGTCACTGCTGCCCCAGAACCTGTGATCGCCCCATTAATACCTTCTGAGGCCAACAAAATAGTGCCCTTGACCCCCTGTTCTTGGCAATAAGCGAGTATAGAGGATTGTTGCTCCCTAAAATCGGCTAAATTAACAAACTTATAAAAAGTAGCCATTACCTGGGTCAATTTACCTTACTCCCTCTGCGTTCAGCTCAAAATTTTTCTGGCTCAATTTTAGGTTTCTTCACCCACATCAACTCGGAAACGTTCCACAGAAGTCAGCAAATTACGGGCAATACTAACCAAATCTCGTAGAGAACCAGAAACTCGCTGAGATTCTTGAGAAGTTTCCTGGGCAGTTAATTCCACTGATTGCATAACCTGAGCCACTGCCTTAGATGTTTCTTCTTGCTCCACGGTATCCGCCTTAATTGAGCGTACCAAAGCATCAATACGGTTGGAAACCTGCACAATATCTTCCAGGGCTCGTTTTGCTTGTTCTGCCCGTTTTGTACCCTCAATTACCTGCTGTGTACCTTCCTCCATCGCCGTCATTACCGAGCTAGTTTCACTTTGAATTTGCAGTACGATTTGCTCAATTTCCTTCAGTGCCTTCGCCGCTTTATCAGCTAATTGTCGTACCTCATCAGCCACAATCGCAAAACCTCGACCCGCTTCTCCAGCTCTAGCAGCCTCAATGGAAGCATTCAGTGCTAAAAGGTTAGTTCTTGAAGCAATACTGGCGATTACTGCCACAATTTGCGAAATTTTCTGGGATGATTCCCCCAGACGCTTCACCTTACGAGTTGTTTCTGCTACAGTTTCCCTAATTTGCAAAATACCTGCCACAGTACTTTCCACCGCTTCACCACCTTTAACCGCCGTGGTAGAAGCTGAACGCGCTACATCCTCTGCTTCACGAGCATTGTCTGCTACCCTTTGAATCGCATCAGTCATCATTTGCACTGAATTGAGAGTTACTGCCAACTCCTCCGCCTGTCGCAGTGCATCACTAGACAAACCACGAGCAAACTTCTCATTTTCCGTGGAATTTTGGTTCACCTGTTGGGCAGCTTCTTTTACCTGTTGTACAATCTCGCGCAGATTCTGAATTGTCAGGTTAAAAGCATCGGCAACTGCCCCTAAAACGTCAGCTGTCACTTCCGCTTGCACCGTCAAATCACCCCTGGCTGCACCTTCCACATCATCGAGAAGGCGAATTACTTGGCGCTGCAAATCTTCTTTTTGCTGTTCTTGCTCTTCCGCCTTGCGTTGTGCTTCGCTAGTGGTTGTCAAGATCACCCGTGCCATCTGATTAAATTCCGCCGCTAAGCGACCAAACTCATCCTCAGAATACACCGTTGCCTTCGCATTGAGATTACCCTGGGATACCGCCTCAAACTGAGACTGGAGATCTGCCACCGAGCGAATTACTTTTCTGCTGCCTAGTCGCCCTAAAATCCAACTGGTACCAAAACCAGTAACCCCAGCGGCAATGGCTCCAATTAAGCCAGTGGTACGCAGATAAGGGGGTACAACTTTCCTGTCTTCTTCAGCAACTGTTGTCAAGCTAACCACCGTCACCGCCACCGCCACCGCTAGTACTGAACAGGCACCTGTTGTTGCCGCCGTGAAAAATAGTCTTTTCTTTAAGGGAAAATTTTCAAACCAGGCAAATGGTCCCTGTTCCACTTCTACCAATGGCTCTATGGATCGCTCTGAGGTGCTGGTAAAATTAGTTGTTACCGTTTCTGCTGTTTCACCGATGGTAAACATCTCTTCCTCGCCAACCATCGAGTTATCCAGGGCACCACTAGAGGTCAGGCTACCAGAAACTAGCATCTGGCTATCCAAACCAAACTCAGAGTCAGGCAAATTTGTATTGGAGTCCATATCTGCCATGTCAAAATCGGGAAGACTATCTAACTGATCGTCAAAGACATCAAACTCTTCAAGGAAACCACCCGTTTGTGTATGACTCAAGTCATTGAGAGTCTTTGGTTCTAAACCATTAGCTGTACCACCTTGAACAGAGCCATTACTTAAGTTTGGCTCCAAATCATGCAAGTCAGTAAATTGTTCTGAACCATAACCATTATTGTGATTGTTGTGATTGTTATTGCTCAGTTCTGGTGTTTCTGAAGCCTCTGTTGTGTAGTCATAGTCTTCCTCAAACTGATCAAGGTTATCGCTACCATAACTTGAACTGTTAGAAGAACGTTCTGAAGGCAAAAGTACTGTTTCTGGTAGATCGCTATTGGATTCAGACATTTCCGCAGCTTCGTTGCTTAGAAAGTCACCCTGGAGAAAATCAGGTATATTCTCATCACCAGGCATCTCTAGGTTGGGTTGTGCAGTGCCCTCTTCCCAACTAAAAGCTGATTCACTAACTAAGTCTAGGTCTGTTTCTGGAGACAAATCTTCCTCTGGATCAGATAAATTATCAAAGGAATGCTCTGTCGCAAAAGGATTTTCTGGATTCAGCATTGCAGTGTGATCCTGTTCCTCATCCTGGGAAAATTCTGTTGAGTAATTGTTATCTGCTTCAAGAGTCTGCCACTGTCCATTACCCAAGTCCAATTCCTTCTCCTGTATCTCTATCTCTGGTTGTTCTTGTTGCCAACTCTCGTCATTGGGGAAGGCATAATTATAATTGTCCTCAATTTCCTCAGGAGTTAATTCTAATTCTGCCTCAGTGACTGTCTCTGAGCCATTATTAAAGTTATGAGGTTGAATATGAGCTTGTCTGGCGTATTCTAAACCATTATGAGCAAATTCAACATAATCTGGCTCTTCCGTTAATTCAAGAACCAATTCATACTGTTGTTGTGCCAAGTCATACTGACCAAAGCCGTAGCAATAGATATGACCCCGGAGCAATGTAGCACTGGGTTCATCAGGGAATTCTTGAACTAGACGATCTACAATAGCAGCAGCTTCTTCATAGTTTCCATGAGCATAGGCTTTTTGTGCGTATGTATATTCCTCTTCGTATGACATTGACATTCTCCTTTTTGCTTCGAGGTTGGCAGTAGCTAATTTAAATTTTCCTTAATTGTTCACAATTGGAGGTATAGCAATAAAAATCCAAGAATAATTAATCTTTAGGAAACGTGAAATCAAATAATAATCATTTTTATTCTGGTTTAAGTTTGCCCCCTCGTGCCAGTGCCACTGTGACAAGCAAGAAACTCAATGCACCTTAACATTAGTGTTCAACTTCAGTTTCACGCAGCCCATCTTGCTGAACGTAAAATAGCTACTTGGTCTAATAGTCGCAGATAGCGATTGTCTGCTTCTTGCAAGATCCACTCCCCTCGAACAAAAGGAGCCATACTATCGGAAACATTGGTTGGTATTTGCAATTGTTCCAGGTCAAACCAATCCATCTCTCCCAATTGTTCAATAGCTAAGCCTAAGATTGTATCTTGATCCTCTACAGCAATAACGTCAATTTCGGGTCGATCTGTATTTAATCCTTGGTTATCTCCAAGGAATTGACCAAGATCAGCAACCCAAATTACTTGACCACGCAAATTAACTGTGCCCAGAAGTAAAGGAGAAGCATTAGGTATGGGAGTAATACGACTAGGTGATTGTTGGATTACTTCTCGAATTCCCATCGCAGGTAAAGCAAATTCATTACCAGAAGGAACATAAAACCTCAGATAAGGTTCACCTTCGGGTTCAACAATATCAGGAGATATTTCTTGATTATTTTCGACTAAAAAATCTGCTTCATTAACCATGCGACTATGCCCCCAGCTCTTATTCATCCTCTCAGGAGTTGCTTAACTGTACCAATTAGTTCTGTGGGTTGGAATGGTTTGGCAATGTAAGCATCAGCACCTTGCTTAAGACCCCAATAGCGGTCAAACTCTTCACCTTTTGAGGAACACATCACCACAGGAACATTCTGGGTTTTGGGGTCATTTTTGAGACGACGGCATACTTCGTAGCCATTCATCCTTGGCATAACAATATCTAAGACTACCAAATCAGGGTTCAATTGCTGAATTCGCTCTAGGGCTTCAACACCATCACCAGCAACTGTGACCTTCAAACCACTATTTTTGAGGAGGTCAGAGATCATTTGCCTTTGTGCAAGGCTGTCTTCTACAACCAAAACTACACTCATAAATCCTTACCTGATTTGCTAGCTTGGTAACGTCTGTTGCTGCTCATAACTCTCTATTGAATAGTTAAATTATCTCCTATTTGCACTCACTAGCTTATTCCTACAATGGTAGCCTTAATGTTCAATTTCTTTGGTGGCTTCAGTTGCTTGGCTCACTGGGGCTGGTTATTTGAGCAATGGGAAATCTGAGCTAAAGGGTCAGAACCAATATATTTCTCTAGTAATGTTAATAATTCATTTTTGCCAAAAGGTTTGGTTAAATAGTCCGTTGCTCCTACCATCCTGGCTCTAACTCTATCAATAAAGCCATCTTTGCCTGTGAGCATAATGATAGGTGTTTGCCTAAAGGCTGTGGACTGGCGCAGCATAGCACAAATCTCGTAGCCATCAAGTTGTGGCATGGCGATATCACAAAAAATTAAGTCTGGTTTGAGCTCAAAAACTTGACTTAAAGCTTGGATAGGCTCATTGATAATAGTAGCTGTGCATCCTTGATCGCTCAGAAATCCAGCTACGGTTTTGCCAGTAGTCCGATCATCATCAATGCAGACAACGTGGATGGTGTGGGTTTCTTCTTTTCCCTCCGGAAGCTGATTAGCTTCAAAACTTGTAACTTGATTGAGATGATTGAATTGTACCCAACCCCTTTGAACATAGGGATAAATAGCTCTACCTATGGTGAGGATATCCCTATTTAGGTAGCGTGATAACTGACGCACCGAAGTTTTGCCATCAGCCCAGTAAGTCAGATTTTTATAGGAGCTTGTTTTGAGGGTATTGCGTAGCTGAGAATCATCAACAATAATAGGACATTGATCTGGAGAGTATAACTGGGGATGGAATTGCTTCCACTGCTGCACTTGTTTCATTACCTTGGCGATTAAAGGTTTAATCTCTAAGGTTGTCAGAAGAGGTGCTAAACCAGGAGCAGTATCGAAGACAAAGCCACCTTGATTGAGACTGAGTAAGTCAAACAAAGTCTCACTAACCATACTTTGAATAATGCTGCGCCCTTGGGCTGGGGTCAGAATATGTTCTTCTAGCAAAAGCCACAAATAGGCGTATTCTGGTTCATTGCTGGAGGCAAGGGCATCGATTTTACGGTTTTTGAGGGCATCTTCTGCTTGGTAGCGTCGTAGGTAGTCTCGCAGGCGCAAAAGAGAGCTATTCTTACCATCAGCAGCATAGGTAATTTGACCATTAACAAAAAAGACAAACCAGTATGGCCCTGGTTGACGGGATCTATTGGGTAAAGAGAATCTGCCCTGTTGCCAGGTGGAATGGGAGCTACTATTGCCCATATAGGTGTGGAGATTAGAGTTGTAAGCTTCAACTAGCAACTCACCAGTCCTCTGACCTAATTCGAGTAGTTGTAGGATACTACTAATATCAATTTCATTTAAGGTTCCCTGCATGTAATAAAAATCTGCTAATGCCGAGCAAAACCGGGATAAACAAATAGATAGATCTTAATGATTAATACTACCTCCAACTGAGCTGCAGTAGCTTTGGCTCAGACTATTGTGAATTCTTTTGCACACAAAAAAAATTGGGATTCAAAAGAAGGTTAATGAAATCAGCTCAGTTTTTAAATGCTTGCTTGACTAAATTAGTTGCTGTCAAATCGCAAGACTTTAGGAGGGTATAATCCATTTGGATTAGGATACGATAAATAGTTTAATTGATAATCCGAAGTTGCCCAAGAGGGATAGCTCAAGATATGGCTCAAGATTTGTAAAAAATTAGCTG
Source organism: uncultured bacterium (assembly GCA_964633315.1). Taxonomy (GTDB): domain Bacteria; phylum Cyanobacteriota; class Cyanobacteriia; order Cyanobacteriales; family CAWCAG01; genus CAZWGS01. The sequence goes on along the minus strand of CAZWGS010000001.1, from coordinate 121,972 downwards.
AAAACGAAAGCTTCCAGAAATAATTATCACTTCAACCCAAAAAGTCTACGTATTTGCCCGGTATCGACTCCTCAGGCATGATCTAGATAAATTAGAGCTAGGATGAGCATTGCCAGGTTCAAGATTGTATAGTTAGCATTTGGGCTAGCCTAGGAACTCAATCTTCTGGCAGAGTGAGGCATCAAAGTTTACAGGACTTACGCACTCAGATATGTAGAATGTCTGTAACCCACTGTTACCGATTCCCTTAATTGTCTGATCTCATGGCGCACTAACTAGTTTATTGGTGAATAATCTGTTCCCTCGCCAAGTGAAATAAGACAAAATAAACTGTAAGGGAAGGTTTTGGTAAAGCATTAAGCTCAACGGAGATCGAAAGGACTTATCGGCGTGCTATATCTGGCAGAAGTAAAAAAGCAGAATAAAGTATTTGGGTCTGAGGTCAAGCTCAAACTCCTAGCATATCAACGCAATGACCAAAGTTGGGTTGCAGAGCAAAGTGAGGAGTTGCTGCCAACAGAACAAGCAAGTATGTTTGGTGATGGCTCTCTGGTGATAGTCAATTTGGATGGTAGTCGAACTATTCAGGGTGAACCTAAGTTGGCTAGTTCTCAGATAGTTGCTGATTTGCAAAAATTCTCCCGTTTGTTGGAAAAGTCGAGGGAACAAGAAGAGGAAATAGAAACCTGGAAACAGTCTTTAACTTATCAGAGTAATGAGCTCAATCGCCGTGAAATGGAGATGGAGACTCGCATTGAGCAGCTTGAACAAATGGAAGAAGAGTTCGAGCGCCTGGAGCAACAGCGTCAGGAAGCAGATACCGCGAAAGAAGAAACTGCCAGACTTAAGGAAGAGATTGAACGCAACCGTGCAGAATTAGAGGGTGCTTGGGAGCATCTACGGGGAGAACAAAGACGTTTAGAAGAGCTGCAAGATCAAGTTCAGCCAACAGGTAGTATCGATGAGGAACAGGCAAACCGACTTCGGGAGTTGGCTGCCTATCTGGAATCGACTACATTTCCCCTTGCTGCTTTCCAGGAGCAGTTAAATGAAGCTTTGGAAGTAATTAATATTGAGCAGAGTAATTTAGACCAAAGTTGGCAGCAACTAGAGGAGCAGAAATCGTCAGCACAAGAGCAGCAACAACGAGTTGATCAAGAGGGAGAACAAATAGCTCAGCGCCAACAAGAATTATTAACCTTGCAAAGTGAACTAGGTGAAGCGCAAAAGACTTGGGAGTCAGAGAAAAATAGCCTTTCTTTAAGGCGAGACTTGCTCGAAGGTATGCGTTCTCAATGGCAAAGTCAAGGCGAATTATGTGATGCTTTGGCTAATTTAGCGAATTCATCTGGAGGCAAGTTTTTAACTCAAAAAGTTGATCTTGAAGCTCTAGAAAATATGCCTCTGGGTGAGTTGGAGTCTTTGGTGACTAATTTGCAGCAAGAGCTGGAGATGCAGATGCGTTTTGTTAAAGATCAAGAAGAGGAGTTGACCTTAGAAAACCAAGATATCGAACAGCTCAAACAGAAAAAAGATCAAGCTAGCGATTATGATCGCCTCAGTTTGGAGCAAGAGCTAACAGAAGCACAGGATCGCTACCGTATGCTAAATAAAACTTTGTTGGGACAGCGTCGCACTTTGCGAGATCGTGAGGAAGTTTTTTACCAACACCAAAGAATTTTAAGGCGGCGACAAGGGATCTTGACAGACGGAGATACTGACACCCAAAGTGTGGATCTATCTCCTGTGATTTATAAGTTAGAGCAAGAGCAAAAAGAGCAGGAACAAGAGCTGCAAAGGATAGAGAACGAAATTGAACAGAAAAACAACAACCTTGAGTCACAAGCGCAAAACCTTGACCAACAGCAAGGTCAATATGAGTCTCAGCAGAAGGAATTACAATCTAGGGAAACTGATTGGCAAGAGGCAAAATTAGAGGCTACCCAGCTGGGAATTCAGGTAAAGTTGAATGAACAAATGTTATCTTCTTGGCAAGAACGACTAAATGCTACTCGCCAAAAATTAGAGGATATCACCCAACTATTGGAGCAATCCCAACAAACGGTTGAGTATCAATCCCAAGCTATTAGCGATTTGCAACAAACAGTTGAGGCTCTGGGAACTGGTAACTAGTCACGAGGAAAGAAGCTGCAAGAGAATATAGTCTCCACTTACTTGTGCCACTAGTTTTCCTGGTAGAGAGGAGGTGCGAGAGCGATTGGGGGCGTTAATTAAATTAGTTAATGACTCAATTTGCTCGAAGGTGGGAGCTTGGGGAATCGCTTGCTGCCAAAATTTCCGCATGACGCGGCGTTGTATGGCTAGATGTTGCTGACGCAGCATAAGGCGATTTAAACCCCTGCTGTCGCTCATTAGGGCTTGTTCTAGCAGTTTCTGAGCACAGGTTTCGAGGTAGTCAACATCTGCTTTTAATAAATCAGAAGTTTGTGCTAGGGCAGTTTCTAACTGAGGATTGAAGTGCCTTTTAATCTGGGGCATAATTTCTAGACGCAGACGATTACGCGCATAGTTGAGATTTTGATTAACTACATCCTCCCAAATGGGCAATTGAAATTGCTGGCAAAATTCTCCTGTTTCCTGACGGGAAATGTTTAATAAGGGGCGCACTAGCTCGATTTCACTACTTAGGTAACGCTGCCAATTTAAAGCTGACATACCATCAGCACCAGAGCCACGAATCAAGTTGTAGAGTAGGGTTTCAGCGCGATCGCTTTTAGTATGGGCCGTAATAACAACCTTGAAATTGTGTTCCTGGGCAATTTCTTGCAAAGCTTGATAGCGCCATTTCCTAGCTGCTGCCTCAGTTTCTTGGTTTTTACTCGCAGCGTTAGGGGCTACTTTAAGATAAAAAGGAAGTTGCCAAGTTTGGGCGATTTTTTCAACATGTTGGGCTAAACCTAAATCTGATGCCCAACGATGATCGCAGTGAGCGATTGCTAAATGCCATTGCCATTTTGGTTGCAAATCCAGCAATAACTTAGTCAGGCAAAGAGAATCTTGTCCTCCAGATAGAGCAATTAGAAGACGTTGCTGTTTGCCCAAAAGCCTCTTCTGTCTTAGGTTTTGCTGTAAAGTGGTGTGCACGTTTGTCCAGATATGACGCTGAACCATTAAATTGGAAATTGAAAGTCTTCAGTTTTCATTGTATGATTAGAAATCGCGACACCACCTGGAGAGGTGGCCGAGTGGTTGAAGGCGCAGCACTGGAAATGCTGTTTAGGGGAAACTCTAACGAGGGTTCGAATCCCTCCCTCTCCGTACCCAATGGGTTAACACCTATAGCTGCTTATCTGGGGTATAAATTCCCCAGTTTTAGGCAAGTTTCAAAGGTACGGCTTTGAGTACCATTTCCTCTGCTTTGAGCTGGGAAAGGCGCTCGCCACTGCCATCCTTACCCCAAAGTTTCACCCGATCTAGGTCCAAAAACAGATATCGTTTCATGGTAGTTTGCACTGCCGTATGGGTTTTGGCAGAGGCTAGTACCATACTAGCCAAACTGTCGTCCTTGGTAGTGAATTGTAGAGCTTGAGTACCAATATCACCTCGATTCGCGAGACGAAGACTGCTAACAGGTAATTTTTTGGCATAACCTAGCTGCGTTACCAATACTAGATTGGCTTCCTTAGCAACACAGACAAAACCAGCAACCTGCTCACCATAACGTAGACGCAACGCCTGATTACCTTGGGCACTACGTCCCATAATCGGTAGTTGCTCGTCATTGATGGCAAAACGCAGCAAACGTCCTCCGGTAGTAGCAATGACTACTTCTTCACCTTCCTTTGTCCAGTAGAGATGGCGCAGGGTATCTTGTTCTTTTAGTTTCACTAACATTGCACCTCTGTTAGTAAGTTGTGCCAATTCTCTACCAGATAAACGCTTAATCCGTCCTTGATTAGTTAGTAAAACTAGCTCTAGAGATTGGAAATTATCGGGTAGGAAAAAGTGAGCCACAGGTGGCTTTTTTTCATTTTGGACACTTTTGGGTAGTAGATTGAGGAAGGATTGAGATTTTTTTTGACCCACCGAGGGAATATCTGTAACTTGAACTGGATAGGCTTTACCGCTACTAGTAACTACTACCAATCGTTCCTGTTTACCAATAGGTTGGCTAGAGATCTGAAAATCTTCGTCTTGCTTGAGAGAACGAGGTAACTTATGCTGGCTTTGACCATAGCTCCACTGACAATATCCCTGATTAGTTACCAACAAAACAGCATCTTCGGGAAGGGATTGGTATTCGGGTATAGGTAGTTGCAGCTCTGGGGTAGATTTGGGGTTTGTAGATGAGCTTTTTTTGTTTTGAATTTTGCCGGATTTTTTGGTTGCAGAACTAGTATTATTTGCTTGCTGGCTGATAATACGGGTACGACGAGGATCGCCAAATTTACGCTTAAGTGAACGTAAATCTTTTTTCAGAGCCTTGAGTAATTCGTGGCGATTACCTAATAATTTTTCCAGTTGGTTGATTCTAGCTTGTAAATCCTCTGCTTCTGTCTGCAACTTCTGCCTTTCTAATCCTGTGATTCGTCGCAGTGGCATTGCTAGAATTGAATCTGCTTGAGACTCACTAATGTTTAGTTGTTCTTGAAATTTTAATTTGGCACTAGAGCCATCAGCTGCTTGGCCCAGAATTTGAATTACTTCAGGCAAATTATTTAGTGCTGTGAGTAATCCTGAAATTAAATGTAAGCGTTTTTGGGCTTGTTCCAATTCGTGGCTGTATCTTCGAGTTAGGCTGTGCTCTCGAAAACGCAAAAACTCCTGCAATAGCTGGCGCAAACTCAATTGACGTGGTTCCTGATCAACCAATGCCAACATAATTGCTCCAAAATTGGCTTCTAGAGAGGTTTGTTTGTAGAGAGCTGCCAAAATCACTCGCGGATTGCTGTCTCGCTTGAGCTCTACCACTACCCGCATCCCCTCGCGATCACTTTCGTCTCTGATATCAGAAATGCCCTCTAAGCGCCCCGAATTGACTAAGTCAGCTACTTTTTCAATCCAGCCAGCTTTATTGACTTGATAGGGCAATTCTGTGATGACGATTGCATTGCGATTATTGCGCCGTGTTTTACTAGTACGAATCTTCTCAATGGCGGCAATACCACGCACGGTAATTGTCCCTCTTCCGGTACGATAAGCTTGGTGGATACCTGAGCGATCAACTATTTGACCCCCAGTGGGAAAATCGGGCCCAGGAATCAATCGCCAGAGTTTTTCGTCGCTAACATCAGGTTGATCAATTAAGGCAATTAAACCATCTACCACTTCCCCAAGGTTATGGGGTGGGACATTAGTAGCCATCCCCACTGCGATTCCAGCGCAGCCATTAATCAGCAGAAGAGGTAATTGGGCTGGTAATACTACTGGTTCTTGTTGAGAGTTATCGAAGTTGCGAATAAAGTCAACAGTAGCTTCTCCAACTTCCTCTAACATCGCTTGATGTGCAATCGCAGCCAAACGGGTTTCGGTGTAGCGCATCGCGGCTGGAGGATCATTATCAACCGAACCAAAGTTGCCATGACCTGCTAGTAAAGGATAGCGTGAGGAAAAGTCTTGAACCATGCGTACTAAGGCATCATAAACTGCCTGGTCACCGTGGGGATGATACTTACCTAGTACATCTCCAACCACACGGGCGCATTTGCGGTAAGGTCGATCTGGAGTTAAACCTAGCTCATGCATGGCGTACAAAATCCGCCTATGTACTGGTTTGAGCCCATCACGAACATCTGGCAAAGCCCTCCCAATGATGACACTCATGGCATATTCAAGATAAGACCGTTCCATTTCCGCGTGTAGTGGAGTAGGAATAATTTGACCAGTCCCTAACAGATTAAGCTGTCTTGCCATGAGTTACTATCCTAAAAATTTCCTGATTTAGATTCACAAGTGATGACTTATTGCCTTGTGTAATGGCAACATTACAAAGGTAAATGATTAAGGAGCAAGGGCGAAGTGATTTACTAGTTTAACTGGCAGCTTGACTAATAATTTTATGGTGAGGCATTTTATTTGCCATTTGCCTTTTGTCAAATCAATAATGAGTTTTATTCAAAAACAAATCATTCCAGCACAAAACTATGACAACCGTTCTGATTGTAGAAGATGACCCTATTAATCTACGGGTTTTTTCCAAGATTCTCACTAAGCGAGGTGGCCTGCAAGTCAAGGATACCGAAGATGTAGAAGAAGTAATGCAAATTGCTAAGGCTGGAGAAGCAGATATTGTTTTAATGGACGTTTCCCTTGCTCACAGTGTGTATCAGGGTAAGTCTGTTGATGGGATCAAAATTACCCAAATGTTGAAGGCTGATCCCCAAACTGCTAATTTACCAATTATCTTGGTCACAGCTCATGCTATGGAAGGTGATAAAGAAAATTTTCTCCAACAAAGTGGTGCTGACGATTACATCTCTAAACCTGTGGTCGATCATCAGCTATTTATCGATAAGATTAAGCAGTTGTTGGAACATTAAGAGTAGAGTAACTACTCACGGTAGAATTACTTAATTACGCTCTTTGTGCCATAATCAACACCAGTAATTGATTCCATTGACAATAACAGTGAATTGGAAATATTCCCATTCTCGCTTACCCTTTCGACTCTGGATGATTGCTGGAGGATTAACTTTGGGAACAATTTTCCCTCATTTACTTGATGGTGGAGTCGCGTTGGCGCAAACTCCCCAGAGTAAAAGCTTAATTATTGACAATTTGATGCAAAGTAGCAATCAAAGGTCCAATTCCTTAGCTAATGCCCTTATTATTCCTGTACCACCTCCAGCTTCTAATGCTCAACCTCAAAGGGGAAATCTTAACAGAAGAAGAACCCTAACAGAGATATTAGTTGTTGAACCAGCGCCTCTACCAAATTTTAGACGATGGGAAACCAATAACCGGGAGCTACTCGTTAATCCCTACTCCTATCCTCGCCATAATTTTACGAGTCCAAATGCATCTACCTCATCTGGAAGTTATCGAGTGGTGGTAGAAATGAGAAACTCAGGTCAAGAAAGTAGCCTGCGTCAAATTGTTCCCGGTGCTTTTCGCACTGTCCATAACGGTAAACTAATGATGCAAGCTGGTATTTTCAGCAGTAGGCAGAATGCAGAGGAGACTGCTAGAAGTCTTGAAGATAGAGGATTTAGGGTCATAGTTATACCCATGTGATTCTCTGTTATTTCAGTTATGTAACTGAGTTGATTTAAGCTACTTTGTATTCCTCCACTAAGGTTAAACTAACCCATTCTCCTTCAGCACTATAACTGCGAATCATTCTTTGTCTATGGTTATTTTCTAGTAACCAACCCAACTCTAAAAAGAAAGGTTCACCGAGCTTTACTTCTAAAGGAAAATTAGCTGATGCACCATCAGGTAATAGCAAAATTCTTCTTGCTGTTTTTCCTGCGTCAAAGTGTAGAATTGAACCGTCAATTCTAGCCACAGATTTAATATTTTGCACTGAACTGGGCGTAGTAAAACTCAGTTCCTGTAGCAGTTGATTATCAGAGTTTTGACTCACCTTCAGAGAGGTTTTACAATGCTCAGGATTTCTCAGATCGCAATATAAAGTTGTTGCTTCTCCTTGCCATTCTCCCAGAAGTTTTTTCCAGGTCAACTGAGGTCTTTGGTCTCCTTTTGACTCCGGTAGTTTCTCTCGTATTAATGTTAGCCGATCAATAGAGTGGTTTTGAGAAAATATTTGTACCAAACGCAGGCGATGGTCACCATTGATTAAACCTAACTCCGCCCACAGAGGAGAAAAATTGTTGAAGGTAGTTGCACCAATAGAAAATGCTCCATTCTCGAAAAAAAGAATGTTTCTACCAAAAGATTTATATTCAAAAAATTTGTCTTGAGGTGGTTGATTTGGCGGCAAACGGCGCACCAGTTGTTGTACAGACTGATTGTTATCCTTGCTGGTGAAAGCAACAATAGTCGGAGTATCTTCTATCTCTTCTCCTTTGGTAGATATTCTAGTGAATGAGCCGTGCCATTCACCAAGGTTCTTGAGAAAACATTGCCACTGAGAAAGCATATTTCAACTAGTATTTACACTGGGTAATAGTTTAGTTTTTGTACTTGATTACTTATGTGTTGTCACTACACAAAGTAATGGTAAAGCTCCAGACAAGGAAACGTTACAATAAAATGTATAGAGATAACTAGCAATCAAGAATCCTTAAAATAATTCTATGACTTCTGTAGTTGCTGTTGAAAAGAAAAAGTTAGCTAAGCCCCCGTTAGATATTCATTATCTCGGTGATCGCGCTCTCCGCCAAAGTGCTAAACGTATTTCTAAGGTGGACAATAATATCCGCGAATTGGTACGCCAAATGCTACAAACAATGTACAGTGCTGATGGTATTGGTTTGGCAGCTCCCCAGGTAGCTATAAACAAGCAGCTAATCGTTATTGACTGTGAACCCGACAATGCAGCCAATCAACCTTTGGTTTTAATTAATCCCAAAATTATTGGTCGCAGTCGTGAACTGTGTGATGCCCAAGAAGGCTGTCTAAGCATTCCTGGTGTTTATTTAGATGTTACACGCCCCCAAGTGATTGAAGTTGCCTTCAAGGATGAATTAGGTCGGCCTCAGAAGATCAAAGCAACTGGGTTGCTATCCCGTGCCATCCAACATGAAATGGATCACCTCAATGGCGTTCTTTTTGTAGATAGGGTCGAAAATGGTTTAGCCTTAACACAGGAGCTTAATCAAAAGGGTTTCTCCATGCAGGCAGTTAAGCCTGTTGACGAGTAGGAAGAGGTTAATTGTGACACCGAAAAGTGGTTTGTTTCTTATGTTTTCCTGCATTGCTGCCATTGCAGCAGTGGGTTCGGTTTTTGAACTTTCCTCTGGCACACCAGATCTAGGGAACACTACAACCTCAGCTATCCTGGTTGCAACTATTCCCCTGTGTGGCTTCTTCTTTTGGCTTGCAGTACAGGATGCAAGGGCAAATCAGAAATAATTTCTATCCGACCTAGTAATTAAGCATAATTATATAGAGGGAAAAACTATCTGGGCTTTTCCCCTCTCTCTTCGTGATTATGAAGAATGCTGGTATTGTTACTACTTTTGACTATAGCCGTAAAAATCGATGCGATAGTCAGCTATTTTCACTCCTGTTTCTTCCTCTATCTTTTTCAGTAAGTCTTCCGGAAGTTGGACATAAACATCAATAATTTGATTGGTATCAAGGCAATTAACGTGGCTGTGGCTATCGCTAACATTACCGTAAAGTCTGCCATCGCAGCGTTCGATACATTCAATGATACCCTGACCCGATAGAGCCTCCAAGTTTTGATAAACCGAAGTATGACCTATGTTTTTCCCTTGCTGGTTCAAACGGTCATAAATTTCTCTTGCTGAAAGATGTTCCTGAGCTTGCCATAATAATTCAAGAATGAAGCGACGTTGACGACTAACCCTCATTCCCAGAGACTGACACTGATTAAGTGCATCTTCTAGAGAATTAATCTGTTGATTCGGGAGTTCCCGATCTCTTGAATTCAATTGTTCCGGGCAATTTTGACTTCGATTCATGTATTTCCTTAACTAATATCTCCCTTGTCGTGGGCAGGAAACAAGAGCTGGACAACAATTGGATAGAAACTAATTCATATTCATTACCACTTTAACTTAGCTATTGAAATAATGTCTAGCTCACAGTAGGCAACAACAAAGCAGTTTAACGGCAATTCAGAGGAAAATAGAAAGGTTGCCTGCACCTATAGAGCTAAAAACCTAATGAATTTGGTAATCGCCCTAACAGCCAATGCTATTGCTAGCCTAGATTTGTCACCCGCAAGTCAGATAATTGATCCATTGCTTGAACAAGAGAATATTACCTCTTCATATCAGCAGCTATCATTTAGCATCGACTATCCACGCAGCACTAGCGATCCTAGAGAACTTTCCGAAATTCCAGAAGTTCGACTCTGGTTTGTCCGCTTGGATGCCCATTATCCTTACTTACCATTTTTTATCAATCCCAACTCAGGAGAACTATATCGCTATGTTGCAATGTTAGTACCTCACCAATTTAGCCGCGCCGAAGGCATTCAGTATAATCCAGAAGCCCTGGAATTATTTGTAATGCAAAAAATTTTTGTTCTTAGTGCTTGGCTTAAACAACAGGGCATTTCTGGCACATCCCGTCTCAAATCCTTTTCCCAAACTCTAGGTTATGAGATGGAAAACAGTTTTTTTGAGCTGATCTAGCTGGAAAATAGAAACCAACAACTAAAACTTTGGTGATAATTTATCAGTTATGTACGACGATGACCCAAGTGTATTGGATACCGAAGTGGGATTGGAAAGTCCCCTTGATAACCTAGAATCCTTAGACGGTGAAATAACTCCTCCGCCAGATCCAGAAGCGATGCTGACTCTACTCTCATCTCCAGAGGCACAGCAGCGTATGCTGGGAGCAAGGGCTTTTTGTGAATTAAACTATCCACCAGCAATTCCTCTACTAATCGAGTTACTCCAAGATGTCTGTCCCTTAATTCGGGTTAGTGCCGCCTATGCCCTAGGACGTAATCCAAGCCCTGAGGCAGTTACATCCTTAATTAAGCAATTAAATACTGACTGGAATGGCTATGTGCGCAAAGGCATAACTTGGGCACTGGGCAATTGCCGTGATTCAGCTGCTATAGAACCTCTAACTCAAGCCCTACGCACTGATATTGCCGCTGTACGCCTTTGGGCTGCTAGTAGCCTTGCCCAAGCTGCTAATTTGGAATACGAAGATCTCCTCAAGGCAATACCTCCCCTCATAGAAGGTTTACGGCGCGATCCTATAGCTGCGATTCGCAGTAACTGTGCTTGGTCAATTGGGCAACTGTGCCGTGAATTACCATCTAACGTGATCTATGCTACTGCTATCGACGCCTTAATTGAAGCTTTGGTTGAAGACGAAGATGTGGGTGTCAAAGAGGATGCAAGATCTGCCCTCTGGCGCGTAGGTGATCCGCGAGGAATACAGATGATTGAAGATTTGGAATTAGAAGGTTTGATTTAGAAAACACTCAGTTTGCCGATTCCCAACTTGAATCTTAAGATTGTGTCAAGATCGGGTGTAATGTTTTGTCTTAGCCAATCACCAATTTATGTCCAGTGTTAGCTTAATTCCTGCTTCTTCCTACGAGACTTCAAGTCTCAGGGTTGCTATAGAAACACTACTTGCTCCCCTGGGAGGAATTAGTGCCTTCGTTAAACCAGGTAATCGTGTCCTTCTTAAACCTAACCTTCTCACTGCTTCTCGGCCAACGAAAGAATGTATTACGCGTCCTGAAATTGTCCAGTGTGTTGCCCAGCTGGTACAAGAAGCTGGTGGTAAACCTTTTTTAGGTGATAGCCCTGCCTTTGGTAGTGCTAGAGGTGTTGCCAAAGCCAACGGTTATTTACCCATCAGTGAAGCCCTGGGTTTACCCATTATCGAGTTTCATGGCGCGCGCTACCCAACATCAAGTCAAGATTTCAACCACCTAAGGCTTTCCAAAGAAGCAATGGAAGCTGATGTTGTTATCAACTTACCTAAGGTTAAATCCCACGCCCAACTTACCCTGACTCTGGGTGTGAAAAATCTTTTTGGCTGTGTCCCTGGCAAAATGAAAGCCTGGTGGCACATGGAAGCAGGAAAAGATGTCAATCGTTTTGGAGAAATGTTAGTCGAAACAGCTAAGGCAATTGACCCAGATCTCACTATTGTTGATGGTATCATCGGTCACCAAGGCAATGGACCAAGTGGTGGTGAACCTCGTCATTTAGGAATTTTGGCCGCTTCAGCCAACGTATTTGCCTTAGATCGCGCCTTGTTAGAATTGCTAGCAGTAGAACCTTACTTAGTACCAACAGTAAGTGCTTCCCAGCGTTTAGGGCTTTGTCCAGACCTCGAAGCTATTCAATTTCCCTGCCATCATCCAGCACAACTACAGGTTAGTGACTGGAAATTGCCAGACGCGTTATTGCCAATTGATTTTGGTTTACCTCGTGTTCTACGCTCTAGCTTTAAGCATTTCTATATCCGCTTTATTCAAGAACCCCTTAAAGCATATTCTGGTCGATAAATCCAATTTATTTTCTTTCCGTAAAATCGGTTACATACAGCTCTAAAACACCATTGTAATATAAAAGTCACCCTCCGATTGCTTAGCAAGACCGCCCCTCACCAGTGGCGGTTTTTTATGCAAGAGCTGACTAAATTGCAATTAAAATAATTATCAACATTGGAGGAAATCAACATCTATCTTATGCCTGATGCCAATACCTGGATAAGTATAAACAATCAAGGTGTTGATTTTGTCTAAGATTAGTTTTCCTCACAACCTTTTGTTAAGAATCAGAAGCTAAAATTATAAGTAAGGGGGTGATTAAACACCCTAAATAATTGCTTTAATCAAATTCAGTTTCAAATCAAACATGGAATCAAGTGAGCCGTCTGGTAGTAACATCTCCTACTTCCCTCAACCTAAATGGGCAGGTATAATCGGCACCCTTATTGCGGTTTTAACCTTAGCGCTACCAATTTTAGCGATTGCCTACTACTCTTCGAACAGCAGTAGTGAGATTTTACAAAGTACTACCTATGTACCAGATAAGACTGGGAGATAAGATGCTCTGTATTTAGCCAAGCCAAATCTAAGCTTCTCTCGCTGACACAGTTGCACCCAGAAGCTAGACTGGGTGGATTAGTTTGGCTGTCCTACCCAACAAATTTTAGGGTAGACTCAAGCATATATCTTTTGTCCTAGTAGTATTGTATTGGAGTTACTTTCTTGGATTTATCACAGATCCCCCCTCAACCTAAACCTGGCATACTTAATGTTCTTGTTGAAATTCCCGGAGGCAGCAAGAATAAATATGAATTCGATAAAGATCTGCAGGCTTTTGCCTTAGACAGGGTACTGTTTTCGTCTGTCCAATATCCCTATGATTATGGGTTCGTACCTAATACTCTAGCCGATGATGGCGATCCCCTTGATGGTATGGTGTTGATGGATGAACCCACTTTTCCTGGTTGTGTAATTGCGGCTCGACCCATCGGAATGTTAGAGATGATTGATGGTGGTGATCGTGATGAAAAAATCCTTTGTGTTCCTGATAAAGATCCTCGCTACGTCAGCGTTAAATCACTAGAGGATGTAGCTGAACATCGCCTGGATGAAATAGCTGAGTTTTTCAGAAGCTATAAATATCTAGAAAAGAAAGTGACTGAAATTCTTGGCTGGAAAAATGTTGACCAGGTTATGCCTCTAGTGGAACAGTGCATTCGGGCTGCTAGTAGATAGTAGTAGATAATTAAGTTGGTTGTGTCGGTAGTTATAAGTAGCCTAGAGCTAATTAATAACTATCGACCTTGAGTTGAGATAAATTATTGTCTGCCATTGTTAAACTAAGTCAAGTTGGAGAAACTTTTAGTGATAATTTAAATCTTGTTGATCCTCTTAGCAGTTACACAGCCAGATGTGTAAAATACGTATAATACTCTATTAATAATTACAAAATAACTGCAGAGCTTGATTTCTGGTTTAATAACTTCTGACTTAACAGCATCACTCCTAAGTAAATTTAGTCCATAGCTAATCAAATTGCTGGATTATCTGGGGGTAATATTAGTCAAAAGGAAACTAGAGAGCCAAGTATTTTTCAAATATCTGTATACTTAATAAAACTACAGACACTTTTGAAATAAGTGCTGACGAATTAGCTACTCACTCAGGGCTAACCGGATGGTAACATGGCAGAGATTAAGCCAGAATCGTCTCAGCAACCACCAATAACTAAGCAAACTCACGAAAAAATGGCATCGGCAAGTTTCCTCGTCAAGTTTTGGGGGGTGAGGGGTCAAGTAGCCACTCCTGGGAAAGAATTTATACGCTACGGTGGTAATACTCCTTGCTTAACAATGCAAGTGGGTGGCAAGTACCTTATATTTGATGGTGGTACTGGTTTAAGAGAATTAGGTAATTATCTGATTAAACGGATACCTTTAGAAGCTTATATTTTCTTCACTAACTGTCACTTGGATCGCATTCAAGGCTTTCCTTTTTTTGTTCCAGCATTTATCCCTAGTAATTGTTTTCATATCCATGGCGCCAATGCAAAAGATGGCTCTTCTTTTGAGCAGCGCCTCAGAATTCAGATGAGTGGACCTAACTTTCCGGTACCTTTAGAGGTCATGCGATCCAAGTTAGTATTTCATTCACTCACTCCAGGGACTAATGAATTGATAGATGAAATTAAAATCAACACTATTTCTATCAATTACCATAATTGCTCCACTGCTTATCGAGTGAATTGGAAAAATCACTCTGTAGTTTATGCTACTGATTGTGAGTATTCAAGTTCTAATTGGCAAGGTAAGCTAGTAGACTTAGCAACAAATGCTGATGTGTTAATTATTAACGCACCACCAACTACAAGGGATAGTTTTAATAGTAATCAAACTCCCTGGTCAAAGTGCATATATCTAGCAAAAGTAGCAAAGGTTAAGCAATTGCTTATTTCAATTCATCATCCCCATCAAGAGGATAGCTTAATTGATTACATGAAAAGCCAAATGCTCTCGGATTTACCCTGTGTTACTTTCGCCCATGAAGGTATGGAAATTGCCGTAAGTGACAAGGTTTACTTAAGGGAAATAGGTGCGCAATAAACGTAGATATTATGCTATACTAGGAGGCTGTGAATTTTGATAGAGATCAATGAACGCTGAAGAAATAATCCGCTCAGTTGAAGCGGGATATTTAAAAACAAACCTACCCACAATTCACGTTGGTGATACCGTCCGCGTCGGTGTCAGAATTAGTGAAGGTGGCAAAGAGAGAGTACAGCCCTATGAAGGCACAGTAATCGCCATGCGTCACGGTGGAATTAATGAGACAATTACCGTGAGAAAAATTTTCCAGGGAGTGGGTGTGGAAAGAGTTTTCTTGCTTCATTCTCCCAAAATTGCTAAGATAAAAGTAATGCGTCGCGGTAAGGTACGTCGAGCTAAGCTATACTATCTACGTGATCGTATCGGTAAGTCGACTCGTATTAAGCAACGTTTTGACCGCCCTATTTAGCCTCTCAAGTCAATTGTCTGACCCTTTGAGAAGAGCCTAAATTTAAGTTAAACTGAACAGTAACTTATTTTAGAGTCAAGGTTTTTTATTGTGCGCTCTTAGTTCAGTTGGTAGAACGCAGGTCTCCAAAACCTGATGTCGGGGGTTCAAGTCCTCCAGGGCGCGCTCCCATCTTTAATGTCAACATAGTGTTCGGGCTAGCACAGGCTAAACTTCAAAGTTAGTCTAGCTTAGGCTTTGAACCAGGTTACTGCATTCACTTTTGCATTAAGCTGCTGACAATAAAACGGAAAGTTGGGATGCACAAAAACTAGAATAGGATAGACTCTGGTTTGCACTTAAGGGAAAAGGGTAATCAAAGTGGCGAAAAAGAAAGCAGCTAGTCAAGAGAAGTCTGAATCACAGGCGACAAAAAGCGCAGATAGCGATGGATTGAACCCAGTGGATTTCCTTCAGGGAACCAAGGAAGAGCTATCCAAAGTAGTTTGGCCTTCCAGACAGCAATTGATCAGTGAATCAGTTGCGGTTGTTTCTATGGTAGTGCTAGTTGCAACCCTAATCTATTTCATCGATCAATTTTTTGCCTGGGGAGCAGGGAAGGTTTTCTGATGCATGACTCCGTGGATGAATCACAATCAGTAGATGAATCGCAATCAGCAAAAGCACAAGAAGGAAAAAAAGCTCGTTGGTACGCTGTCCAAGTTGCATCTGGTTGCGAAAAACGGGTTAAAACTAATCTGGAACAGCGCATTGGTACCTTACAGGTAGCTGACAGAGTGCTTCAGGTGCAAATTCCCCATACACCAACGGTAAAAATCAAAAAAGATGGTAGTCGTCAGCATAGTGAGGAAAAGGTATTTCCTGGCTATGTTTTGGTGAGAATGGTGATGGATGATGATACTTGGCTAGTTGTCAAAAACACTCCCAATGTGATTAATTTTGTTGGTGCAGAACAAAGGCGTCGCTACGGAAGAGGGCGAGGACACGTTAAACCTGTACCCCTGAATCCTTCGGAAGTGGAGCGTATCTTTAAGCAGTCAGAAGAGCAAGAGCCAGTTCTCCAAATTGATATGGCAATTGGCGATAAAATTGTAGTTCTGTCGGGACCATTCAAAGAATTTGAAGGGGAAGTAATTGAAGTGAGTCCGGAACGGAGTAAACTCAAAGCCTTACTTTCAATTTTTGGACGAGATACCCCGGTGGAACTAGAGTTCAATCAGGTGGAAAAACAAAGCTAGAAATGGCAAAAAAAGTAGTCGCGCTGATTAAGTTAGCGCTCCCAGCAGGTAAAGCTAATCCTGCTCCTCCGGTAGGTCCAGCATTAGGTCAGCATGGTGTCAATATCATGGCATTTTGCAAAGAGTACAATGCTCGTACCTCCGACCAAGCGGGTATGGTAATCCCGGTAGAAATTTCGGTTTTTGAAGACCGTAGTTTTACCTTTATTCTGAAAACGCCACCAGCTTCAGTCTTAATCAAGAAAGCTGCTGGTATCGATAGGGGTTCTAGTCAGCCTAATAAGCAAAAAGTTGGTTCTATTTCTCGCAGTCAGTTGCAGGAAATTGCCCAAACGAAAATGCCTGACCTCAATGCTAATGATATCGAAGCGGCAATGAATATTGTGGCAGGTACAGCCCGGAATATGGGTGTGGAAATTAAGGATTAGAATCCCAAATTAAATTAAGCAAAGCAAAGATGGGGAGAGGCGAGGGCTTCGTTAGTACCCAAGGAGAATAGAAATGGCAAAAAAAATCTCACGCCGCTTGCAGGAACTGCAGAAAAAGGTGGAATTAAGAGCTTACGAGCCTCTGGAAGCAATGCAGTTACTCAAAGAAACTGCAACTGCTAAATTTGATGAGGCAGTAGAAGCTCATGTTCGTTTGGGTATCGATCCCAAGTATACAGACCAACAGCTACGAACCACTGTCAGCTTGCCCAAAGGTACAGGTCAAGAGGTGCGTGTGGCGGTGATTGCGAGGGGGGAGAGAGTTGCAGAAGCCTCCAGCGCTGGAGCTGATTTGGTTGGTTCTGAGGAGTTGATTGATGAAATCCAGAAGGGCATGATGGAGTTTGATGTTTTAATCGCAACTCCTGATATGATGCCTAAGGTAGCCAAACTGGGTCGTTTGCTCGGACCAAGGGGTCTGATGCCTTCTCCTAAAGGTGGAACGGTAACCACAGATGTAACCCAAGCTATCGGAGAATTCAAGGCTGGTAAGCAAGAATTTCGTGCTGATCGCACTGGCATCGTTCATGTTATGTTTGGTAGAGCCTCCTTTAGTGCTGACGATTTATTAGTTAATCTCAAGGCACTACAGGAAACAATTGATCGCAATCGTCCTTCAGGAGCAAAGGGTCGTTACTGGCGTAGTATCTTTGTTTCAGCAACTATGGGACCATCAATTGAAGTAGATATTAGTGTTCTGCGAGATCTTAAATTCGGTGCCTAACAACTAAATTAGCGAAGACCAAAGACAGCAGGAGCACTTGCTTAATCACCTGCCGAGGTTAGTAGCCCTAACTTTAAAATTGCCATTTATTAGGCAATTCTACAGCTAAGGCTAAAACTAAAACCCCGGCAAAAGCAACCGGGGTTTCGTGTTGTCGGGGACATACCCTCAAACAAGGAGGTGAAACGTGGGTAGAACCAAAGAAAATAAACAGGAGATTGTGGCGGATCTCAAGGGACTCTTGAGTGATGTACAGTTAGCGATGGTCATTGACTATCAAGGGCTATCGGTTGGCGAAATTAGTGACCTGCGTGATCGTTTGCGCCCCGTAGGTGCAACTTGCAAGGTTACCAAGAATACCCTGATGCGGATTGCTGTAGAAGGGGATGAACAGTGGCAACCAATGCAAGAATTTCTTAAGGATTCTTCTGCTTTTGTGCTGGTTAAAGAGGACATTAGCGGTGCTGTCAAAGCTTACAAAGCTTTCCAGAAAGCCACCAAAAAGACTGAATTGCGTGGCGGTGTGATGGAAAGTCGTCTCTTAAGCAAAGAGGATATCGATGCTTTAGGAGACTTACCTTCTAAGGAACAACTGATTGCACAAATTGCTGGTGGTATCAATGCTCTTGCTGGCAAAATTGCTGTGGCAATTAATGAAGTTCCCTCTTCTTTGGGACGCTGTGTTAAAGCGATTTCTGAGAAAGAAGAAGCTGACGATGCTGCGGCTTAGTCACAACTGAAAACGAACCCATAAACCATACAAGGAGTTAATTTTATGTCTGCAACAACTGACGAAATTTTAGAAAAGTTGAAAACTCTCACCCTCCTCGAAGCTGCTGATTTAGTGAAGCAAATTGAGGAAACTTTTGGTGTAAGTGCTGCTGCACCTGCTGGCGGTATGATGATGATGGCACCTGGTGCTGCTGGTGGTGCTGCTGCTGCTGAAGCAGAGGAAGAGAAGACAGAATTTGATGTCATTCTCGAAGAGTTTCCCTCTGACAAGAAAATCAAGATTCTCAAGGCTGTACGTGCTATCACTGGTTTAGGCTTAAAAGAAGCAAAAGATATTGTGGAATCTGCTCCTAAGCCAATTAAGGAAGGAGTTTCTAAAGAAGAAGCAGAGAATGTCAAGAAGCAGCTTGAAGAAGAAGGTGCGAAGTGTAGTCTCAAGTAATTGTACTTGAAGGCATAATTTGAGTGAGGCAGACTTGATTGAGTCTGCCTTTTTTATTTATGGGTAAACAAAGGGCTGCAAAGCAAAGCTTCGAGCTAAACTAACTGAAAGGGGATTAAAATTTACTCTTAAATATAGCTAGTTTGAGTAACTTTTCTTTTATGATCCCACCAGAATATCTGCCGCTTTAAGATGTCAGTAAAGTCCAACACCAGACTATTTAAGTTAAAGGAGGTACTAGATGAGTGAGCAAAGTCCCTATGAAAAACTTGGGGTGACAGAGGATGCTTCTTTTGAGGAAATACAGGAAGCGAAAAATCACTTGACTCAAAAGTACCGAGAAGATAGTAAGCTCACCCAAAGTATAGAAGCTGCCTATGACTCGATTATTATGGAACGCCTCAGAATGCGCCAGGAAGGACGAATTAAGGTTCCTGAGCGAATTCGCTTTCCGGAGAAGGAAAAGATGCCAGAGGTTAAATCTAGCTTCAATCCGGCTGCGGTAGATAATTCTCCCCAGTGGTTACAGGGTTTGATTGATACTCCCTCTAAGGAAGATATATTGTGGTCAGCAGGGATATTTTCAGCTCTTAGTGCTTTGGTCATTTTTTCCAGCCCAGCTAACCCTTCGGCAGTTTCTCTGGCGATGTCTTTGGGTTTTGGTGCTAGTATTTACCTGCTCAATCGTAAAGAAAATCGTCTTGGTCGAGCATTTTTGCTAACATTTATCGGTTTACTGGTGGGTGTTGGTTTGGGTACAGCGCTGGCAGGTATGACGGCAACAACGCTGACCAGCATTGGTGTTCAAAGTCCACAGTTTGCTACTATAGTCACATTTTTTATTTTCTGGTTGATTAGTAGCTTTTTGCGCTAGAGTTCAAGATTCTTGACGAATAATTTGCCAAGCTTCGGTGATATTGTTGACAATAAAATCTGGAGCATGGCTTTCTAGTTGATTGCGGTCTCTAATTCCTGATAAGACGGCAATTGATTTAATTTGGTGCGTTTTAGCGGCTGCAATATCTGCTTCTGTGTCGCCTACCATCCAAGTCTGTTGTGTGGGTGGTAGTTCCCTTAAAGCTCTTGCCATGAGTAAGGGTTTATCTTTAACATCAGCTATTTTAATGTAATCATTGGCGAGACAGTAGCAGCTTTGAGGTGGGAAAAAGCCCTGTAAATCGGGGTATTTTTGGAAAGCAAATTCTAGTTCTTTATCTTTACGCATTGTCATTACCAGTAAATTTGCGCCATAGCTTCGTATTGTTTCAAGGGTTGCGATGGCATCATCTTGGATTTGGTCATAGGCTAGGTAGGTTAGATTGTGTACTGTATCGCGTCGTAGCTGGGCGAATTCTTGGGCTTGGTGGGCTTCTAAACCAGAGATGAGGGCAATTTGTTTTTCTGGGGTGCGAGAGCGCTTTAATTGCCAAAAATCGTCTTTAGAGAGGCGATTAACTTTTTGCTCAGGATGTTTAATTTGCTCCAGACAAAGTTGGTAGACGTGATAGTAGCGCTCGGAAACGTCCATAATTGGACCGTCAAAATCTGTAATTACTCTTAGCATTTGCCCTAGGAATTGATAGTGCTGCTATTAAGTTTTATGACATTCGCCTCGCATTGTGAAGGGGAGGATGTTTGTTTTTTCAAATTTCTGGGGTATGAGGTGGGATACAAAATCAGGTTTAATTAGACTACACTTACAACAAGCCGGAAGTAGGGATAAATTAGATTATTGATATAGCGCTACGCGCAAGGCAAGGGGCAGAAGTAGAGGTCGAGTTTAACAAGGTTCCAGAACTTTAGCTTGTTCTAACGTTAATACGTAGCGCTACAAGTAGCTTGTTAAAAGCTTATTTGTATGGGGTAATTAACAGCAAAACCAATTATCTCAAGGGCTGAAGGGAAAACTGGAGAGTTAATAATCACAGAATTTATGCTCTTCTATGTCTTGGCTATTTTCCAAGTAATCTTTTGCTAAATCGCAAGCATATTCAAGTTCGTTTAAGTTTATAATCTGAGCCAAATTCCAGACAATTATAGTTTCATCTTCACCTACGGAAACCAGTTTTTTCCCATCTGGACTAAAAGATACTTCCCACACAGAACCACGATGTCCTCTAAGAGTTTTTTTCTCTGTCTTATTATCAAGATCCCATAGTTTTATTGTGCCATCATCGGAAGCGGAAGCAAGGTATTTTCCATCTGAACTGATTGTAACTCCATAAACTGAACCTTCATGTCCTTTAAAAGTGTCTATTATCTTGCGATTTTCAAGGTTCCAAAGTTTAACGGTTGTATCTCTACTGCCTGAAGCAAATAATTGTTTTTTAGAATTAATAGCAACAGCAAGAACAGCTTCTTTATGACCTTTATCTTCCTCAAAAATATCTAATTCTTTTTTTGTTTTCAAATCCCAAAGTTTAACACTTGTATCTTCGCTACCTGAAACTAGATATTTGTCTTCTGAATCAATAGCAATATCCCACACTAATTTTTCATGACCTTTTAGAGTTTTTAACTCCTTTTTAGTTTCAAGATTCCAGAGTTTAATTGTCTTATCATGGGAAGCTGAAGCAAGTAACTTACCATCAGCACTAATATCAAGTCCCCAAATTTCGCCATCATGGCTTCCCAGGTTGTCTTTTTGCTTAGTCTGGTTATCCCAAATTTCAATTGTTTTATTTTTGCCAGCAAAAGCAATTAATTTTTCATCTGGGCTAATAGCAACTCCATACACTTCGGAGTCATATTCTAATTCCTTAACTAAATTAATGTTGATACCATCTTGTTCCCAAATTTTAATAGTGCCATCATCGGAAGCTGAAGCAATCAATTCATTGCCAAAATCAACATCAATTACCACATCTTCGTGTCCTTCCCAGGAAGTGAGTAAATCGTTTTCTATTTTCCAGAGTCGAACTGTTTTATCCCAACTTGATGAGGCAAGATAATCACCATCTGGACTAAAAGTTACTCCCCAAACTCGATGTTCATGTCCTTCTAGAGTTTTTAAAGGTAAGCCTTTATGGTTCCAAAGTCGAACAGTTTGGTCTTGACTTACGGAAGCAATTAACTTGCCATCAGGGCTAATTGCTACTCCATATACTGGACCCTGATGTCCTTCTAAAGTTTTGTATTTTTTAAACTCACCTTGATTATTACGCTGCCAAAGTATAACATTTTTATCCTGACTTGCAGAGGCGATTAAGTTTCCATCAGGGCTAATTGCTATTCCTCTAACTTCACTTTCATGACCTTCCAAAGTTTGAGAAGGTTTAAATTCGCTTTGATTATTACGCTGCCAAAGTATAATATCTTGATCTTGACTTGCAGAGGCCATTAAGTTTCCATCTGGGCTAATAGCTACTCCATAAACTGCACTCTGATGACCTTGCAATGTTTGCAAATGATTACCTTTTCTATCCCAAATTTTGATTGTTTTATCTACACTGGCTGAAGCAAACCATTGCCCATCTGGGCTAAATTTTACGCTGAAAACTGTTTTCTCATGACCTAGGTTGCTTGATGTGTGAACTTCTTCCCCATTGCGAGACCAAAGTTTAACAATACCGTCTCTATCTGCTGAAGCAATTAAATTTCCATCAGGACTAAAAGACACTGACAAAACCCAATTCTTATGTCTTGCCAATGGTTTCTTATATCCACCTGCTTTATTCCATAGTGTAATAGTGCTATCTTCACTTCCAGAGATAATATAATTGCCATCAGGACTGATAGCAATGCCCCAAAGCCTATGATTTTTATTTTGGTCTGTGGACGATTCGCTTGTTTCTGAATTATTGTTTTTTGTTAGCAAGCGATTATATTCCATTACTCCGTAAATTGCCTGTCTTAGTACTTTTTTGATATCAGAATCTACTTTCTCATCTACATTAAGAACTTTTATCTTTTGTTCTTCTGCTTTGATAGCGTGTGTTAAGGACTTTAGTCCCTGATGGGAAGCAAAAAATGCTTCAGAAGATGTAGCTGTTATCTTGAGTTGGTTATACTTCGCGTGTTGATATAGCCAGAAACTGAATCCTCCTAATGCTGTAGAAATTATTAAGCCGACACTAAGTGTGTAAGATAATTTTTTTTTGATTTCGTTTTTCTCTTTTAATAATTTGTTTTTTTCTGTTAATTGTTGAATTTCATAATTCCGTTCCCATTCTTCCTGTTCTAAGTTTTTACTTTCTTCTAAAAATTTGTGATCGTATTCATTTAATAGATAGCCATGTACAGCTTGCCAACTGAGTCCATCATGCAAGGCTGTTCCTCGCAGTAGCCAGGATTTATCTAGACACTCTGAAGCAAGCCAAGAATTAAAAGCTTCTTTATAAGGACGTAAAGTTGCTAAATTTTCCTCTAGCCATTCTTGATTAAATACAGCTTTATAAATAGGATTGTAAACTCGCAGTTTTCCTTGTTTTTTAACTACTAGTCCTGAAATCCGTAATTTTATTTCTCTCTCGCTGTCCTCTGCATCTATTTTTCCTGCTTGTAAAATTCTCTTGTATAGCCCTAGTAATTGTTCTATATTTTGCTCATCATCTGTAAGGCGATTACTGATAGTTTTGAGATGTTCTGGATAATCTTGAGATTGCCAATGTTCAATTACTTGTGATTTGACTAAATTTTCAACCCACTCAGTCTCTTTCCCAATAGGAATAGTATTTGTATCACGATAGACTAGATCGCAAAGTTTTTGGGTTAAAAATGGTTGTCCTCCTGTCCAATATAAAATATTCTCTAAAATCAGTTGAGGATGAGGAAATTTATCTTCTAATCCTTGGGCTAAAGGCTGAATTTCACTGACTTTGAAACCTGATAGTTCAACAGCTCTCCCAATGTTAAAAGGTGTGCAATTTTTATCTTTGATTAAATCAGAGGGTGCAGCAACTCCAAACAATGCAAAAGTGAGACGATTGTAAGCAGGTTTATCAACTCGCAAGTTGTAACAAGCACGAATTAAAGCAAAGAAATCATCTGTGGAAAAGTTTAATCCGAGTACACTATCAACTTCATCGATAAAGATAACAATATTGCCTTCAATTTCTACCAGTAAAATCTGTTCGATAAACTCTTCTAAACAGAGTATAGGGGATAAATCTTCCCGTTCTTTCCACCACTGACGACGGTCAAATCTATTTAATAACCCAAATTCACTAACTAGCCTGCGAAATATCCCTTTGTACCAACTTAGAGCTGCATTTTCTTTCTTACTTCCAATTATTGTTAAGTCGATAGCGGCACAACTTACTCCTTCTGCTTGTAGCTTTTGCATAGTTCGCACTCGCAAGCTAGACTTTCCCATTTGCCTAGAGTTCAACACATAACAAAACTCTCCTGCTTTCAGTGCTTGATATAAATCTGAGTCTGCTTGACGCTCTACGTAGGTAGGTGAATCAGCAGCAAGACTACCTCCAACTTTATATTGATAATTGTTCATTTCTGTTCATTTGCACCTCTTAAACTAAGTAATTTACTAGATTATAAAAATATAGTTTTCTAGATTGGTGGAAGTTCATAACTAAATATCAAGGCAAAGATAGCTAATTTTAGTTATCTTCAATTTAGTTCTTATGCTAAGTGTTCGCGGAAATAACTAGCATATAAATTGCACCGAGGTTTAACCTTATTACCTTCAAAGACTACTAGACCTAAACTTTGTAGCTGAAATGCTAATTTTTCTTCTAGTTTTACAGCTTCAGATGCTTGCACTATCTCCTTCATTGCTGCTAATAACTCTGGATATTCTTCTCGTAGATTCAATAAATGTCCTCGTAGGTGACTGCTATATAGTCCTGAATCTGTAGGAGCAGCCTGCAACATTTCCTCAAAGCTATATTCCTGATTTTTAAGGCAATAAATAGCTCTTTGCACTCGATAAGGATGTCCACCTAATACAAACATAAGCTTCTGAATTTTTGAATTATCCCAAACCAACCCTTGTTGCTGCGCTAATTCTTGTATCTGTTGGGCAGTAAATTCTGGTAATTTGATAGGTACTCCGACATTAAAGGGCGATTGGTTAATATCTATTGCGACATAAGCTTCTGTTGCATGAGCAACAATTAGTCGCAGTTTTTGCCAAATAACCTTACTTCTTGCTTCTTCGTGCCAATACCTTAGCATTGCTAAAAATTCGCTAGCAAAAGAAGCACCGAAAATTTTGTCTAATTCATCTAAAGCTAAAACTAAAGGACTATTAATTTGAGGTAATAAGTACTCCTCAAAATAAATAGTGCAGTTAAGGATCGCATCTAAATCCTCTTCCCAATAATTATCTAATTCTGCTTTTAACCTCAACTTACGGGTAATAACGAGGCAAAACCAACGCATGAATTGCTCCAAATCATTGTAAATGGAAGCATTTGTTAGTAATAGACTTAGGGATATAGCATGGTAATTATTTTTTGCTGCTTGTGCAAGAATACGGTCAATCAGCAAGGTTTTTCCCATGCGTTTAGATGCTTTAATTCGAAGCAGAGAGCCAGGTTGAAGAATAGTTTCGTAGCAGCGCTTTTCAATAGGTTCTCGTTTTATATAGTATGGATAAATCTCTGGTATTCTAGGTGGCTCTAGTATATCTTGGTGACTTTCATCTTCTTTAAGATCTCTCCAATCTAGACCCAAAGCTTCACTAATTTCTAAAAAATTGAGAAAATCGACAGGTCTACCATTAAGATAGTTGCTGACAGTGGATAAAGATAGTTGCAAATGTTCTGCTAAATCTTTCTGTCTAGCAAAACCCATTCGTTTCAATGACTGCTTGACACGCTTGATATTTGTAAGGGATACTCTGAGCGATCTTGACATAGCTATTTAGTTTTTAAGTTTGCTCAAAATATATATACACCCATTGCAGAACCTATCTAAAGATCTAAACAATAAGTCACCAAAGGACAATAACTGTCTAAGTTTTCTTTTTCCTCTGTTTCTGAAATAGGAGGAGTAGCAAAATTACAATTGCTAATCCACCTGCACTAGCAAAAATTACTTGAGTCGTTGCATGGCGCAGGGCAATTGCCATAAATGCCCAAACCATTACTAGGGCAAAAGCACTATCATTATGCTTAACCAATACTTCTGCTGCGATGAAACTGGCAACTACAAGCATCACTAAAGTCCAAATTTCAGGACTCAAAAACCAACCACTCCAGCCTAAATTGTAGAGAACAACTGCCACATTTACAATTGTAGCGACACTAATCCAGGCTAGATAAATACTAACAGGAGTATGAATTAACCATTGACTTTGGCGCGATGTCTTGGTGATACCAATTTCGAGACGTTGGTAGAGGCGAATTAGAGGTAGCAAAATTAGGATCATTGCGACCAAAGAAAGATTAAATAACTGATACTGGAAGAGGAAAATCCAGGCAATTTGAGCTAAGCTGGCGATTACTAAAAAATATCCTAGTCGCTTAACGGTAGCATTCTTTTGTTGACTGGGGAAAGCTTGATAGAATCCTAGACTTATTAAACCAAGATAAATTAATCCCCAAATAATAAAAGCGTAGTTAGCAGGAGTAATAATTACTTCTTGGAACGTAGTGTTCGAGATATCTGCTACCGTTAAACCACTTGGTGGAGCAATATTGGCTAAAAGATTGACACCAAAAGCAGCCAGAATAGCAATCAGATTGAGTAATTGTTTCATCGGAAATTAGGATAAAAATATTGGTAGTTAGGACAGATTTGATTCTGTTTCCCTGGATAATTGTCTCTGCTAGTTTCTTAACTGCTGTATTCTACTTTCAAGGACTTTTTATTATCCCATTGTTATATGCGCTTCACTTCCCTTGATGTCTTTCGTGGTACAGCGATCGCTAGTATGATATTGGTCAACAACCCTGGAAGTTGGTCTCATGTGTATCCACCTCTATTGCACGCAGATTGGCATGGTTTTACGCCAACGGATTTAGTCTTTCCTGCTTTTTTGTATATCATGGGTGTGGCTATGGCATTCTCTTTAGCTCGTTACACCCAAGACCAGCAGCCTAGACCAACTACAGCACTATACCAGCGTCTAGTGCGGCGTGCTGTAATTTTATTTGCTTTAGGTTTAATGCTTAATGGTTTTCCTAGCTATGACTTAAGCACAATTCGCATCATGGGAGTTTTGCAGCGCTTTAGCATTACCTATTTACTCGCCTCATTAGTTATTCTCAACTGGCGATATTGGCAACAATGGTTTCTTGCTGGTGCTATTTTAATTGGTTATTGGCTGGCTATGTCTGTTATTCCTGTTCCTGGTTTTGGGGCTGGCGATTTAACACCAGAAGGCAATTTTGCTGCTTATGTAGATCGCTTAGTATTAGGAACTAATCACCTCTATAAACAGGCTCAATTTGACCCTGAAGGACTTTTTAGCACCTTACCTGCAGTAGTTACGGTCTTAGTTGGCTATTTTACAGGGCGTTGGCTACGTCCACAACCACTGCAATCTCGCACTAGTATCGGTTTAGTTTTATTTGCTTTGGGTTGCTTAGCTGCTGGCTGGATTTGGGATTTAGTATTTCCCATTAATAAACAATTGTGGACAAGTTCCTATGTTTTATTTAGTGCAGGTTGGTCAATGCTGCTTTTGGCTATTTGCTATGAATTGATTGAAGTGAGGAAAATACGTAGTTGGGGATTTCCCTTCAAAGTTATGGGTTTAAATGCCATTTTTCTCTTTGTAGCTTCGGGTTTGGTGGTGCGAATTCTCTACCGTACTCAGGTGGGAACTGGTGAAAATGCTCCTAGTACTTATACCTGGATTTACCAAACTTTCTTTGAACCTTGGGCTGGTTCACTAAATGGTTCCTTATTGTTTGCCATAGCGAATGTTTTAGTGTGGTGGCTAATTCTTTATATAATGTATCGTTTTAATTGGTTGATTAAGGTTTAAGTTAGTGATTGCAATCACTCTTATCCCTGGTTGCGATCATCTCCAAGCTCTTTTTGAATCATGAGCAAAAGCTAATTTCAGTCACCTTGACTAATGGAGTGAGATCATCATTACAGGTGAACGAAGATCGCACAACTAAAAGCAAAAAAAATTGATAATCTATTAAATTCGTTTTTAAAAATACAAATTTATGAATTTTTTTCACACTAAGGCAGATTTACAGGACTTAATTGCCCAAATTCTCAGCTCACAAAGCATTTCTCGCATTGAAGAGCAACGTATGTCTCTTATGCTCCGATATAATCAACTTGATGAACATGATCGAGCCTTGATCGAACGCATCTTTTATGGTTTACGCCACGGTTTACTAATGGTTGTAGACTAGAAGTCTTAAACAACTTACTTATTCTCGGTTGTCCGAATCCATATGCCTAGACAAAATCTGAGTAGTGGTACACCCTGGGAATCAATTGTCGGTTATTCTAGGGCTGTGCGCATCGGCAATAATATCTATGTCGCTGGTACAACCGCCACAGATGAGGATGGTAAAATAGTTGGTATTGGCGACCCCTATGCCCAAACAGTGCAAACTCTCAACAATATTGCCACTGCTTTGGAGAAAGTAGGAGCGAGTCTTGAAAATGTGGTTAGGGTGCGCATCTACGTTACCAATATTGATGATTGGCAAAAAATTGGTCAAGCCCACGGTAAATTTTTTGCTCAGATTCGCCCCGCTGCTACGATGGTAGAAGTTAGCCGCCTAGTGCTACCGGAAATGCTGGTAGAAATAGAGGTGGAAGCTGTGATTGAAGAGTAGTAAACAGTTGAGCAAGATTTACGGTAGTTGTATGCTCAAGTTTCCACTGCATAATATTAATTGTACGTAGTAGCAAAAGTTAGTAGAAATTTGTAATCAAGAATGTAGGGATTTAACTCATTCCCCAGCTAAAGCACGAGAAATTTTGTTTTGTTAGCTGTTGGTTGCTTGTCAAACAACTAATAACCAATAATCAATAGCAAAGGTTTTTGCGGCTATCCCCCTCCCATCTTTGAAAAAATTGGCTTCCTAAACCTTTCGGTAAAATTTTACGTTTCTACGATAGGTAAGGATTCAGATATTTTAATTTCCCCGAATATTTAATCTAATTATTTGAGCAGATAACTGTGATTGCTAGCTCAAAGTGATAAACTAATATCCTTCTTTCTCTCATTATCTGTCAAAAATTTAACCCGCCCCACCAATCCCATGCACCCTGTTGCTCAAGTTTTAGCAGAAGCTCGCCAACATTACCAAGATGGTAATTTAGAGGAGGCTAGAGTTTTGTATCGCCAGGTACTGCAACAGCAACCTCAACAAGTAGAAGCGATGCACGTTTTAGGTATGTTGGCTTATCGGGAAGGCAATTTAGAAGAGGCGACTTCCTATTACCAAGAGGTGCTAGTTTTTCAGCCAGAAAATGCCGATGCTCATAATAATTTAGGTATTTTACTCAAAAAACTGGGGCAACTGGAAGAATCAATTTACCACTACCAGCAAGCATTGGAAATTAAACCTCATACTGCTGAGTTTCATCACAATTTAGGTAAGGCTTGGGTACAACAGAATGAAATGGAAATGGCTATTGCTCATTTTCAACAAGCCATTGCTTTAAAACCAGAGTATACCAAAGCTTATCTTAGTCTGAGCGATGTTTTACTGCAAGGAGAAGAAAGACAGCAAGCGATTCCCTATTTGCGACAGGCGATTTTGCTGCAACCAAAATCCTACAAATTGCATCATGATTTGGGTTTACTGCTAAAAGAAAAAAGGGAAATTGAGGCGGCTGTTGATTATCTCCAGCAAGCTGTTAGCCTAAAAAGTGATTCCGCAGAATTACGCAATAATTTAGGTACAGCATTAGTACAGCAAAATGAATTGCAATTGGCGGAGGCGCAATTTATGGAAGCAATCGCCCTCAAGCCAGATTTAGTTGCAGCTTATATTAATTTGGGTAATGTTTTGACGCAGATGGGTGCACCAGAAGGGGCGATTAAGTGTTTGCAGCAAGCACTAGAGTTGCATCCAGATTCAGCAGATTGCTATAACCAGTTGGGAATCGCTTATAAGGCACAGGATAAATTATCAGAAGCTATTGCAGCCTACAATCAAGGATTAGCGATTAATCCTGAGCATGGCGATCTTTATAATAATCTAGGCACTGCGCTACGAGAACAGGGCAAATGGAGTGAATCTACTCAACATTATCAACAAGCACTGGCGATTAATCGCAATGATGGTGAGGCGCACAGTAACTTAGCCTTTAATCAGCTAATTTTGGGTGACTTGCGTAGTGGATTTGAGCAATATGAGTGGCGTTGGCAAACTTCGAGAATGCAACCACGAGATTTTACACAGCCTCTGTGGGATGGCTTACCCTGCAAAGAAGCTACCCTACTCCTCCATTGCGAACAGGGTTTTGGTGATAGCATTCAATTTATCCGTTATGCGCCCTTAGTGGCACAGCTTGGAGCAAAAGTTATTGTCGAATGTTCCCAAGCCCTACAGCAACTATTTCGTAGCGTTGAGGGGATTAGCCAACTAGTTGTACAAGGTGAGCCTTTACCTGCTTTTGATTTTCATGCTCCCTTGATGAGCTTACCCCATTTATTGGCCACTAATCTAGAGACAATTCCAGTTCAAATTCCTTACTTGGGAGTCAATAAATCGAGTCAGCCTCTGGCAAATAATTCTAGCTTAAAAGTGGGTTTAGCCTGGGCAGGTAATCCCTTACATCCCAATGATAGCAAGCGATCTTGTCCACTGAAACAGTTGCAGCAACTTCTGGCAATATCAGAGATTAGCTTCTACAGTCTGCAACCAGGAATTAAACCCCAATTACCCCAAATAATAGATTTAAGTGAGCAAATGGTGGATTTTGCCGCCACTGCTGCCATTATTGAACAATTGGACTTAGTAATTAGTGTCGATACAGCCGTTGCTCATTTAGCCGGGGCTATGGGAAAACCAGTATGGCTCCTTCTTAGCTACACCCCAGACTGGCGTTGGCTTCTAGAGCGAGAAGATAGCCCTTGGTATCCTACCATGCATCTATTTCGGCAACAGCAACCAGGAGATTGGCAAGGTATCGTAGGGCGAGTTGCTCAAGGTTTGCAACAATTATTAAATACGAAATTAGCAGCTCAAAAAACAGCCCCAGATAACCCAGAAATACTCACTGCACTTGAATCAGCCATTACTTGCTATCAAAAAAATCAACACCAACAGGCGCAGCAAATTTGTCAACAAATCTTGCAAGTTGCACCACAACAAGTAGATGCGATCAATCTATTGGGTATTATCGCTTATCAACAAGGAGATCGCACAACAGCAGCCAAATATTACCAGCAAGTAATTCAACTGCAACCCAACAATCCCGATGCCCATAATAATTTAGCAATCCTACTGAAAAATCAGGGGCAATTGCAACGCTCAGTTTTTCACTACCGTCAGGCATTAAAACTCAATCCAGAATCACCAGAATTTCACCATAACCTAGGAGTTGCTCTCAAGGAAGTGGGTGAAATAGAAGCAGCCAAATTTCACTGTCAACAAGCGATTGCCCTCAAACCCAACTATGCCAAGGCTTACATGAGTTTGGGTAATATCCTCCTTGAACAAGGAGAGATTAAAAATGCCGTTGCTTACCTGAAAAAAGCCATCGCCCTCAATCCCAAATCAGCGGAAAACTATAACCAATTGGCAATGGCTTACAAACAACAACAAAAACTCACCACAGCCATTAAATCTTACCGCCAAGCCCTGCAACTTAAACCCAACTCAGCTAAAATCCATAACAATCTGGGTAATGCCTTAATTAACGAAGATAAATGGCAAGATGCCCTGTATCATCTACAACAAGCAATCACTCTCAAACCCGACTATGGTATTGCTTATCATAACCTAGGTAAATTGCTGATTGAATTAGGTAAATTTCCCCAAGCTAGCCAATTTTTCCAGCAAGCAATCGCCCTCAATCGCGATCACGCTGAAGCCCATTTTGGTTTAGCTTTTACCCAATTAATTAGTGGAGATTTACAAGCTGGCTTTACCAGCTACGAATGGCGCCAGAGATTACCAGAATTTCAAATCGCTGCCTTTTCCCAACCCCTGTGGGATGGTTCCCCCCTGGGAGGTAAAACTATCTTCCTGCAAGGGGAACAGGGTTTAGGAGATGCGATTCAGTTCATTCGCTACGCATCTTTGGTAGAGTGTTTGGGAGGAAAAATCATTGTTGGCACTCACCCCTCCCTGATACGTCTTTTTTCCACCATGCCATGTATTAAACAGCTTATCTGCGCTGGCGATACCCTACCTGATTTTGATGTTTATGCACCTTTGCTGAGTTTACCTCATATTTTTGGCACTACTTTAGAAACAATTCCCACTGAAATTCCCTATCTACAAAAACTCAAAAGTACAGATGATGCCTTTCCTCTACTAGCTTCATCCCTACTTCGAGTTGGTATTGTCTGGGCTGGTAATCCAGCCAATGAAAGAGATCGTCGTCGCTCATGTCCATTAAAACATTTTCTGCCCCTCTTCCAAATTCCTGGTATTACCTTCTACAGTTTGCAAAAAGAACAAAGATTGACAAAACTCCTACCAACTAAAGATTTACCCCTAGTGGATTTGGGGACACAATTAGACGACTTTGCCACCACTGCCGCTATAATTGAGCAACTTGATTTAGTCATTACCGTTGATACAGCAGTAGCCCATTTAGCAGGGGCAATGGGTAAGCCTACCTGGATCTTACTTGCTCATGTACCCGATTGGCGCTGGCTTTTAGATCGCAATACCACTCCCTGGTATCCTACCGCACGCCTTTTTCGCCAACCAAAACTAGGCGATTGGGAAGCTGTTATGGCAAGTGTAGTTCAAGCGTTGGACTTCTTGCAGAAGTCAAGTCATAAGCAATAAGCGCCTAACGGCGAATTCAAAATTCAAAATTAATGAATCGCCGAAAAAGAAAGTTATAAATCTCCCACTTCCCTAACTTCCCCAACTTATCTCAACCAATCATTTAAAATCAGGGACAAGAATCAAGATTACTCGCCCCACCACGACTACCAGAAACCCAGCCTGCAGCTGGTTGTGATATTTTGAACCAAGTACGCCCTACATTATCTTCTTCGGTTTCCCCAGTAATTGTAACCTGTTGACCAGTAGCAACGGAACCAGTACGAGGTTCTGCACCAGCAACGGGACGAGGGCGCACAACTAAGCCTGTTTTCGCAACGCGGCAGAGATTATTATCTGGAGGAGGAGTAGGCACCGAGCCAGTGCATGATTTAAGATAACGAGCGATGACAAAGCCACTAGTAGGTGCACTGACAGCAATCCAGCCATTAGTGCCATCATCTGCAAGGGTAACCTGATTGTTTGTTTCCAAGGTTAGCAAGACATTAGAATTAACCCTACGCTCAGAGAATACATCGATGCGACGGTTAGCAGCGCGACATTGTCCAGAAAGTTGGGCAATTTGGATGGGTGCTACTTGCGCTGTAGCACTCATTCCACTGCAGATAATAAAGATACTAGTTAAGAGTGCTATTACTTTAAAACCTTTCACCGTTCACTCCTCAGCAACCATAAGTTCCCAATAGGAGGAGTTTATCATGGTGAAACTGCGGTTGCGCTTCTACCTAAAAGGTTATTTTTCTTTGTTCGCGCTAAGAATTTTCTGCTTAATACTGAGTGAGATTAAGATTTTTCTTTCCTTTGGCACTTTTTGCCACAAACTCAATAATCTTCATCGCCACGTCAATTTTAGTTGTACTTTCAATCCCTTCTAAACCAGGAGAGGAATTTACTTCCATAACCACAGCACCTTTTTTAGAGCGTAGCAGATCAACCCCAGCAATACGCAAACCCATTGCCTTTACAGAGCGCACGGCGGTAGTTTTTTCCTCTGGTGTTAGTTTAACAGCTTGAGCAAAGCCTCCTCGATGCAAATTAGAGCGAAATTCTCCTTCTGCGCCTTGTCTTTTCATTGCTGCGATCACCTGATCGCCAATCACAAAACAGCGAATATCTGAGCCTTTTGCCTCTTCAATAAATTCCTGGACTAAAATATTGGCATCCAAACCACGAAAAGCCTCAATTACCGACTTGGCTGCTTGGTGGGTTTCTGCTAAGACAACACCAATACCTTGAGTTCCCTCCAACAGTTTAATCACCACAGGTGCACCACCCACAGTTTTGATTAAACCATCGATATCTTGGGTGTCGTGGGCAAAACCCGTCACTGGTAAACCCACACCTGCACGGGCTAGAATCTGTAGGCAGCGTAGCTTATCGCGGGAACGAGATATGGCTTGGGATTCGTTGGCGGAAAATACACCCATCACCTCAAACTGGCGCACCACTGCTGTACCATAGAAAGTTCTGGAAGCACCAATACGGGGAATAATGGCATCTATATTCTCTAAAGTCTTACCCTGGTAAACAATTGTGGGCTTAAGAGAGGTAATATTCATATAGCATCGCAGGTAATTAATAACCTGCATTTCATGCCCTTGTGCTTCTCCTGCTTGTTTGAGACGACGCGTCGAGTAGAGGGAAGGATCTAGGGACAAAATCGCGATTCTCATATTCCTCTGCTAGTTCGCGTTTATTGTTGAGTTTATGGACATTACTTTAACCTAACCTGCGATGAAACTAATTTTTACTGGTGCTGAGATTTGGGACTTGTCTCACTTTCTCTAAATCGATAACTCCCATTTCCAGCATTCTTGCTGGCGATGGATAGTAAAATGGACCAGGACAATAAATGGCTCCATTTGGTCGAGAATTCCCGGATGGAATACGGAGGGTTCCACAATCATCCTGTACAATCTCTGGAGGAGATGTAAATGGTACACGGATTTCTAAACCAGCATAGTGTTGATTAAACTCCTTAATTAGCTCATCAGAATACCCTGGGGCAAATTCGGCTGATTGATGTTTGAGCAACTGTTGGTAGTAAAATTGCTCTTGTGTTGAATACATACTTGTTGCCCATACAGCCTGTCCGACATCATCTCTTTCTGTGACACCAACACTCTCAATTTTAGGAGCAGGAATCCCTACCTGTGCCAATGCATAATTCTTTTTACTGCCAAGCTTACTAAATCCCATTTCCAGATAAATCGCCTTGGCATATCTATCAAGGTCAAAACCAGTTGTTCCTTGCCACGGCAAATCTCGATATACTGGGGTATGAACAATTGCCTCTCCAGGAGATGGCCATACAATACGACAAAGTTCTAAGCCCATTTGTCTCATTTTTTCATCTCCCATTATGGTATTGGCCATCATCATCCATAATGGTAAGCAAACTTCACTTTTTCTTTGCACACCTGCTTTGGCAGGTTGAACCATAGAGATTTTATGAGAACTTGGCATATATGCTGCTGCTGCTGCCATGTATTCAGGTGCTCTATATGGACTAACACGAAATCTTTCTTTTGAATTGCTCTGATAATAGGATCCAGAAAAGTCTAAATTGATTTCATCAGTATCAGTATGACCAATATAGGTATTATCATCAATTAAATCATGAGCCAGAGCCCAAATGAATCCAGCTAGAAGTGTAGTCCCTTTTCCAGTTAGGCGAACATTTCTATCTTTGGGGAAAAAACCTTCTTCTCGCAGTGCGTTAATATCAATTGTTTCTAAAACCTGGCATTGATCAATAACAACATCACAATGGGGTGAAGCGGCTATCAATGTCTGCTTGTCAGGACTAACAACAATAACACGACCTCTGGGTAATAAATGCTGATGGTAAGCTGCAACGTTGGCAATAGTTTCTCTTTCTATAAAGGCAGGCAGCAACCAAAGTCGATTCTGATCGCTAGGATTAAGAAAACTACGTGCTGCTTCAACAATAGAGCGAGCATCTGGATTATTTAAATCTACATTTTCTGAGTTGAAGTAGAAGGCATTATTCAACTGATAATCAAGCTTTTCACGAACATCGTGACTAGAACTAAAATTCATCTCACGTAGACGCTGGGACTCTTCCACAACAGGGTTAAATTCTAAGGGAAAGGCATCTGACAATGTGTGTTTTTTTAGAGATTGATTAGCAGTATCTAGTCTTTTTACTAAATCTGGAATGTCAATAAACTTACCATTCCTCAGATGATCGGGTAAAAATTTTAGTTCGAGACTACTATAGTTCAAGAAATACTTCTCCTTGCCAGATATTAATCATGGCAATATGTTAACAATAGATTTTTTTCTAAGAGTTGCTAGATTTTCTTAATAACAGCTAGTTTGCTATCACAATAAAATTCAATGGATTCAATATCTTCAATAAAATCCATGATTTCCTCTCGAAACAAGTAATCTTTTGGCAGTGAATTAGAGCTATCTCTCAATGTTTTCAGTTGCATTAATAAATCGAGGGTTTTAGGCACATCTGGAAGCTTTTCTTCATAGTTTGGGCTTTGCCAGTTTAAATCTTCGATAATATAGATGCCATTTTTTTTCAAACAAGGAAATAGCATAGCAAATGCTTGTTGTTGATGGAAAGAAGCGTGTGAGGCATCATCTAAGATAACATCATAAACAACTAAATTTTGCTTGCCTTCCAGCTGAGCTGTTATCTTCACTAAGTTGCTAATATCATCTTTAGAGCTTAAATCACCCTGGATAAACTTGAAATCCTTGAACTCAGATTCTAAATAAGTAAAATCATTAATATCAAAACCATAAATACGCGCATGATCAAAATATTCTGTCCACATGCGAATTGATGGCATATCAGTAGGAACTCTATCTAATAGGTGCTCACCAAACTCGGGACCACCTATACATAAGCCAATTTCTAAGAAGGTAATTGGTTTTGATTTAAGAGGAGAAAATAAAGTTTCATAGATGATTGTATAGCCATGCTTATCAAAATATTCGGTTCCTTTATCCGAATTGAATTTATTAGCGAGTTCAGTTAGGGTAAGTGATTTCATTTAAATTTTTACTCAATAATTGGATTGACTGTAATTCAAACTTAACTGGAAGCTTTGATAAAAAAAGCAAAACTTTAACGGTTAAGATTACAGTTTTTTTTCAATATCTAGCTGCGTTATTACTGTGAGAATTGTACGAAACGTTAGCCCTCAAGACAAGTTTTAATCGAGAACAACTACCCTTGTACAAAATCAATGTCCTACAAATACCAAGTAGGCGGTAGCCTCCCCAACAACGCCCCCAGCTACGTCAAAAGAGAAGCCGATAGCCAACTCTATCGCGCCCTCAAAGCTGGAGAATTTTGCTATCTCCTCAACTCTCGACAAATGGGCAAATCGAGTCTGCGCGTCCGCATCCAGCAACAATTGCACGCTGAAGGAGTAAAATGTGCTTCTATCGACCTCAGTGAAATTGGTAGTGCCCAAACCACGCCAGAACAATGGTATGCGGGAGTTATTGACAGTATTTTAACTAGTCTCAATCTTGATGATAGTTGCGATTTGGAGCAGTGGTGGCAACAATATAGTTATCTCTCCTACCTGCAACGTCTCAGCAAATTTATCGCCACTGTCTTACTCCCCCTCATTCCCCAGCAATTAGTTATTTTTATCGATGAAATTGACAGCATTCTCAGTCTCAATTTCTGTGTTGACGACTTTTTTGCCCTGATTCGCGATTGCTACAACAAACGCGCCGATTTTCCCAACTATCAACGCCTCACTTTTGTGCTAATTGGTGTTGCTAGCCCCGGCGATTTAATCGCTGATAAAAGACGTACCCCTTTTAATATCGGACAATCAATTCCACTCTCTGGCTTTCTCTTACCAGAAACTAATCCCCTAGCCCAAGGCTTGGCAGAAAAATTCGAGCAATCAATGGAGGTATTAGCTGCTATTCTTGATTGGACTGGAGGACAACCATTTTTAACACAAAAAGTTTGTCGGCTAGCTTATTTTCAACTATCAGGAAGTGAAGATATTACCGCAGCTATCGCCCAGTTAGTAAAGCAAAAGATTATTATTAATTGGGAAGCACAGGACGAACCACAACATTTAAAAACAATTCGAGATCGCCTGCTATCTGATGACCAAACTGCTAGTCGTTTACTAGGACTCTACCAACAAATCCTACAACAAAAACAAATTCCTGCTGATGGTAGCCCCTGCCAGAGACAATTGCAACTTACTGGCTTAGTGGTAAAAGATCAAGGCAAATTACGCGTCGCCTGTCGCATTTACCAAGAAGTATTTAACCTCAATTGGGTGCAACAACAATTTACCATTGTCCGTCCCTATGGCGGTTCTATTAATGCTTGGCTAGCTTCTGGAGGAAAAGATAACTCCTATTTATTGCAAGGAGAAGCATTGCAAGTTGCCCTCGCCTGGAAAATTGGTAAAAGTTTAAGTCGAGATGATGATAATTTTTTAGCTGCTAGTCAACAGTTTGCCCTAAATCGTGTCCAAATTGCCCTGGAAGCGGAAAGGGAAGCAAAATTAATTTTGGCGCAAGCAAAACAACAAGCAGAAACACTTTTAGCAGAAGCTAAACAAGCAGCAAAACTGGAACGTGATGGCTGGAAAGCATGGCAGATTTTTGAGACGGAAGGAAGGGAATTGGAAGCTTTATTAGCAGCAATTGAAGCAGCTTCTGCTTTGCAAAAACTAGTTGGAGACAAAGTTCAAGTTTCATCCTATCCCGCCACTAGCCCCATCTTTACCTTACAAAGAATTTTGCACCAAATTCGCGAATGCAGTCAGTTTACTGGTAGCCGTAGAAGAGTAGCTAATGTTAGCTTTAGTCTCCAAGATAATCAGCTTCAGTTTACAGCTAATCGCGGTGGGATAGCTGATATCAGCTTTAGTCCCCAGGGTAATTGCATAGCTATTGCTTCTGTCTATGGCAAAGTGCAACTGTGGGATAATTCAGGAGTTAAACTGGCCAGCTTTCAGGTGAATCAAGGGAAACTAGAACGTATCTTATTTAGTCCCTGCGGTAATTATCTGGCGATTGTTTCTACTAGTGGCACCACAAAGTTGTGGAGTTTAACAGGTACACTAGTAACTAAATTTCCAGGTATTGGCGGTAAGGTATTAACTACTCGCTTTAGTTGCCAAGGAAATTATCTAGCAAGCGCCACTAACAATAGTATGGCTAGAGTATGGAATTTTGCTGGCATAGAAATTGCTCGTTTTGAGAACCTAGAAAAAGATCTTATCTGTGCCTGTTTTAGTTCAGATCTTAATTACCTGGCTAGGGCTAAAAAAGGTATTGTTAAAATAACCAAGGCGTCAGGTGAAATAATCTCAGAATTTGTAGCTCATCACAGCCGTATCAACAGCATTGAATTTAGTCCCGATAACCAGCATCTTGCTACAGCTTCTTGTGATAGTAGCGCCAAACTTTTTGATTGGCAAGGTAAAGAAATCGCGATTTACCAAGGACATCAAGACTGGGTGCAAAAGGTTGTTTTCTCTACCTTTGCAACCATACTGGCTACTTGTTCCTCCGATAATACTGCTAGAATTTGGCATTTATCAGGAAAACCCATTACTCAACTCAAGGGACATCATGGCGGTATACGCCAGATTAGCTTTGCTACTGAAAGTAACCACTTGGCTACGGTTGCAAACAATCGCTTGGCAAGAATTTGGGATTTATCCCCCAAACCACGCATTGAACTTAAAGGACATCAGGGTTGGGTTCGCAGCGTTAGTTTTAGTTCCAATGGTCAGTATATCGCTACAAGTGCTACTGATGGTACTGCCAGGCTGTGGGATTTAACCGGAAGGGAAATTTTGCAGTTTGTGGGACATGGGGATTGGATACGCTGCGTTAGTTTTAGTAGTGATGGTCAATATCTTGCCACAGCTTCGAGCGATAACACAGCTAAAATCTGGGATTTACAAGGAAGAGAAATCGCCTGCTGCATCGGACATGGGTATACTTTGACCACTGTTTGTTTTCATCCCCAAAAAGAGTATGTCGTGACTGGAGCAGCTGATGGTAGCATTAAGTTCTGGAATTTGCAGGGTCAGGAAATTCAACAATGGCAAACTAATCCCCACTATAAATGGTTACCTCATACTCGATGGGTGCGTTGTCTTGGTTTCCATCCCGATGGAAACTATTTAGCTAGCGCTGGTGATGATGGTGTAGCTAGATTGTGGGATAGTGAAGGGCAAAAAGTAGTTGAATTTAAGGGACATAGTTACAACGTTCGCAGCCTCAGTTTCAGCGCTGACGGCAAGTATTTGGCTACAGGTTCAGGGGATCTAACAGCGAGAATTTGGAACCTTTCAGGGCAAGAAATTACTCAAATTAGAGGACATACAGGCTGGGTGTTAAGTGTGGCTTTTAGCCCTTGCGATTATTTGTTGGCAACGGGGTCTGGGGATGGCACAACAAGGATTTGGGATTTACGGGGTAATCAACTAGCTTGTTTTTCTGGCTGCGGTGAGAAGATTACCAGTGTCAGTTTTAGTCCTGATGGTAAGCTGCTGGCGATGGCTTCGAGTGATGGTATGACTTGGTTATGGCGCGTTGAGGGATTAGATGAATTGTTAGCGAGGGGGAAGCGATGGTTGCATGCTTACTATACTAGTCATGGAATTAGGGTTTAATACCAAATTAGGTTGTGATATTAGCTTTTTCACCTGTAGGGATATGGGGTGATGGGGATTTGGGGGAAGGGTTTGAGGCGAAAGCGTATCAAGCTGAATTTAGTATAATCCCATCAGAAAATATTGGAAACAGGGAAATCAATGATTACAGTAATTGAAGCAAAGCCCACTTAGTTTTAGCCGTGGGAGTGTTAATAGCTACTAAGATACTGAATTCATGTCCCTAGACTTCCGTAATACCAATACCCTGTGGGCTTCCATTTTCGTAGAAACTCTAGCTCGATGTGGCTTAAAAACTGCTATTATTTGTCCTGGTTCTCGTTCTACACCTCTGACAGTTGCCTTTGCTAGAAACAAAGCTGTGGAAGCGATTCCGGTTCTTGATGAACGTTCAGCCGCTTTTTTCGCCCTAGGTATTGCCAAACAATCGGGTTTACCTGTTGCTTTAGTTTGCACTTCAGGAACAGCGGGAGCGAATTTTTATCCAGCAGTAATTGAAGCTCGTTATAGCCATGTTCCACTATTAATATTAACCGCAGATCGCCCTCCAGAATTACGAGAATGCTATTCAGGACAAACAATTGAGCAACTAAGACTCTACGGTAACTATCCCAATTGGCAAGTGGAATTAGCTTTGCCTAGTAGGGAAATGGGAATGTTGCGCTACCTACGACAAACCACAGTGCAAGCTTGGCGTAGGACTATTTTACCTGTTCCTGGTGTTGTACATTTGAATATTCCTCTCTGCGATCCTCTCGCACCAATTGCAGAAGAATCAAGGGAATCGCAACTAAATTTAGACGAGTTTTTCCAGGGCGTGGGAAAAATAGTTAATTCAAATTTATCACTACCCTTACCTAGCCAGTGGCAAGAATTTGAACGAGGTGTGATTATTGCTGGTGTTGCTCAACCAACCAACCCCCAGTTATATTGCCAAGCGGTGGGAAAGTTATCTCAATGGCTGGGATTTCCGGTTCTAGGTGAGGGATTATCTCCAATTAGAAATTACGCTGATTTAAATCCTTATTTAGTTTGTACCTACGACCAAATTTTACGTCAGCCAAAACTAGCTCAGAAGCTGAAACCACGGATTATTATTCAGTTAGGTAAATTACCTACTAGTAAAATATTACGTGCTTGGTTAGCTGCAAGCAAAGCTCATTGTTGGGCGATTGAACCAACTACGGAAAATTGCGATCCTCTACACAATAATACTACCCATCTAAGTACTACGGTAGAAAATATAGCTAGTCAAATTCCTGTGTTTAAAGCCAAAAAAACTGACTATTGTCACCAGTGGTTGAGAGCAGAAACGACTACGAGACAAGCGATTAACCAGACAATGAACCAAGTTAATAATTTGCTCGAAAGCAAAATTTCTTGGCTACTATCCCAAACATTAGCACCAGAAACACCCTTATTTATTGCTAATAGTATGCCTGTGAGGGATGTGGAGTTTTTTTGGCAAAGTAATAATCGCCAGATTAAACCATTTTTCAGTCGCGGTGCTAACGGTATTGATGGAACTTTATCTACTGCTTTAGGTATTGCCTATCGTCAGCAAAGTAGTGTTATGCTAACAGGCGATTTAGCTTTACTTCACGATACTAATGGTTTCTTGCTACACCAAAATTTTATCGGTCATCTAACTATTCTTTTAATTAATAACGACGGTGGCGGTATTTTTGAAATGCTACCCATTGCTCAATTTGAGCCTCCATTTGAAGAGTTTTTTGCCATGCCGCAGCAAGTTAGCTTTGCCAAACTATCTGCTACTTACGGAGTAGAATATCAATTAATTCAATCTTGGCAACAGCTACAAAAACTACTGAATCCTTTGCCAAAAACAGGAATTAGAATTTTAGAAATACCGACTAATCGCCGTAGTGATGCTCAGTGGCGCAAAGAAAATCTAGCTAAATTTGCCCTATGAATTTGTATTTAACACGCAAACAAACAAAAATAACCATCTAAAAAAACTCCACCTAGATAATCTCTAAGCGGAGTTGATGATTTAGGAAGGCTAGAATCCAGGAAACTAAATAAACTTGACAAATAGAGTTAGGGTAAATAGATATTTCTGTTTAAGTTTAGAGGAAATAAAGTTCCTCTAATTTACTAGCGCTGCTGTTTTGCTTTCCTAGATTGTTGCTTAATTCCTAATATCTGCGATCGCTAACTCAAACAACTCCCAACGAATACCGAAAAAAATTTACTTAATTCAATTTATTTAAGTATTTAGACTGAAGTCATTAGCTGATTGTGTTGTTTACATCAAGAATCGCCTGCTTTTATAAAGTTAATTGTTTCTGATAGAAAAAAACACAATTTAACAAGCAAGGCACATGTATTTGCGAATGTTGCTACCTAGAAGATAGAAATTGCCCTCATAGACATCTGGGAAAATTAGAAGATCTAAATTTTTACCCATTGTAGAGACGTAAAATTTTACATTGCTACATTATTTCACGCAGATTTCTAATTAATCAATAATCTTAGTTACAACACCAGAAGCAACAGTCCTACCACCTTCACGAATTGCAAATTCTGAGCCTTCATTCATAGCGATTGGTGTTACTAGTTCTACTGTCACAGTGTAATTCTTTCCAGGCATTACAAAATCAAGCTCTTTTGGTATGTTGGTAGTGCCAGTTACATCAATCGTACGGAAATGATATTGAGGGCGGTAGCCATCGTAAAATGGTGTGTGACGACCACCTTCATCTTTACTGAATACATGTATATCTGCTTGGAATTTTGTATGTGCTTTAATGGAACCGGGTGTAGCTAATACTTGACCGCGTTCCACCTCACTCTTTTTAAGACCACTTACAATAATCTCAGCCTTATCACCAGCCTCAGCGCTACCTATAGGCTTTCTAGAAATTTCAATACCTGTGCAAACGGTTTTACGAGTATCTCTGATGCCAACAATTTCTATTTCGTCACCAACAGAAATGGCACCTTCATCAATAGTACCAGCTATAACAGTACCCTTGCCTATTACTGAAAATATATCTTCGATAGCCATCAAAAAGGGTTGGTTGGACATAAATTTTGCTCCTGCGATGATTGTGTTTTTTTTTGACTGAAAGAGAATTTTTAGTCTTTCAGGGCTTAGTATAGAGTTTCGAAGATTCACCCTTCAAGAGTTTTGTGCGTCAATGCTTTTGCTATGTATTGATTTGCCCTAGGTTTGTTGCTTCTACTCTCTACCCAAAGAAAATTCTATACCAATAAAGAATCCTTCCCCATCCCGTTGTACTGACTAAACAACCGTTATAGTAAAACTGTGGAGCAAAAATATGGATTCTCTTTATAATTGTCTCGATTGCCGAATAAATCTAATCTGGAGCAGGAAATCTAAATTCGGTGTCTTGGGGGTGCAAACAACAATTGAGTTGATAATTTGCTCACGAGAGTAATGTCTCGCCCAAGAATTCTACCACCCTACCTCTTAACAGTTACGATATGGCAATAGAACCACAAAGCTCAATCCTGATTGTTGACGATACACCCATCAATATCAAAGTTCTTCAACGCATTCTCCAAAGAGCAGGTTTTCAAGTCTTTGTTGCTGAAGATGGTGCTAGCGCCCTTTGCAAAGTAGCACAAATGGC
The DNA here is from genome assembly GCA_964633315.1 of uncultured bacterium. GTDB lineage: Bacteria > Cyanobacteriota > Cyanobacteriia > Cyanobacteriales > CAWCAG01 > CAZWGS01. The sequence goes on along the minus strand of CAZWGS010000001.1, from coordinate 78,117 downwards.
TCCCGATCTCATTTTACTTGATATTTTGATGCCAGGAATTAATGGTTTTGAAACCTGTAAGCGTTTGAAAACGTCACCTCTAAGTCAAGATATTCCCGTGATTTTCATGACTTCCCTAACTCATAAAATAGATCGCATGAAGGGCTTTGAAGTAGGTGCAGTAGACTATATCACCAGACCATTTTGTAATGAAGAGGTTTTAGCTCGCGTAACGGTTCATGTTGAATTATATCAACTTACAAAAAACCTAGAACAAAGAGTTACAGAACGAACTAAAGAATTGAGTCAAGCTCTTGTAGAACGTAACCAAGCACTGCAAGAATTAAAGGAGGCTCAAACGCAGTTAGTCCAGGGAGAGAAAATGTCCTCTCTAGGTCAAATGGTAGCTGGTATTGCCCATGAAATAAACAATCCGATAAATTTCATTCACGCTAACCTACACCACGCTCACAGCTACATTCAGAACTTGCTAGAGTTACTCAACTTATACCAATTACATACCCACAAACCAAATCCAGAAATTACGGCTTACTCCCAGGAGATTGACTTAGAGTATTTACAACAAGATCTACCTAGCCTACTTGCTTCAATGCACTCTGGTACTGAACGCATTCAAGAAATTATCTCCAGTTTAGGTAATTTTGCTCGCTTGAATGAAGCCAAATGGAAAGCTGTGGATTTACACCAAGGTATTGATAATACCCTAATGTTCCTCGGTAGCCGTCTGCAAGCCACAGCAACACGCCCTGAAATTGAGATTCGCAAACAATATGGCAATTTACCTCAAGTTGAATGCTATGCAGGTCAAATTAATCAAGTATTTATGAATTTGTTGGTGAATGCGATTGATGCAATTGAATTGAAGATACAAGGACAGGAAAAATTTTCACCCTGTATTTGCATTGAGACAGAATTTGATGCTAAAGACAACGAAATCGCGATTCAAATTCAGGATAACGGACAGGGTATTCCCCTAGAAGTACAAACTAAAATCTTCGACCATTTCTTTACTACCAAACCTGTAGGTCAAGGTAAAGGTTTAGGCTTGGCAATTAGTTATGAAATTATAGTGCAACAACATCGGGGAAAGCTAGTGTGCGATTCTGCACCAGGTCAAGGAGCAAAATTTGTGATTAAATTACCTTTTTCTTCTACTTTAACTTCATCATCCAGCAATCGTTTTGTGGAGAAACAGGCGTATCAGAGTGCATTGCTGTAGCTTTTCCGTCGCTTATGACATATATTCCACAATTTATCTAATGTATTGGCAGCAGTGGATCTAATGTGGTAATCAGCTATTTATGAAAGTACAATTTCAGCAGGATTGATGTCTACTATAGGCATGTTTAACTTGCGAGCTTTATACAGAAGTTTTGTTATATATAAGTAGTCAAGCAATACTTGAAAATCTCATTCTTTATTGTTTTTAAACCTCTGCAAACAAGCAAGTTTATACAGAATTCTAGCTCCTACATTGCCATCCCACTCATCACCAACCTCACCAGGTGCAACTTCACACAAATCAAAACCAATAATTGTTTTACCTGTTTTCACTAGCGATCGCAACAAGTAAATTGCTTCATTAAACTCCAATCCACCTGGTACAGGGGTACCTGTATGGGGACAATAGGAGGGATTTAAGCCGTCAATATCAAAGCTAATATAAACCTTGTCAGGTAAATTAGAGATAATTTTATCGCACTGAGCCGCCCAAGTGATTCCCTCGTAAGTATTGGCTTTAAGCTTCCAGTCATCAAACATGACAATTCGGCTATCGCTATTAACCATTGCTATTTCCGCCTCACAAACATCTCGAATACCCACCTGAACAAGGCGACTAATTTGAGGTATGCTCAAAGCATTGTTCATAATCGAGGCATGGGAATAAGTAAAACCCTCGTAGGCTTGCCGTAGATCTGCATGGGCATCAATTTGTAAAATGCCATATGTTTCGTGTTTTTGTGCCAGGGCTTGCATTAAGCCAAGAGGTACACTATGATCTCCACCAACGACACCCACTAGTTTGCCTTGCTCAAGTAGTTCTAACGCTTGGGTATAAACCCAATGGTTCAAAGTAGCTGAGGCTTGATTAACCGTTACTAACTGTTTGGCGATCGCATCATCATTAACATTACCACCTGTTTCCAGATATTCAATAATCTCTTTAGCAATCGCTCGCGTGGTATTATTTCTATCTTGAATCTCGGAGTTAATCGGTATAGTTCCGCACTTGGTTTGCCAAGCTTGTGGTATGTCAAAGTCGTACCAATCTAACTGCAGGGAAGCATCTAAAATCGCTTGAGGGCCATTAGCCGCGCCATCTCGGTAAGATGTAGTAACATCCCAAGGTACAGGTAACAAAACAATTTCAGCTTCCTCAACCGAATAGGGAAAACCAAAGAAGCAACCATTGGGTATAGTAATCTCATTAGGATTAAAATTGGCTTGATTCATCTCTGAATGCTTCTAAGATAAGCGATTCTTGTAATCTTCGTAGTCAAATTCTCTCACCAGATTAAAGCTACCATCGGAGCGGATAATGCCAATTCCTGGATGTTTTACGCCATTAAACATAGAGGTTTTCACCATTGTATAGTGAATCATATCTTCAAAAATAATTGTGTCACCAACTTGCAAAGGCTTCTCAAAGTAGTAATCTCCCATACCCATAAAGTCTCCTGCAAGACAGGTTAGTCCTCCCATCCGGTATTTTTGCTCTTCCTTTTGTGGATTTCTGGCACCTCGAATACGGGGTTTATAAGGCATCTCTAAACAATCGGGCATATGAGCTGTAAATGAGACATCAAGCATAGCAATGATAAGCTCAGAAGTGTCAATTAGATCGAGAATTGTTGCCCGAAGTATCCCCGTTTCCCAGGCTACTGCCGAACCAGGCTCGAGATAAATATCCAAATGAGGATAGCGATTTTTGAAACTAGTTAAAACTCGAATTAAGTGCTCAATATCATAGCTACTAGAAGTCATCAAATGTCCTCCCCCTAAATTCAGCCATTTAAGATAGGGAAGATGATGACCAAATAACATTTCAACCTGCCCTAAAGTATGTGCTAAAGCATATGAATCGCTTTCACATAAATTGTGACAATGTAACCCTTCAATGCCTTCGGGCAATTTATCTCCTAATACTTCAGCGCGTATTCCGAGACGAGACAAGGGAGATGAGGGATTATAAATCTCCTGTTCTACCGGAGAATACTCTGGATTAATGCGTAAACCTGGTGATATCTTGGCAGAGAGCGTTTTCTCTTTAAATTTCTCCCATTGACTGAGAGAGTTAAACGAGATGTGTGTTGCACCTTGAATAAGTTCTGAAAATTCTTTTTCCAGGTAAGCAAGCAGGTAAAGGTGTAGTTCTCCACCAAATTCTTCTCGCCCTAGTCTAGCTTCAAATAAAGAGCTTGCTGTAGTACCTTTTAAGTATTGTTTGACAATAGGAAAGGCACTAAACATAGCAAAACCCTTCAAAGCAAGAATAATCGTAATCCCTGCTCTTTTTTGAACTGAGTCAATTAACTCAAGATTCTCAATCAGCTTTTCCTCCTCCAGCACATAGCAAGGGGATGGAATTTGGGAATAATCAATCATCTTACTCACTAATCTACAAATTCTTGTGAGCTGTTAATTAACTCATGCCAAGGTAAACCATAGGTTCCCAACTTTTCCAAAAATGGGTCAGGGTCAAGTTGTTCCACATTAAAGACTCCCTCACCTTGCCATTTACCAGTTAAGACTAGCATGGCACCAAGCATCGCAGGTACTCCTGTGGTATAAGCAACAGCTTGTGCCCCTATTTCTTGATAAGCTTTTGCATGGTCACAGTTATTGTAGATATAGTAGGTCTTTGGTTTTCCGTCTTTTATCCCTCGAATATGGCAGCCAATGGATGTTTGACCTTCATAGTTCTCACCCAGTGAAGATGGTACAGGTAAAACAGCTTTGAGGAATTGCAAGGGTACAATTTGATGCCCTTCATACTCAATGGGTTCAATACTAGTTAATCCTACATTCTGCAGAACTTCTAGATGTGTTAAATAACTTTCAGAGAAAGTCATCCAAAAGCGACCCCTTTTAATAGTAGGAATATGCTTGACTAAAGACTCAAGCTCTTCATGATACAACAGGTATGATTCTCTAGGTCCAATTCCAGGATAATTAATCGAGCGATGCACTGAGAAAGGTTCAACCTCTAACCAATTAGAGTTTTCATAGTATTTTCCTTTTTGAGTAATCTCTCTAATGTTAATCTCAGGATTAAAATTAGTCGCAAAGGGATGACCATGATCGCCTGCATTGCAATCTACAATATCTAGATAGTGAATCTCATCAAAGTGATGCTTTAGTGCATAGGCTGTAAATACCCCTGTTACTCCAGGATCGAATCCACATCCAAGGACAGCCATAATCCCAGCTTCTTTATACCTTTGGTGGTAATCCCACTGCCATTTATATTCAAATTTTGCTTCATCAGGAGGCTCGTAGTTAGCAGTATCTAGATAATTGACTCCTGTTGCCAAGCACGCATCCATAATTGGCAAATCTTGATAGGGAAGAGCCACGTTAACAACTATATCAGGCTGAAAATCTTTTATTAGAGCGATCATTTCAGCAACGTTATCTGCATCAACTTGGGCTGTTTGCAGAGATGGATGGTCAATAGTAGCAGCAATGTGATCGCATTTTTCTTTAGTCCGACTTGCTAAGAGAATTTCCGAGAAAACGTCTTGTAACTTGGCACATTTTTGAGTAACAACATTACCCACACCACCTGCACCAACGATAAGAACTTTTGCCATAAAATCACCTCAATAATTGACTTCTCAAAGATATAGTTTACTAAAGAGTTTAAAGTTCTCTCGCCTCATAAAACAACTCTAAGGGATATAGGATATAGGATACATTCAATTACCTTACACCTGAATCAGAATCGAAAGCTTGTCTTCCATGAAGCATTAATATTTTTTGTATTACCATGCATTCTCCAGGCTCTACAAAAAAGCGTATTGATAGTCGGGACTATATTCAAAGAATAATTTTTCTGATTGTGAATCAATGTTATCAATTCAAACACAAAGCAATGTTACATCACAGCTCGTATGACAAAAACAAAGTTAACAACTTGTTTAACTATAAAGAAGTTTTGGAAACACTATTAGCACAAATATTTATCGCTTCAAAAGTGGATAGTATAGTGAACCAGTCCAACCTACTACGCCAGCGCGATCTCCTGCTACTTTCCCTGTTCCCATAAAAATATCTACTCTTCCCGGTGTTTTAATCGCACTACCCGTATCTTGATCCAAAACATAACGACTTACTACAGGCGATTCGATTTTCCCTGCTTGATTAACGTAGGGAATGCGGGTACGAATAAATGCTAAAGCACCAGGAGGCATTAAAGATTTATCTGTAGCAATAGAACGTTCTGCTGTTACTGGTACTCCAATGCTACCGCGAGCTGCTGCACCGTGTGTTTCCTGGAAGAAAATAAAGCGATTGTTGCGAGGTAAATATAAATCTAGTTCTTCAGGTTTGGTTTGGAAGTAATTAATTAAAACAGGTAAGGTTAAGCCATCTAAGGGCAGTTTGCCATCCTTAACTAGCTCTCTGCCAATGCTAGTGTAAGGATAGTCTGTATTTCCAGCATAGCCCACAGTCATGGTACCACCGTCAGTGAGCTGTAATTGAGCTGAGCCTTGAATTTGTACTAAAAACGCCTCTAGTCTATCGCGTAGCCAAACCAACTCGTAACCTGCTAAGGGACTGCTAGAACCTAATAAACCATCATCGCCTTCCAATTGTAATCGACTGGGATGAGGAGTTTGCCAGCGATCTAAATTACTCGGTTTGCGATACAAAGGATAGCGATATTCTGCAGTGGGTGTGCGACTTGCTTTGTAGGTTGGTTCAAAATACCCTGTAAAAAATACGGTACCTGCATTATCTCGTCCTACGGATTGGTAAAAGACAAACTCTCTCTCCACCGCCGCTTGAAGTTGTTGGGGGCTGCTAGAGTTAAGGAGAAGCTGACGGAAGCGGATTAAAGAGCGACGAACGCGGTCTCGAGTGACCCCAGGCACGGGATAATTAGCATAGGCTCGCTGTGCACTACCAGTACTCAAATAGCGTAGACTATGGTTAATTGACCTGAGTAGTGCCTGTTTGTCGCCTGGTGAGTAAGCATTACCCCACAATTGCTCATCTACTCCTAGAGATTCACTTTGATTAGTTGTGATGACTAAAGGTGAAGGATTATCCTGCTTTAGAGAAAATTCCGCTTCCACTGGTAATTGTGCACTCGAAACTGCTAGTGCCAAACCAAGGAAGATAAGAGCAATTGTTTTTTTCATCAAATTTCGGGGAGGGAAAACTGTTTTGTCAATCAACTCTGACAGTTGAAACTTTAAAACAGTTCCAAAATTTTTGCTAGTAGTAGAGAAACAGAGAATACTCTAAGATTTATCAGTTCTGTATTTTTAAGCAAATTGTAATTGCTCAATTGAACGAAAAGGAAAAAACAAGGTTTTCTTCCCCTGCTTCTCCCATATTGCCTGCTTTCTTTGTTCCCCTTCTCCCCAAATGTAATCTAAGTAAAAATGGGTTCAATTAGAACGAGCGATCTACACTCCCAGAATAAATCGGTTCAACTCGAATCGCTATAATGTTGACTGGACGTACAACCAAGTACTCACCCTGGGCAGTTTTCATCGGCACGTTGATAAAATTTGGGGAGTCATGTTTAGGCACCACCTCGCCAGCATACCACTTCTGAAATTCTTTAATTGTGAGAAAGCGCACTTCTTCTCGATGACCACCCGATAGCATAATATGTACTGCAAACTCGTCTGGTGTTCTTGGCATAAATAAATCCTCCTGTATCCCTCCAAATTGAAATCAAGCGGGGTAAATTGTGATCTCTGGACTATTATTCCCTCTCTTTAGCGAGTAATTACCAAGTATCCAGAAGATCGGGAAGTAGTGATCTACTTTTGTTCCCTTGCTAATTATAGGATTTAGGATCGCTTGCGAGAATATTAACTAGGGTACAAGTAAACTTGAAGAAAATAGAACTGATGCACTCAGTTGCAGTAAAATCGCAAGTAATTACGTATAAAAATCCCACTCCATACATCCTATGACGTTTGTTGGTCTTCACATCCACAGCGACTACAGCTTACTTGATGGTGCTTCCCAACTACCGCAACTTGTAGACCAAGCGGTAAAGTTAGGAATGAAAGCCATTGCACTGACAGATCACGGTGTTATGTATGGTGCGATTGAACTAATTAAGGTTTGTCGCAGTCGCGGGATTAAGCCAATTATTGGCAATGAAATGTATGTAATTAATGGTGATGTTGAGGTTAAACAACGTTGCCGTAAATATCATCAAGTAGTTCTGGCGAAAGATACTCAAGGCTATAAAAATTTAGTTAAATTAACCACTATTTCCCACCTTAAAGGTTTTCAAGGTAAAGGTATTTTTGCTCGCCCTTGTATTAATAAGGAGTTGTTAGAGAAGTACCACGAAGGTTTAATAGTTACCAGTGCTTGTTTGGGAGGAGAAGTTCCCCAAGAAATACTCAAAGGCGATTTGGCTCAAGCAAGGAAAGTGGCTAAATGGTATCAAAAAGTTTTTGGTGATGATTACTATTTAGAAATTCAAGACCACGGCTCTAAAGAAGATAGAATTGTTAATGTTGCCCTCGTTAAAATTGCTCAGGAATTAGGGATTAAAATTGTCGCCACTAATGATTCCCATTTTATTTCTTGCTATGACGTAGAAGCCCATGATGCTTTGCTATGTATCCAAACTAATAAATTAATTACAGAGAACAAACGCCTACGCTACAGTGGTACTGAATATCTGAAAAGTGCTGCAGAAATGGCACTTTTATTCCGCGATCATCTTCCAAAAGAAGTAATACAAGAAGCGATTGCTAACACTTTAGAAGTTGCGGAAAAAGTTAAGCCCTACAAGAATATTCTCAATGAACCACGTATTCCCTACTATCCTGATATTCCCTCTGGTCATACCGCCGATAGTTACCTAGAAGAAGTAAGTTGGCAAGGGTTAATCACACGTCTCAAATGTCATGCTCGCTCAGAAATTGATCCTGTCTATCGTGAAAGATTGGAATATGAGCTAAAAATGATGCAGCAGATGGGATTTTCCACCTACTTTTTGGTAGTTTGGGACTATATTAAATATGCCAGAGAAAGTAATATTCCCGTAGGTCCAGGAAGAGGTTCTGCTGCTGGTTCTTTAGTAGCCTATGCTTTAAAAATAACGAATATAGATCCAGTACACCACGGACTATTATTTGAGCGTTTTCTTAATCCCGAACGTAAATCAATGCCTGATATTGATACAGATTTTTGTATTGAAAAACGCGATCAAGTGATTGATTATGTGACTAGGAAATATGGAGAAGATAAGGTAGCACAAATTATCACCTTCAACCGTATGACTTCCAAGGCGGTTTTAAAGGATGTTGCTAGGGTATTAGATATTCCCTACGCTGAGTCAGACCAAATGGCAAAACTGATTCCTGTGGCTCGGGGAAAACCTGCTAAATTAAAAGTGATGATTTCCGAGCAAACACCAGCTCCAGAATTTCGAGAAAAATATACTAATGACCCCAAAGTTCGCCATTGGGTAGACATGGCAATTCGTATAGAAGGCACGAATAAAACCTTTGGTGTTCATGCAGCAGGAGTGGTTATTTCCTCAGAACCATTAGACGAAATTGTGCCACTACAAAAGAATAACGATGGTTCAGTTATTACCCAGTACTTTATGGAGGATTTAGAGTCTCTGGGATTACTGAAAATGGATTTTCTGGGACTAAGAAATCTCACAACAATTCAGAGAACGGCTGACTTAGTTAAACAAAATAGAAATCATATTCTAGATTTAGACCAACTTCCCCTTGATGAAAGGAAAGCACTGCAAATTATAAAAAAAGGTGTACTGAAAAAATTACCGGAAGATATCCAACGAGTACATAAGCTTCTCGAAGACGGTAATTTAGAAGGTATCTTTCAGCTTGAATCTTCAGGAATGCGTCAAGTTGTAAAAGACTTAAAACCTTCAGGAATTGAAGATATTTCTTCTATTTTAGCTCTCTATCGACCAGGACCTTTAGATGCAGGTTTAATCCCCAAATTCATTAATCGCAAACATGGTCGAGAAGAGATTGTTTATGAACATGAGCTATTAAAATCAATTCTAGAAGAAACCTACGGCATCCTCGTTTACCAAGAGCAAATTATGAAAACCGCTCAAGATTTAGCTGGTTACTCTCTTGGACAAGCTGATTTGCTCAGGCGAGCGATGGGTAAAAAGAAAGTTGCAGAAATGCAGAAACACCGTGGTATTTTTATCGATGGTTCTACCAAGAATGGTGTTCATAGAGATATTGCTGAAAGTCTGTTCGACCAGATGATTTTATTCGCAGAATACTGTTTAAACTATGACACAGAAATATTAACTGTAGAATATGGTGCTTTGCCTATAGGAAAGATAGTAGAAGAGAAAATCAACTGCCATGTTTACAGTGTCGATGTTAATGGTTTTATTTACACTCAACCAGTCGCTCAATGGCATAATCGCGGTCCACAAGAAGTGTTTGAATATACTTTAGATAATGGCTCAACTATTCGCGCTACTAAAGACCACAAATTTATGACTACTGATGGTCAGATGTTACCTATAGAAGAGATTTTTGAACAAGACTTTGAGTTACAGTTCATAGAAACAGATACAACCATATCTCCAGTTGCTTAGATAGGAATCGTAGCTCATAAAAAATATAGTTTAACTATTAGACATCTGCGAAAAAGAATGTAGAGACGTAAAATTGTACGTCCCTACTCTAATATTTTAATTTCCATTAAATGTTTATTGTTTGGCTCTATATTACTTTTCCCTACTTCCCCATCTCCCTGATTCCCCAATCTGCTAAAACTACCACCAACCAATAACAAGTTGACTAACAACCAGAATTTGTTCTATGTTCTGAAATCCGAATCCTAAAATTCTAAAGTTATGACTCTGGTTACTGTTCCTGCTACCACTGCTAATCTTGGTCCTGGTTTTGACTGCATTGGTGCAGCCCTCAGCCTCTATAATCAATTTCAGTTCACTCCCCTCGATGAATCAAGCACCAATCAACTTACAATTACGGTGACAGGAACTGAAGCACAACGAGTTACCACAGATGCCAGTAATTTAGCCTATCAATCTTTCCAGAAGTTTTATCAACACCTAGGAAAAAACACACCACCAGTGGCGATTAGCATCAAACTAGGCATTCCTTTAGCCAGAGGTTTAGGTAGTTCCGCCACTGCCATTTTAGGTGGTTTAATGGGAGCAAATCAGCTAGCTGGTGAACTTTTAAGTAAGCAAGACATAATGCAGCTAGCTATTGAAATTGAAGGACATCCCGATAATGTAGTTCCAGCTTTGTTAGGCAATTGCCAATTATCCGTATCTCAAGATCATAACTGGGAAATTTGCCCCATTCCTTGGCATCCAGAAATTATTCCTGTGGTAGCGATTCCCGATTTTGAACTTTCTACCCAACAAGCAAGATCTGTTTTACCATCACAAATTAGTTGCCATGATGCTATTTTTAATCTTTCCCATATGGGATTATTAGTGCGTGGTTTAGCCACTAATAGCCCACAGTGGCTTAAAGTTGCCTTGCAAGATAAACTACACCAACCCTACCGTCAAAGCCTAATTCGTGGCTACACCCAAGTTCAAGAAACTGCTATAGCTGCTGGTGCCTACGGTATGGTAATTAGTGGTGCAGGACCAACCTTATTAGCACTAACTCCTAGTAAGAAGGTTGAGTCGGTAGTTGCAGCAATGAAGGATGCTTGGCAAAAGTTAGAAGTCACAGCGCAAGTAGTCCCCCTCGCTTTGGATACTCAAGGAACCAGGATTGAAGACTAATTATCTCATCAGGCAATAGATTGCAACAGATAGACATTAGCTCAACTTGGCTGAAAATTTTAGCTACAATCGCAGCTTGTTTAGTTGCTGTTCCTGTTTTGTCAACCTAGGCTTTTTTTGACACAATTAGTCAGCGATAATCAAAAGCTACATAATCAACACATAACAGAAAAACAGACTCTTAGTGAGTAAGCTACATCAAGCATTTAGGGGTAATCTTAAACTTAGATTACCCCTCTTATTGATATCTATAGTTAATAGCTCAAATTTCTTTCTACAGGAAATTAGAACTCAGATAAGAGCACAAGAGTTGCGATAGAACCAACGCAGCAAACTAGCACCAACAAGGAACTTAGTTACTTCTAGGAACCAGTAACTTCCATGCATTTGCACCATTGCCAAAGGCATTGTTGTACTAGGCTCAAACCAATTAAGCTGTAAGCCTAAACTGCTCATTTGTGGTGTCAAAATATAGGTATAGATAATAGCGATTGTGAGCAGAAGTGCAGAGAAAATGATAGACCACTGCTCCTTTTGCACAGGAAGTTGATGATTTCTTTTTAGCACCAAGCAACCAGTTAAAACTAAAGCTCCACACAACAACTCAATGTGATTAAAAATGCCAAAAATGACATAGCCAGCACTGGCAAATCCTGATTCTGCCATCATTCCCGTGGCTAATAAACCAGGAATAATTACCGAGTCGATGACTAGGCTACCACTGAGCCAAAAACCCAGGGTAAAAAGGATTGTGGCTGACCAGTTAACTCGCATCAAGCCACGACTTGAAACAGCATTCATTTATAATACCCCAAGCTATTTATTTGATTGGTATCCCTAGCTTAACCAAAATTTTCCCAGAAAAACGTCAAAAAACATTAAGCGATACCTTGAGAAATAATTAGGATAGTTGCTGAAAAATTTCTCGATTCTTGCAGTACTACTCACGCAATACCTTATACTTTCCTGTGGCTTAGTGCCAAAACTAACGGAGAATTGCTTTGGGTATTGAACTGCGTAGTTACGTTTTCATTGACAGCTTACAACCTCAGCACGCCGCTTATATGGGAACAGTTGCCATCGGATTTTTGCCTCTACCAGGGGATACCTCACTTTGGATTGAAGTTTCCCCTGGTATCGAGATTAACCGCATTACTGATGTTGCTCTGAAATCAACTTTTGTGCGTCCTGGAGTACAGGTGGTAGAGAGATTATACGGACTGTTGGAAATTCACTCTAACAGGCAAGGAGATACCCGTACTGCTGGCAGAGCGATTCTAGATGCTTTGGGAGTTAGGGAACAAGATCGCTTAAAACCAAGAGTAATTTCTAGTCAGGTGATTCGTAATCTGGATGCCCATCAAGCACAGTTAATTAATCGTACTCGCCGTGGACAGATGATTTTGGCGGGACAAACCCTCTATGTTTTTGAGGTTGAACCTGCAGCTTACGCAGCGCTAGCAGCTAATGAAGCAGAGAAGGCAGCTCAAATCAATATTCTCCAAGTTGGTGCTGTGGGAAGTTTTGGACGACTGTATTTAGGAGGCGAAGAAAGGGATATTCTGGCTGCTGAACTGGCAGTTTCGGCAACCATGGAAAGTATCAGCGGTAGAGAAAGGAAAATTCAAGACAAAAAAGAATAGTATTTCGCTTAACTTAATGACAACTTGCCATAATACCTGGAGCATAAGCTTCTATAACTTTACCTGTGAGAGAACAACTTACCATTAAGTAATCGCATACAGGACATTGAGTTTATATGATGTGATTTTCTGCAAAATAGCTTCTTTGCACATGACTAACACAATTGGGACAACAAACTGTTTGAATATTTTTAACAGTTAAAATATCTCAATTAGTCAGTTTTTAAAATTGCGATTAAAAGCAAAATTTATCGTTGCTATTTTTATAATCTTCTCTTGATCGCAATTCCCCAAAATACATTATTAAAATCAAATACAGTTTGGCTTTTCTTTGTATATTTGAATTGTTCTGGCATTGCTCCTGACTTATTTTTTTTCAAAAAAAATCTTTATCAGAGATAGTAACAGCACTATAAAACATATTTTTTAGGCTTTTTACTTTAAATATTTTTAAGATTTAGTTACAATGCTAAATATTTTTGTAGTGAAATTTCAAAGCTAAATTACAATCAGAATTTGTATAGTAATTAAATGACTAATGAAATCTAATTGATTTGCTCACTCTGGGATACCAAAAGCAAAAAATTAGGACCATGCTTTTGAACAATAATTCTTTGTAATCTATGCAAATTAAATGGCAAGTTGCCAAAACCTACGAAGATATTCTGTACCACAAGTTTGGTGGCATTGCCAAGATTACCATTAATCGCCCTCACAAACGCAATGCTTTCCGTCCCAAAACCGTTTTTGAACTTTATGATGCTTTTTGTGATGCTCGTGAAGATAGTCAGATTGGGGTTGTATTACTAACAGGTGCAGGTCCCCATAGCGATGGTAAATACGCCTTCTGTTCTGGCGGGGATCAAAGTGTGCGCGGGAATGCGGGTTACCTTGATGATGATGGTGTACCTCGCCTCAATGTCCTGGATTTGCAGCGCCTAATTCGTTCCCTACCCAAAGTAGTAATTGCCCTTGTGGCAGGCTACGCCATTGGTGGAGGTCATGTACTGCATTTAATTTGCGATTTAACCATTGCTGCTGACAACGCTATTTTTGGGCAAACAGGACCTAAAGTAGGTAGTTTTGATGGTGGATTTGGTGCTAGCTATTTAGCCCGCATTGTGGGTCAAAAAAAAGCTAGAGAAATTTGGTTTCTCTGTCGTCAGTACAGTGCAAACCAAGCTTTGGAGATGGGCTTAGTTAATTGTGTTGTTCCCGTCACTGAATTGGAGAGTGAAGGGATAAAATGGGCAAATGAAATCCTCGATAAAAGCCCAATTGCGATTCGCTGTTTGAAGGCAGCTTTTAATGCTGATTGTGATGGACAAGCTGGCTTACAGGAATTAGCAGGAAATGCAACCTTACTCTACTACATGACACAAGAGGGAGCAGAGGGTAAGCAAGCATTTTTGGAAAAACGTCAGCCCAATTTTCGGCAATATCCTTGGCTACCATGAGCTGTTTTTTTTCATTCATCTCTCGTGCTTTAGCTGAGAGATTTCGTGTTGTTAGTTTTTAGTTGTTTGTTAAAAAACAAACCCTACATAACTAAATTTAAAGAGGTCGAAAAAAACAGAGTTAACATGGCTGTCAAAAGAATTACTTTCAGGCTTTACCCAACCAAAGCTCAAAATAACAAGATGCATTACTGGCGTAAACTACATTGCAGTCTTTACAATGCTTGTGTTGAGCATCGCAGTACTTCCTTCAAGAGATTTGGTAAGTCAGTTAACTATTTTGACCAACAGAAAACTTTACCAGGTTTCAAGGAATGTTTCCCTGAATTTAAAGAGCTTGGTAGCCATGATGAAGCAAAATACACTTAAGCGCGTTGACTTTGCTTTCAATAGGTTTTTTAAACTAAAATCTGGTTATCCAAGATTTAAAGCTTCTAGACGTTATAAGGGTTGGACATATCCTTGCAAATCTGGATGGAAAGCTTTAAGCAATGGGAAGAACGGGCAACTTAAAATTTCTAATTTAGGGATAATTTAAGATGCGTGGCCAAGCTAGAGATTGGGGTAAACCAAAGACTTGCACCATTATGTTTAAGCAAGGCAAATGGTACGCATCAATCACTGTTGATTGTTTACCAGCAAGGTATCAAACAGGTCAAGGTGCTATAGGTTTAGATTTTGGTACTCATCATGCTATTGCTGATTCCAATGGGAACACAGTAGAGAATCCTAGATTTGTTAAAAAAGCCCAAGCAAAGATTAACCAGATAGCTAAAACTAGTAGACGAAAGCGACCACCAAGAAGAAATCAAAAAGCATCTAGAAGATGGAAGAAAGCTAACAAAGCTGTAGCTAAAATACAGTCAAAAGTTGGTAGACAAAGGCAAGATTGGCAACACAAAATAAGTAGCAATATAGTTAGCGGTAATAGCCTAATTGCTACAGAAAAGCTTGATCTTAAAGGGATGACCAAGAAAGCTAAAAAAGGTAGCAAGAGAAAACGTCAAAAGTCAGGACTTAACCGTTCTTTACTGGATGTAGGAATTGGTAATCTCAAAAGCTTAATTAAGTACAAAGTCACTGAGGCTGGCGGTTTTTACATTGAGGTTCCAACTCGTAAAATCAAACCATCTCAAACCTGTCCTAATTGCGGTCATCAGAAAAAGAAAACGTTAGCACAAAGAGTACACTATTGCGAAAAATGCGGCTATAGCTGTAATAGAGATGTTGCCGCAGCAATGGTAATGCTAACCCACGCAAGGGGTAAGGAACTTGCCTCTTCAGACGAGGGGCTGTCTGGCGAACCTGCGTCGCCAGCTTGTAAGCCCCGTGTAGATGGGTCTACCTCTGTTTATTGCGGAAGTTTTAAAAAAGTAGCCCAGATGAAACGTCAGAAACCCTATCCGCAGCAAAGCGAAGGTTAGGGTAGTTCATCAGTAATAAAGTATTGGCAACCTTAAACCAAACAACTTATCTACAGCACCGACATTGGATGACTCAAGCCTTATCATTAGCCCAGCAAGCTGGTGATGCAGGAGATGTTCCTGTGGGTGCTGTAATTATTGATGCTAGCGGCAATCTCATTGCTCAAGCAGCTAATCGCAAAGAAAGAGACCAAGATCCCACCGCCCATGCAGAAATTCTCGCTCTACGTGCTGCTAGTCAAAGACTTCAAAATTGGCACTTAAATGAGTGTACACTGTACGTTACCTTAGAGCCTTGTCCCATGTGTGCAGGAGCGATTGTTCAAGCTAGAATTGGCTTATTAGTCTATGGGGTGGACGATCCAAAAACTGGTAGTATTTTGAGTGCAATCAACTTACCCGATGCTCCTTGCTCTAATCATCGCCTGGATTTTTTGGCTGGAATTATGGAATCAGAGTGTCGTCGACAACTAAAGTCTTGGTTTGCAAGCCAGCGCCAGAAATCCTAGCTTTAAGCCTAGGATTTTTCCAGTTCATGACAATAGAGGAAGTGTCCCTAAAATCATCCTTGAAGGCTATCAGGAACCTTAAAGTAGTCACAAGAGCAACTAGTACACTGATTGATCGATAATGGTTCAGCTTTCTCCTGCCCGCAACAATTTCTTTATGAATAAACCAGCTAGTGATCTCGCCGTAACTTCTAAGGTTTCCCCTTGGTTTTCCAGTTTGGCATACCCTCTCGGAAGTCGTGTTATCTTACCTTTATTTTTCGGCAAGATTGAGATTAGTGGGCAAGAACATATTCCCCAAGATGGTCCTTTAATTATCGCTCCTACTCACCGTTCTCGTTGGGATGCGTTTATTGTGCCCTATTCGGTTGGTAAACTTGTCAGTGGTAGAGAACTACACTTCATGGTTTCTCTAGACGAAATGCAGGGAATACAAGGCTGGTTTATCCGTAGATTTGGAGGTTTTCCTGTTGATACCAGAAATCCCAGCATTAGTACTGTACGCCATAGCGTGGAATTATTAGCTAGTGGCAAAACGCTAGTGGTATTTCCTGAAGGCGGAATTTTCCGCGACAAAACAATACAACCCCTCAAAGAAGGTTTAGGTCGTATTGCCTTACAAGCAAAATCTTACAGACAAGACAAGAGTGTGAAAATTATACCCTTAAGTTTGCGCTACTCTCAGGAGATACCAACTTGGGGTTGCGATATCAAAGCGGATATTGGTAAACCCATAGACACGGTAGATTATGCTGGTTTATCTACGAAAAGAGGAGCTAAACAACTAATGACTGACCTAGAAGTGGCTCTTAAAAAATTGCATGATTAATTGAATATCTGGGGAAACTGAAATATCTGAATTTTTACCCATCGTAGGGACGTGGCATTTTGCGTCCCTACATTCTTTTTCTCTTGTGGCTAGCTACAGTACCCGCAAAACGCTAGGAATATCCTTAATCGCATCCCAGCACAGAATATCTTGCAGTGCTTGGCGGAAATTCCCCTCACGCACATCATGGGTTACCACCACAACTTCAGCTAAGTTATCTTGAAAGCCAATTTGTACCACTGACTCCAAACTCACTTCGTGCTTACCAAAACAAGTTCCCAAATGACCAATAACCCCTGGGGAATCTCCACACAAAAAACGTGCATAGAATCGCGTGACTAAATCCTCCATTGCTTGAATCTGGCAATAGTTCTGGTGGTTGCAACCAAGTAGAGGATTAATTATTGTTTGGGATTTTCTATTATCGACAACTTCAGTTTTCAATGCTGCCACGACGTTAATAATATCAGCTACTACAGCACTAGCTGTCGCCCCAGCACCAGCACCAGGACCAGAAAATGTGACTTGTCCCAGTGGATCTCCGGCGATCAAAATCGCATTATCAACTCCATTAACACTAGCTAGGGGATGACCCCGAGAAACCAGAGTGGGATGTACACGAACATCGAGTAATTCAGGGGTGGAACTATTAATATCTTGCTGCGCAATTGCCAAAAGCTTAATCACAAATCCCAGCTTATCAGCATAGTTAATATCTGCTGCACTAATTTGACGAATACCTTCACAATGAATGTCTTCTCGCCTCAAACGCTTACCATAGGCTAGGGAAGCTAGAATCGCGATCTTATCTGCTGCATCCCAACCATCTACATCGGCGCTTGGTTCTGCTTCTGCATAGCCTAACTTCTGTGCTTGGCTGAGAACAGAGTCAAAATCAGCACCCTCAGCACTCATGCGCGAGAGAATATAGTTAGTGGTGCCATTAACAATACCCAATACTTGCTCAATGCGATTGGCACCAAGGGATTGCTTGAGAGGTTGAATCACAGGAATGCCACCACCGACAGCTGCTTCAATGAGTACATAAACACCAGCTTGGTTTGCAGCCTCAAAAATCTCTTCACCGTAGCGAGCGATAACTGCTTTGTTCGCTGTAATTACGTGCTTGCCAGCTGCAATTGCTTTGAGAATGAGGCTTCGCGCTGGCTCTAGACCACCGATAAGTTCAACAATTATATCTAAATTGGGATCTGTGACAATTCCTTCTAAGTCAGTGGAGTAGATTTGTGAGGCTAACTTTACCTCCCTTGGTTTATCGAGCGATTGCACACCAACTTTGTGAATCACAATCTCTTCTAACAGAGAATTTCTACCCTTGGGGTGAAGCAAAATTTTGGCGGTTCCTGTGCCTACTGTTCCCAATCCTAGTAAACCAACTTTAAAAGCCACTACTCTTATCCTGACATCGTTTAGTCCTTCATTTAGCCTAGCTCTTGGTGATCAATTGTGGAACTATTTTGATTGCTTCATTTAGAGCTCGATATTATTGTCTTAGTTTGTGGCTATTTTCAAATAAACTCTGGGCAAATTGGTCGAAACGCTGACTTAGCTTTTCATCGAGAACCTTACCTTCTTTGCCAAAAGCTTGCCAAGCTTGACCAATGGCGATTTGTTCGGGAATCACCCAAGCGTGCACCCAACGCATAATGATGCGCAAATCGTTGAGGGAGTTGCTATTGGACTGTCCACCTAAAACACTAATAAGTCCCGTCACTTTGCCCGAAAGCTCGTCAAAACTCATTAAATCGAGAACATTTTTGAGTACTCCACTGAGGCTACCGTGGTACTCTGGTGTGGCTAAAATTAAGCCGTCGGCTGCTTTTACTGTATTGCGTAATTTCACCACATCAGGATAGTCGGGATATTCGTCTCCACCATCACAAAATGGAAGTTTTAATTCCCTGATATCAAGGATTTCTACCTCTGCACCTAAGGCTCGCAGGCGATCTGCTGCTATTTTCAGTGCTTGATAGCTGTGGGAATTGGGGCGTAGGCTACCGTTAATGCCAACAATCTTAACCATGGATTTTCGTTATTGTCTTAATCGTACTCGTTATGAGTATGACTTGAGTTTAACGAGGAGTAACCGTAACTGTCAAGGAATGTTAAGTGTAGCTTAGGTTACATTCGTGTTATATAAGTAAATCTTGGTAACTCGTGCTACTTAGTTTTATTTTTTAAAAGAGTGACTAATTTTCGGCAAAAATCGCTCTTAAAAAAGGTACGATTTTGCGCCATTACAGCTATTATTGGAAATTGATAGTGCCCTAATCTTTCCTATTTTCATTTTTTAGGGGTCAAGCTACGAAAATACGTTCCCTAAGACTAAAATATAGGACTTGACAAGCAGCACATCTAACACCGTTTTTGAGCAAATGTACTATAAAAATATCAGAAAAGCATGACGTGAGCTTGACTTTTTTGTAGTTTTATAGTTAAATTTTTTCTTGCTAGATTTTGTCTGGTGATTAGAGATTGCTCATAGCAAAGTAAAATCTGTTGATATAGTGCAACTAATCACTCTTTTTTAACTTTAAGTTCAAACCTTGTTTTTTGTTGGCTGAATCAAGGCATTTTCGGTCATAAGAGAGAGATTAGTTAGACTTCAAGTGAGATGCTATCTTCTCCGTATTTCTCTACAAACTAGAATATTGTCGTTAACATGTATTCCTATCATAATGCCGCCTTTGTCACATACATGTCTTCCATCCCGCTGAGTATTGTAATCAACAAAAATGTTTCCCAATTCATAAGTTGAATTAATGAGGGTTGTAGGCGCGCAAGCCAACCAATTATTACTTACATGAAGCCCTCTCATTGCTTCTCCTCGTGGGCAAATATGAATTTGCTTTCCATTACTAAATGTGAATTGGGTTCGTGACATGTCGTATCCACTAATCCTTATGTCACGAAGGTCTGTATAGCTAAATAGTGTGTGTGAAGTGCAAACAAATTCATTTCGTCCAACATGTACACCTTCCATAAATGCAGCGTCAGCACATATGTGCATTTGTCTATACTGAGTATCTCTATCGATAAAATCTTTGGATTGTTGTGCTGAAGTTCTGATAGTTAGCATTAACCCTAGGGTTGCTAAGATTCCACTACACATAGCGATTTGCTTCGCAAACTTTAGCAACCGTGAGTGAGTTGAAATAATACTCATTGTTCAAATCTACTTATTAGATACTGAGGCTTATAAAAACGAGTATAAATGAGGTTAATTTTAGATATATAGGAATATCAAGAAAATTTTACAAAAAAGCTATATTTGTCACTAGCTAGAAAGAGCCCAATTTCTAGCTAGTAAAATTGATATCTGGTGTGTGGTATTTTATTAGCACAGTGCTAATGAATCTATGAGTTGTATAGTACTACCAATAAAGGTTATAAAATCTAAACTATTGAAGTTTCATAATCCTATAGTCATTCTTACTACCTTGCCCATATCATTATACCTTTCGCCTTTTTTGCAGCTACAAAGTTTGTTATTTACTCTGAATTTCAACCTTCAATCAAACGCCAAAAAGCATCATCCTCTGCGATCGCATCAAAGTCAGGGTCTTGGTTTACTTCTTGACGATACTGGGGATTCAGTTTAATCGCTTCTTCTAAACTTTCTACAGCTAATTTTGCTTCACCACGCAGAGCATAACAACTGGCTTTGTTGTAGTGAGCAACGGCGTAATCTGGTTGAATTTCGATGGCTCGATTGAAACTAGAAATCGCCTCTTGGTCTTTTTCTAGTTGTACTAAGAGGTAAGCTTTGTAGTTCCAAGCTTTGTGGTTTTCTGGTTGCAGTTCAATGGTTTTTTCAAAGGAGGAAATCGCCTCTTCATAACGCTCTAATACTTGTAAGGCTAGTCCTCGATTTAACCAGCCTAGTGCATCATCTGGTTGTACTTGTACGGCGCGATCGAAGGAAGTAAATGCTTCGTCAGCGCGTTGCAATTTACCAAGAATTACACCTCTATCTACCCAAGCTTGGCGGTATTGGGGATTAATGTCGAGGGCTCTGTCAAAAGAGGTAATCGCATCTTCGTAGCGCTTCATTTTACCGAGAGTCATACCGCGATTAAACCAGGATTTATCATTTTCTGGTTGTAGTCTTACTGCTCGATTGAGGGCTGCTAAGGCTCCTTCGTAGCGTTTTAGTTCTCGCAGGGCTAAGCCGCGATGGTACCAGCTATTGGCATCTTCTGGTTTGAATTCGAGGACGCGATCAAAGGAGACAATTGCTTCTTCGTATTCTTGTAATTCCCACAATGCCAGACTACGCTGATACCAGATATCTGCATTATCTGGTTGCAAGTCTAGTACTTGATCGTAGTGTTTAATCGCAGCTTGATAGTTTCCTTGTTGGAACTGTGAATTTCCTTGTGCTACAAATTCTGTGGTGTCGATAAATAGCTGGGGATGATTGGCTTGCAAGAGTTCTAGCTGTTCTTTAAAGCTAGTAATTTGCTCTTGTATTTCTCCAATAGCTGCTGCTGCGATTTCTTGGGGAGAAATGGCTTGTAAACGTTGTAGAATTTCTTCTTTGCGCTGCTTCGCGTCTGTTTCTACTGTATTTAGCTGCTGATTTAAGCCTGTTTGCAGTTGTTCTACAGTGGTAATAGCAGCTTGTTTGCGCTGTTCAATAGCTGATTGTATAGTGGCAAATTGTTGCTGTGCACTACTTTCTAGTTGTTCGAGATTGTCGAGAATTTGTTGCTGACGTTCAGCGATTCCTGAATTTGAAAGTGCTAGTTGCTGTTTAGCTTGATCTTCTATGTTTTGCAAATTCTGCAATGCTTGTTGTCGTTGTGCTTCAACTCCCGATTGCGATTGCACTAGTTGGCTATTGGCAGCTGTTTCTAAAGCTTGGAGGCTTTGTAGGGTTTGTTGTTGACGTTCTGTAATTGTTGATTGTGAGAGTGCTAATTGTTGTTTGGTTTCCTGTTCTAAGCTTTGCAGATGCCTGATAATTTCATCTTTACGCAGTTGTGCTTCATTTTGCAAAGCGGCAAATCGCTCTTTAAATTCTTGTTCCCAATTTGCCAAACTCGCAAATGCTTGTCCCTGCTGGGTTTGCATTCCCGATTGAGTTTGGGATAGCTGCTTAGTTAGTTCAGCTTCGCGCTGTTTGAGATGATTAATAATTTGCTCCATTTCTTCCTGAGTAGTAGTTTGGGAAGATTGCAATTGAGCGATTATTTCTTCTCCTAATTGGGATAACTTTTGCAGGCTAATCTCTTGCTCCTGCTGTGCTTTTTGTCTTGCTTGGGATTCAATGTCTGCCAGTTGGGGGCTAAATTCAGACTCTAGTTGTTGCAGGTTTTGCAGCAAAATATCTCGTTGTTGTTGCGCCTTCAATTGCAGTGTGGAAAGCTGGCTAATAAATTCTGCTTCTGAATGCTGCAGGTTTTGCAGCGTAATTTCTTTATGTCCTTGTACCTCTTGCTGAATTTTGTCTAAGTGTGGTGTAAATTCAGCACTCAATTGCTGCAAGTGTTCTAAAATTAGATTCCATTGCTGCTGGGCGTTAGTTCGCAATTCCCCTAGCTGTGCTGTAAAGTCACTTCCTGCTAGCTTGAGACTTTGTATAACACTATCTCTTTGACCCTGCACTTCCGCTTCCATAGCAGCTAATTGAGGAGCAAACTCACTTTCACTTTGCTGCAAATTCGCCAAGATTTTATCTCGTTGTTGTTGCGCTTCGAGTTGTAGTTGTCCTAGTTGAGTGTGAAATTGCGCTTTTGATTCCTGGAAGTTTTGTATGGCTGTTTGTTTGTGGGATTCTAAATCTTCTTGAATCCCAGTAATTTGGGGTTGCAAAGCTGCCGCCAACTCTTTAACATGAGCTAGAATCTGTTCTTGTTGTTTCTGCGCTGTAGCGTCTAATTCCTGAAGTTGTTGCGAAAACTGAGTTTCTAACTGAGCTACAGTTTTTCGGGAATCGCTGACTTGCGCCTCTATTTCCTGCAATGCTGACTGCTGCGATTGGGATGTTTCTGTAACTAACTCAGATAAATCAGCCTGTTTACTATGTATATCCTGCTCAAAAGTTGTGACTTCACCTTTTAACTTTGTCGCCATTGTTTGAGCATCTTGAAGAACAGACTCTACCTCTTGGGTAGCGCTGTTGATTTTGTTTTCTAAATCAGTTAATTCATTGAGATGCTTACTGACAATCTCAGTTACCTCACGAATTACAGAACGTCGCAAAAGCCATAAAGCAGCGATTGCACTCAGCAAAATCATCGCTAGGATCGCGATCAATATTTTTAAAAGAAAGGCAGTTTGCTGAATCGATTTACTTTCTTCAAGCAAACTCTCCAATTCTACCTGTTGTTGAGGAGACAACTCCGTAGTTGTCGTTTGCGCCACTGCTACACCAGCAGACAGCAAAAGCAAAGACAGGATCATACTGCTTGGCAATAGTCTGAGGATAGCTGACTGTTGGCGCTTCATGAAAACTTCCTTTGTCTATTAATCATTTCTAGCTTAGCGGTTTTAAGCTTCTAATCGCTCCTATACAAATTTACCAAGATAGTTAGATTGTGGATTGTGAATGGTTGATTGTGGAAACGGATAATTAACGTTGCTATAGGCTAAGTGACGTAATTTTGAAACGGATAATTAGTGCATTACCATCGACTTCTACTCTCCCAGTCCCTTACTTCCTCTGCTTCTCTTACCTCCCCTGCTTCCTAATTTAGGGTTCGCTTAAAATACTCAAACGCACATTTGCACCATCTTCGAGAGGTTTTCCAGCGCGGGTAACAAAACGCTCTCCTAACTCTAAGCCAGAGATAACCTCAACTTTACCGTGATCGCGATCGCCTGTAACTACCAGACGCTTTTCTACCTGAGACACATTCCCTTCTACTGAATCCGATAGTACAAAAAGTATAGTTTCAGATTCACTGAGTTTCTGAATCGCTGTTTCTGGGACAATTATCTTAGACTTAGTTGCCGAAGCAAATTTTACCCTTGCTAATAAACCACCACTAATTTTTCTTTCCAGATTGGGGATAGTAATAGTGATGGGAATCTGACGAGTGGTAGAGTCAGCGACAGGAGCAATTTGGCTTACGTTACCAGAAAAATTCTCTTGGGGTAAAGCATCTAACCTAACTTGTACTATTTGCCCAATGTAAATTTTACTCAGATCTAACTCTGAAACAGGCACTTCTACCTTCACCAAGCTTAAATCAGCTAAACGCAGTATCTCATCACCCGGATTTATTAAATTTCCTTGTTCACTATTTTTAGCTATCACAACACCGCTAATTGGTGCGCTAATTCTGGTGAAGCTTTGGCGCTGCTTGTGTTGGGAAACCACAGCCTTTTGTGCTGCAACTCTTCCTATAGCTGCTGCTACTTCCTGCTGAGAACTTTTCACCTGCTCCTGTGCCGAATATACAGCCTGTTGAGCAACTTGAGCAAGGGTTTGGGCAGATTCTGCTTCCTGGGTAGCAATCGCACCTTGAGCAGCCAACTGTCCTAGTCTGACAGCATCATTTTTTGCCTGTTGCAATTGTGCGCGTGTCCTTTCCAACTGGGTACTGGCGTTACTCACTTGAGCCTTAGCGCTAGCTACTTCTGATTCCAAGGCAGCTAATTCTGCTTGCGCTTCAACTACCTCAGTTGCAAGTAAAGAGTCATCCAACTGCGCTACCAATTGACCTTTACTTAATCTATTTCCCACCTTTACAGGTAAGCTAATCAGTTGACCTTCCACACGAGATCGCACGGTAACTTCCTGATTAGGTTTACTAGTGCCAGTGTACTCCACCGTATCTGTCAGCAAACCCAATTTCGCTACCGCCACATCCACAGCAATTGGTTGTTTTATTTTTTCTGGTTGTGCTTCCACTTGGGTTTTGGGAATAAAGCTACAACCCTGCACTGATAGCAAGCTAAAAGCGACACTCGCAAAGGCAAAAAGATTAATCTTTGGGGTTTTCAGTAGCCAATGTAAAATAGGACACGGCATTTTTAGTCTTAGTTTTTGAGTGATTAGCGAGGGAAGTGGGGAATTAAGTAATAAGTAATAAGTAATAAGTGATAAGTAATAAGTTTGAGCAATGATTATTTTCTTTCTCTGAGATTAGCTGTATTTTTCTTGATGGTTAGAATATTTTTCATGCTTACTTTCAAAAAACATATTTTTAAATATTAAATTCATTGATCAATTAACAATTAACAATCCACAATCCACAAAAAACGAACAACAGACAACAAAACAATGACTTTACCAAATCAAAGGTGGCAAATTGCATCGCAAAAACCAGAACAAATTAAGCAATTGATAGAAGTTACAGGAGTTTCTCCTCTAATCGCCCAAGTTATGCTCAATCGCAACATTACCACAGCAGAGCAGGCAACGGTGTACATTAATCCAGAAACCCAAGCTTTACCCTCACCTCTAGAAGAGTTTCCCGATTTAGCCACCAGTGTGGAATTGCTAACAGAAGCGATTACTAACCAGGAGAAAATTGCTATTTGTGGTGATTACGATGCTGATGGTATGACCAGTACTGCCTTATTATTGCGTGCTTTGCGACATTTGGGGGCAGATATTGACTATGCGATTCCTAGTCGCATGAAAGATGGCTATGGGATTAACAAAAGGATTGTCGAAAAGTTCGCGAATCAAGGTGTGGGCTTAATTTTAACCGTAGATAATGGGATTTCTGCCTACGAACCAGTGGTTCATGCAGTGGAATTAGGCTTAAGCATTATTATCACAGATCATCATGATATCCCGGAAAAATTGCCTCCAGCCGATGCAATTCTCAACCCAAAATTAATTCCTGAATCCTCTCCCTATCGCGGTTTAGCAGGTGTCGGAGTTGCCTATATTTTGGCGATTACCACTGCTCAAAGTTTGGGTTTACTTTCGGGTTTAACTAATCAATTATTGGAATTATTTACTCTTGGAACCATCGCTGATTTAGCACCTTTAGTGGGAGTGAATCGACGCTGGCTAAAACGTGGTTTAAGGCGTTTACCTAAATCTGATTTAGCTGGAGTACAAGCATTAATGCAAATGGCAGGAGTTAGTGAATTACAAAAAGACTTAAAACCAGATGATATTGGCTTTAAACTAGGACCAAGAATTAATGCCGTTGGTCGTATTTCTGACCCTCAAGTTGTAATTGAACTGTTAACCACTGACGAAGATGGATTAGCTTTAGAACGGGCAATGCAATGTGAGGATATTAATCATAAACGTCAGCAGTTGTGCGAACAGATTGAAATTGAAGCAATTGAGTTAATAGAAGGCGATTCTAAGCAAGAAGCAGAGGAAGCTGGGGAAGCAGAGGAGGCTGGGGAAGCAGGGGAAGTTGAGGAGAAGATAAAAGAGCAATCAACCATCAGCAATCAACCATCAACTGTCCACAATCAGCAATTAACAATTAACCAACAACCAAAAAATTGGCAAGAAGCGAGAGTATTAGTAATTGTGCAGCCAGGCTGGCATCATGGAGTGATTGGAATTGTGGCTTCTCGTTTGGTTGAACGTTACGGTGTTCCTGTTTTTATTGGTACTTACGAAGAGGAGGATTCGACACAAATTCGTGGTTCAGCACGAGGGATTCCTGAGTTTAATGTCTTTGAGTCTTTGGATTTTTGTCGCGATTTATTAGGTAAATTTGGTGGGCATAAGGCGGCGGGAGGATTTAGTTTTCCTACTAAAAACTTGGCTGCGATTGAAGAGAAATTAAGTGAGTTTGCTCACCAATGTTTAGTCCCAGAACACCTGAAACCTTTAGTGGAAATTGATGCTGAGGCTAACTTCAATCAGCTTACAAAACACCTTTATGAACAAATTGACGATTTACAGCCTTGGGGAATTGGCAACCGTTCTCCAGTATTCTGGACACCAAATGTGCGAGTTATAGAACAGCAAATTGTTGGTAAAGGGCATATCAAACTTACCCTGATGGCAGAAAATGAGGAGATAAAAATTAAAGCGATCGCATGGCGTTGGCGTGAATATTTTCCTTTGCCAAAACGTTTAGATATTGCCTATAAACTCAAAGAGAATAACTGGAATGGTAAGACTAGCATTGAGCTAGAAATATTGGGTGTACGCAAGAGTGAAAATAACAGTAGAGAAATAGAAACTGCTATTAAAAAAGCAAAGTTCGATTATCAAGGACGCTCATATGTGTGTAGTTTCTGGCAATCCTTAAGTGAATTAAGAATTAGAAATGCTCAAGGTAAAGTTTTAGCTGTTACCTCTGGAGAAACTACAGGACTGTTGGGAACTAGTAGAGATAATGCTCAAGCAGTAGATGTTACCAAAGCACCCTATTCTCAGATTATTCAAGCTGCGCAAAATGCTTTGAAAAAAAAAGTAATTGATGATTAAAAGATTAACTCCAATCGAATTAGCTTTTACGAGATTTACACTACTAAATGTTTCTTCGCCTGTGGCGTAAATCTCTAGAAATTATTATTTATTGATTTATTACTGTTATGGAGTAAATCAATCTTGGCACAGTCGTGGCGCTTACAAGTGAACATTAAATCTTTCTGCTAAAGCGGTAATTCCGTTAGCTATAAGAGTAATGTCTTTTCCGATATTCCATAGTGCTTTCAAAGAAGCTTGGAGACGCGATTGTTTGGGTTCAGGCGTTTGGATTTCTGCTTCTATATCGCTAAGGTATTTATTCGCTTCTTGACGAGTTTCCGGGTTGTCAAGTTTGTTTATCTCCTGGCGAATTAGTTGCATAATTTCCGGAGATATTTCATTGATGGCTCCGGCGATTTTAACGTTGTCTTGATTATTACCACCGCTCATGTGACCAATGCCAAAACTTTGTTTATTATCTTGGTCACCTCCAGCTATGTTGCTATTACTAATAGGAGCATTGAAGTTAAACTCTTTTTTTGATTCTGCCATTAGTTTATGAGCCTCATCTAATTTATCTTGAGATTGATTGATTAGATAAAATAACCGATTTATTTCTTTCTCTTTATCGTCTAATCTAGCTTGAAACTGTCCTTCCAAAGTCTTCTGAGCCAACTCATAGCCTTGCATAAAATCGCCGTTAATTTTCGGTTTATTTGCATCAGGAGGAACACTAACCTTAATTACAACTGTTCCATTACCTTTATTTTCAATACTTTGAATTACTAATGGTGTACCTTCATTTTCAACTTGTGTATTTTGGAATGAATAAACAAAAGCTTTCCAATCAACGCCATTGAGGAACACTAAGTCAACGGTTTCTAATGCTTTTTGGAATAGTTTAGTAAATTCTCCAGGAGCAAAGTTTTTGTTAGGATCGTAGGGAAGGCGATCTTGTTGGTTAGATTTGAGGTAAATGTAATCGCAAATTACGTTGTTTAATTTAGTGATGCTATTGATCTTCCAATTTTGAATACACGCTCCAGTTAGCTTTGCGCCCTCAAACTTTGTTCCTATTGCTTGAGATTGTGTAAGGTCAGATTCTCTGAGATTTGCTCTATTGAAATTGGCCATGTCAAATCTAGAGTTAACAAGATTAGCTTGGGATAAATCAGCATCATTAAGATTGGCTGAGATGAAATGAGTTTTTAAAATATTAGTTTTCTTGAGATTAGCTTGACTAAAGTTTACTCTTAAACCATCACATTTACAGAATGTGGTTTCTGAAAGATTAGCTTCTGTAAAATTAGCTTGATCTAAAACCACATCAAAGAATTTAGCTTTAGTAAAGTCCGTTTTACTGAGATCAGCTCTACTAAAGTTACCTTGATAAAATTTTGCATCAGAAAGGTTAACTCCAATTAACTTAATATCACTGAGGTCAGCTTGTCTAAAATCTCTTCTCCCAGCCTCATATTGCTCTAAAAGCTCCTTTGCTTCCATCCAACTTACCTTTCATACCAATTTCAGAAAACACAGTTATGGATACATTTGTATATTATTGATTCTCCCTGCTCTCTTCTCACTTTCAGCTATCTATCATTAACTTAAATAAAAAATAGTATTACTCATCCCTGATTTACAGCAGCCACACCCTGAATCAGAGCTAAAAACTCACCTTGGCTGCATTGTAGCGAAAACTAAGTAGAAATTAGAGAGAGAAGATTATCATTGTGCCTCAAATACATTAACAATTAATTTCCACTACCCTTTTGTTCTCAAAGATGAAATTAATACATTACCCATACCTATAGTTAATAATCCCAAGAGTAAACTAGGTTCGGGTACTGATTCTACATCAGTAACTTGTTGAGCGAAAAATGTACCTATAATTGCAGTATTTCTTAAAGTGTAGCCAAAGTTATTATCCACAGCAGAAAAGCCTGCAAAAATAGGAAAAGGTAAACTAGGATTTGGTAGCCTAATTAATCCTGTATCTAAGTTAATTGTTCCTTGTTGAAAGAAGTCTAAACTAGCCGTTTCTCCAGAAGCAAATTCTACGGAGAACTCAGTAAGAGGAGATAAATTACCATCTATGATTACCGAATCATCAAAGCTATAACTACCACTCACAGAATCGCCAAGATTATTACCTCTTAAAGAATCTAGACTTTGTCCAGCTCCAATAAGTTCAGTAATTGTACCTGTAACATCAAATGTTAGTGTAGCTGCTTTTACTGGAGCGAGTTCTCCTGCTAGTAATAATCCTGTAACTAAACATACGGTAGTTGAAGGTAGCTTTTTGAGCAATTTAAAGCTTGTCATATGCTTACTTAGTGTTTTCACTGTAAATTTTTCTTATCATAGAGAAAAATTACGAAATAACAGATATTTCATTGAAAAATTACATCAAATAAACGGAAACTTTATCTTCTTTATCTTGACTTTAATTAGACAGGAAAACTTTACAGTAACTTTATAGATTTGACCACAAATATCCAGTAAATTCCAGGTATATTTTTCTTTGAAACACAACTATGCTTTTAGGCTACGCAAGATATCTAGTGGATGGGATAAAAATGCGGCTCGTAATATTTGGGCTTTTGGGACATTAAGCAATCAATCAGGCAATATCAGACCAATTTCGTAAAACATACCTGCAGATATATTGACTTATTACTGATTCTTCTTCTTCCCATCTCCCTTTGAGCTATACGTAGTGAACTTCCACGAAAACGGTATCAGACTATCTCAGCCTGGTATTGCCACTTACCCTGAGAATTCCTTGCGGTTTTCACGGTGAGGCGATGTCAAAAATGTTTTCTAAATCTGGCTGTGTCAGTCCTGATTAAGTATTAATAGTAGGTAATGAATACAAGAGCAAGCAAATCATACCTAAAACAAATCAGAAGACAGGTGAAACAAATCAATTCCTCTAGTAGAATCTAGTAGCTCGAATCTGTTTTCTGCAAACAGCAATATGTCATCTACTCGCAAAATTGAGAGTTTTTACACTGATGGCGCCTGTTCCGGTAACCCCGGTGCTGGCGGTTGGGGGGTTTTGGTTTATTTTACTGATGGTTCTGTGTTTGAAATAGGTGGTGCGAATGAGCAAACAACTAATAATCGCATGGAAATGCAAGCTGCAATCGCAGCACTTAAAATTCTTGCTAGCAGTGACCAAACAGAGCCTGTTACCCTCTACAGTGACAGCGAGTATGTCATTAAGGGAGCAACCAAATGGCTCAAGGGGTGGCAAAGGAAAGGTTGGAAAACTGCTAAGGGTAAGCCTGTCTTAAATCAAGATTTATGGCAAACTTTAGCAAAATTCAACTCTTCTTTGGTGCAATGGCAACATGTGCGAGGACATAGCGGGAATGAAGGAAATGAACGCTGTGATGAGATTGCACGAGCCTATGCTTCGGGAATAGAGCCTAAACTCAAACAGGTAAATTTCTTAAACATGGAAGAAATTTTTCTCAAATCACCTGAGCTTCCGGTAACAGGCTTATCAGATTTAAAGAGCGAGCAAAATATAGTTTACAAGGATAAGCAACCTAAAATTCTGCAATCTAAAACTGTCATGATAGAGTCTACTGCTCCTGTGATCGACGAATTATCACTTTCTCGTGAAGATCGAGTTAATGCTTTGCGTAACCTTATTGATACCTTACGCATTGCTGATGAAATTGCTAGCAAAGGTTATTTAATTAGTAGCTCAGAGTTAGCTGATTTAATGGATATTAATGCTAGTGCTGTTACTAGTAGAGGCGATCATTGGCCTTGGCGCAACTGGGTTGTTTCACGCGTTAGAAGAGAAGGAAATCAAATTCTCTGGCAATTGGAACGAGTAGATTAGTTAATGTTAATGGTTTTATGGCTCAATCCTTACTAATTCGGGAACATTCCTTTATTTGGGGAGAGAGAACTTATTTGATGGGGGTTTTAAATGTAACCCCCGATAGTTTTAGTGATGGTGGCGAGTTTAACAACCTCGATTGCGCCATCACTCAAGCACAAAAATTAATTGACGCAGGAGCCGATATTATTGATATTGGTGGTCAGTCTACTCGACCAGGTGCAGTGGCAATTGCTATTGAACAGGAGTTGAATCGCACCATCCCAGTAATTCAGCGACTGCGTCAATTCTCAAGTATTCCCATCTCTATTGATACCACCAGAGCAGAAGTAGCGCGTAGGGCGATTGAAGCGGGTGCAGATATAGTTAATGATGTCTCTGGTGGGACATTTGAGCCAGCCATACTCTCTGTGGTGGCGCAATTAGGAGTACCGATTATTCTAATGCATTTGCGTGGTGTACCAGCAACGATGCAAAGCCTCACCGACTACGATAATTTGCTAGAGGCAGTTTACACTTTTCTGGAAGCACAAGTTAATCTGGCGGTGAGTGCTGGCATTGAACCAGAGAAAATTATTATTGACCCTGGTATCGGTTTTGCTAAAACCTACAGCCAAAGCTTGGAATTAATCCAGAAATTGAGCCGTTTTCGCGATTTGGGGCGACCAATTTTAGTAGGTCCTTCTCGCAAAAGCTTTATTGGTAAAATTTTAAACCAGAGCGATCCTAAGCAACGAGTTTGGGGTACCGCAGCGGCTTGTTGTGGCGCGATTGCAGGAGGTGCAGATATCCTCCGCATCCACGATGTTGCCCCCATGCGTGATGTTTGTCTGGTTGCGGATGCGATTTGGCGCGAACAGAACTTTGATTGATACCAAGTCCACTTTTGCAAGGCTAGTTATCAATAATCTTCCCCTGTTTCTCTGCTCCCAAATTTTTTCCGATAGTAGTCTGGTTAAACTGGGCTTGGTATGAGTGGGTCAAAACGCTATCATAAAAATAAATAAAAATTAAGTTTTGTAAAAAAACTTGGTACTGTTTTGACTCACAACCACAGCCTTACCCTAGAAAAAACCTGGCACGCTCTCAATCCTATTTGGCAGGGTGATGAGGCAATAGTGCAACAAGGATTACCCCACAGCCAATTAGCACCTGCTTGGCAAATTCTACTCCTCGGTGATGGTTCCCCAACTCGCCACCTCCAACTTCTAACCAGAGAAGCAACGGAGGTAGATGTGATTGATATGTCCTTAATTGGAATGGAGGATGACGGCGCACCTAGTTTAATACAAGCTGTACCCGTTCCCAGATTACGGCGACAGGTATGGTTGCGTACTGCTTCCGGTCAACGTTTGGGTTATGCTGTTTCTTGGTGGGATGCAAGTCACGTAGATGAGTATTTGCAGAATCGCTCCCAACCTATTTGGCACAACTTATCTCGTCTTCATAGTGAGTTATACCGCGATATCCAAGGTATATATTATGGTCACTCAGCAGCTTTAGAAAAGGCCTTTGGCGAGTCGGGACCTTTTTGGGGTCGTCATTACCTATTTTGGCACGATGGGCAGCCTTTAACGCTGATTTACGAAGTTTTTTCTCCTTATCTACAAAAATATCTGGGACAAACCAAAATTGATGTGTAGAAAAAAAAATGTAGGGACGTAAAATTTTACGTCTCTACAACAGGTAAAAACTCAGATATCGGGCGAATTGTCAATGGCTTTAGTTTTCTTAGCTATTGGTTTTCGACCTCGGGTTTGGGTCTTGCGAGGAAAGAGGATTACTACCCTTGTGAGGGATTACTACCCCCTCCCCCTCCTAATTGAATGTACATATCAATTGCTCTTTGCCGTTCTGTTTGTATTTCGCTCTCGTTTAGGTCTATATTCTTTAATCCTTTTTCAAACATCAACAAGAAGGTGTTTAGGTCCAGAACCTCGACGTCAATTGATGATTCCACTGCATAATATGCTATACACTTTTCTATGTGTTGTGATATGGACAGTGCTTCTACGCTTTTTCTCCATAGCATAATATCCAGGCGCGCTACTGCAAAATCCCCTACATAACAGGCATATATGTTTTGCTCTTCCATTTGACCATCTCCTTCTGGGAGCAATATGTTTAGGGTGCTGGTAACTAGATTGGATATTCCATTTATTATATTATCCGAGCCACCTGAGACGAACTTTCTTACCGCGTCCGACACTGAGTTTGGGAGATTATCTTGACTGTCTTTTTTGTATGCCCTGCTTTCACTATGACTATAAATCTCATATTGAACTGGTAACTGATCATTTTCCTTATTTCGTGCTTTTTCATGTAGTTCTTTCACATCAATTTTAAATCTGTCACATTTTGCTTTTGCTAGCTCCTCAAGAAGATTGAGGGCAAAGCTAATCTCCTCCTTCTTTTCGTCACTTCCATCAAATTGCTTTATTGCTGTATGTAGTGCGCTCATAAGTGTAAGTTTTATTTTCTGTTGCCGCTAGATCGTGCCACAGTTTATTGTCTTTTTTTATTTTTTCTTCCTTAAGAAATTAATATTTTCGGTGCGCGGTAGGTAATTCTTTTTTATGGATTAATATCCTATTACTCAAACAAAATTGCGAGCAGTAGCTAAATCACCACAGGTTAAGCGTAAATTTAAACCTTAACCTTCTCATTTCCAAGGCGATCAGTGACCAGTAGAGCAAATAAATTGGTATGATGCGTGGAATTCTGTGTCAGACTTTTTCCGCAGACAAGAAAACAATATCGCCTACCCAGTGAAGCAGAATGGGAATACGCTTGTCGCGCTTGTAAGGACGTAAAATTGTATATTTCTAAACTGTTTCATTAGACAAGATAAATCAATATCGGCAATATATCCAAACACTAATAACTAAGTATGTAGAAGATAATGTTTCGGACAATAAAAGCGTTTCTGTTCTAGCAGCATTGTTTTTCAAACTTATCCTTTTCTAAGGACGTTCATACAAACTAATAACTTCTTCGTTAAAAAACAATTCCCCATTTAAATAAACCTGTAGCCTATCTTCTGTAGCATTAATCGCACCGTGAATAGGCGGTTCATATAAATAATTGCCGTTATAAAATCCTTTATTCCAAGCAACTTTAATATTAGAGTCTGTGCCTTTTTCTTGACCTAAATAATAGCGAGGTTCACCATTATTAACACACACTGCAAAGTGAAAGTCATCTGTTTCACCAAATAAATCGATGTCGCTATCGTCAGGACAAGTTAGCAAGGCTTCTGAGATTGCCATCGTTTCCTTAGTATCTTCTGGGATAATTTGATGGAGTATATTTCTATTTAGCGGTGGTTCTGTCAGATTTTTTTGCCACTCTTCAATTAAATCCTGGGCTTGATTAAATAATTTACTATCGGCAGGTACTTTTTCTGCTCTAATAATCGCACTTTGCAAATTTCCCTGTTCTGCAAATCTTTTGGATTGTTCGAGAAATTTGATATCCCTGGCTGGAGGACGAGGAAGATCGATAATAATCTCAATTCTGATACGTTGATCCTCTAAACAGGAATTAATTTCCTCATCGTTGCGAATCACATCACGATGTGCCCAACCAAATTGGTTTTCTCCTAATTGCACCTCATACCAACCGTTAGGAGTCTGTTTTCCAGTAACTGGTAAGGTATTCTTACTGTACCTGGTGATAATATTATCTAAAAATGAAGTTGGTTCTCTGCGAACATTACCATTCACAATAGTGGCAAAACACTCCTGAGATTGAAGAGAAGGAGGTTTGGGAAAAGGAGGAGGAGAGGGAGGTTTGGGTAAGGTAGGAGGAGAGGATGGGATTTCATCTATTGAATCCTCAGCACTAGCAGAGGGTTTGGGTTCCTCTGGGTCTTCACTCAGTGCTAACGGTGTTCCACCTTGCCATTGTACAATTCCCCAACCACAGGCAAGCAGTACACCAATCGCAATTCCAGCAAGACAGGAAAGTTTTTTACCGCGTTTAGGTAAAACTATAGGCTCTTCGGATGATGATGGGGAAGCTATAGCCCAGGTTGGTTCTGATTCTGGTGTAGCAGTAGGTTGAGGTGTTTCTCCTGGAGGAGGTAGGGTTGGAGCAATGTTTTGTGTAAGAATAGTAGCAGGCATACTGGGTTCGGGTGGTACGTACCCTGCGGGATAGGGAGTTGGAGTAATATCAACTACCCGCAATTGCGTTTGTCCCAGTTTCAAGCTACTGTTTTCGTTTAGTGGTACTTCTCCCTGACTAAAACTGTAACCATCTACGGTAACTGGATTATTGTCGCGTAAGGCGCGCAGATAAAAGTTTTGTTGGGAGGGATTAAAGAAAATTTCCGCTTGCAATCCTGATACGGTAGGATCGCTGAGGATGAGATCGCACTTTGACGGATTTCGCCCTAGACGAAAAGTACCAGGATTTTTGCTTGATTGCCCTTCTTGAATAGTTTGGCTACATAGTTGACCTTTTTCGACCCACTCTAGGCTCAATTCATTAACTACTACAGGCTCAGAATTTGTGGCTGAGTTGCTAGTTACAAGTGCTGTTTTGTCCAGTTGTCCAAAAGCTTGCAAGGTTTCTGTGGCGGACTGGTAGCGATCTCGGAAATAGTAGCGTGTCATTTTTTGCAGCACTACTTCCAATCCGGAATTGATATTTACTAAATTTTGCCACAGGATTTCCCCTGTTTCCTGTTCTTCTGGTAATCTTGTGGGTAATCTTCCTGTTAAGGCTTGAATCCCAATCATACCCAAGGCGTAAATATCGCTGTTAGGGCGGGGTGTACCTCGTCCTTGTTCTGTGGGCATATAACCAGGTGTACCAATAGCAACGGTAACACTGATCTGTCCTTGTTGAGTTAAGGCTTGGTTGCGAACTTCCTTAATCGCACCAAAATCGATTAGATATAACTTATTATCTGCGGCATTGCGAATGATATTGTCGGGCTTAATATCGCGGTGAATAACCCCCTGTCCGTGGACAAAGGAGAGAATTTTTAATACTTCTTTAAGAACATTTATTACTTTATCTTCTGACCAAATCTCGCCTGAAGCTAACTCTGCGCTCAGGGGATGTCCCTCAATATATTCCTGAACCAGGTAAAATTCTTCATTTTCTTCAAAATAGGCGAGTAAACGAGGAATATGGGAATGAATACCCAAACTTTCTAAAACTTCCGCCTCTTTATTAAAGAATTTCCGTGCCACTTCTAGCACTTGAGGATCGCTACTAGCGGGTTTAAGATGTTTGAGTACACAGTGAGGATTACCGGGACGATGTATGTCTTCGGCGATATAGGTTTGTCCAAAACCTCCTGCACCTAATTTTTTTAAAACTCGATAATGTCCAGCAAGTAAGCTCCCTATCATTCTCTTTTGTTGCTTATTAAGGGAATACGCCTATGGTAATCTTTCTTTCGTTGAGGCGACAAATTGCCCCCACAACAGAAAATATGCAATAGTTATACGATTAATGCTTCAGTGGTTCAGGAAAATGATGTCGTTTTGTTTACGCAATCGCCTCACTGCACTTGTTTTTAGCCTGAGTCTGGTTTTTGGTGCGACACCTGGAATCAGTCAAGATCACAATTTGGACCAGGTAGAGATTGAAACTATACCCCTGAGAGATGGTATCTATATGCTAGTAGGGGAAGGTGGCAATATCGGTGTTTCTGCTGGCGAAGATGGCGTCTTTATGATTGACGATCAGTTTGCGCCCTTAACTGAGAAGATTATGGTAGCGATCAGTGCCATTACGACCGAACCTATACGCTTTGTCATTAATACTCACTGGCATTTTGACCACACTGGCGGTAATGAGAATCTAGGCAAGGCAGGAGTGGTTATTGTCGCCCATGATAATGTACGTGAGCGGATGAGTAAAGAGCAGTTTCTACAAGCCCTAGGACTTAATTTTGAACCTTCCCCAGCTGTCGCTTTACCTGTAATTACTTTCAACGATAGGATAACTTT
This sequence comes from uncultured bacterium, assembly GCA_964633315.1. GTDB lineage: Bacteria > Cyanobacteriota > Cyanobacteriia > Cyanobacteriales > CAWCAG01 > CAZWGS01. The sequence goes on along the minus strand of CAZWGS010000001.1, from coordinate 41,080 downwards.
TCACCTCAACGGCGAGACAATTAAGGCTTTCCATGTCTCTTCCGCCCATACCGATGGCGATTCTATTATTTACTTTGAGGAAGCGAATGTTATTCATGTAGGCGATACCTACTTCAATGGTATCTATCCCTTCATTGACGTAGAAAGTGGTGGTTCCATCAATGGGATGATTGCCGTAGTGGAGGGTTTATTGCAGAAGGTAGACGAAGATACCCTAATTATTCCTGGTCATGGTCCCCTTTCCAATCGCCAGGAATTGTTGGTTTATTTGAATCTGTTAAAGACAGTGCGTGCTAGAGTTAATGCTGCTATTTCCCAAGGGATATCAATGGAAGATTTTATTGCTTCCAAACCCACCGCTGAATTTGATGCTAACTGGGGTAAAGGCTTTCTAAACCCGGAAAAATTTTTGCAGATTGTTTACCAGGATTTAGCAAGATTTTAAGCTAACTCTTCTCCCGTATAGGTTGTTGTTTGTGGATTGTGAATGGTTGATTGTGGATGGCTGATGGTATCAACGGATCAGCTACTCGAAGGATAGGTTGTGGATTGTTGATGCTACAAATTCAATACCTTTGTGGGAAAATGTCAAAATAGAGGAAGATCCAAAATCTGCCACTGCGCTTGAAACATATGACCAAGGCGACGAAAGTAAAAACCAAATACGAAGCAATTATTGGACTGGAAACCCACTGTCAACTTAGCACCCAAACTAAAATTTTCAGTAGTGTTTCCACCGCCTTTGGTGCACCACCAAACACTAACATTTCTCCCATTTGTCTAGGTTACCCTGGAGTTTTGCCAGTTCTCAATGCTAAAGTCCTAGAATATGCTGTGAAAGCAGGACTCGCTCTCAACTGTCAGATTGCACCCTACAGTAAATTTGATCGCAAACAGTATTTTTATCCCGATTTACCTAAAAATTACCAAATTTCCCAGTACGATTTGCCTATTGCTGAACATGGTTGGTTGGAAATTGAACTTGCAGATAAAGCTAGCGGTGAGGTAACCAAGAAAAAAATTGGTATCACTCGCTTGCATATGGAGGAAGATGCCGGGAAACTGGTACACGTGGGTAGCGATCGCCTTTCGGGTTCCACTGAATCTCTGGTAGACTTTAATCGCGCTGGTGTTCCCCTGGTAGAAATTGTCTCTGAACCCGATTTGCGTTCTGGTCAAGAAGCTGCGGAATACGCTCAGGAATTGCGTCGCATCGTGCGTTATTTAGGCGTTAGCGATGGCAATATGCAGGAAGGTTCACTGCGTTGCGATGTTAATATTTCTGTGCGTCCTGTAGGGCAAAAAGAGTTTGGCACTAAGGTAGAAATTAAAAATATGAACTCCTTTAGTGCGATTCAAAAAGCGATTGACTACGAAATTGAACGTCAAATTGCTGCGGTTGAAGCAGGAGAAAAGATTAGTCAAGAAACTCGCCTTTGGGAAGAGGGTTCCCAACGTACAATTAGTATGCGTTCAAAGGAAGGTTCTAGCGATTATCGTTATTTCCCTGAACCCGACTTACCACCGATTGAAGTATCATCGCAACAGTTAGAAACCTGGCGTAGTGAGTTACCTGAATTACCCGCCCAAAAACGCGATCATTATGAGACAAAATTAGGACTTTCAGCCTACGATGCTCGCGTACTCACCGATGATCGCACCGTGGCAGAATACTTTGAGGCAACTGTAACAGCAAAAGCCAATGCGAAGCAAGCTGCTAACTGGATTATGGGTGATATTGCAGCTTATTTGAAAAATGAGAAGCTGAGTATTAATGAAATCGCCCTCAAACCAGAAAATCTGGCGGAATTAACTCAATTAATTGAAAAAGGAACAATTAGCGGTAAGATTGCTAAAGAAATTTTGCCTGAACTTTTGACTAAAGGTGGTTCGGTACAGAAGTTAGTTGAAAGTAAGGGTTTAATTCAAATTTCCGATCCTGCTGAACTAGAAAAGATTATTACTCAAGTTTTGGCTGAACATCCAGATGAAGTGGAAAAATTCCGTGGTGGTAAAACCAAGCTGAAAGGATTTTTTGTGGGACAAGTAATGAAGAAAACTAGTGGAAGGGCTGATCCCAAGTTAGCGAATCAACTGCTGGCGAAAAAGCTGAAGAGAGAGTAGACATTTAACTCAAATTTCGCACTTTAAATAGTATCGCTATACCCTAAACGGAAAGTGCGATCCTTGATAATCTCACTAATTCGGCGGAGATTAGAGTCACAGAAGCTATTCTATTTTTTTCATGGAGAACAAGATTGAATTCTGAGCATTTTAGCTTGGTTCACTTGTTCTCAATTACCTGTTTGACACTTTTAGGTGCGTAATGTGGATTTAAAATTAAGACTTACGTTTAATGTGAATTAACAACCAAAATTATTGGTATTACGTCCATAGTATGAAAAACAAAATTTTAGGCAAAGCTTGAAAGCTTTATGCTATGGGAATCTTTTTCAATTCACATCAGGCGTAACTTAATCATTCTCTGTTTTTTTAGTGAGGATAAATGTCTATAAATATAAATATTGCTGCTGAAGATTTTTTTGATAATGTTGCAGCTAATTACGACAATCTCCTCAAAGATGCCCGTTTTAATGCACAACATCTCAATGAAGCAGCTAAAATATTCAATCGACGTAATCATCACCAAGGTAATATTTTAGATATTGGCTGTGGAACAGGTGCATTAAGTGAATTATTACAAGGAGATTTTCAATATACAGGTATTGATATTTCTGGTGAGATGTTACACTATGCAGCCCAAAGAGGTTACAAAACTATCCATCAACCAATTGAAACATCCTTAGCCGAAATTGATAATCAATCTTACGATTTCGTTTTTTGTTCTGGTGCTCTACTGCATATTAAAGATGCTGTTACAGCCATTAAACACATGTATCGTATTGCTCGCCAGACTATTTTAATCAGTCTTGATGAAATAACAGAGGAATATCTTAAAAACGCAGTGATTCCCACCTACAATCACTCTAAAATGACCATCAAAGATGCCACAGAAGATTACTTTATCATTGGTTGGACTTCTTACACTGTAGGCGTTACTATCCGTACTCGTATGATTTATATTGAGCTGGTTTAGTTAGATTTATTCAGCTAGTTCAAATCAAAGCTACTTTTACAAATCACGTGATTTCTTGCACTACATTTGGAAATGCAGAATGTTGGGTTTAAATTGATTGAAATAGAGCTACAGGGTTAATTTAGCAAATTAACTTGTTCACCTTTTACTGTTTCTTATTCACTTTAAACCGATATAGCGCTACGGGACAGCGTGAGGACATTTATCTGTTACCTATTTCCTTGTTATTGTTAAAATTTAACCGATCAATTCTGTCCTAAGTTATATGTGTAGAGCAATACATGGTGTTCTAACGTATATCCGTAGCGTTATATTGCACCACATTTTAAAGTGTGGAATGTGGGATTTAAATTGATTGATAATATAAATGTTTTTAGGAAATTGGGATTCTGGAGAATTAATTAAGTTAATCTTATCAGTTACTCCAAATTTTAATTCTCCCAAAACCAGGATAACCTTCAGAAAAGCTGCTACTAATAATACCTTTACCATCTGGTGTCATGATAACCCCTGAAACTGGTCCCTCGTGACCTTTAAATTCGTGTATTATTTGTCCTGTGGCTAAATTCCAGATACGAATGAATTGATCGTAACCACTAGTCAAAAGTACCTGACTATCTGGACTAAAAGCAAGGGAGGTAACGCTACCAACACCAATACCTGGAACGCCTCCCTCATGAGCTTTAAACTTATGCAAGAGGGGGTATGGTGTCGATCCTTTTATTTGCCAAACTTGTACCTCTCCCCAAGGCTCAGAAGTAACTAATAGTTGACCATCGGGAGTAATCGCAACTTTAGTAATTCTATCCAAATCTTCCCTATCACCAAAACTATAGCGTCTCTCTCCCGTTTTTAAATCCCAGACAATTAGTGGAGTTTCCCAATCAGTACTAGCACTAATTAGGGTAGTATTATCTGGAGTAATAGCAACAGAACTCACTGCTTTGCCATGACCTTCTAAAGTTAAAAGTTTCTTACCAGTTTCTAAATTCCAAACTCTCACTCTTCCCTGGGAATCGCCACCAGCAACCAAAGGTAAATTAGTTATTCCTTTCCCTCCCAAAGCTGAAGCTAAATTTCCCAGTAAACCCGATTTCTGAGAAGATAACCAAGAAGGCGAACTAATAGCAAGAGGTACAATAGTGCAGGAATCGCCCTCTAAAAGATGTATTTGCGATCCTGTATGTAAATTCCAAATACCTACCTCTTCACCAGAAAAACTCGCCACTACTAACTGGCTATCAGGAGATATTACCACAGCCTCTGTTCCTGCGCCGCGATCCCTAAAAGCTTGGATAAATTGATTAGTTTCCAGATCCAAAGTTATCAGAGTTCCCCCATCAATACCATGAACTAAGGTTTTACCATCACCAGAGATTGCTAAGGCATTAATGGAGCCATTACTTGATAAATTAGCAATACACTCAAAGTCTTGCCAAAAAGCAGAGTCAGAAAAATAACTCATGGTTCACAAGAGTTCAAAGCTATTATGGTGTTACTTGTAGGGAAGTAGACAGAGAGTAGGAGTATACTACTTTAACAAGGTTGCTCAACACTAGCTTGTTCTCAACTATATTGGTAGCGTTATACCATGATAGAAATACTTGCCCAAATTTTGCCCAAGTTTAATCTAGAGAATCAGATTGCGAGATACTCAAAGGAGTTGGTAAACCATCGATACTGACTTGATTTTTGAGACGTTGATAGCTTTCTAAACCCTGCTTTCCTTTCTTATTTGCCCAATCAATCAGTGTATCTCGCTGTCCCTGATATTCAAAGAGAGGAACACCAAAACCACAGGAAGTTTGAACACGCTCAATCTCTACCATAATAATTTGCCGCGCTCCCGGTAGAGGAGGAAATAAGGGATACAACTCTTGCCAAGTTTCCGATTCAGGTAAAACTATGTTACCGTTGCCATAGAGTCGCACAATCCTGGGTGATTGGCTAAAAGAACAGAACATCAATGTAATGCGACTATTTTCTTGAAGATGAGCAGAAGTTTCGTTGCCACTACCTGTCAAATCCAGGTAAGCTACGCGATGGGGAGACAAAATCTTGAAGCTTGCTAAGCCTTTTGGAGAAACATTTATATGACCAGTTTGACTTAAAGGTGCACTGGCGACAAAAAATAGATGTTGAGCGCGAATAAACTGGTTTAGTTCGTCCGTGATTTCTGGAAATGTCTGAGCCATATTACCTAGTATGATAAAGAACTTACGTAGCTAAAGCAGAAACTAAAAATAACCTCCAAATCTGCGATTAAATAATACTTGCTACTACAATGATCAACACAAAGATTAAGGGTGACACCCCATTAACATTTTCCGATGGATTAATCTAAAGTAGAAGGAGTGACTTTTTCACCTTAAACTGTTTTTATTGTGGAGAACTTACAGACCCAGAGATTGAAAACACCTGTAATTAACTATTTTCTATTGCCTATTGCTTAACCACCGTAACCCTTGGTTTTGAGTGTAATTGCTTAATTCCTAGTTTTTATACTCAGATCATTAACTGTGTGAACCACAATTTCTTAACACTGGCGTAATTCTTTGAGTTTACTCAGTAGTTTATGGTAGCAATCAACATCCCTATCCCCTTTGCCATCGAAACATTAGTCCAATAAAAGTAATACTATGTTTAATGCTACTGAAATTTTGATCGACGAGTTTGTCTCTAGACTAAGAGAAGGCTACAGTCGTACCTATGGAGGTCTTAATCAAGATTATGGAGATATTATCGCCTGGGCAGGTAGTATGGCAATGGAAAATATTGCCAATAGCGATGCTCTGTACCATAATGTGGAACACTCAGTTCTAGTTACCTTGGTAGGACAGGAAATTCTACGCGGTAAACATATCCGTGAAGGTGGAGTTACACCCTATGATTGGCTCCATTTTATGATTTCTCTAGTTTGCCATGATATTGGTTATGTTAAGGGTGTTTGTCGCCAAGATCGAGAAGATCAGAGACTGTATGCTACAGGTACTAATGGAGAAATGGTATATTTACCCCCGGGTGCTTCCGATGCATCCTTGACACCTTACCATGTAGATCGGGGAAAGCTGTTTATTGATGAACGTTTTGGTGGTCATAAACTGATAGATTCGGAGTCAATTAAACGTAACATCGAACTTACGCGTTTTCCTGTTCCCAATCGTGATGATCACAAAGACACAATTCACTATGCAGGTTTGATTCGCTCTTCAGATCTTATTGGTCAACTTAGTGATCCTCGTTATCTTAAGAAAATTAGCGCCCTTTTTTACGAATTTGAAGAAACTGGTGCTAATCAACATCTCGGTTATACCCATCCAGGGGATTTGCGACGCAATTACCCTAAATTTTATTGGAAGGCGGTTTACCCTTTCATTAAAGATGCTTTAAGTTATCTCTCTTTGACCCAGCAAGGTCAACAAATCATTGCGAACCTTTACTCCCATGTCTTTATTATTGAACATGAGGAGCAGGCTGAAAAACAGCGAGAACTCAAAGCCAAACTCAATTCCAATTCTCCGATGGAACACGTTTAAAATTTGTGTTGTGAGGTTGTTATTTGATGTCGGTTAAAATTAGACTCAACTACCAGGATTTAGGTAAGTTAGTCTCTATTTGAGAACTGATAAAAATCGCATCTCCCCAACCTAAAACACCATTACTCCCATAGTGTGAATTGTAGAGACCATATAGTACATAACCATACTGAAACAGAATGTTACTGATTTGGTAAAAGTCCGATTGATTCTCGTACATTTTGCCAAACATAACTTCTGAGTAAACTAAGTCTATGGCTTTTCTACTGAGTAAATTAGTTGCACCTTGAAGAGCTAAAATTTCTCCACCCTGAATATCCATTTTCAGGATATTAATGTGTTCTATTTGCTCTTTCTGGCAAAAGTCATCGAGACTAATGGTATTTACTTCCACATCATCAACTTTTTCACTTTGATAAGTAGCAAGATAATTGCTGCTACTTTCAGCTACAGGAAGCAAAGAATTCATGACACTGAAGCGACTGACAAAAAATTTATCTTGACCCGTTTTTTCACTAACAGCTAATTGATAGGCTTTGATATTTTTATTGTTTTGATGTTGTTCAGCTAAGACTCTAAAATCCTTCTCATATGGTTCGAAAGCATAAATATTAGCCTCCGGAAAGATGGCGTGATATTTATCTGTTGTTTGACCAATATTAGCACCTAAATCTAGAATTGTTTTTACCTGTGTAAATGACTCTAGAATTTTCTTTTGATCCTGAAAGGCATTAACATGACTCCCTCTGATTTCATAGCCAATTTGATTGAGTGAGTTTTTTAATAGCCCTTTTAATTTGATTAGCAAAAGAGGAAGAGAAAATGTCATTAATTACCTCAATTTTTACATTCAATTATTAAACCTGTTTTAGCAAGGAATTGGCTTCTTCTATTGCTTTTTTAACCTGTTCAAAACCTGTTCCACCATAACTATTGCGTGCAGCGACAACTTGCTGAGGTGCAATAGCTTGATAAATATCTTCCTCAAAAGCAGGGTGCAATTCTTGCCACTGCGCTAAAGTTAAATCCTTAAGTAATTTACCTGATGCGAGGCTAGTTTTGACTACTTTGCCCACCAGATTATAAGCCTCACGGAAAGGAACACCTTTAGCTGCTAAATAATCTGCAACATCAGTAGCATTGGAAAAATCTTCTGCTACCGCTTCTGCTAATCTTTTCTGACGAAATTCAATGCCTTCGCGCAACAAAATTGTCATTGCTTCTAGACAAGATTGCACTGTTTTGACACTATCAAAAATTGCTTCTTTATCTTCTTGTAAATCCTTATTGTAAGCCAGAGGCAAACCCTTCATTAACACCAATAAGCCCTGCAAATGACCAAAGACACGCCCAGTTTTACCCCTGACTAATTCTGGGACATCGGGATTCTTTTTCTGGGGCATAATACTAGAACCAGTGGCACAACTGTCTTTGAGAGTAATAAACTTAAACTCCTCCGATGCCCAGAGTATCATCTCCTCCGATAAACGACTCAGATGCACCATAATTAGACTACTAGCAGCAAGAAACTCAATCGCAAAATCGCGATCACTCACCCCATCTAAACTGTTGCCATAAACAGCTGTGAAATTTAATTCTTGGGCGCTAAAGTGGCGATCTATGGGAAAAGTTGTTCCCGCAAGTGCACCACATCCAAGGGGAGAAATATTAGTGCGATTAGCAATTTCTCCTAACCTTTGCCAATCGCGCTGTGCCATCTGAAAATAAGCTAATAAATGATGGGCTAAACTCAAAGGTTGGGCACGTTGTAGGTGAGTATAGCCAGGAATTAAAGTGGTAACATTTTCTGTAGCTAAATCTAGTAAAACACCTTGAAAATCCCGTAATTGGCTGCGAATATTCTCTATTTTATCCCTGAGATAAAGGCGAATATCTGTGCCTACCTGATCATTACGAGAACGCCCTGTATGCAGCTTTTTACCCACATCTCCCAATAACTCTGTCAAACGGCGTTCAACGGCAAAATGGACATCCTCAGCATCAATTCCAGGTGTAAACTTACCCTCACGGTATTCCTGGCGAATTTGCTCTAAACCTGCAACCAATTGCTCCCCTTCTTCAGGGGAAATAATGCCTGTCTTTGCCAACATTTTGGCATGGGCAATAGAACCCGTTAAATCGTACTCAATTAGCTCAATATCAAAACTAATACTGGCATTAAAACGCGCAATCGCAGGATGAAGTGCAGATTCAAAGCGATCACTCCAAGTTTTTTTCGTCATTTTCTATTTTAATCTTCTTAACTCACCCAATTTTTAGGGCAACATACTCTTAAAGGAATAGCCAATAAACAAGCCTATTCCTAATGCCCAAACCTGTCCTGATTCAATAAAATTAGTAAAAGCTCGCTGCATTTGACCCAAAACGTCAGGATCTTCTATACGTTGAGCCAATAAGTTTGTCTCAAAGGGAAAATCTATCGCTAGCTGGCCTATCTGTTGCCAGTGTATCAGTTCACCCCATCCAAAATTGATTATATCCATGCTGAAGATTATCCTTGGCGAAATCTGCTAAATGATATAGCCGTCTCTTGCTTGTAATCATAAGTTAAGATTTTACCTGCATGATGACCAATGTCATATCATCACCACTAGGATTACCAGAACCGACGAATTCCTGGACCTGGTCAAATAGGTAGTTTAAAATTTCCTTGGGACTAGATAAATTCTCACAAGCCCACTGGAAATTAGAACTCAGATTATCTTCATCAAAACGTTCACCGTTCTTATTAACTGCATCAGTGAAGCCGTCGGTGTAATATAGTACCGTATCTCCCGGCGCCAACTGCACTTGGGCATCTTCATACTCTGAATCTGCATCTAAACCAATCAGCATTCCCCAGGTATCTAAGTTTTCCAGGGATTTTGTTGCTGCTTGCCACAATAAGGGGGGATGGTGAGCAGCATTGGTATAAGATAAAATCTTACTTTGGGGATCGTACTCAGAATAAAATAGGGTGACGAAACGGTGAGAATTTTCCAAATCAGCATACATTACCCGATTCAAATGCTGAAGAATCTGGGCTGGTGAATGGCGATTGAGTACTTCTGCACGTAGCATACCCCGCGTCATCGTCATAATCAATCCTGCGGGTACACCTTTACCCATCACATCCCCAATTACGATACTCCAAGGTACAGAAACCGCTGCTGATTCACCTTGGGGTCGCAATCGGTCATAATTGGTAGGGATAAAATCATAGTAATCGCCACCAACACGATTAGCAGTGCGACAGTCTGCTGCTAACTCGACTCCCTCAATGGTAGGACATTCATTGGGTAGTAAGTGTAGCTGAATCTCCGAAGCAATCTCCAACTCGCGATCTAAACGCTCTTTTTGACGTAGTTCGACAGTTAATTCATTATTAGCAATCGCTACTGAAGTTTGATCTGCAATTAATTTGACTAATCTTTGTCTGGTTACAGTCCAGTTGTATTCTAGATCGCTACTGAAAATATAGAGACGGCCACTTTCGGCATTTTTAGTCAAAATTGACGTGCCATACACCTGAACCTTACCACCCAGAGCAGCCTTAATTTCGCGATCCATAGCTGCTGAGAGAGGTGAAATTTTAGAATTAGACTGTTCTGGGTTTGATTTTTCTTTAACTACAGCTTGACGAATCGCTCTATCTATAGCTTGTCGCACATCTTGGCAAGGGTTATTTTCCTGACAGTGCAAGCGTTCTAGGCAGACTTGATTATTTTCCTTATATAAAATTAAAGCACTACCATCAGCATCGGCTACCCTTGTTGCCATCAAGGGAATCAAATCTAAAAATTGGTTTAAATTATTAAAACTGCGGAGGGCAAAGCCCAGGGAACTGAGTAAATTTTGAATTTTATTTTGTTCACGATACAGACGCGCCACCAATTCCTTGAGGGCGATAACAGGTTTTGAGTCTGGTTCAAGATTGCTACCGTCGCTATTGGCATCGTCTGGATAATGGCGGCGGGGTGCGGGCGCAGCAGTCATAGGAAATCCAGCGTAGTTGGCATCAATATCCAGCAGGTATACAGCTTTTTACTCTCAATCCACAATGGTGAAGTTGAAATTGAAACCTGTAGCTGCAATTTACTTAACTCAATTTAGAGTTGGTCAATAATAGCGTTAATTGGTACTTGTGCCAAGTAATTCCTGAGTAATTTTAGTATATTTGTTGCCCTATCAACCAATTGGCTAATTTTTAAGGGCAAGATTACAAAAATCTAAGAGTCGATTAATACCCCAAAATTCGTCTTCTGTTGCAGAAGGTAAGGCAATATGAGACACATGGCCTCCCTGAGGAGTCATGATTAAATGAGCTAGGGGATTAGCCGCCATACGTTCCTGGATTTCTGGCACTAGCTGGGGGTCAAACATGGGGTCATCGGCAGCATAAACTACCAAATAGGGCAGTTTCAGTTCGTCTAGGAGATAGAGTCCACTGGTAAGCTGATAGTATTGTTCGACGCTAGTGAAACCGTAGTAGTCAATCACCATCTCGCGATCAAAAGCCATGATCGAATCGATTCTGTCTACAGCACCTGGTTTTACTGCATCAGGGAAATGCTGTTCCCGTTTTTCAGCTTCTTGACGCAATTCCTTAGTCAATATCTGTTCCACACTCTTACCCATGGAAGTGCTAACTAGGTGTTTTAGGGAGCGATTTGATTCTAGATTGGGAGCTAATACTGCACCAGTTTTAATTAAAGTGCAGTTTTCCGCTACAGCTGCTTTTAAGCCCCACAAAGCCACTTGTCCGCCTAAAGAAAAACCCGCCAGGGCTACCCTCCGGGGGCATCCGAGAGCTACAATTTGCTCTGCCATAAGCACTTGATCCACACCTTCACGCCAACCATCGGAACAAGGAACAGGGGATAATTCAGCACTTTTACCATGACTGCGCCAATCGTAGAGTACCACTGCCCATCCTTGGGCGTAGGCTTTTTGCGCTAAGACATGGGCATACCAAGCTCGCTCGACGTTACCAGTGATGCCATAGTTAATAATTAGGGTTGCTTTGGCTTGTTCTGGACAACTCCATAAACCCCACAGAGGAACATCTTCAGCACCTAAAAACACCTGTTCTTGCCAAGGAATAGCAGGTAAATGAGAGTACCAAGGTACTTGATTATTCCACCATTGCCAGATATTGCCATACCACAGACTCGTGGCGATAGTTTGTCCCCAACCATTCTGAAGATGCCAAGGAGCTTGGTAGGGTGAGTATTCTTGAGTAGCAAGTTTAAAATCAAACAATTGGTGTAGATAAATTGCGTATCTGTTTAGAAATGTTAACATATTCGTAATTTTTCCTACTGATTATGAACAGATTACTCAGTTACTAATGAATAATTGCAGGATTAGCCTTTATAATCAGGTACAGGAATTTAATATTCCGAATACAGTTCTTCATTGAACTTCAAACAAACGTAAAGCTATTGCTCTTAAGTGATGCCCCGCATACTCATCATTGACGATGATCCCGCAATTTCAGAATTAGTCTCCATCAATCTAGAGATGGCAGGCTACGACGTTAATCATGCTGAAGATGGCATTAAAGGTCAGGCTTTAGCTGTGCAATTACAGCCTGATCTGATCATTTTGGATTTGATGCTGCCTAGAGTTGATGGTTTTACCGTTTGCCAAAGGTTGCGCCGAGATGATAGGACTGCCGATATTCCTGTTTTAATGCTGACAGCTCTAGGTCAAACGAAGGATAAGGTGGAAGGTTTTAATGCTGGTGCAGATGATTATCTGACTAAGCCTTTTGAGATCGAAGAGATGCAAGCTCGTGTCAGGGCGCTGTTGCGTCGCACTGACAGGATTCCCCAAGCCGCTAAGCACAGCGAAATCCTTAATTATGGTCCTTTAACTCTAATTCCCGAAAGATTTGAGGCGATTTGGTTTGATAGGACGGTTAAGCTAACTCACCTAGAGTTTGAATTACTCCATTGCTTGCTGCAACGTCACGGACAAACTGTTTCACCTAGCGATATTCTCAAGGAAGTTTGGGGTTATGATCCCGACGACGATATTGAAACCATTAGGGTTCATATCCGACATTTGAGAACTAAGTTAGAGCCAGATCCACGCCATCCTCGGTATATTAAGACTGTTTATGGTGCTGGTTATTGTCTGGAATTACCCAGCCGTGAGCAAGTGACGATGGAGACAGCCTAAACAGTTGTTTACTAATTAGGTTATTTGTTGTTGAGAGTGTGATAGGCTACCTAAGTCTGCTGGGAGTTGTCTTTGTGAGTGATTGCTCACAGCAGTTATTCGTTAACTCCCAGGATATCTCTCTACCGTATGCACAAAATACCTGTTACTGTAGTCACTGGCTTCCTTGGTGCTGGTAAAACAACTCTTGTACGTCACCTCCTGCAGAATAACCAGGGGCGTAGGATTGCGGTATTGGTAAATGAATTTGGAGAGGTGGGCATTGATGGGGATTTATTGCGTTCCTGTCAGGTTTGTGATGATGAATCAAGCCCAGAAGATAATATTGTAGAACTCACCAATGGCTGTCTGTGTTGTACTGTCCAGGAGGAATTTTACCCCACGATGCAGCAGCTTTTGCAACGGCGGGACAAAATAGATTGTGTGTTGGTGGAAACATCGGGATTGGCTTTACCGAAACCTTTGGTGCAAGCTTTTCGCTGGTCAGAAATCCGTAATCAGGCTACGGTAGATGGAGTAGTGACAGTGGTAGATGCCCATGCTTTAGCCGCAGGTACTTTGGTAGGAGATTTGGCTGCGCTGGAAGCACAAAGGCAGGAAGATCCTAATTTAGAACACGAAACGCCAATTGAGGAGTTATTTGAGGATCAATTAGCCTGCGCGGATTTGGTTTTACTCACTAAAATAGACTTGCTTGAGCCAGAGGCGCAAACTAGGGTTAAAGATTGGTTACAGCAGCAAGTGCCCTCTGGTGTGAAGATTGTTTCCTGTCGCGATGGTGAGGTAAATCCAGATGTCTTGTTGGGTTTTAATGCGGCGGTGGAAGATAATTTAGAGAGTCGTCATAGTCATCATGATCATGAGGAAGAACATGATCACGATGATGAAATTGATTCTGTGGAATTAATTTTAGACCAAGCTTTTACTCCCCAAAATTTAGTTACCAGGCTGCAAAAACTGGTTCAAGAAGAGGAAATTTATCGGGTAAAAGGTTTTGTAGCTGTTCCCCAAAAACCGATGCGTTTAGTTTTGCAGGGGGTTGGCAATCGCTTTGATTATTTTTATGATCGATTTTGGTTACCAGAAGAGGAACGTCAGACGCGTTTGGTATTAATTGGTCGTCAATTACAGCGAGATGGAGTAGAAAGGGCTGTGGTAGGAAATTAAGGTGTAGAGAATAGTTTTAGTTGTCACAAAAAAAACATCTCTCACGATTTTCTCCAGTCTATTTTACTGCTTTGGCTGAGATAGAAATAATGGGTATAAAATTCCCAATTACATTCGACCTATCCTTAATTTTTTAACCCTTGTGGGGGCGTAAAATTTTATGTCCCTAAATTATTTTTATATTTTCCAGAAGAGTAATTAAAGCATAGAACAAATTTATAAGTGCCACACTAGATATCGTTCTTTTTCCGTATTCTGAGGCAACATTTGGGTAGCCTCAATTTAAAGGGGCGCATTTGAAACTCCCCCTCAAGGAGAAAGATTTTATGATATTTAGCAAAAGTCTCGCTCCCCCAAAATGGCAAGAATATTGCCTTAGCCTAGTATTGGTGGCTGCTTGGCTGTGGGGCAACTTTGCTGCTTGTCAGTGGCTTTGGCAGTCGCTGCAGCACGCATCTACATTTAATCTATTACTAGTGATCGCGGTGGTAGCATTGGGAGCAGTGCAACTATGGAAAGATCGCTTTTGGCAAGAAGTTGCTCTTGTTCCCAAGTTAAGAGTTTATCCTGTGGTGCTCATGTTGGGCTGCGCTGTGGCTGGGATTGCTGGGCGTTGGCTGGCGGATATTCCCCAAATTAATCTACTCTTATTTCTCCTAGGTAGCTATGGTTTGTGGGGTTTATTTATTACTTCTTCCCCCTGGCGCAAGGGTTTAGTGACTGCAACTTTAATCGCTTGTATTCTGCCTTTTGCTACTCAGTTTAATAGTGGTTTGGGTTTTCCGGTGCGGGTATTAACTGCCCATGCTGTGGAAAGAATTTTGGCGGCTTGGCAGATTAGCGCTATTTCTTCCCATGACGTTATTGTGTTGGAAAATGGCATTGCCCAGGTGGATTTGCCCTGTAGCGGTTTGAAAAGTTTGTGGACAGGTACAATCTTCCTGTTAGCAGCAACCTGGCTGGAGAGGCGAAAATTAGGCTGGCGTTGGCTGGGAGTTAGCCTGGTGCAAATGCTGCTATTAATTATTAGCAACATTACGCGTGTTTTGTTGTTGGTATTACTCATTGAAGTTTGGCAACAACCTCAAATTGCCCAGATACTACACTTGCCTTTGGGCATTCTCGGTTTTATTTTTTCCTGTGGTTTAGGTTGGCTGCTACTGCGATTTGTTCCTTTGCAAGTATTAGAAGGAAAGGGGAAGACAAAACAGGCGCGAGAATGGAAAGATTTAGGGGCGTATAGAGTTTTTGTTGCTGTGATGTTTTGTCTGGCGATTGTGGCACAAATTCAACCTCTACAAAGGCAACCAATGCCGATTTCCCAGTTGCAATTACCCCAACAAATTATCACAGAACCTTTGTTAATGAGCGAAGCAGAACAGCGTTTTTTTGACAATCCAGCGCAACCGATTGCGGAGAAAAAACACTTTGAATTTGGCTCATTGTCTGGTTCGATGTTGCTAGTTGCTAGTAATGCTTGGCAAGCACACCATCCCCCAGAATTATGTTTTGTGGGTAATGGTTTAAAAGTGGATCATATGGAAGCAAAATTGCTTGCCAATTCGGTACAAGCAAGATGGCTATCGTTGCAAAATGGCGCATTATCGGCAACTTATTGGTTTCAATCGCCTCAAAGTACCACTGATGATTTTTTGACACGAATTTGGGATTATGTTGCCCATCGTCAGAAGACTTGGGTGTTAGTTTCGGTACTATTCGATGCGCCCCAAACTCCATCGAGTCCAGAAGTACAGACTTTTGCTAGCGTCATGCACGATGCAATTTTCCAAAGCCTTAATCCTTAGATTTCCTCACGCTGCATCATGAATTTCCCACTTTTTTTTAAAATTGCTTTAAATGTAGGTTGTTACAGCATTTTTTGGCTGTGGAATCTATCTTTTTTAATGGTTGTCTTTTTTGGTATCTTGCCTTACATCGGTGTCGATTTAGTTATTGCCACCTTTGATGGTGATGTGCCGCTGGATTTTTTCATCACTTTTGTTGCTCTCCTCAGTGTACCTACTGTTTGTACTTTTGTCGGCGCTAAATATCTATTTCGTAAACCTCAGGAGTTGATGCGCCTCTTTTATGGTGTGGAAGCGCCTTTATTTGCTTGGTGTTTAATTCGCCTTTTCCTGATTCGGGAACTAACAGCTGCTAGTAGCCTAGTTTTGGGGACAATTCTGCTTTGTATCGCCGCCTTTGCAGTAGAAGTAATTTTTGGCTACAACAACAAGCATCGTCATGTTGCTTGGTTGCAAATGGTTGCTCACAGCCTGATGCTAATTATTGGCTTATATGTGTCAGTCTTTCTACTTTATTACGTTTTGCCCTCGGCTTTTATGCTAATTGTTGGCTTTCTTAGCTTCCAATGGCTCGATTCTCTGGGTTCTGCCCTCTATTATGGCGGTATTTTCTCTTTTATCTCCCTACTGCTGTTTTTCTTTAGCTGTAGCCTCTTTTTAGGGATGCCTTCAGCCTTTGCTACACTTTATCTCCATTCAGGACAAAAAGTTCTTCGGTTATTTGCAGGGCAATTTGGTGGCAAACTCACCCTAGTAGGTGTCACAGCAGTTGTGGCGATTTGGTTGACGCTGCTGACTAATTTTAATCTTCAGCCTCAGGTACAAGCATTCGCACTACTGGAACAATTCCCTAATACTAATGCTAGTCGTACAGAACTTTTAGCAGAATCAAAAACCATTCGCCAAGGCTTAGTTAACGCCAATCTTCACCCCTACCGCTACGTTAGTACCATCGAGGAAAATAATCACATCTATGCGATGTACAAAGATTTGTTCCAATTACCCGATGCTGCGGCTCAGTGGTTTCAAAATAGCTATAACTTGGTAATGTCACCCTTCCTGTACCAAGGTAGCAGGAATGACGTAACTCAAGCAGAACAACTTTACGCAGAATTTTTCGACACACCACTGCAAAAAGCTGAACGCAAAGCGGTGCAACACGCCCTCCAATCCACTGCTATTGTGGATCAGGCGAAGGCTGGTTTACTCAATATTGACCAAAATCGCGTCTGGTTGCGTCGCCAAGAAGTAAATACCACAGCCCACGGTGATTGGGCGGATGTGGAAATTTACGAAGTTTACGAAAATAAAACCAACGATGTAGAGGAGATTTTCTATTACTTCTCACTCCCCGAAAGTGCTGCGATTACTGGCTTGTGGCTAGGTGAAACTGCCAATCGCGATCATCGTTTTCCCTTCCAAGTTTCCCCTAGAGGGGCGGCCCAGGAAGTATATAATTCCCAAGTACGACGTGCTCGTCCCATAGATCCTGCATTATTAGAACAAGTAGGACCAAGAAATTACCGTCTGCGTGCCTTTCCTGTGCCTGCACCCCTATCAATTCGGGAAAAACGCAATGGGGTACAGCGCGCCACCGAAATGCATCTCTGGTTGAATTATAAGGTGCTGCGCCAGGATGAGGGTTGGGCACTGCCTAGCTTACAGGAGAAGCGTAATATCTTTTGGACAGGTTACACCAAACGCCTACGTAATGGCAAAGTAGTCAGAGGTTTAGGTAATCAATGGTTGGAAGCTTATTTACCCGCACCCAAACAAGCATCCCAAGGCCATACAGCCAGCTTAAATAACGGCTACCAAATCACAGCCCAACCCCTTACCAATCAAATCGCGACGCTACCAAAAAATAAGCGTTTTGCCCTAATTCTCGACACCTCCTACAGTATGGCGACACAACGCCAGAAAGTAGAGGAAACCTTCGCTTGGCTACAAAAAAATGGTTTTGCGGACAATAAGTTTGCTAATAACGACGCAGACTTGTATCTTCCAGATTTAGAAGGCAAGCAACCCCAACGCCTCGATGATATTAACAATTTTAAGACTAGTAAATTCACCTTCTATGGTTCCCTCTCACCCCAACAGATGCTACAGCAATTTGACCAGTTGCGTGGCGATACCGCCTACGATGGCATTGTGGTATTAACCGATGGTGGTAGCTACGAATTAGCTAAAGATGGACAAACTATCCCCGCCCTATCCGCGCCTCTATGGTTTGTACATCTAGGCGAACAAATGCCTCCCGCCTACGACGATACTACCCTAAAGGCGATTCAAGACACTCGCGGTGGCGCAGACAGCAATTTACCCAACGTCATCCAACGTTTTGCAGCCCAGGAAACCCTCGCTAACTCCGTAGTTAACGTCGCAGATGGCTATATCTGGCAAATGCTGCCCAATGCCAACCCTGAAGCCGAAAATTCCGACTTTGCGCCCCTGGCTGCGAGACAATTAGTCTTGGGTTTAAGTCGTCAAAGTCAAAATAGTGCCAACACATCCCTAAAGGAACTAGATGCGATTCATGCTGTCGCCAAAACCTACGACATTGTGACACCCTATTCCTCTATGATTGTCCTAGTAAACGACCAGCAAAGAGATTTGCTCAAACAAGCCGAAACAAGAGATGATCGCTTTGATAGGGAAATAGAAACAGGACAAGAAGATTTAAACCAACCCTTCACTCCCTTTGAAGTTTCTGGAGTACCTGAGCCCGAAGAGTGGATACTGATTGGGATAGGTATGATCGCCCTGCTAATTATCTACCAACGCCAAAGAATTACCCAAAGTTAAAGTGCTAAAAGTTACGTGTAAATTCTCATTTGTGCGTAACTTTACCGCTTTCTAACCCCCAAAGAGAAACAATGCTAGATACTAGAAGCAAAAGCACACTTTGCCATCACTAACGGCAAATAAACCAATGCTGAACGTAGCTAGCGAAATTACTTTTATCTTGGTTCTCATTGTAATTAATGGCGTATTTGCCATGTCAGAAATTGCAGTGGTATCAGCCCGCAAAACTCGCCTTGAACAACTTAGTTCCCAAGGTAACTTAAAAGCTAGGGCAGCATTAAGACTTGCCAATGATCCCAATCAGATGCTTTCTACAGTGCAAATTGGCATTACCCTCGTTGGTATTTTTGCTGGCGCTTTTGGGGGCGCAACCTTAGCAGAAAAATTGGCTGTGGTATTGCAAAATATTCCTCTAGTAGCTAAACATAGCCAAGCTATTTCCCTGTTTGTGGTGGTTTTGAGTCTTACTTTTCTCTCCCTGGTAGTTGGAGAATTAGTCCCTAAACGCCTCGCCCTTAGCAACCCTGAAACTATTGCTACTAGAGTTGCTTTGCCCCTACGCCGTCTAGCTGCTTTAGCTGCACCCATAGTTTACCTTCTCGGTTGTTCCACCGACTTGGTATTAGGACTATTAAGAGTCAAAGAAAGCAAAGACAAATTCCTCGTTACCCAAGATGAAATTAAAGTTTTAATTAAGCAAGGTACGGAAGCTGGAATGTTTGATGTAGCAGAACAAGATATGGTAGAGAGAGTTCTGCAACTCAATGAACGTAAACTCACCGCTTTAATGACACCAAGACCAGAAATTGTCTGGTTAGATTTAGAAGATACGGCAGAAATTAATCGCAATCGCATTATTAACGGTAAACATACTCGTTTTCTTGTTTCCCAGGGCAACTTAGACAACGTTTTAGGAATAGTTCAAGTAACTGATTTGCTCGCTGGTTGTTTGTCCGAAAAACCCTTTGAATTAATTTCTTTCCTACGCCAACCCCTATTTGTTCCTGAAAGTACCAAAGGATTAAAAGTACTCGAATTATTCAAACAAACTGGTACTCATATTGCCCTCGTTGTGGACGAATACGGTGTGATTCAAGGATTAGTCACCCTCAATGATATCCTCGAAGCGATTATTGGTGATATTCCTAATATTTATAAACAGGAAGAACCCCAGGCAATTCAAAGAGAAGATGGTTCTTGGTTGTTGGATGGTATTATTTCCACCGAGGAATTTCGCAAGTTATTTCGACTACGGGAACTACCAGGAGAAAAACGAGGTAACTTTCACACCCTAGGAGGTTTTATTATTACCCATCTTGGCAAAATACCCATTGCTGCTGATTATTTTGAGTGGCGAGATTTACGCTTTGAAGTTATGGATATGGATGGCAATCGAGTTGCTAAGGTACTAGTAACATTTATAGAACCAAAAACTAAAGATTTAACTAATGATGTTTATTAAACCTCTTTTTTTACTTTGGGTTTAAAAGTGAGCTGAACAGTCACTCGGTATCAATATTTTTGAATGATGAAAGTTAGAAGAGAAAAAATTACGGTTGAAGAATTGCTCAGGAGATATGGTACTGGGGAGCGTAATTTCACCCAAGTTATCATTCAGGACTCGCGTGAAGGATTGCTCAGAGGTATTGACCTGAGTGGCATTAATCTGGAGAATTCTATTATCATTTTTGACCTCAGTGGTACTATTTTGAGAAAAAACAACCTCAGTAAAACTATCTGGGGTGAATGTCATTGGCGAAATGTTGACTTCACTGGTTCCGACTTCTCTGGTATTAATAATGGTGTAGAATGCGTCTTCGGTCGCTGTAACTTTAGCAACACTATTTGGAATCAAGCTGATTTGTTCCAATCCACCTTTGAAGACTGCGATTTGACTGGTGCAGACTTCGAAAAAGCTGACTTTAGTGAAGTTGATCTTTACGGTTGAATAATGAGAAGAAATGTCTTAAGTAAACAGTTCTGATTCTTCGCCTAACAGATAATAATTAATCCCTTTTCATTCAGTGCCATCCTTATACTGAATAATACAACCAGATCTTAGTTAGTCTGCTATTTGAGTAGGAAGGTAATTGAAGAAATCATAATCAAGACTAATTTGAGGATAATTTCGATGAGTGCTTTTAAAATATCCTTCTAATGTTTCAATTGAAGTGATAAACACGCTATCGTCTCATTTCAAATATCTTCTAATCTCTACTACCACAAAAACAAAAATAGAGACGCACCATAGCACGTCCCTAAATTACAATATCAAACAGTTTTTCTTAACTGCTTAAATCACAGTATTGGCTACATAGCAGAACCAACACCAGCATAAGCACCATAGAAAAATACACCTAAAAGTGCGATTATTCCTAAACCAGCTACAGTTGCAACTAGCCATAGGGGAATTCTTCCTTCTGCAAACATTTAATTATTACCTCCTCATTGCTCCCAACACAATAATCAAAATTAAACCCAGTTAGTTAAAGAAATAACTGGAAAATAAAATACCCAAGACAAAAATCAAAAGTAACCCGAGATATAGGGATGTACGATTGAGTTCTACTGGCTGTTTATTTGGATTTGGTGTTCTGTCCATAATCTCTTGACCTTCCCTTTTATCTTTGAATAAACTGCATAGCTGCAATTGCACCTAGGAAGAAAACAGATGGTACAGCTAGGGTATGAACTGCTAACCAGCGTACTGTAAAAATGGGGTAAGAAACTGGTTGATTAGGATTTCCACTTGTCATGATTTTTTACCTACTTGAAATAGATTACTTGTTATACTCTTTAATCTGTTGCTCAGCACCATAACGTTCTGTAAGCAAGGGTATTTCTAACCTTTCTTGAGTAAAGTATTCATTAGGACGGGGTGTTCCAAAAGCATCATATGCTAACCCTGTACTTACAAACAACCAACCAGCAATAAACAACATAGGAATTGTAATACTGTGGATTACCCAGTAACGAATACTGGTCACAATATCTGAAAATGGTCGTTCTCCAGTTGTACCTGCCATAAAAATTACTTCTCCTCTTTAAACTTTATTTAGGATCACACTACATCATACGAAAACGGCAGCTTAGTAAACAAGTTACTGTTTAATTAAGCAGACTCTGCAGACGGTTCGTATTTAAGTAAAATACCATCGTCACCCAGAACAAATCCCTTTTCAGGTGTTAAGAAAACTATTTTGTATAAGTTAGAAGGCACATCTTCCACTTTACGGTCTTTGAACCAAGTTGCTCCGCCATCTAAGCTACGCAATAAATTACCACTACCACCTGCAACCCAAATTTCCTCCGGTGTACGGTAACTTAAATCCAGTAAACCCCAACTGGTAGAAAATTCAGGGTAAATAGCATCATCCCACACCTCGAAGTTCTGTGGCTCACTAAATTGTACTTGACCACCACGCGCTAGTAGCCAAATTTTGCCATCTTGGCCAAAACCCATATTCTGCAATCGACGTGAAGAGTTACGTTGGTGGGGTTCCCAAGCTTCTTCACCAGGTTTCCAAGTAGAATAGAAATTGCCTCGTGAAGAAACTGCTACATATTCACCATTTTCTGAACGGTTGATATTGCGAGCAACCCCCACTGCTTCTTTCACTAGGGCTTGCCAAGTTTTACCACCATCATTAGTTTGGTAAATAGCCCCTAAATCGGTGACCATTTCGGCTGATTTTTCACCCAAAGCAAGAATACTATAGGGAGCACCTGGTAGCTTGGCACTGAGGGAAATTCTTGACCAGGAAGCACCGCCATCATCGGTGTGTAGGAGAATAGAAGGCTTACCTACAATCCAGCCTTCTTGGTCTTGGAAACTTACTGAGGTAAAGGTAAGCTTTTCATCTCCTAAATCCAGAGTTCTTGCTTCCCAAGTATCGCCACCATCGTTAGTTTCCAGGAGTGCTGAGCGACTACCTACAATCCAACCATGATTAGGATCGCCTGTAAATCCTAAATCAATGAGGGTTGAATCTGTGGGTAAGTTTTCCAATTTCCAGTCACTACCCTCTAGGGAAGCAACTTGGGAACAGCTAGCGCAAAAAACTGCAATAGCACTCAAAATAAAAATTTGCTTTAGCCTTTTTACAAATAGGTTCATAAAAACTAATTAATCAATCCTTAACAGTGCTTAACTTTAAACTTAGAAATAATACCCTTACTTTTGCCTTCGCGGTCAGCTTACTGCAAACCATAGAGGCTAATGAAGAAAAGGAAACCGAGAGCTAAAGCACCGAATATGAGCAGGTTTTTCTGTCCTGGCGTTAGATTATTCACGCCAAAACCATAGTTCAGATTCTCTTGGAATCCCGAGGGTGCACCGCTAGAACCGACATTTTGGAATTGGGACTTTCCGACACCACAAACGGGACAACGCCAGTCTGTGGGTAAGTCACCAAACTCAGTTCCCGGTGCAATATCGCGATTACTGTCTCCCTTGCTCGGTTCGTAGACGTAGCCACAGGCAAGGCATTCGTGACGAGCCGGAGCTTGTTCAGCAAGGGTTTTTTCTTGGGCTGGCTCGCTCATGGATTGATGTCTAAGCAACGAATATTAAATGTATGTTAAAAATTATCGCATAAATTAGAGCAGCACAGACAAACTAACTAACTGATTAATTTGCTAGTGGGCTCTACCATGACTATCTTGAGCCTGTTGGAGTTAAGTCTTATTTCCCCAAGCCCTTATAATAGTCTTTGTAAAGAAGTAATAACGCAGCTCTGGTTAGCTGAGGGGTGAAAATTTAACGTGTTTGTCCTCAGTGGTTACGAATATCTCCTAGGTTTCTTGCTTGTTAGCAGCCTAGTCCCTATACTTGCCCTAACGGCCTCTAAGATCCTACGGCCCAGTGGTGGTGGTCCTGAGAGACTTACTACCTACGAGTCGGGTATGGAACCCACTGGAGGAGCTTGGATTCAGTTCAACATTCGCTACTACATGTTCGCGTTAGTTTTTGTGGTATTTGATGTTGAAACTGTCTTTCTCTACCCTTGGGCAGTTGCTTTCAACCAATTAGGTTTACTTGCCTTTGTTGAAGCGTTAATATTTATCGCAATTCTAGTGGTTGCTCTAGTGTACGCATGGAGAAAAGGAGCCCTTGAATGGTCATGAATTCAAAAACCGAAAGTGCTGATTTTACTCAGCAGCAAAAGCAGAAAATCCTCAATCCCATTTCTCGTTCTCAGGTCACCCAAGACCTTTCGGAGAATGTTATCCTAACAACGGTAGATGACCTCCACAACTGGGCAAGGCTATCGAGTTTATGGCCCATGCTCTATGGTACTGCCTGCTGTTTTATCGAGTTTGCGGCTTTACTCGGTTCACGCTTCGATTTTGACCGTTTTGGTTTAGTACCTCGCTCTAGCCCGAGACAGGCTGATTTAATTATCACTGCGGGTACGATTACAATGAAGATGGCTCCAGCACTGGTTCGTCTTTATGAGGAAATGCCGGAACCTAAATATGTGATCGCGATGGGGGCTTGTACCATCACTGGTGGTATGTTTAGTGTCGATTCTCCCAGCACCGTCAGAGGGGTAGATAAGCTGATTCCGGTGGATGTATACATCCCAGGATGTCCTCCACGTCCAGAGGCTATTTTTGATGCGGTGGTTAAGTTACGCAAGAAGGTGGCTAACGAATCGATTCAGGAGAGAGCCATTATTCAGCAACAAACCCATCGTTACTATAGTACAAGACATAATCTCAAAGCTGTAGAGCCAATTCTCACTGGTAAATATCTCCAGTCAGCAACTCGCGCCAACCCACCGAAGGAATTAACAGAGGGAATGGGTTTACCAATACCTGCGACTCTGCAAGAATCAGTAAAGGAGGAAGTTGAGCGTGGCTGAATCAGATCCTAAACAGGAAGAAAATCAGGAAACTTCGCAAATAGTAGAAGTTGGAGAAGTTTCTAAGTGGCTGACGGAAAATGAGTTTGAACATGAAGCTCTAGAGTTAGATCATTTAGGTGTAGAAGTAATTAAGGTGGAACCAGACTTTTTGCTTCCCCTATCTACTGCACTTTACGCCTATGGTTTTAATTATCTCCAATGCCAAGGTGGTTATGATCTAGGTCCTGGTCAGGAGTTGGTTAGCTTTTATCATTTAATTAAGGTGGGTGATAATGCGGATCAACCTCAAGAGTTGCGTGTGAAGGTTTTCTTACCCAGAGATAATCCTCAAGTGCCTTCAGTTTACTGGATTTGGAAAGCAGCTGATTGGCAAGAGAGGGAAACCTACGATATGTATGGTATCGTCTATCAAGGACATCCGAATCTGAAACGAATTTTGATGCCAGAAGATTGGACAGGTTGGCCTTTACGCAAGGATTATATCTCACCAGACTTTTACGAGTTGCAGGATGCCTATTAATGGCTTTTCGTTAGGGAGGTGACGTTTAGTTGTTGCATCCCTACACAATTTTGCCGTAGCGTGCAATCGCCTGGTTATTATCCACTGGCTGTTTTTGATTGTACAACCAAGCCCACATTTGATCGCCTAGAGAAAAATGCCACCATTCGCCAGGATGACGTATAAAGCCAGCCTGAGTCATGATTTGGTTTAGGAGTTGGCGGCGATTATGATATTCTTGAGCGGTCTGATTATTATTAGTGGCGTGATAATTAGGTTGCGATCTTGCCGATAATTCGTCTATTTCACCGCCCATATCCACAACTTTTCCCGTTGCATCTACTAGGGTAATATCAACTGCTGCACCTGTGCTATGGGGTGGCGGTGTGGCAGGATTATCGCTAGGAATCGCCCAGATTTGGTAGACTTGTTGCCACAGTTGTTGTTTTTGCGCTTCAGAAAGTTCCCTATCTTGTAAACCCTCGGAATGCAGCAATTGGTTGAAGGTATAGTCCACCATAAATTGTTGTACCGCCACAGGACGATAAGCATCAAAAATTTGAATTTGCCACTGGGGATAGGTTTGGTTGAGGTAGTCTTGTGCTTGAATTAAGGCATCAAGGACACTTTGGCGTAGATAGTAGGGAGATTTTCCTTCATAGGGTGCACCTAGTTTTTCGTAGGGGTGAGGGGAAGTCAAGGAAAATGTAGCTTGAGGAATCGCAGCTAAGGATTCGCCGCATTCTTTAATGGGGATTTTTTGATAGGGTTTCACGAAAAAAATTTAGACTAACTACTTAGTATTTCTCTTATCAGCCGGAAACTCTGTAGTAGATGGTACAGGATCATAACCTCCAGGATGGAAAGGGTGACAGCGTAAAATCCGTTTTAGCGCTAACCAACTACCGCGTCTGCTACCAAAACGTGAAATTGCTTGGATGGCGTATTGGGAACAGGTAGGATGGAAGCGACAGGTAGGAGGGAACAAAGGGGAAATAAATTTTCGATAACCTTTGATAGAGTTAATCAGAAAAGTTTTCATGGCTCAGGTGGAATTTTTACCAACATAGCGCTTATCGGATTAATGAGGTAGATCCCAATTAACTATCAACCATCCACCATCTACAAGATTACAACTATTATTGGCTGTTAGCTCCAGTTAGGTTGTTGAGACTATTTTGCAGAGGTAAAGTAATGCGATCAACTAATCTGGAGAAAGGTAGGCTTTGAATATAAACTTTACCAGGTCCTGTCATTTTGGCTAGAAACAAACCTTCGCCACCAAAGAGTAAATTGCGAACACCACCGACAAACTGAATGCTGTAATCTACTGAAGGTGAAAAGGCGACTAAACAACCAGTATCGATGCGCAATACTTCTCCTGGTGCTAAATCCTTCTCTACAATTGCACCTCCAGCTTGGATAAAAGCTAAACCATCGCCTCGCAGTTTTTGCAAAATAAAACCTTCACCGCCAAAGAAACCGGCACCGATACGTTTGGTGAAAGCTACACTAATATCAGTGCCACTAGCAGCACATAAAAAAGCATCTTTTTGACACAAAAATTCGCCGCCCAATTGTCCTAAATCAAGGGCTATAATTTGACCGGGAGAAGTAGCAGCAAAACCAACCCTAGCTTTGTTTCTACCACCATTAGCAAAGGTAGTGATAAAGAAATTTTCTCCTGTTAGCATCCGTTTGAAACCAGAGAACAAACCACCCCCCATTCCGGTTTGCATTTCGATACCTTCTTCCATGTAGGTCATGGTACCAACTTCTGCTTGAACTCCTTCTCTAGGATCTAGTTCAATTTCTACTAGTTGCAAGTCATTACCATAAATTTGATAGTCAATTACGTCAGCCATTACCTTAAGAATTACGAAACTTTTTCCTTGATCTTGTCACAGGGGATTTGCTGACAGAGGGCGGATTTCACACCAAATAATTAACCCATTTTTTTAGGGATTCTGGAGAACCATACCACATACCAGGGGAACGAGGAGAGTGCATCACCTCTTCAAGGGTGAGGTTAGTCGCACCTTCCAAGTGGGCGGCGATAATTGGTGTAATACCATCTCCCCAACAATTACCGTCACCACAGGTAAGTTGGTAGCTATTATATGCCAGCCAACTCCCCCATTTTTGCTCACCATACACTGCTTTACCAGCAACGCAGATGTAGCTAATTTGGGGATAGAAAGCACCGGGATAGTTATCGCCAACAAAGTCTAGATTGCCCTTGGTCCAGCGTTCTTGGCTAATATGGGGAGTACCTAGGGTAATGAGAGTATTGACGTAGCGGTGGGCTTGCCAGACTCCTTCTTCATCGCTAACATCGCCATGGATAGTATAGGGAATTTCTCCCAAATAGATACGAGCGATCCAACCACCAGCAGAATGACCTATTAAGTTTACCTGAGTTGCAGCGTGGCGTTGCAACATTTGCTGCACAGTGCGGTCAATTTGTTGCAAAATAGGAACCATAGAACGACCACCAACTGTTGGTATCCAATCTCGCTTGCGCAAAGGTACTGTAATGGCGGGAATTCCCTGCTGATTTAGAGTTTGCTCTAGTTTTTGGTATTCGGAGGCACCAGCAAAAAAGCCTGGTAAGATTACGGTTGGTAGTGGCATTTTAAGTTGCAAAGAGGATCGAAATTAATTTTTCAGTAGCCAAAATCAATTCTGTCCTCATCAAATTATCATTGGTATAAACGGAACGTTATCTTGAAAGACATAAGAAACTAATTTGTTGCCAAATCCATGTCACAAATATCTTCTATCAAAGAGCAAGAGCGAGTCAATCTACGCCGCGTTGCTGACTACTCTACAATAGAATCTATCCCTGAAATTTGGCCCTTAGCAGCTGAGCGTTTTGGTGATACTATTGCCCTTCACAATCCTCATGCTAAACCAGAAGTGGTTGTTACCTACAGGGAGTTATACCAACAGATTTGTCAGTTTGCTTCTGGTTTGCAATCGCTGGGAGTTAAACCAAATTCCCATCTAGCCCTCTTTGCTGATAATAGCCCTCGTTGGTTAGTAGCGGATCAGGGAATGATGATGGCGGGGGCGACAAATGCAGTGCGCTCTTCCCAGGCGGAAATGAAGGAGTTATCCTATATTCTCCAGGATAGTGATAGCACGGGTTTAGTAGTAGAAGACTGGAAAACCCTGAAGAAAATACAAGCTGCAATTGATGATCTGCCAATTGAATTTGTGGTTTTACTTTCTGAGGAACAGCCAGAGCAAGAAAGTTCGCTTAAAATTGTTAATTACTCCCAATTAATGGCACTTGGAGCTGATTATGAGCTACAACCAGTTAAGCAAACCAAGAAAAACCTGGCTACTTTAATCTATACATCTGGTACTACAGGTAAGCCCAAAGGTGCCATGCTAACCCACGGTAACCTGCTACATCAAGTGACGACTTTAGGTGCGGTAATTCAACCCCAGACAGGGGATAGCGTGCTTAGTATTTTACCAACTTGGCACGCCTATGAGCGTACAGGTGAGTACTTCCTCTTCTCCCAGGGTTGCACCCAGGTTTACACCAACTTGCGCAATATTAAACAGGATTTGCAACAGTTTAAACCCAACTACATGATCGCAGTTCCCCGTTTGTGGGAATCGGTGTATGAGGGAGTACAGAAAAAGTTGCGATCTGAACCAGAAAGTAAGCAAAAGTTAGTTAACTTCTTTTTTAATATTTCTGAAAACTATATCAAATCGCGTAGACTAGCTCAAAATCTTAGTCTAGAAAACCCAAAACCATCTTCTGGTTTACGCTTCATCTCCCAAGTAAAATCCTGGTTCCTCGCACCACTACATATATTGGGAGAAAAAATTGTCTATCAAAAAATTCGTGGCGCTACTGGAGGAAAAATTACCGCAGTCATTAGTGGTGGTGGTTCCCTCGCCAAACACCTGGATAATTTCTATGAAATTATTGATGTCAATGTTTTGGTGGGTTACGGACTTACAGAAACAGCCCCAGTAACCAACGCCAGACGCACCACACATAATCTACGTGGTTCTTCTGGTCCAGCAATTCCTGGTACAGAAATTATGATTGTTGACCCCGAAACTCGTCAACCTCTACCTGCTTATCAAAGAGGTTTGGTCTTAATTCGCGGTCCCCAGGTAATGCAAGGATACTATAAAAAGCCAGAAGCAACAGCCAAAGCGATTAATAGTGAGGGTTGGTTTGACAGTGGCGATTTAGGTTACTTAACCTCTAGCCAAGATTTAGTGTTAACTGGACGTGCTAAGGATACCATTGTTCTCACTAACGGCGAAAATATTGAACCCCAACCTATTGAAGATGCTTGTGTACGCAGTCCTTATATTGACCAAATTATGTTAGTAGGTCAAGACCAGCGTATTTTGGGTGCTTTAATTGTTCCTAATCTAGATGCACTCACAAAATGGTCTCAAGGACGAGGTTTACAACTAGAATTGCCAGATTCTAACTTCAATTTTAATCATCCCGATGTGCAAAACCTCTTCCGTCAAGAACTAAACCGCGAAGTCAGAAATCGCCCTGGATATCGCACAGACGATAGGATTGGTCCTTTTGAGCTCATCCTAGAACCTTTTAGTATTGAAAATGGGATGATGACACAAACATTAAAAATTAAACGCCCCGTTGTTAGGGAACATTATCGCGCTATCATTGACGGGATGTTTGATCAGAAATAACGATTTATAACAGCTTGGCAAGTTAATCGCTTTGCGGTTACCCTAAACCCTGTGAGTTTTTAGAACCAATAACTAAGGAAAGAGCTATGGATGGAGTCCAACAAAACCTACTTTTAAAGCGTCCTATAAACCTGAAAGTCATTGTTACACCACGCTGGAAAGAAGAAGTACAACAACAACTACAAGGTCAAATTAACCAAATTGACTCCCAAATCCAGCAATTAGAAATGCAAGGACAAAAAGCAATTGCAGAAATCCAAAGGCAAAGTTTAACTCCTCCTGGTCCACAAGTCAGTCAACAAATTGACAGTATTCAAAATCAAGTCAATCAGAAAAAAAGCGAACTTCTCGAACGCAAAAATCAATCTCTCCAACAATTGCAACAAGTTCAAGTACTAGAATTAGACAAAGAAGTTGCCCAAGGTCAAATGGAAAGCTTTTTCCGAGTTGAAGTAGGCGATAATCTAGTGCAAAAGCTGAACGTAGAAATTGTAGTGCGTGATGGCATTGTGGAAGAAATTCGAGGCAATATTTAATTAGTTGTTGGTTATTGGTTGTTTGTTGTTGGTTGATTTTAAGTTTTTGATGGTTGATTAGAGCAACTCGATGGGCTGTGGAGTCAAAAGATAATAGCTTTGCTGGGGCTAGAGTTTAGGGTCTTTTTAAGTAAAAATTTTGTAAATATAGGCAAAATAAACAAAAATTGGCAATCAGATGTTAATAGAACCTGTTTATACCTATTTTCTATTTATTACTTCCTTATCCTAATTTTTTTATCTAATCGGCTCCCTTACTCTCCATCTCCCCTTAGCTGTGAAATTTTTGGAGATGGGGAGAGAGAAACAATAAACAACAAACAACAAATAACAAACAACAAAAAAATACTAACTAGAGCCTCTGTCCGAGCTAAAATGCGATCTGGAAGATATTTGTATCCAGCTTATTAGTTTAATTCGGAAACCCGCTCCATGATTCACGAAATTTTTATGCCCGCTCTCAGTTCTACAATGACCGAAGGCAAAATTGTTTCCTGGGAAAAATCTCCCGGAGACAAGGTCGAAAAAGGGGAAACGGTGGTAGTGGTAGAGTCGGATAAGGCTGACATGGATGTGGAGTCTTTCTATGAGGGCTATCTAGCAACTATTATCGTTGAAGCCGGACAAGAGGCGGCTGTGGGTGCTGCAATCGCCTATGTTGCGGAAACTGAAGCGGAAATTGAGGAAGCAAAACAAAAAGCAGCCTCTGCTACACCCTCTACACCACAACCAGCAGCACCAGCACAAACAGCAGCAACACCTGAACCTGTAGCTGCAGCAACCGTTGCTAGCACCAGTCGTAGTAATGGTCGTTTGGTTGTTTCTCCCCGTGCTCGTAAGCTAGCTAAAGAGCTAAAGGTAGATTTAAATAATTTATCAGGAAGTGGTCCCTACGGCAGAATCGTAGCTGAAGATGTGGAAGCAGCTGCAGGTAAAACTCCTACTCCTGCTGCACCTCCTGTCATCGCACCAGTAGCAACGCCCGTCACGACAACTACTGCAACCCCAAGTTTCACACCACCACCTGCACCCGCACCAACTCCTGCAACTCCTGGAGAAACCGTTGCTTTCAATACCTTGCAACAAGCGGTGATTCGCAATATGGTGGCGAGTCTCCAGGTTCCCACTTTCCATGTTGGTTACAGCATTGTTACCGATGAATTAGACAAGTTATACAAGCAAATTAAGCCTAAGGGTGTGACGATGACTGCTTTACTGGCTAAGGCGGTAGCGGTAACCTTGCAAAAGCATCCTACTGTCAATGCTAGTTATACAGACCAGGGCATCAAGTACAATAGCTCTATTAACGTAGCAGTAGCTGTGGCAATGCCTGGTGGTGGTTTAATTACTCCAGTATTGCGCAATGCTGACCAATTAGATATTTATTCACTCTCTCGTACCTGGAAGGATTTAGTTGCACGTTCTCGCTCTAAACAGTTGCAACCTGAGGAGTATAGCACGGGAACCTTTACCCTCTCCAATTTAGGTATGTTCGGTGTAGATCGCTTTGATGCTATTTTACCTCCTGGACAGGGTTCAATCCTCGCCATTGGTGCTTCTCGTCCCCAAATAGTCGCCACTGCGGAGGGAATGATGGGACTCAAGAAGCAAATGCAGGTGAATATGACTTCAGATCATCGCATTATTTATGGTGCAGATGGAGCCGCATTCCTCCAAGATTTAGCAAAATTGATTGAAACCAATCCCCAGTCTCTTACTTTATAGGACTTAGTTAACCATGTCTGAGCAGCCACAGTGGAATGCGGATTTATACCAGGACAAACACGCCTTTGTGTGGCAATATGGCTCTGATTTGGTTACCTTATTAGCGCCGCAACCAGGGGAAAAGATCCTTGATTTAGGTTGCGGCACTGGCCAGTTGACTGCTAAGTTGGCTGAAACTGGGGCTATGGTGATGGGAATAGATAATTCACCAGACATGATTACCCAAGCAAGAGAAAATTATCCTCAGTTAGAATTTCTGGTTGCTAATGGTGCTGATTTTAGTTTAGATAAATCTTTTGATGCTATATTTTCCAACGCTGCGTTGCACTGGATGAAACCACCAGAAGCTGTAATTGCTTGTATTAGTCGCGCTTTGAAACCTGGTGGTCGTTTTGTGGCAGAATTTGGTGGGAAAGGGAATGTAGATATTGTTTTAGAAGCGATTGCTAGTACTTTAAATCGCGAAGTTAATCCTTGGTATTTTCCTAGTATTGGTGAGTATACAACACTACTAGAGAAGGAAGGTTTTTTAGTACGTGAAGCTTACCTTTTTGCTAGACCAACTGCTTTGCAGGGAGAAGAGGGAATGGGAGATTGGCTAACTATGTTTGCTTCAGGTATTTTAGAAGGAATTTCGCAACAAAAGCAAGCAGATATTATTGCCAGTATTGTAGAGAAATTGCGTCCCAAATTATATCGGGATGGTACTTGGTTTTTGGATTACCAGAGGATAAGAGTTGTGGCGTATAAATTAGCCTGTGTAGGGACGTAAAATTTTACGTCTCTACATTGTCTTAGTTCCTCATTAATTCTTTTACTTAAATTCTACCGTTCTCACTGTCAAAACCTGTGGCGGTGTAACATCAGGTGGATAGATAAAATCTACATTGATTTCCCTCACTTCCCCTGGCTGCAAAGTTAAATCTAGTAAAGGTTTACCCAACTCTCCTCGACGCTGTACTAAATGCAAATAGCGCGTCACTTCCCCATCCTTTATCCTTACTGTTCCCCGAAAAAATACCTGTTCAAAAGAAGGATTAGCAAACAGTAACTTATCCTCTCCTCCCTCATCTTTTAAGGGTGTTTGCAATAACATTTCCACCCTTTGCACCTGATTTGTCCTATTTTCTAAAGGCAAAGTAAGTTTATATTCCACGCCATAATTACTATGGGCAAAATAAGCCGTATCTGCATAGCGCTGTAACATAGGTGCGCTTTGGATTTGTTCAGTGTTTAAAGTAATTAAATGTAGTGTTCCTAAAACATAGGAAATCGCTTCACCTGGTGCGGGAATACTTAGGGAATTAGAGTTGGGATTATCGGTAATCCTAGCCTCCCAGACACCACCTTGGGAAACACCAGCCACACGCCCAAAAACTGTTGGCTGACGTGGAGGATCTAGGGGAGTTGGTATACTATCCCTAGGCTGGGCAAAATCACCTTGAATCAGCATCCTTACCCAATCTTCTTTAGTTGGTGGGCGATAGATACCATTAGCTAAATTTGGGGTTCTCATGGCTAAATTTGCCACATAAACACCACCATTGCTCCTCAAACGTATCATTGTAGAGCGCCCATTGGAAGCAGGAATGCGATTAATGGGAAGGGGTTGATTAAGTAAAATATGGCTGCTAGCTGGCGGAATCGCGATTGTTGCGGGAAAATTTTCCTGTCTGATTCCCCGCAAAACTTCCCCCATAACGCGACTACCAGGACCAGAATACACTTTACCATCAGCATTATCGAGGATATCAGCTAAAGGGATAAAGGGTGCGTCAGGGTTGGAAAGATAGCTTGCTGCTTGCAATACTTCCACTGTAACGGTGCGACTGGTGGGATTGTGGAGAATTATTCCTTGATAAAAGGGAGGATTAATTTGGGAGGTGGTTTCCGCCTTAGCAAGATGGTGGGAGAAGATATCAAATCTGCCATTAAAAGCATAGTTGAGATGTGCTTCAGGTGTGGTTTTGCCTGTGGGAGGAAAGGTGGAGAGAAGAATTCCTCCTTGGCGCACTAATTCCGGACTGTTACTGTTAAAAACAGGAGTTTGGTCTAGTTTCCCAGGTAATGATCGCACCTGTTGCGGATACACGTCTACCCCAGCAATATATTCCCCCGGCAGGGCATAAATATTCAAGGCTCGACAGAAAAGGGCTGCAACTTCTCCTCTTGTCGCGCTTTCATTGGGGCGCAATTGACGAATTTGAGGATAATTTACCACCAATAGGTTAGTGGAAGCAGCGGTGACAGCAGCCCTGGCATAGTTGGGAATTTGGTCTGCATCATTGTAATATTGCTCGAGAGGATTCTGATTAGCATTTCCCAATAGTGCCTGATTTTTATACTTCTTTGCACCTGCTAAAATAGCAATGGCTTGCACCCTGGGAATCGCCTGGTTAGGTTGAAAAATATTCCCTGGATATCCGGCAAAAAAGCCACGCCGATAGGCATCTTGAATCGCTTGCTTTGCCCAATGGTTGTCTGGTACATCTTTGAATGTTATACCACTGCGTATTATAGGTGCATCGGGAAAAGCATTAAGCATTAAGACTGCAAATTCAGCGCGGGTAATGCTACCTTGGGGACGAAAATTACCATCAGGATAGCCTGTTACCAGATTGCGAGGTTGCATCTGACTAATACATTCGTGCGCCCAATGATTTTGGATATCAGGGAAAGCTAGGGTTTTTGTCGTTATTAGTGTGAAGAAAACAGATGTGGAAATTAGCGAACGTAAATTAAGCAACATAGTAGCAACTATCTGTAGTTACTCAAGTGCCAGTAAAGTATCACAAATTATCCTTTATTTTGTTGTTTTTGAGATAACCAACTAGTTAATTCCAAATTAGCGATTGCTAGAGTTGCGCCTGTGGAAGCTGTTTCAGTAACTGGAGTTAAATCTTCTCTAAAAACTAACCAACCTGCACCATCTAAACCGCCAGTACCAGTAGGAATAAATTCATCGATTAAATTTCCTGTTTGCCCATCGTAGCGCAACACAGCACTCGTCCTTAGGCTACTAACATATAGATTACCATCTGGACCAAAAACTGGGTGTACAGGACCGTCTAATTCTCCTGTGGCATTATTCACAAAGATATCAATCAATTCTCCAGTAATACCATCGTAGCGTTCAATATTATTGCTGCCAAAATTAGCAACATAAAGGTTATTATCTACTCCAAAGGTCAAACCGCCAGGTAAAGCGCCTGGAGTAACAGTAGCAAAAACATCGATTAATTCTCCAGTTTGTCCGTTGTAACGCAGGATATTGCTTGATAGGGTACCACTAACATATAAGTTGCCATCCAGGCCAAACCGGACTCCAAAAGGCGCTAGAATCTCGCCACTACCGGGAGTAACAAAAGCATCAATGAACTCTCCAGTTTGCCCATCATAGCGCAGGACACTATTACTAGTGAAAGGATTAGCACCACTGACATATAAGTTACCATCGGGACCAAAGGTTAAGTCCTGAGGTACATCTAAGCCGCCGCTACCAGAGCTAACAAAAGTACCTAAGAAAGCTCCTGTTCTTCCATCGTAGCGCAGTATACTGTCAGTTAAAATACTGGCAATATAAAAGTCATTATCAGGTCCAACAGTTAAAGCGACAGGTCCATCCAATTCACCATCACTATTAGAAATAAAGGTTTCCAGGTATTCTCCTGTAGCCGCATCATAGCGCAGTACACTGTCATTGTTGAAGCTACCCACGAACAAAGAAGCAGCATTAACTGATGAAGTCACTGAGCTAAATCCGGTTAAAGTATTCACGGCAATCCCAATACTGAGGCATTTGCTAGGTTGCATAGTTGTAAAAATCCTCAATTTGTAAATCTAAATGGATTTACGGTAAAGACTAGGGTAAGGGATGCGTGTTATTACTTAAATTTTGTATCTAGCCATATTGTATCATAAGTATTTTTGCGCAATAAAGACAACTCTTAAGGGAAAATTTAGCTAATTGCAGGAAAACTCCACACTTATCCTATCTTTAGAAAAATAAATGCAGTTGTAAGCCTCAGAGACAAGGGACTAGGAATTCTGATCTCTGGAGAGGGGAAAAAGCTGATTGTCTAGGCATAAGACACAGTAATAGAAGACGCAAGAAATCTACTACTTTTTTATCTTTCGGGTAGTTCACATCACAATAGATGTAATACAAAAATTTCAGCTCAAGTCAAGATTATGGTCACAAAAGGTATTATTTACTAGCAAGAGCGTGCATTCACTAACTCAAACCGCCTCACCCCTATAATTAACTAATAAAGCAGAAACAAAACTAAACATTGGCTCAGGTGCAATACCTGTACCATAGCGCTCTTGTACGAGGGGAAATTGCTTATTCATGGCAAAAATTGAAACTAGAACCGAACCCATGGTTATCAACATGGGTCCCCACCATCCCTCAATGCACGGTGTTCTCCGTCTCATTGTCACCCTTGATGGCGAAGATGTGATTGATTGCGAACCCGTCATCGGCTATTTACACCGAGGAATGGAAAAAATTGCCGAAAATCGCACAAATGTCATGTACGTTCCCTACGTCAGTCGCTGGGACTATGCGGCGGGAATGTTTAATGAAGCAATTACGGTAAATGCACCCGAAAAGTTAGCAGATATTGAGGTTCCAAAACGCGCCCAATATATTCGAGTCATTATGCTCGAACTCAACCGGATTGCCAACCATTTACTTTGGCTTGGTCCTTTTCTGGCTGATGTGGGCGCACAAACTCCCTTTTTCTATATCTTCCGCGAACGGGAGATGATTTATGACCTCTGGGAAGCAGCTTCAGGGATGCGCCTCATTAACAACAACTACTTCCGTGTTGGTGGTGTGGCTGTGGATTTACCCTACGGTTGGACTGACAAATGTGAGGACTTCTGTGATTACTTTGAACCCAAAGTAGACGAGTACGAAAAGCTAATTACCAATAATCCCATCTTCCGTCGCCGTGTGGAAGGAATTGGTACCATTACCCGTGAAGAAGCGATTAGCTGGGGACTTTCTGGTCCTATGCTACGTGGTTCTGGGGTCAAGTGGGACTTGCGTAAAGTAGACCACTATGAATGCTACGATGATTTTGACTGGGAAGTGCATTGGGAAACTGGCGGTGACTGTTTTGCCCGCTATGTGGTGAGAATCCGAGAAATGCGCGAATCTGTGAAAATCATTCGCCAAGCTCTTAAAGGTCTTCCTGGCGGTCCCTATGAGAACCTAGAAGCTAAGCGTATGGCGGAAGGGAAAAAATCTCAGTGGAATGATTTTGAGTACCAGTACATCGCCAAAAAGGTTGCTCCCACCTTCAAAATACCTGAAGGTGAACACTATGTTCGTCTTGAAAGTGGCAAGGGGGAATTAGGAATCTTTATTGTCGGTAATGATAATGTCTTCCCTTGGCGCTGGAAAATTCGCGCACCAGATTTCAATAATCTGCAAATTTTGCCCCACTTGCTCAAGGGTGTAAAAGTTGCTGATATTATGGCGATTCTAGGTAGCATTGATGTGATTATGGGTTCAGTTGATCGCTAACCCGAAATTTTGCAATGCTAATTTTAACTGTAGGGATGTTTAAAGTTGCTTCCCTACTTTATTTTTTTCTGGGGGCTTTTTTTGTCATGGCTAATAATTGAAGCAAGATTATTAAATCTAATGGTTTCTTTGTCTTTTATCTTTGAATCTCAGGTACCATTGCCAAAGTTCCCGATTCTCTCCATAAATCTGGCAAGCGATGACACTAAAAATAATTGAAAACTTCGATTCTAGTTTTACTCTAGAAGCCGAAGCACAGGAAACTCTATTTAAATTATTAAATAGTGAACAATTTTGTACACAAATTAGTCAGCAAATTCATGAGGTGGAAGTAGAATTTACACAGCTACTGTTTCAACCTGTTCCCTACAGTAAAACAACACCAAAAGGAATGCCTCCAGAATATGAACAGTATCATAATTCCCCCGAATATGTAATTATCAATGTGCCTCCGAACTTTATGTTCCAAGCCAAAATCTTCAAGCCAAGTCGTTTGTGTGCTGTTTACAAAAAAATCTACAATTGATTTATGACTACCACTGAAATTCCTTCTCTAGAAGAATTAAATTACATTCCTTTTCTCGATGAATCTGGTCAAATTACGACACAATTACAGGGGAAAATTGGAGTATACGCTATTTTTAATCGCGATCAAATAATGCAATTAGTTGGTTATTCTCGCGATATCTACCTCAGTCTCAAGCAACATTTAGTTTGCCAACCTCAAGAATGCTACTGGTTAAAAGTAGAAACCATTAACCGTCCTAATCGCACTATGCTGGAAAAGATTAAGGAAGCATGGATCGCACAAAATGGTGTAACTCCCCCTGGAAATAGTACACAGGAAGAACAATGGCATCAACCAATTAATGTCAAACCTGCCATGACAGCAGCGGAAATAGCTACCTACGAAGCGGGTGGAGAACTAGAGCAAGCTAAACTATTAAAACAAGTAGCAAGACGTATTGAAGCAGAAATTAAAGATGATCTAGCACAAAGAGGAGTGCAAATGGAGATGCGTTTTAATCCTAAACTAAAAGAGCAAGGTTTACTTACTTTGAAATAGTATTGACTAAGGGTAACTGGTAACTTGCTACCTATTCCTTCTAGTTTCTTTATTTTGCTCAATTTTCAATTCCGATGGTGAATCAAACAATCCTCAACAATCGCTATCAAATTTTGCAAACCATTGGAAGAGGAGGTTTTAGTCAAACTTTTCTGGCTACTGATACCCATCTACCATCTCGACGCAAATGCGTTATTAAGAAACTGCAACCAATTGTCCAAAAACCCGAAGAACACAAGTGGGTTCAAGATCGCTTTCAGCGTGAGGCTACAATATTAGAACATTTAGGTCAAAAGCATCCACAAATACCTGAATTATTTGCCTACTTTTCCGAACAAGGTAATTTTTATCTAGTTCAAGAATGGATTGAAGGACTAACACTACGACAACAACGAGAAAAACAGGGCAAGTTTTCTGAATTACAGGTGCAAAAATTTCTGGCTGACTTGCTACCTGTCTTGGATTATATCCACAGACAGCGTATGATTCACCGGGATATTAAACCAGATAATATTATTATTCGTAAAGCAACTGGTAGACCAGTTTTAATCGATTTTGGTGCAGTGAAAGAGGCGATGAGTACAGCTGTGCATAATCGGGCACAAGCATCAGTTTCAGTTGCGATTGGAACCCCTGGTTTTATGCCTTCAGAACAGCTAGCTGGTCGTCCACTCTATTCTAGCGATTTGTATAGTTTAGGGCTAACAGCGATCTATTTACTCACAGGGAAAATTCCCCAAAGTTTACCAACTGATTCGCGCAGTGGAGAAATTTTATGGCGACGCGAAGTACCTGAAATGCATTCTGGACTGGCAATGGTACTAGATCAAGCCATTCGTCAGCAACCACGAGATCGTTTTGCTAGCGCAGCAGAAATGTTAGCAGCTTTAGAAGCATCCACGGTTCCTTCTACAAACTCATCCACACTCCAGACTCAAGAATCATCTCCACTTGAGGAAACAGCAGCGACTTTAGTTGTTGCTAGAGGAATAAAAAAACCCAGTGAATCAGAAATTTCCTCCACAGTACCCACTGTTGCGGTTAATCAACCACCTCCAGACTCAGAAGCTACAACTAAAAGTAATGGCTGTCTCAGATTTTGCGTTAGTGTACTGATATTTGGTGGTCTTTCACTCGGATTTTTCGTCCTGGGTTTCAATTTACTGGTAGGTAGGCTACGCCAACAACCGGAGATTCAACCTTCACCATCACCAGAATTTGAACAGCCAGTGGAAGTTTCCCCCACACCTTCTCCCACACCAACACCTGTAGCTGAATCGACACCGACACCTTCTCCTACACCAACACCAACACCTGTAGCTGAGTCGACACCGACACCAACACCTCAACCTTCTCCCACGCCAACACCAACACCAACACCACCACCTTCAGTAGTTGAACCAAAGCAACCTGTTGCTAGTAACACTCCTAAACCTCAACCTCCTAGCAGCAACGCAGAGATTCCCACTTTTAGTCCAGGAACCCCAATCAATCAAGTCAAGACACTTTTGGGGGAACCTACATCTACTGGAAGTGGCAATTCGGGAAATACGGAAGCTTTGGCTTATTACCAGTTAAATGGTGAAATTAGTCTCAAGTATCTTTTTGATCCCACCACGGGGCAATTAAGGCAGACTCAGATTACTTTTAAACAGTCGGTGAGTTTGGCAAAAATACAAGCCACTCTGGACCGACTTTTCGGTGGCAAAGCACCAGAATATGCCCAGGAAGGTTTACGGGCAGTATACCAACGCGGTAAAGATAGACAATGGATCGCCGAGGAAAAACTCAAGGGTTTAATTAAGCGTAACCAAAGTGATCGTATCTATTTAGAGATATCTGCTAGCGATTTCCCTTAACATTGAACGCTACTTCTTGTCTTTTTCTGGTGCATTTTCTTCGAGTTTAATCGCTAAATCAATCAAGAATCGTACATAGCGAATCACCTCTGAGAGGCTTTTATCGCCAACCTCGTAGCTGTAGCGAGGAAAACTATCTTGAGGATGCTGCCAACGAATCCATAGCTTACCTTCGATTGTATTGGTTGTTATCAGCCAGTTGCGATAACGAATGGGAGTTCTTTTAGACAAAGTCTCTCGAAAACCGGAGTCCATTAGTCCTTCAATTTAATCATAACTAATCAATTTCATGACCAGCACTAGTAATCGCTTGTTTGATTGAGGCTTCTGAAGCTTGAGTCTCAACAACTACCACTTTAGAATCTACATCGACAGCTACCTTAGCATCAGCTACAGCATTTAAAACTGCTGCAGTGACGGTTTCAGCACACCCTTCACACTTAATAGTCGGTACTTTTAGCTTTATGGTCATGATTACTTAGACTAGTATACAAAAAAATGGTAGTTAATTTCACTGACAATAGTTACCATAGAAAATTAATGTGGGTAAATCCTGGAGCATTTGTTATTTGCAGTTAAGTTAACTACACCATAGAAAAGTGTTCCAGAACTAAATCTACCGATTAACAGATTTGAACTACGGGACTGACGGGGCTCGAACCCGCAACTTCCGCCGTGACAGGGCGGTGCTC